>NZ_JASGEF010000036.1:0-80047 GCF_047606665.1 Micropruina sp. | reverse complement strand
GTCAGTGCGATCGACTCTCCGACCGGCCCACAGGACAGCGCCTACCCGCCGATGTCGGTGGTGCTGCGGCTGACCGACGAGATCGACATCTCCCGCGGCGACATGCTGGTGCGGCCCAACAACCCGGCCCAGCCTCGTCAGGAACTGGACCTGCGGATCTGCTGGATGGACGAGACCACCACTTTGACACCCGGCCGCACCCTGGCGCTCAAGCACACCACCACCTGGGCACGGGCCAAGGTGCGCGAGGTGCTCTACCGGTTGGACATCAACACCCTGCACCGTGACGAGTCGGCGACCGCGCTACAGCTCAACGACATCGGACGCGTCCGCCTGCGCTGTTCCCGTCCGCTGTTCATGGACGACTACGGCGAGAACCGGGCGACCGGCGCGGTGATCCTGGTCGACGAATCCAGCAACAAGACGGTTGGTGCCGGCTTCCTCGCGTGAGTCCTCGAGACTCCGTCGCCCACGTCATCCCGGCGGGATCGGGGTTGGTTGGGTCATCCGGGACTCGATCCGGGTCTCCCTGCCGGGATGGCGGCTCAGTGCCGGGACAGGTATTTGATCCAGCGCCGCTTCAGCATGCGGCCTTGGTGCCATATCCAGCCACCGCCGCTCTCGCGTCCGGTGCGGACGTAGTGCAGCACGTTGAGGTTGTTCATCACCAGTTCCATCCGGCGCGCAGCGTCTGGCGAGCCGGCGACCAGCAATTGGTCGCCGATCTCCAATTGGTAGCCGGTGGTCGGCAGGATGGCCCCGCCGTCGCCACGGACGACCATCAGCACCAAGGCGTTGGCCGGCTTGTCGTGGTCGTAGGGATCGACCAGCAGGTGGCCCACGTTCACCCAGTGCTCGTGCTCGATCGCCTCGACCACGGCGGCGGCATTCTCGGCGTCGATGGTCACCCCCCACAGGTCCGGGGTGTAGCCGGCGTTGAGGTACGACAGGGCTTCGGCCAGTTCGGCGGCCCACTTCTCGGACGCCCCGCGGATCTCGTAGCGGAACCGGTCCAGCAGCGGCGTGGTGATCAACGCCAGGAACTCGCGGGCGACGATGCGGCTGGGCTGCATGGTCTGGTCGTCGTGGAACGCCTCGAAAAGCGTGGAATTGCTGACCTGGTTCTGCCGGGTGACCACGAAGATGTCGGGCTTGAGATCGCGGGCGACCAGGGCGATCGCCAGATTCTTCAGGTCGCTGGCGTTGCCGGCGACGATGCCGACAGCGTGGTCGATGCCGGCCTTTCTCAGGCTGGCCGAGTCGGTGCCCGTGCCCTTGACGTCGACGCCCTCTTCGCCGTAGTGCAGCCGGTCGATCACCGTCACCTCGTTACCGGCCTTGGTGAGGGCGTCCCGGACGCCGTGACCGAACCGGCCGTAGCCGCACATGATCCAGTGCCCACGCGGCGGATGGTGCCGTTCGGGCAGGTCTTCGCCGGGGAAACCGGTGAGGATCTGGCCCAGCCGATACCGTTCCGGACGGGCAACGGCGAGTGCCAGGTGGCCCGAGAACCGTTCAAACGGGTTGATCACCATGTCGCCGCCGAACGCGCCCATGGTGTGGTCGGTGTCGGCGTCCCCGACCCGTGCCATCACCGGCAGCCCGGGCCGCAGCAGTCGTGCGGTGACGGCGATCGCCCGGTTGGTGATGTCGTCGACGGCCAACGCCATCACGCCGCGGCAATGCGGCGACATCAGGCCGGCGGCGATCAGATTGGACGGCTGGGAGGCGTCCGCGATCAGCGTCGGCGGGTCGGCGCGGAACTCTTCCAGTTTGAGCTGGTCGATGCGGATCGCGTCGGAGTCGACCGCGACGAACCGCTTGCCGAGCCGGTCCAGACCCTGGCAGACCAGGGTTCCGGTCTCGCCGACGCCGCAGACGATGTAGAACGGCTCGCGCAGCCGCCGGATCCGCCGCAGGTAGCGTCCGCGGCGCAGCGCGTTCTGGAAGGCCGGCTCTTGCAGCAGCCCGACTACGGTGGCCACCGCGTACGACCAGCCGGCCACCGTGAGGTAGATGGCGACGATCATCCACATCCGTTGCTGGCCGGAGTAGGCGTGCGGCAGTTCGCCGAAGCCGATCGTGGTGCCGGTGTAGCTGATCACGTAGAAGGCGTTGAACAAACCCATGCCGGGCGTCGGCTGGCCAGCGTCGTTGACACCGGGGACGATCGCCAACCCGAAGACGCTGATCGTGTACACGCTGATCACCAAGACCAGCGGCACCCGCATGCGCCGCAGGAACAGATAGGTGACGTTGTTCATGAAGAAGCGCCCGGCCCCGGTCTGCTAACGGCGGGCGGTGATGATCTCGGAGATCATCAGCACGACCGAGACCAGGTTGGCCAGCAGCGCGCCTGCCGACATTGACACCACCAGCGCCATGTCGGCCGACGTGACCCCGGCGGACGTCGTCGCGGCCCAACTCCAGATGATCGCACCGGCGATCAGCTGGACGTCGGCGACAAGGGAGGTGGCCAGGTGGACGGCACCCAACTGGGTCCTGTCGCCGAACTTCAGCACCGTGGCGATCAGGCTGACCACGATCGCCGCAGCCAACTCCCACACGTTGTGGAGCTCGATCTTGTCCATCTCGCCGGTCCAGAAACCGAAGTTCAGCGCGGCCGCCAACGTGATGAAGAAGCCGAAGATGACCTTTTCCGAGTTCATGCATCCTCCTGAATCCCGCTCATAGTAATGCTGATCGGCGGGCCAGATTCCAGAGGTTCTTGGGAAGTCGTGGTTGGCGTGGACGTCCGGCAGGCGACGGCCTGTCTCCCTGGCCGGCCGCCAGTGCTTCGCTACCGCCTCGCCCGCCGGAGCATGGTCTGGGCTCGAGCCATCGGTGCAGCCGGGAGGCCGAGTCGGCGATCTCGCACCCGAGGGGCCACACTTGTCGGGTGGAACTGGCGATCCTGCTGCTCATCGGCGTGCCTGCGCAGGTCGCTGTGTTCGCCCTGGTGCCGCTGGCCTGGTGGCTGCAGGCCGGACGTTCGGAGGGTTCGTTCCTGCGGTGGCTGGGTTTCCGCCGTATCGAGGCGCGTCCGGATCTGCTGACGGTGATCATCGCGGGGTCCTCACTGGTGTGCTTCTGCGGCACGAACGTGCTGAGCGGGCGGCCGCCGTGGCCGGCCTCGTATGGCGGGTTCTGGTTGGGCCTCACGGTTGTCGTCACCGCCTTCCTGCAGACCTCGCTGTCCGAAGAGTTGTTCTTCCGCGGCTTTCTGTTGCGTTGGCTGACCGATTCGCGCTGGCTGCGCGACCGCCGCCGGCGCGGGCCGGTCGTTGCCAACCTGATGCAGGCGGTCATCTGTGGCGTGGTTCGGATGGTCGCCCAGTGGGTCTTCTTCGACCGGGAGTTGGCGTCGTGGCTGGGTGCACTGGCGGCTGGCGCGGTGGCGGCGTTCCTGGCCGGCTGGCTGAGGCAACGCACCGGATCGCTGTACGCGCCGTGGCTCGTGCACGGCGTCGGCAACCTGCTGGCCGGCCTGATCGTGACGCTCTGATGGCCGACCGGGTCGAGGCCGATCGGGAGGTCCGTGGCGCCTTCCTGGTCCGGACCGGCGCCACGCAGCAGTCCTGGGTGGATCCCGGCGATCCGCTGCGGCTCGAGTTCGAGTACATCCAGCGGATCGCCGAGATGCTGCGGGCGACGGTGCTGCGGCGTCCGGACGACGTCCGGTTGCGGGTGGTGCATCTGGGTGGCGGAGGGATGACCCTGCCGCGCTGGCTGGCAGCCGTCCGTCCCGGCACGGCCCAGATCGTCTGCGAACCGGACGCCGACCTGCTCGTCGAGGTGCGGCGCAAGCTCCCGCTCGACCGGCATTCGGGCGTCAAGGTGCGGACGACGGACGGCCGCGGCGGCCTGGCGGCGATGCCCGCCGACTATGCCGATGCGTTGATCGTGGACGCCTTCGACGGCCTGCACGTGCCCGGATCGCTGGCCACGGCGGAGTTCTTCGCCGATGCCGGCCGGGTGCTGCGGCCCGACGGTGTGGCGCTGATGAATCTGGCCGATCAGGCGCCGTTCGGCTGGTCGCAGTCCTGTCTGGCCGGCTTTGCGGCCAGCTTTCCGCAGCTGCTGGTGACCGCCGAGACCGCCGTCTGGAAGGGACGCCGGTACGGCAACCTGGTGGCGCTGGGTACCCGCGTCCGGCTGCCGCTGACCGAGCTCGAGACCGCCGCCGGCCGGGCGCTGTTCGGCTACCGGGCCCGCTCCGGCCCCGAGCTGCGTCGCTGGCTCGGCGGCGCGGAGCCGTTCACCGACGACGCGCCGCAGGATTCGGCCGGGCCGGCCAACGGACGCAGCTGGTTCAGCTGAGCGCTGGTCGGGGTGCCCGTCCGAGGCGTCCGTCATTTCGTCGCGGGTCGCGTGGGAGGCCTTAGGGTGTCTCCCATGTCGGATCGTTCTGAGTTGATCGAGCACATCAAGAACCTCGCCGTCGTGCACGGCAAGGTGACTCTCACCTCGGGCAAGGAGGCCGACTATTACGTCGACATGCGCCGGGTGACCTTGGACGGCGTGGCGGCCCCGCTGGTCGGACGGGTGATGAACGACCTGGTCGCCGACTGGGACTTCGACGTCGTGGGCGGTATGACCATGGGCGCCGACCCGGTCGCCACCGCCATGCTGCACGCGAAGGCGGCCGCCGACGGGCGGGTGGATGCCATCGTGGTCCGCAAGCAGGCCAAGGCACACGGCATGCAGCGCCGGATCGAGGGTGCCGCGGTCGCTGGACGCCGAGTGCTGGTCGTCGAGGACACCTCCACCACCGGCGGGTCTCCGCTGGAGGCGATGGACGCCGTCCGGGCCGAAGGCGGCGAGGTGGTCGGTGTGGCGGTGATCGTCGACCGCGCGACCGGCGCCGCTGAGGTGATCGAGGCGGCCGGCGTCCCGTATCGCTACGCCGTCGGCCTGGCCGATCTGGGCCTGGGCTGACGGAGCAACCCGTCATCCCGGCGAATGCCGGGATCTCCACCACGGTGCCGAGATCGTGCGGTGACGCAGCAATCCGACCGCCACCCGTCATCCCGGCGAATGCCGGGATCTCGGAACTTGGGCGCTCCGATCAGGCGTCCCGACCGGTGAACCGGACCGCGCGATGCCGCCGATCAGCACCAGGTAGCCCGTCGCACCGGCGACCTCTCCCCGGCCGATGACCGCCGCCACGGCCCAGCCGGTGCAGGGTCAACGCGGCCGAGGCCAGCGTCGCGGCCATGATCAGCACCGCCGTTACCGTCGCGGCGATCGCACTCGCCAGCAGCACACGCCACCGGTGTGCGGCACGGCGGCCAGGGTGCTGAGGATCTGACTGCCGGCGTCCTCGTGGGTGAACGGCAGCGCGCCCAGCACCAGCATTCCGGCCTGCATGAACGGCACCGCGGCCAGCACTGCCTCCACGGCGGTGACCTCGACGCGGACGGCCACAGCGGACGCCGTGAGGGCGGCACCGAGCACGGCGCCGGCCAGCACCACCGCGTCCAACCGGCCATCGCCCAGGCGCTGGCTCCCGAAGCACCAGCGGCGACGGAGGCAGCGTCCGATCACCGCCGTCCAGCCGGCCATCGCCCAGGCGCGGGGGGACCGGGCACCGTCAACACCCAGATCGGGAATCTGCTGGCCAAAGCTCGCGACCCGCGACCAGGCCCAGCTGGTATCGCCGCCTACGAGCACGGGCTGGTTGCCGCGCGAAGCGGTCGCGGGGGCCAGGGAAGCCAAGCGACCGGCAGCCGTTAGGCTGGACTGCGCTCGTCCACGATAAGGAGTTCGCCCATGAGTGGCATTTTGTGGTTCCTGGTGATCCTGGTGGTCATCGCGGTGCTGGCCGGCCTGTACGCCGTGTCGCTGTACAACGGCTTCCAGCGCGACCGGAACATGATTCAGGAGTCCTGGCGTCAGATCGACGTCGAGTTGAACCGGCGCTACGACCTCATTCCGCGGCTGGTGGAGACGGTCCGCGCCTTCGCCGCCCACGAGCGAAACACCCTGGAGGGCGTCACGCGGATGCGCAACCAGGCGGCCGCGCTGGCTCAGCAGGGCGGCACCGCCGCTCAGCGCGCCCAGGCTGAGGACGCGCTGTCCGCGGCGGTGCACAACCTGATCGTCAGTGTCGAGGCCTACCCGCAGCTGCAGAGCAACCAGAACTTCTTGGAGTTGCAGCGCGAACTGGTCGACACCGAGGACCGGATCGCCGCCGGACGCCGCTTCTACAACGCCAACGTGCGCAACTACAACACCAAGGTCGATTCCTTCCCGTCCAACGTGCTGGCCGGCATGTACAAATTTGAGAAGGCCACCTACTTCGAGGTCAACGACGCCGAGGTGCGCCGCGCGCCCGACGTCAGCTTCGGCGAGATCAGCTACCGCGGCGAGGCGCCGCAGGTGCCGTCCGAGCCCAGCAACGCGCAGTTGGACGCCGCTCCCGGCTCGGCCAGCAACCTACCGAACCCGCAGGCGTATCAGGCCCAGAACTACTCCGCACCCTCGCCCGGCCAGTTCGGCGGTGCCCCGCAGTACCAGCAGCAGCCGCCGCAATACGGCCAGCCGGCCCAGCACGGCCAGCAGTACCCGCAGTACGGTCAGCAACCCCCGTACCAGGTGCCTCAGGGCGAGCAGTACCAGCAGCCCGGTCAGCAGTATCCCCAGGAGGGTCAGCAGCCCGGTCAGTACGGACAGCCCCAGCAACCCCCGCCCTACCAGCCGCCGCAGCAGGGTGGGACGTCCCAAGGCGGCTACACCCCACCCCAGACCTGAACTGCACACCAGAACCTGAGGTTCAACCAGAGCGGCTCCCGGTGATCATCGGGGGCCGCTGTGGTTTGTGGGGATTGTTGCTGCCGGGGGGAATGCTGCCGTGTGGACTTGCCGATCTCCTCATCGGTGACCGCTGGCGGGTTGGCTGACCGCTTTCGTGTTATTTCACGAAAGCGGTCAGCTAACCGGCCAGCGGACGCCGATGGTGAGATCGGCGGATCGCCCGACAGCAGTTCGGCATGTGCTGACCGGACCGGCCGAGTGTCGTAGACCCCCGCTCGACCAGGCCCCGGCTCACTCAGAGACGGACGCCTCCGCCTTCAGCTTGCGGCGCTCGCGGAGATACTCGAAGACCATCGGCAGCACCGAGATCAACACGATGAGGACCAGCACCATCTCAAGGTTGTTGTGAATGAACGGCAGGTTGCCCATGAAGTAGCCGAGCACCGTGATGCCGACCGCCCAGAACACCGCGCCGACGCCGGTCCAGGTGATGAACTTGCGGAAGTCCATCCGTCCGATGCCGGCGATCAGGGTGATGAACGTACGGGCGAACGGGACGAAGCGGGCCAGCACCAGCGCGCGCGGGCCGTAGCGATCCATCAGTTCGTGGGTCTGCTCCACCCGCTTGGGATCGAAGATCCGTCCCCAGAAGCCCTCGCGCGGCTTGAAGATCGCGGGGCCGATCCACTTGCCGACGAAATAGCCGAACACGTTGCCGAGTACCGCGGCGATCATCAGGATCACACACGAGACGAGCAGCACCATCGGCTGGCTCATCCCGGCGAAGGTGATCGACGGCGGATCCATCGCGACGAACATGCCGACGGTGAACAGCAGTGAATCGCCGGGCAGCACGGGGAAGATCGAGCATTCGATGATGAGCACCAAGGCCACGCCCCACAGGGCCCAATTGCCCAGGGCGTGAATCAGGTACTCGGAGTCCATCCAGTCGGGTAGCAGCAGTGGCGCGAGCATCGGAAGCAGGGTCACGGTGATCCAGGCTACCGTGGGGCGCTGTGGAGTCGGTAAGCGAGCGGTATGACGGCGACGAGGGTGCCGATCCGACTCTGCCCACCGTAGGAGTGGGACCGCATCCGCTGCCCTGGCCGGACGACCCCCGCCTCGACCCCGAGCTGCTGGCGTCCGGCGACCGGCGCAACGTCGTGGACCGCTACCGCTACTGGCGGCTGGACGAGATCGTCGCTGACCTCGACACCCGCCGGCATCCGCTGCATGTGGCGATCCAGAACTGGGAGCACGACTTCAACATCGGCTCGATCGTCCGGACGGCGAACGCCTTCAACGTGGCCGCGGTGCACATTCTCGGACGCCGGCGCTGGAACCGGCGGGGCGCGATGGTCACCGACCGCTACCTGCAGGTGCGGCATCACCCCGACGTCCCGAGCTTCCTGGACGCCCTGGCCGCGGCGGACGTCGTCGGCGTCGGTGTCGACAACCTGCCCGGCGCCGTCCCGTTGGAGTGCACTGAACTGCCCGAGCGCTGCTGCCTGATCTTCGGCTCCGAAGGTCCGGGCCTGACCGACGAAGTGGTCGCCGGCTGCGCGTCGCTGGTGTCGATCACCCAATACGGGTCGACCCGCTCACTCAACGCGGGCGCCGCGGCCGCGATCGCCATGTACCACTGGGCCACCCGCTGGGCCGGCCCAGCCTGATCCACGCACGGGCCCAGTGGGTCGGGCAGGGTCCGGGCGGGGCCGGACGCCGTCCCTTCGCTGGACGAGGACCGCACGAGCGGCCGTTACCATGGCGGCTGTGAACGGTGGCGGGGAGTACGTGGTGTATTACGCACCGGAGGCCGCCCAGGCTGCGGTCGCGCGTCGGCGGTCGATACTCATTCAGCGGCTGATCTCGGCCGCGGTCTCGGTCGGGATCGGGGCGGCGGTCTGGTACTTCTTCGCCGATCAGGTCGGCACTTTCGGGCCCTGGCTAGTGGGTTCGGCACTCGCGGTCGGACTGGTCTGGGTGATCGTCGCCGGCACCGGTCTGATGCTGGCCCGTGCGGACGCCAAACGCGTCCTCACCGGTCCGGCGTTCGCAACGACACGCGACGGCGTCTGGGTGGCCGGGCTGTGGCTGCTGTGGCCCGAGGTGGGTGCCTTCCGGGCGGCACCGGGCCGGCTCGGACGATCCCCGCTGCTTCGGGTCGAGGCCCGCGACGGCCGGACCGCCACCGTCCCGATGAACTACCTCAGCGCACTGCCGGCCAACATCGACTCCGCGGTGCGGGCGTTGTCCGGGGGCCGATCGTGGATCGACCTCTCCCGTCTCGACGACTGAGAGGGGCTGTTCCCTCGGACCAGGTCGGCCGATCGGACGGGTCTGGTCAGCAGCTTCTCGAAACGGGTCGCGCTGGTCGTCGTCTTTTGCAAGACTGGCCTGGTCATCGCAGGCGTCACCGTCGATGGTGGGGCCACGACAAACCCCGTGAGGAGCGCAGGAATGCCCATCGCAACACCCGAGAAGTACGCCGAGATGCTGGACGCGGCGAAGGCTGGCTCGTTCGCCTTCCCCGCGATCAACATCACCTCGTCGCAGTCCCTGAATGCGGCCATGGCGGGCTTCGCCGAAGCCGGCTCGGACGGCATCATCCAGGTGAGCACCGGCGGTGCCGAGTACGCCTCCGGGCCGACCATCAAGCACATGGTCACCGGTGCTGTGGCGCTGGCCGAGTACGCCCACGTGGTCGCCAAGAACTACCCGGTGAACATAGTGGTGCACACCGATCACTGCCAGAAGGAGAAGCTGGACACCTACGTCAAGCCGCTCATCGCCATCTCCCAGGAGCGCGTCGACCGCGGCCTCGAGCCGCTCTTCCAGTCGCACATGTGGGACGGCTCCGCGGTTCCGATGGAGGAGAACCTGCAGATCGCCGACGAACTGCTCGCGCTCACCTCCAAGGCCCGCCAGATCCTGGAGATCGAAGTTGGCGTGGTCGGCGGCGAAGAGGACGGCGTCAAGGCCGAGATCAACGACAAGCTGTACACCACCGTCGAGGACGGCCTGCGCACCGTGGAGGTGCTGGGCCTGGGCGAGAAGGGCCGCTACATCACCGCCCTGACCTTCGGCAACGTGCACGGTGTGTACAAGCCGGGCTCGGTCAAGCTGCGTCCCGGCGTGCTCAAGGAGATCCAGGACGCCGTCGGCGCCAAGTACGGCCGTGAGAAGCCGTTCGACCTGGTGTTCCACGGTGGTTCCGGCTCCACCCCGCAGGAGATCAGCGACGCGGTCGACTACGGCGTCATCAAGATGAACGTCGACACCGACACCCAGTACGCGTTCAGCCGTCCGGTGGCCGGCTGGATGCTCGCCAACTACGACGGCGTGCTGAAGATCGACGGCGAGGTCGGCAACAAGAAGATGTACGACCCGCGCGCCTGGGGCAAGGCCGCCGAGGCCGGCATGGCGGCCCGTGTCATCGAGGCCTGCGAGAACCTGCGTTCGGCCGGCAAGACGATCGGCTGATCGAGCCGTACCTTCGACGGTGCCCGGACGTCCGCGTCCGGGCACCGTTGCGTCTGGGTAACGAGGAGAGGGCGGGACGCGGGTGCAGGTTCGTCCATCGCAAGCGGGACGATCCGCGGACGAGTATCCGGCGGGTCAGGCGAACCGCACCCGGGCCAGCACCGGGCAGTGGTCGGACGGCACCGGGCCCTCTGCGAAGAACGGGTAGCGCCGTCCGTCGGCGAGCTTGAGGTGCCGGACACCGGGGCCGGTGTAGGTCTCCCGGTCCGGCACGGTCGCTCCCGCGCGCACCCATAGGTAGTCGACGTTCTTGCCACTGGTCGAGATCAGCCGGTAGCGCCAGGCGCCGGCCGCCTTGACGCCGAAGCCGTTGTGGGTGCTGACGCCGGGCACTTCGGAGCTGTCGTGCGCGGCGATCGTCGCCGAGTTGCGCCAGCCGTCCTTCTTCAGCTTGGTGAGGTGATCGGAGAAGACCGGACGCCGTTCGTCGGCGCGCGCGTTGAAATCGCCGGCCAGCACCGCGGGCGTCCGGTAGCCGGGGTCCGCGGCGTGCATGACGGAGATCAGCCGACTGATCGTCGCCGACCGCAGCCGGGCGATGTCGATGGTCTGGAACGGCTGCATGTGGGTGTTGAATACCAGCAGTTCGCGTCCGGTCGCGCGATGCCGCAGCCGCGCCCAGCTGCAGTACCGCTGCCAGGGGGACGTCTTGTTGCCCGCGAAGGTATCGGTGACCCCGGAGTCGTGCAGTTCGAGAAGCGAGGCGCGGAACATGATCGGCAGGAAGTGGTCGATGTTGGCCCAGCCGCGGTCGGGCACCATGCCGACCATCAGATTGGACGGCCGACCCGCGGCATCCCGTGTGCCGAGCGCCTCCTGGAAGCAGACCACATCGGCGTCCGTGGCCCGCAGCCACTGCTGTACCCGCGGTGCCCGGGTCGCCCAGAGGTGGTCCTCCCGCGGCATCGAGGGGCCGTACCAGTCGGGTCCGAGGCCCTCGGTCATCACATTCCACGACATCATCTGCAGCGTGAATGGCCCGCCGGTAGGGCTGGGTGAGGACGGTGATGCGGGCGAGGACGCCGGTTGGCTAGGGGCCTCTGCGCTGCCGGTCGAGCCAGTCGGATCGATCGGGCCCGACGGTGTCGGCGATCCTGGCGGCGACGCCTGGCAGCCGGCGATGAGCGGGGGCACAGCGACTCCGAGCAGTGCGGTGCTGAGTAGCGTGCGGCGTCCGATCACCGGCTCACGATAGCCACTCGGTCGTGCGGCAGCGGCGGCACCGTCGCGGGGGCGGAGGCGACCGCGTCCGCGAGCATCTCCACCGTGGCACCGGCCGGTCAGCTTGAGGGGTCGTCGACACGCTGAGATCCGCGTCCTGGACCCGACCCGACGAGTGGTGGGCGTCCACATGGCGAGACCCGAACTCCTGTGATCGGGTGCGCGGTCCGTGTGTCGCGGGGGGAGCCGAAGCGCTCGAGGTTGTGGTTTCGATTGGGGTGGTGTGGTTTCGAAATGTCCTCGTAGCAACCAGGTCACCTGGCGGACATCTGGCCCTAGCATGTCGCGCATGAAACCCCTCGTGATACGAAGCGCGCTGGTCGCCTCGATCGGTGGCCTGGTCTTCGGATTTGACACGGCAGTCATCTCCGGGACCACTGAGCAACTGAAAGCATATTTCCAACTGTCCGACGCCTACCTCGGCTGGGCCGTGGGCATGGCGCTGCTCGGCACCATCCTCGGCGCCCTGGTCGCCGGCAAGCCAGCCGACCGCTACGGCCGCAAGCCGGTGCTGTTCGTGATCGGCATCCTCTACCTGGCGGGCGCCCTCGGTTCGGCGTTCGCCCACGACATCGTCACCCTGGAGATCTTCCGGTTCCTGGGCGGCATCGGCGTCGGTGCAGCGTCGGTGTGTGCGCCCATCTACACCGCGGAGATCGCCCCGGCGAAGGTCCGTGGCCGCCTGGTCGGCCTGGTCCAATTCAACATCGTGCTGGGCATCCTGCTGGCCTACCTGTCGAACACCATCGTCCGCGCGGTCGTCAACGACGAGACCAGCGACTGGCGCTGGATGTTCGGCGTCATGGCCATCCCGGCCGCGATCTTCCTGCTGATGCTGTTCACCGTCCCCGAAACGCCGCGCTGGCTGATGGCCAACGGGCAGGAGCAGAAGGGTCGCGAGACCATCGCCAAGCTGACCACCAGCAAGGAGGAGGCCGACTTCCAGATCCAGGAGATCGACGCCTCGCTGGCCGCGGCCGAGAACGCGCCCAAGGTGCCCTTCTTCACCAAGGGCCACGCGAAGGTGATCATGCTCGCTTTCATGATCGCCATGTTCAACCAGATGTCCGGCATCAATGCGATCCTCTACTACGCCCCCGAGGTCATGAAGAGGGCCGGCGCGTCCACCGACGCTGCCTTCCAGATGAGCATCGCGGTCGGTTTCATGAACCTGGTCGCGACGATGGCCGCACTGACCGTGATCGACCGGATCGGCCGCAAGAAGCTGATGATCATCGGCTCGATCGGCTACATCGTCAGCCTGGGCTTCATGTCCGCGCTGATGTTCTACTACGAGAAGGCCCTCGGCGGAGCGTTCGACTCGACGTCCAGCTTCCTGGTGCTGGCCGGCCTGCTGGTCTTCATCGCCGCTCACGCCTTCGGCCAGGGTGCGGTGATCTGGGTGTTCATCTCCGAGATCTTCCCGAACCGCATCCGCGGACGCGGCCAGTCCTTCGGCTCGCTGACCCACTGGGTGTTCGCCTGGCTGACCTCGACCTTCTTCCCGCCGGTGATCGGTGGCCTCGGTGGCGGCGTGGCGTTCGCGGTTTTCGCGATCTTCATGGTCGGCCAGCTGGTCTGGGTGCTCAAGGTCATGCCTGAGACGAAGGGTGTACCGCTGGAGGAGATGGAGGCCAAACTGGGCCTGACCCATGATCCGAACGACAGCGGCGATCCGCTCGCCGCGAAAGGACACTGATGTCTGAACGCGAAGTTTTGTGTCTCGGTGAGGCGTTGATCGACGTCGTCATCCGAGGAGATTCCAGCAAGGAGCATGTCGGCGGCAGCCTGCTGAACGTGGCGGCCGGCGTCGCCACCCTCGGCGAACCGGCCAGCATCTGCGCCTGGTGGGGCAAGGACGAACGGGGTGACCGACTCGCGCAGTGGGCCACCAACTCGGGAGTGTCGATCGTGCCGGGCACCGACTCGGCCGCGAAGACCGCCGTCGCCTTCGCCCACCTGGACGCCGATGGCCGGGCCAGCTACGAGTTCGACCTGGAGTGGAACGTCCCGCCGATCGACGACCTGTCGAAGTACGGACACCTGCACACCGGCAGCATCGCGGCCACGCTCGAACCGGGCGGCACCGCGGTGGTCGAGAACGTCCGGGCGATCCGCGACCATGCCACGGTCTCCTACGACCCGAACATCCGGCCGGCGCTGATGATCGCGCCGGAACAGGTGGTCGGACGCGTGGAGGACCTGGTCAGCCTGTCCGACCTGGTCAAGGTCAGCGACGAAGACCTCGAGTGGCTCTACCCCGGTGAGCCGGTCGAGGACGTGATGCGACGCTGGATCAAGGCCGGGCCGTCCATGGTGGTCGTCACCCGCGGACCGTGGGGTGCCTACGCCCTGCTGGCCGACAACCGCGACATGCTGCACATCGACCAGATGAACGTCACCGTGGGCGACACCGTCGGCGCCGGCGACTCGTTCATGGCCGGCCTGATCGCCGGACTGCTGAAGAGCGGCCTGCTGGGCTCGGTCGAGGCGCGGCAGCGACTGGCCGACGCGGGCTGGTCCGACGTCCAGTCGGCGCTGCACAACGCGGTGGTCACCTCGGGCATCACGGTGAGCAAGAACGGTGCCTACGCGCCGACGCCGGACGAGGTGGAGGCGGTCAAGCAGGCCGATCCCACCCTGTACTGAGCTGAGCAGTTGGACACAGGTCCGCCGGAGCCTTCGGGCTCCGGCGGACCTTGTCTTTGTGCGGTACTCCCGCGGTTCGCTTCCGTGTCCGACCTTCTCCAGCATGCGCATCGGTTCTGTCGCCGACTGCCGGTCCAGGTGGATCGCTCGCTGGCAACAGCGACGGCACATACCTCACCGCGGCGGACGCGCGGGCCCTGGGTCGTGACGTCGACGGGGAGTGGGCCCGCATCGACAGCTCCGGGTTCGGCCCCTTCCTTCCGGTCGCCGCCGCAGGGCCGAAGAGCGCGCCGCACGCCGTCGAGCTGATCGTGCTGGTCCGCGACGCCGCAGCACGGGAGCGGGCGCGCACCCGGCTGGTGGTGCTCGGGATCATGGCCGGCTATGCCAGACCCGTGCCGAGTTCTCGTTCGACGCCACCACCTCAGCCTGGTGCTGGCCGCAGCCGCCATCGTCGCGACCTTCGGCATGGCGCGCCGAGCCACGGCGTCCGAGTCGACCCGGTTCGAATAGAGCCGCTCCGCCGTTCGAATATCCGGCCCCAACCCCACGCTCGCATGAGGAAACGCTGAGGAAACGCTGATCATTCACGCCAGCCCGAGTGCGAAGAAAAACGCTCAGTCGGCGGTCAGCCAGAGCGGTTGGTACGGACGGATGCGCAGCGTTTCGGGGGACAGCGAATAGTCGTAGCCGCTGATCTGCTCGACGGCGGCGTCGCCCAATCGGGAGCGCAGCACGTAGGTGGGCAGCTCCACCATGTCTTCGCTGAAGTTGTAGACCTCGATCAGCGTGCCCTCGGGATGGTCGCGGGTGAGCACCAGGACGCGCGAATCGGGGCTCGGCAGCACCCGCGATTCGATGGACGCGTGCAGTTGCGGCAGCCTCTTCCGGACGCCGATGGTGTGCCGCAGGCCGGCCAGGATCCGGCCGGACGGCGTCCCCGGATCGGCGTCGGCGGCCGCGACGGCGTCCCAGTCCATCCGGGGCCGGTGCACCCAGCGATTGTCGGAGGCGTGCTCGGGGTCGTCGACGTAGCTGTAGTCGTTCAGTTGGCCGATCTCGTCGCCCATGTAGAGCAGCGGGACGCCGCCGAAACCGAGGATCGCGGTGTGCAGCAGGTTGATCCGGGCGATCGCGTCGGACAGCTGGCCCTGGTCGCCGGCGTGCAGGGCCGCCTCCAGACCGGCCAGGCTGGCCATCGATCCACTGATCCGGCGGTCGTTGGTGACCGGATTGTGTTGGAAGACCAGACCGCGGGCGAAGGAACCCGGATAGAGCCCGGCATAGAACTCGGACAGGAAGGCGCGGTGGGTGTGACCCTCCAGGTAGGCGCCGCGGGCGTCGCTGTCGGAGACCGCCCAGCCGATGTCGTCGTGGCAGCGCGCGTAGCTGCCCCAGGTGGTGTTGGCCGGCTTGGCCGGGAAATTCGACAGCGCCACCTCGAACAGCCGGGTGTGCCGCGACGCCAACGCACCCCACAACTGCACCATCAGCGAGTTGTGGTAGGCGAGATCGGACACTTTGCCGAAGTGCTTGCCCTGGCCCAGGTAGGCGATCAGGTCCTGCGGGCCGACGATCGCCTCCGCCTTCAGCGCGCAGGCCGGGGCCACGATCCGCAGCACCGCCCGCAGCGCCTGGGTGAGCTCGTGCACCTGCGGCTCGTTCTGGCAGTCGGTGCCGAGCACCTTCCAGGTGAAGGCGATGGCGTCCAGCCGGAACACCTCGACGCCGTTGTTGGCCAGGAACAGCAGCAGGTCGGCGAACTCGGCGAAGACGTCCGGATTGGCCCAGTTCAGATCCCACTGGAAGGAGTTGAAGGTGGTCCACACCCAGCCCTGGGCCTCCTCGTCCCAGGTGAAATTGCCAGGCGCGAAGTCGGGGAAGATCTCCGGCAGGCTCTGCTCGTAGGCGTCCGGCATGGTGCGGTCGCCGAAGATGTGGAAGTAGTCGCGGTACTTCTGCTCCCCGGCACGGGCCCGGACGGCCCACTCGTGCTCGCGGGCGACGTGGTTGAGCACCAGGTCGACGACCAGTGCGATGTCGTGCCTGCGCAGCGTCGTGGCCAGGGCGGTCAGGTCGTCCATGGTGCCGAGCCGCGGGTCGACCGAACGGTAGTCGGCCACCGCGTAGCCGCCGTCGTTCTCACCCTCGCGGGGCCGCAGCAGGGGCATCAGATGCAGGTAGCTGACCCCGAGCGACTTCAGGTGATCGATCCGGTCGGCGACCCCGGCCAACGACCCCGCGAACCGGTCGGCGTAGCAGACGTAGCCGATGGTGCCAGGACGCTGCACCCAGTCGGGGCTGAGCAGACGGGCCTCGTCCAAGACCTTCAGATCGGTGCCGCGGGCGGCGAACGCGCCGCGCATGATGGCGGTCAGGCGCTCGAAGAGCTGAGGGCCCGCGTCGCCGTAGGCGGCGGTCAACCCGTTGAGCAGGTCAGGCCCATAACGGTCCATCCGGAGCTGAAAAGTGGTGTCCTCGTCGACCATGGCCGCAGCATAGAGCTTGGCGCGACACAACTCACATCGAGCGGATTCGGGACGGCGGGCAGCCGAGTCCCGCCCCGCTTGCAGAAACTCCTAAGGTAGGCGCATGGCTCATCTTCCCTTCGCCGCACCGGGAGCGCAGGCCACCTTGCTGCCGGACGACCCGGCCGCGTCCGTGGCGTCCGGCACCGATCCGCTCGAAGTCGCGGCCCAGCACCCCAGTTCGAGCCTGGCCTGGGCGGTGCTGGCCGAGCAGGCGCTCCAGCGCGGCGACCGGGTCGGGGCGATCAGCGGTTACGCGTTCGCCCGCACCGGCTACCACCGCGGTCTTGACGCCCTGCGCCGCAACGGCTGGCGCGGCTCCGGCGCGGTGCCGTGGGAGCACGAGCCGAATCGCGGCTTCCTGCGCGCGGTGTGGGCGCTGGCCCAGGCCGCGCGGGCGATCGGCGAGGACGCCGAGTACGACCGCTGCGTGCAATTGCTGATCGACTCCTCGCCGACCGCGCACGCCGAACTGGTCGACTCGACCCACGACTGAACTGGCGGGTCTGCCGTCGGACCCCTCGGGGCCGTCCGGCCATCCGGACGTCGGCTGGCCACCGGGGCGACTCCGTTAGGCTGTGCTGGTAAGGGCCCCAGCGAGGGCCGCTTTTCATGCCGGAGGGAACTACATGCCGGGCATCGTGGTCGTCGGAGCGCAATGGGGCGACGAAGGCAAAGGCAAGGCCACCGATCAGCTGGGTGACCGCGTCGACTATACGGTTCGCTACTCGGGCGGCAACAACGCCGGCCACACCCTGGTGGTGGGCGGTGAGCGGTATGCGCTGCACCTGCTGCCCTCGGGAATCCTCAGCCCGAACAGCGTGCCGGTGATCGGCAACGGCGTGGTGATCGACCTCGACGTGCTGTTCGCCGAGATCGACGGCCTCGCCGCCCGCGGCGTCGACGCTGCCCACAAGCTGCTGGTGTCCGCCAACGCGCACCTGATCACGCCGTACCACCAGACCATCGACCGGGTGTCCGAGCGGTTCCTGGGCAAGCGCAAGATCGGCACCACCGGGCGCGGCGTCGGCCCCGCCTACTCTGACAAGGTCAATCGCCTCGGCATCCGGGTGCAGGACCTGTTCGACGAAGAGATGCTGCGGGCCAAGGTCGAGGCCGCGCTGTGGCAGAAGAACCACCTGCTGGTGAAGGTCTACAACCAGCGGGCCATCGACCCCGATCTGATCGCCGACCGGCTGATGGGTCATGCCGAGCGGCTGCGGCCGATGGTGGCGGACGTTTCGCGGGTGCTCAACGACGCCCTGGACACCGACCACGTCGTGCTCTTCGAGGGTGCCCAGGCGCACCACCTCGATGTCGACCACGGCACCTACCCCTACGTCACCTCGTCCAACCCGATCGCGGCCGGGGCCTGCACCGGCTCGGGCGTCGGGCCGACCCGGATCGACCGGGTGATCGGCATCGCCAAGGCCTACACCACGCGGGTGGGCGAGGGCCCGTTCCCCACCGAACTGCTGGACGCCGACGGCGACAAGATCCGCGCCGACGGGGCCGAGTTCGGCACCACCACCGGACGCCAGCGGCGCTGCGGCTGGTACGACGCCCTGGTGGTCGAGGCCGCGGCCAGCGCCAACGCCTTCACCGACATCTTCTTGACCAAGCTCGACATCCTGTCCGGCTGGAAGAAGATCCCGGTCTGCGTCGCCTACGAAGTGGACGGCGTCCGCCACGACAGGCTGCCGATGACCCAGCACGACTTCGCCCGGGCCACCCCGATCTACGAGGAGCTGGACGGCTGGACCGAGGACATCTCCGGCGCCCGCGACTTCGCCGACCTGCCGAAGAACTGCCAGGCCTACGTGCGCCGGCTGGAGGAACTGAGCGGTGCCCGGATCTCCGGCATCGGCGTCGGCCCCGGCCGCGAACAGGTCGTCATGCTGCACGACCTGCTCTGACCGATCGGTCACCGGGGACGGTTCTCTTGGTCACCGGGGACGGTTCTTTTGGTCACTGACCGATCGGTCACCGGGGACGGTTCTTTTGGTCACTGGGGACGGTTCTTTTGGTCACCGGGGACGGTTCCCTTGGTCACCCGCGTCACCGCGCATCTGCCGCAGCCTGGCCGCGTTGCACAGTAGCGACCCCGGCGAGCAGCACCAGCCCGCCGAGAAGCTGGGCGAGCCCCGGTAGTTCGCCGAGCAGCAGCCAGGCCCAGGCGACGGCGAACAGCACCTCGGTCAGTCCGACGAAGCTGGCCACCGTCGAGCCCAGGTACTGCACGCCGACGAAGCCCAGCGCATAGGCGGCCGCGGCCGCGACCAGTGCCAGCACTACCAGGGGCGCCCACCACGGCACGGTCAGGCCCACGAAGACGACATCGATGAAGCTTGCCCGCAACGGCATCAGCCCGACCACTCCGGCGATCGCGATGGTGACGGTTCCGACGGCCAGGCCTACCGACACGAAGGTGAGAGGCGGCAGTTCCATCGGTCGGGCCGAGATCACGAAGTACACGGCCAGCCCGCAGGCGGCCAGCAAGCCCCAGGCGACGCCGCGGAGATCCAGACCCACCATGCCGGTCGGATCGAGCACCACCACCAGTCCGGTGATCGCCACCACGATGCCGACCTGGGTCAGCCGGGACGGCAGCCGCCGGCTGCGCACCGCGACCCAGGCGACCACGAGCAGGATTGCCAGATACTCCATCAGCAGGGCGAGGCCGACCGGCACGTATTGGACGGCGTTGAAGAACGCCACCTGGGCGGCCGCCCCGCCGAACACGCCATAGGCGAGCAGCGGACGCCACTGCTTGAGCAGCAGGTGCCAGCGGCCACGCAGCGCTATCAAGCCGGGAGTCAGCAGCATGGCTGCCGCCAGCCCGAGCCGCACCGTCACCACGGCGCCGGCGCTCCAGCCGGCGACCAGCAGCGGCTTCGCGAACGCACCCGCGGTGCCGAAGGCGCAGGCCGAGACGAGTGCGGCCGTCCAACCGACCAACGCCGCGCGCGACCGGGGCGGGGCGACATCGACGGTTTCGGCCGTTGCCTCAGCCATCGGCTCCTCCTGTCATGACCGAACGGTTGTTATGCTCCTGGCATCGTAAGCAGTGTCAGGAGTCATTGTGGAGTTCACTCATGACGCAAGACTGTCGTTGCAGGCACTCGCCGCGCTGGTGAACAGCCGCCGTCCCGATACCTTGTCGTCGCTGGACGAACTGGACGCCTATTGCGCGCGATGGCAGTGGAGCGGCAGCCGCACCCATGACGCGGCGGAGCTGGCGGACGTCCGCTCATTGCGCGATCGGCTGGCCGTTCTCTGGGATCTGACCGAGATCGAGGTCGTCCAGCTGGTCAACCGATTGCTCCGGGAGGGCGGCGCGCTGCCGCAGTTGGTCCGGCACGACGAGTTCGACTGGCACATCCACGCCACGGACGCCGGCGCTCCGCTGGCGGTGCGGATGACCGTGGAGTTCGCCATGTCGATGATCGATGTCGTCCGGGCCGATGGTCTGGATCGGCTGCGGCACTGTGCCGCGTCCGGCTGCGATCAGGTGCTGATCGACCTCAGTCGCAACCGGTCCCGGCGATTCTGCGACGCCGGCTGTGGCAATCGCATCAACGTGGCGGCTTACCGAGCGCGCCGTCGTGCGGCAGGCTGAGCACATGACCGATTTCGATGAGCTGGCGGAGGGTTGGGACGCCGATCCCCGCCGGACGGAACGGGCTCGCAGGGCTGCAGATGCCATTGCCGGCGCCGTTCCGCTGCGGGACTCCATGCGGGTACTGGAGTACGGGGCGGGCACCGGGCTGCTCGGCATCGCCTTGGCCGGCCGGGTGGGCGAGCTGGTGATGCTGGATTCGTCGGCGGGGATGATCGACGTCGCCCGGACGCGGATCGCCGAGTCCGGGCTGAGCAACACCACCGCCGAGGTCGGCGATCTGACCGAGCATCCCTGGCAGGGCGAGCCCTTCGACCTGGTGGTCAGCCTGATGGCCCTGCACCACGTGCCGAACGTCTGCCTGCTGTTGCGCAGGTTGAGTGAGGCGACCCGTCCCGGCGGCTGGATCGCGGTGCTCGACCTGGAACCCGAGGGTGGCGAGTATCACGACCCGGATTTCGAGGGCCACCACGGTTTCAGCCGCGGCACCCTGCGTCGTGCCTTCGCCGCCGCCGGGTACGCCCATGTCACGGTGCGCAACGCGCTGACCACCGACCGCGAGGTGGACGGCATACAACGCAGCTTCGGGGTCTTCCTGGCCACCGCTCAGCGGGAGACACCACCCCGTCCCGACCCCTGCTGACCCGGCGGAGGCGTCCGCGCGGACCGGGGACGGTTCTTTCGTACCGTTGCGAGACGGCTGTTGGACCGCAGGGACGGCTCTTTCGTACCGGTCCGGATCGAGGGGAACGGTTCTCTACGGACCGGGAATCCACGAAATCCTGCCCTTTCCGTCCAGATCCCGAGAAGGCGGACCGGAAAGAACCGTCCCCTCCGCCCACCGACCGCGTGCGGAGCCGGAGAAGGCGGACGGCACTAGTCTGACCCCGTGCACACCCAGCTTTCGGTCCTGATTCTCGGCAGCGGCGGACGCGAACATGCGATCGCCATCGCGCTGGCCGGCGATCCGGCGGTCACCCACCTGCATTGCGCGCCGGGCAATCCGGGCACGGCGACGATCGCCAGCAACCACCCGGTCGACATCAACGATCCGCGCGCTGTGGTCGCCCTGGCCCGCCGGCTGCATGTGAACCTGGTCGTCGTCGGACCCGAGGCGCCGCTGGTCGCCGGGGTCGCGGACGCCGTCCGGGGCGCCGGGATCGCCTGCTTCGGGCCGTCCGCGGCCGCCGCCCGACTGGAGGCGTCCAAGGCCTTCGCCAAAGAGGTGATGGCCGCCGCCGGCGTCCCGACCGCCCGGTCGCGGTACTGCGAGACGCTCGCCGAGGTCGAGCAGGCGCTGGACCATTTCGGCGCCCCGCACGTGGTGAAGGACGACGGACTGGCCGCCGGCAAGGGGGTCATCGTCACCGACGACCGGGCCGCCGCGCTCGAGCATGCCGCCGGCTGTCTGCCGGTGGTGGTCGAGGAGTACTTGGACGGCCCCGAGGTCAGCCTGTTCGCCATCACCGACGGGCACACCGCGCTGCCGCTGCAGCCCGCGCAGGATTTCAAGCGGGTCGGGGACGGCGACGCCGGTCCGAACACCGGGGGGATGGGCGCCTACACCCCGCTGCCCTGGGCGCCGCCCGGGCTGGTCGACGAGATCATGGAGAGCGTCGTCGAGCCGACCATCGCCGAACTGGGTCGCCAGGGGACGCCGTTCGTCGGCCTGCTGTACGCCGGGCTCGCGCTCACCTCCAAGGGCCTGCGGGTGGTGGAGTTCAACGTCCGGTTCGGCGACCCCGAGACCCAGGCCGTGCTGGCCGCGCTCGATTCGCCGCTCGGCCAGGTGCTCTATGCGGCGGCCATCGGCAACCTGGAGGCGATCGGCGAACTGGCCTGGAAGCCGGGTTCGTCCGTCGTCGTGGTGCTGGCCGCCAACGGCTATCCGGGGACGCCGGAACTCGGCGGCACGATCGCGGGCCCGCGGCTGTCGGGGTCGACCGACAACGTCCACATCGTGCATGCCGGCACCGCGCTGGACCTCGACCGCCGGCTCGTCGCGGCCGGGGGACGGGTGCTCGGCGTGGTCGCCCAGGCGTCCTCGTTGGCCCGCGCGCGGCAGGACGTCTACGCCGCGATCGACGAACTGGACGCCCCCAGCCTGTTCTGTCGCCGTGACATCGCCGCGCGCGCCGAACGCGGCGAGATCGCCGTCTCGGACTCCTATCGGGTCAACTCGACCCTCGCCCAGTACGCCGAGGGAGACGCCGGCGAGTGGTGAAACCGGCTGGGTGGCGGAGCGTGGTCCGCCGTGTCGGTGCCGATACGGCAAGGGGTCCCGTCGTGAAAACATGGGCTCCATGACCGTTCCCAATGTTCTGGCGACCCGTTACGCGTCCGAGGCGATGCGGGCGATCTGGAGTCCCGAGAACAAGATCGTCGCCGAGCGTCGGCTCTGGCTCGCGGTGTTGCAGG
The DNA here is from genome assembly GCF_047606665.1 of Micropruina sp. Lineage (GTDB taxonomy): Bacteria > Actinomycetota > Actinomycetes > Propionibacteriales > Propionibacteriaceae > Micropruina. The sequence goes on along the minus strand of NZ_JASGEF010000036.1, from coordinate 57,313 downwards.
CGCAGAAGGACCTGGGCGTCGACTTCGGCGGGGACGACCCGTCCGCGGTGATCGCCGACTACGAACGGGTGGTCGATCAGGTCGATCTGGCGTCCATCGAGGCACGGGAGCGGATCACTCGGCACGATGTGAAGGCCCGGATCGAGGAGTTCAACGCGCTCGCCGGTCATGAGCACGTCCACAAGGGCATGACCAGCCGCGACCTGACCGAGAACATCGAGCAGTTCCAGGTGCTCAGCGGGCTGAAGCTGGTCCGCGAGCGGATCGTGACGGTGCTGGTGTCGCTGTCCCGGCTCGCCGTCCAGTACCGCGATCAGGCGCTGACCGGACGCTCGCACAACGTCGCCGCGCAGCTCACCACCCTGGGCAAGCGGTTCGCCACCGCCGCCGACGAGCTGCTGGTCGCTTTCGCCCGGGTGGACGAGTTGATCAACCGCTACCCGGCGCGCGGCATCAAGGGTCCGATGGGCACGGCGCAGGACATGCTCGATCTGCTCGGCGGCAGTGCCAAGAAGCAGCTGGCGTTGGAGACCCAGATCGGCCAGTACTTGGGTTTCGCAAGGATCTTCACCTCGACCGGCCAGGTCTATCCGCGTTCGCTCGACTACGAGGTGCTGACCGCGCTGGTGCAGGTGGCGGCGGCGCCGTCCAATGTGGCGACGACGATCCGGCTGATGGCCGGGCACGAGCTGGTCACCGAGGGATTCAAAGAGGGCCAGGTCGGCAGCTCGGCGATGCCGCACAAGATGAACACCCGCTCATGCGAGCGGGTGAACGGGCTGAGTGTGGTGCTGCGCGGCTACGCCACCATGGTCGGCGAACTGGCCGGCGACCAGTGGAACGAGGGGGACGTGTCCTGTTCTGTGGTGCGTCGGGTGGCGCTGCCGGATGCCTTCTATGCCCTGGACGGCCTGTTCGAGACCTTCCTCACCGTGCTGGCCGAGTTTGGCGCCTTCCCGGCCGTGATCGAGGCGGAACTGGCCCGCTACCTGCCGTTCCTGACCACCACCAAGGTGCTGATGGCGGCCGTCCAAGCCGGTGTCGGACGCGAGACCGCCCACGAGGCGATCAAGGAGCACGCCGTCGCGGTGGCGCTCGATCTGCGCCGTGGCGCCCGGACCAACGATCTGCTCGAGCGGTTGGCGTCCGACCCCCGCCTCGGGCTCACCCGCAAGCAACTGAAGGCCACCCAGGCCGATCCGCTGGAACTCACCGGTGCCGCGCGCGACCAGGTGGACGACGTCGCCGACAAGGTGAAACGCGTCGCCAAGCTCTATCCGGACGCCGCCGCCTACACCCCCGGCTCGGTCCTCTGAACTGGGGACGGTTCTTCCACGTTCGAATTTCGCATAGCTGGGGACGGTTCTTACACGTTCGAAACTCGCATGCCGGAGAACCGTCCCCGTGCGTGCGAGGTTCGCACGTGGGAGAACCGTCCCCGCGCGTGCGAAGTTCGAACCTGGGAGAACCGTCCCCGAGCGTGTGGGAGAACCGTCCCCGAGCGTGCGAATCAGTTCTTGATGACGATCTTGGCCTTCTTGTCCGGCAGTTCGACGTAGGTCTGACCCGGCGCCATCACCAGGGGACTGCCGTCCTCGAGGGTGAAAGTGAACGGTTCGGTCACGTCGGCCTTCTGCCAGGTGCCGGTGACATAGCGGCCGCCGTGGAAGTAGTGGAACGGGCCGGTCGTGTCGATGATGTCGTGGATCGGCTCGTCGTGGCCGCCGCCGGTGTAGATCTTGTCGTAGTGCTGCTTCGCGCTGATCACCAGCACGTTCACCGGCGCGACCCGCTTGCCGCTGCTGAGAATGTGCGGTCCCCAGGGCATGCTGCGCAGCCAGGTCCCGGACGACGCGTTCCAGGTATAGCTCATGTTGTAGCTGTTTCCGCTCTTCCACGGCACGCTGATCGTGCGGGCGTCCGCACCGTCCACGGTGCTGGCGACATCGGCGTCCCCGAACGGGAAATAGACCTGCGGCGGACCTTCCTGGAATTTCTTGGTCTGCTTGATCAGAACCTTCGGATGGCACAGCACGGCCCGGTCGTAATAGGTGACGCCCTGATACGTACGCACCCGTGCCGGATCGATCGAATACGATCCGGTGCCCTTGGTGTTCATGTACGACAACATTCCCTCCAAGGAATCGCCGAAGCTCTTCACGTAGTTGAGCACCCAGCCGGTCGCCCCGGTATTGCCGATCAGGGCGTGCATGGGGGAGAGCAGCGGAATGTCCACCGGCCGGATGGAGCGGACCGGGCCGACGGCGTCCGGCATCGTGGAATGGAACACCGGCACCAGGCGGGTTCCGCTGTACCCCGAGGGGTCGCGGTAGCCGTCCAATTCGACGAAGACGATGTCGGCCGACTCCAGGCCGCGCTGCGGATGCTCGTTGCGGTTGTCGGGAACCTTCACCGCGACCGCGGGATGCAGAGCGTCGTCCTGATTCTTCAGAAGTTTGCCCGAGAGCGGCCAGCGCGGACGATCGTCGACGGACGGCGTCGGGCTCGGGGTGGCGGACGGGCTCATCACCGGGGCGCTGGATGCTGTGGGTTGGCCGGAACACCCGGCCACGGCCGCTCCGGCAGTGCCGAGCAGCCCTACGAGCGCCGTGCGCCGGCTCAGTTCGTGCATAAGAGAAACGTACCGCCACGCACCACAGCCGAACCGACGACACTGGCATCATGACGCTGACAAGACAACCTGCGGGGACGGGAGGCGTGGTGATCGAGCCGATCTGGGTCGAACGCCACATTCCCGGACGGCACGGCGAGGTTCGGGTGCGCGAATATCTACCGCCCCACGAGCCGATCGGGCCGCGACTGGTCTGGGTGCACGGCGGTGGATGGGTGGTCGGCACCCTGGACGAGCCGGAGGCGCATCAGGTCTCGCTCCGAATCGCCGCGGCCGGCTTCCCGGTGACCAGCGTCGAATACGGCCTGATCCCGATGTTCCCGGTCGTCGGCCCGCTTCGGCTGCGACCGTCGCCGTTCCGCTATCCGGTCCCCCAGGACCAGGTGATGGACGCCTGGCTGGACGCCCAGGCCACCCACGGCGGACCGATGTGGCTGGGCGGGGCGAGTGCCGGCGCCTGTCTGGCCGCCGGGGTCGCGCTGCGGTTGCGGGACGGCGAGGCCCCGCCCCCGATCGGGCTGGCCTTCTTGTACGGGCTTTTCCATGGCGTCCTGCCGCCGGCGTCGGCAGCATTGCGACGCCGGCTGTTCGGGCTGGCCGATCTCCGGGTCATGCAAGAGATGGTGCGTCGCGCCGCCGTGAACCATGCCGGCTCGGCACAGGAAGTAGGCAATGCGCACATCTTCCCGGGGCTGGGCGATCTGGCCGGTCTTCCGCCGGTCCGGCTATTGAATGCCGACCGGGACATTCTGCGAGCATCGGCCGAGAACTTCGCTCACCGGCTGACGCTGGCCGGCGTCCCGCACGAGGGCTGGTATCTACCCGGAACTCGGCACGGCTACCTGGCCCGTCCCGAATCCGAGGCATTCGAACTGGGGACGCAGGCAATGATCGGCTGGCTGTCCGGCACCTGAGTCCGATCGGTCGAGCTCGGCAGACACTGGGCGAAACTGGGCTCGACAAGATCGACCAACGGACGGATTACCTGGGCGGTGGCAGGGGAGCGCGATAGACCCAGGTGTCGATCAGGGACGCCACGTCGGTTTCGGTGTAGCGCTGGACGTGTGCTACGAATGCCGCGGTGGTCACTGTCGACCAGCGGTTAGAGGCCGTCCAATCCTGCAGCATGGGGAAGAATCGGTCACCCAATTCACACCGCAGCGCATGCAGGGTGAGCGCGCCGCGCTTGTATACCCGGTCGTCGAACATCAGTTCGCGTCCTGGCGCGCCCAGCACCAGATCGTGCGGCAACGCGGCCAGCCTCCGGTGATATTCGGAGGCCCACTCGGCCGCGCTGCGGCGTCCGGACGCCTCCGACCACAGCCATTCGCTGTAGCAGGCGAACCCTTCGTGCAGCCAGATGTCCTTCCAAGCCGTCACGGTCAAGCTGTTGCCGAACCATTGGTGGGCCAATTCGTGGGCCACCAGCCGCTCGTTCTCCCAGCCGTCCGCGACATGATTGGCGCCGAAGGTGGACAGCGTCTGCGCCTCCAGCGGAATCTCCAGCTCGTCTTCGGTGATCACCGCCGTATAGCGTCCGAACGGATAGGGACCGAACAAGTCCGCGAACGCGTCCAGCATGTCGGCCTGCCGGGCGAACGCCGTTCCGGCGCCCACCCCGACACCGCGCGGATGCACCAGTTCGACATTCTCGCCGAGGGCGGTCGAAACGTAGCGTCCGATGTGCAGTACGGCCAGATAGGGCGCCATCGGCTCGTCCTGCCGGTAGTGCCAGGTCGTCCGCCCCGATCGCTTGTCGCGCGCCTCGAGCCGGCCGTTGGCGATCACCCGATAACCGTCCGGAACGGTCACCGCGAACCGGTAGCGGGCCTTGTCGTCCGGCCGGTCGTTGCAAGGAAACCAGGACGGCGCGCCGCACGGCTGGGCGGCCACCAGCACCCCGTCGGTGAGTTCCTCCCAGCCCACCGGACCGAACACGCTGGGGATCGGACGCGGCTTGCCGGCGTAGTCCACCTCGACCTTCAGCCGTCCGCCCCGCTTGGCCTTCGAGGCCACGGTGATCCGCAGCTTGCGCTCCCGATGCGCGTAGCGCGCCTGGCGTCCGTCGACCCGCACACGGGAGACGTTCAGCCCGTACAGGTCGAGGGCGACCTGATCGAGCTCGTCGAGGGCCTCGATCTCCAGCACGGCGCGGCCGGCCAGATGGTTGGTGGCGACCTTGTAGTCCAGGTCGAGCCGGTAGGAGCGGACGGCGTAGCGCCGGTTCCCGTGACCGGGGACGTACGGGTCGGCTGCGGGCATCATGCCTCCGTGGACGGCTGGGAATCTTCCGTGGACGGGTGGGACGCCGGCCATGGAGCGATCGGGTTTCCGATCCATCGGGTCTTGTCAGGGACGGATTCACCGCGCATGACCAGCGAGACCGGCCCGATCGTAGCGTGTCGTCCGATGGTCGCCGCAGGCAGGATCACACTGTTCGGTCCGAGCGTCGCCCCGGCCCGCAGCGTGACGGTGTCCATGCTCAGCACCCGGTCGTGGAACAGGTGGGTCTGCACCACGCAGCCGGCGTTCACGGTGACCCCGGCGCGCAGGTCGATCAGGTCGGCCTCGGGCAGCCAATACGTCTCGCACCACACCCCCTGGCCGACCTTGGCGCCCATCGACCGGAACCACGCGTTGAGCGCCGGCGTCCCCATCGTCGGGTGTGCGAACCAGGGTGCGGCCAGCATCTCGACGAACATGTCGGCCAGTTCGTTGCGCCACACCAGCGAACTCCACAGCGGATGATCGGACGGCTGCAGCTTGCCCAGCAGCACCCATTTCGCGATCGTGGCCGACGCCGCGGCCAACACGCCGCCGATGCCCAACACCACCCCGGACAGGATCGCGGCCAGCCACCAGCCGGCGTAGGCCAGCCCGATCAGCGCCGTCACACACAGCACCGTCAAGGCGACCAGAGTCAGCGGCGCGATCAACCGGCAGACGTCCACCAGCGCGCGTGCAACCTTCAGCCGGACGCCCGGCGCGTAGGTGCGCGACTGGTCGGCGTGAGCGGCGGTGCGGCGCAGCTTGGTGGGCGGCGAACCGATCCAGGACGTCCCGCGCTTGGCCCGTGCCCGTGCCGGTGCCGCCGACAGCACCGCGACCAGGCCGCCCTTGGGCACCTTGCGACCCGGTGCGGCCATCCCCGAGTTGCCGACGAAGGCGTGTTTGCCGACCCGGACCTCTTCGATCCGCAGCCAACCGCCGCCCAACTCGTAGCCCCCGATCAGGGTGTCGTCGGCCAGGAACGCGCCGTCGTCCACGGTGACCAGCTTGGGGATCATCAGCACCGTGGACGCCTCTACCTCTTTGCCGATGGTGGCGCCCAACGCCCGTAGCCAGGCCGGGGTGAGGAAGCTGGAGTAGATCGGGAACAGCCAGGTGCGTGCCTCGTCGAGCACCCGGATGATCGACCAGGCCTGCCAGGAGAGGCGAGACTGGACGGGGTAATGGCCCGGCACCAGGCCACGGCTGAGCAGCCGCACCAGCGCCCAGATCAGCACCGTCAGGCTCAGATAGCCGACCAGCACCGCGGGCAACAGCCAGGGCAGCACCGCGAGCAGCGCGGTCCCGGCCGAACTGGACGCCGCCAACAGCGGCCACAGCACGGCCAGCCCGACCAGGGTCGCCAGCAGCGGCAAGGCGGCGATCAGCACACCCATCGCCGCATAGGCCGCCAACCACACCGGCTTGTTGGCGGGCTGCTCCGGCCACGGCCCGCGGGCCCGATCGCGCACCTTGACCGCCGGCGAACCCGACCAGTACTCGCCGGTGCCGACTCGTCCGAACACCGACGAGCCGGGTGCCACCTCGGCACCGGCGCCGACGTCCGTGCCGGCGCACAGGGTGCTGCGGGCACCGATCCGGGCGCCTTTGCGGACCCGGATCTCGCCGATGATCAGCCGGTCTCCGTCCAGCCAATGCCCGCTCAGGTCGACCTCGGGCTCGATCGAGCAAGCCTCGCCCAGCCGCAGCAGGCCGGTCACCGGCGGGGTACTGTGCAAGTCGACGTGGGGCGCGATCCGGGCGCCGAGCAGCCGGGCGTACCAGCGCAGCAGCACGGCGCCGGCGATCGATTCGGCACCCATCTCGTCGGCGAAGCGTTGTGCCAGCCAGAGCCGCAGATGCACCTTGCCACCACGCGGATACTCACCCGGACCGATGCCGGCCAGGATCAGCCGCACCCCGGCGGCTGTCACCAGCATCCGGGTCGGCGTGACGACGAACAGGATCGCCCCGGTCGCGATCCACCACCAGGACAGCGTGGGCAGCCAGTTCAGGCCCGCGGCGTGGGCCAGGTTGGCGCCGGCCGCGGCCCAGATCGTCCAGCGCAACCCGGGAATGGTGCGCAGCGGCAGCAGCGCCCACAGCTGTCCACGCTGGGTCTTGACCGGCACCGGACGGACGTTGGAGTTGAGTTGGGACGCCGGGGTGGCCATCTCGTCCAGATGGGCGGCGAGATCCGCCAGCCGCGGATGGTCGTAGATGTCGGCGACGGTCACCTCGGGATGGCTGCGGCGCAGCAGCGACACCATCTGCGCCGCGGTCAGCGAGCCGCCGCCGAGGTCGAAGAAGTCGGCGTCCAGCGCACCGACCCGGGTGCCGAGCACCGACTCCCAGTGATCGCGCACCATCGCCTCGGTGCCGGCCAGTTGCAGTTCGGACGCCCCGCCTCCGGCGTCCGGCAGCGGCCAGGGCAGTGCGTCCCGGTCGATCTTGCCGGAGGTGCGGGTGGGCAGCGCGTCCACCACCGCCAGCCGCGGCACCAGCGGGGCGGGCAGCCGTTCCCGCAGCGCGACCAGCGCGGCGTGGGCGTCGAAACCGTCCTCGACGGCCAGGTAGCCGACCAGCAGCTGGCTGCCCGAACCGGTGCGCCGGACGGCGGCTGCGGCCCCGCTGACCCCGTCCAGGTCGAGCAGCGCATTGTCGATCTCGCCGAGCTCGATGCGACGTCCGCCGACCTTCACCTGGTCGTCGGCGCGGCCGACGAACAGCAGCCCGGCTTCGTCGTTCACCACCAGATCGCCGGAACGGTAGGCGCGCTCCCAGCCCAGGGACGGCAGCGGGGCGTACTTCTCGGCGTCCTTGACCGGGTCGAGGTAGCGGGCCAGTCCGACGCCGCCGATGATCAACTCACCGGTCTCGCCCGGCCCCACCGGATTGCCGGCCGGGTCGACGACGGCGAGATCCCAGCCGTCCAGTGGCAGCCCGATCCGGATCGGCGGCTCACCGGTCAGCTTGGCGCCGCAGGCCACCACGGTGGCCTCGGTCGGGCCGTAGGTGTTCCATACCTCGCGGTCGGGGGTGACCAGCCGGGCGCCCAGATCGGGCGGACAGGCCTCGCCGCCCAGGATCAGCAGCCGTACCCGGCGCAGCGCCTCGGCCGGCCACAGCGACACCAGGGTGGGGACAGTGGAGACCACGGTGATCCGGTTGGCCTGGAGCCAGGGACCGAGATCCATCCCGGAGCGGACCAGCGAACGCGGCGCCGGCACCAGGCAGCCGCCGTAGCGCCAGGCCAGCCACATCTCTTCGCAGGAGGCGTCGAAGGCCACCGACAGTCCGGCCATCACCCGGTCGCCGACCCCCAGCGATGCGTCGGTGAGGAAGACCCGGGCTTCGGCGTCCACGAAGGCGGCGGCGTTGCGATGGGTGACCGCCACGCCTTTCGGTTTGCCGGTCGAGCCGGAGGTGAAGATCACCCAGGCGTCCTCGTCCGGGCTCGGATCGATCCGCCCGACCGCCGGACGGGCCGGGCCGCGGGTCTCGATCTCCAGCTTGTTGCCGATCACGGCGCGGACGTCGGCCTCGGCGAAGACGGTGCGGGCGCGTTCGTCCGGGTCGTCGGCGTCCACCGGGACGTAGGCGGCTCCGGCCAGCAGAATGCCCATGATCGCCACGTACAGGTCAGTGGTGCCGGACGCGATCCGCACCCCGACCTTGTCGCCGGGACCGACGCCGAGATCGGCCAGCTCGTCCGCCAACTCATCGGCGGCGTCGGCGAACTCGGCGTAGGTCAGCACCGTGGCACCGTTGTCGAGCGCGTCGGCGTCCGGACACTCGTCGGCGGTCTCGCGAAAGATGTCGACCAGGGTGCGGGGCGGCGGCGCCAGGGTGCGGCGCAACAGGCTCAACGACGGCTCCTCGGATCGGCGGCCCGGCGGCAAGGCGGGACGCGGGGTTGAGTCAGCCATTATCGCCCCCCGTAAGCGAACGGACGGCGAACTAACGCGCGCGGCCGGTCAGGTGGCTGAGCGACATCGCTGCGCGGGCGTCGAGACCCTGTTGTCGGGGGACGGTTCTCGAACGTTCGAATTCCGCATTTCTGGGGACGGTTCTTACACGTGCGAATCTCGCACGCCAGAGAACCGTCCCCGGGCATGCGGAATTCGCATGTGTGAGAACCGTCCCCGGCGTGCGAGGGGCACCCGGACTGGTGGGTTGGCAGTGGATCTCGAGACGGTCGACGGACGGGTGGTCCACTACCGCGAACCGTGGGGTCGGAGTAGCCTTGCCGCTCGGTATCACTCCGAGGGAAGGGAGGCGCGTCATGTCCGTCACTGTCGTGGACGCGTTCGCGTCCCGTCCGTTCGAGGCCCGCACTCACTGACCTTCTGCGGCTGTCGGCCGCTTGCGTGGCTTCCTCCACGAGGAGAAACCCGTTGTCAACAGACAATCCCGCAGCCTTCGACTGGGCTGCTCTGAACTACACCGAAATGTCCGAAGATCTCGGCGACGGCCAACGCTGGTCGACCTGGCGCAGCGTCGACCGGTTGTCGCGCGGCCCCAAGCCGCGTCCGAGCTGGCTGGTCACCTCCCAAGCCGCCCTGGACACCGAACTCGGCATCCTGAAGACCGGCAAGGAGGCCGACGTGTTCCTGCTGGAGCGCGCGGTGCCGGACGGTGACGCTTGCCTGCTCGCCGCGAAACGCTATCGATCGTCCGAGAACCGGCTGTTCCATCGCGCCGCCAGCTACACCGAGGGACGTCGCGGCCGGGACAGCCGGGAGAACCGCGCCGTCCGGCTGAAGTCCCGGTTCGGCCGCGAGACCGAGGCTACCCGCTGGGCACAGGCCGAGTTCGCCACCTTGAAACAGCTCTGGACCGTCGGCGTCCGGGTGCCCTACCCGGTACAGGTGGACGGCCGCGAGGTCCTGATGGAGTTCATCGCGGACGGCCCCGCCGCCGCACCCCGGCGCGCCCAGTGCGCCCCGACACCGGACCAGCTGCGCTGGCTGTGGCCGCAAGTGGTGGAGGCGCTGATCCGGATCGGCCGGCTGCAGCTGGTGCACGGCGACCTCAGCCCGTTCAATGTGCTGGTCCGCGGCCTGGGCGGCCCTGAGCCCGAGCTGGTGATCATCGACGTGCCGCAGGTGCTCGATCTGGTCAGCAACCCCAACGGGATCGACTTTCTGCACCGCGACTGCCGGAACATGGCCGACTGGTTCGTCCGCAAGGGTCTCGCGGTGGATGCCGACACCCTTCTGGCAGAAGTCCTCGGCGCCGCCTGGTGAACAACGGGGACGGTTCCTTTCCGGTTCAAGGAACCGTCCTCTGAACTGAAACGGACCCGTCCCCGCGGTTCACCAGGACGACGTGGTGATCCCTGGCAGGTAGCCGCCATGGGCCAGCTCGCGGAACCGGACGCGGCTGACGCCGGCCTTGCGCAGGTAGCCGCGCGGCCGTCCGTCCACCTTGTCGCGGTTGCGGACGCGGGTCGGGCTGGCGTCCCGCGGGAGTTTGGACAGGGCCGCGTAGGCGGCCAGCCGGTCGGCGTCCGTGGCGGCCGTCCGGGCCTGCTCGCGGAGGGCGGCGCGCTTGGCCGCGTACCGCGCCACGGTGGCGCGGCGGCGTTCGTTGGCGGCGATCTTCGCTTTGCTTGCCATCAGCGGGACTCCTTGAACTCGACGTGCCGGCGGACGATGGGGTCGTACTTGCGCAGCGTCATCCGCTCCGGGTCGTTGCGGCGGTTCTTGCGGGTGACGTAGGTGTAGCCGGTGCCGGCGGTGGAGCGCAGTTTGACGATCGGCCGGACCTCTTTGCCCTTCTTGGCCGCCATCAGAGCCGCACCCCGTTCCGGAGCAGTTCGGCGACGACGACGTCGATGCCGCGGCGGTCGATCGTCTTGATCCCGCGGGCGCTCACGGTCAGCGTCACGGACCGGCCGAGGCCGGGCACCCAGTACCGCTTGCGTTGCACGTTGACGTCGAAACGCCGCCGGGTGCGCCGGTGCGAATGCGAGACGTTGTTGCCGAAGCCGGGACGGGTCCCGGTCACCTGGCAGGTTCGTGACATCCAGATCTCCTGTGGCATAATGAGAACGACAATCATTAACGTACCAGGAGAGCGATGAAGAAGCACATCCATCCCGCGTACCAGCAGGTCGTCTTCCGCGACCGAGGTGCCGGCTACCTGTTCCGCACCGGATCGACGCTGACCTCGACCGAAGTGATCGACTTCGAGGGCGGCCAGTACCCGGTGATCGACGTGGACATCTCCGTTGCCAGCCACCCGTTCTGGAACGGACGTGACCGGATCGTCGACACCGAGGGCCGGGTCGAACGGTTCCGGCGGCGCTACCCGGCGGCAGGGGGACGGCGATGAAGGTGCGCAACTCGCTGCGGGCGCTGAAGCGGATCCCCGGTGCCCAGGTGGTCCGTCGCCGCGGTCGGACCTTCGTGATCAACAAGCTCAACCCGCGCATGAAGGCGAGGCAAGGGTGAACGCCGCGCGGGTACCGGCGATCCTGGTCAGTGGGATCGCCGAGGAGCCGATGGCCGCCGCCACCATCGCCCTGCAGTGGGATCTGCCGTCGGCGGTGGTGGTCCGGCACGAGGTCGACCCCGAGCGCGAGGTGCTCACCCGCACCGTCTCCGACATCACCGGGACGCTGGAGGAGGTGGAGATCGACGTCGACCACGCCTGCGTCAGCTGCGCGATCCGCAACGACGTGGTGCCGACCCTGGAACGGCTGGCGGCCGCCGGACGCTGGGGCGCGATCGTCGCTCATCTGCCGATCACCGCCGACCCGGTGCAGGTCTGCCGCGCGGTGGCCATGGTCGGCGAGGGGGCGCCGCACCTGCGGATCGCGGCGACCGTGGTCGCGCTGGACGGCGATAGCCTGGTGGACGATCTGCTCGGCCAGGACCGGCTGCTCGACCGTGGCCTGCCGGTGCGCGAGGACGACGACGCCGGGGTGGCCGAAACCGCCTCGGCGATGGTCGAATACGCCGATGTGGTGGTCGCGGTCGGTGGCCTGGACGCCGCCGGACGCGAACTGCTCGACGCGCTGACCCGCCCGGGCGTCCGGCTGGCGCAGAGCGTAGGCGAACTCGACGCCGCGACGCTGCTGGCCGGCGTCCATCTGTTCGAGTACAGCGAGAAGTGGGTGGCGGTGGTGCGCCGCGAGCCGCTGCCCGTGCCGACCGCGGGCGACGCATGGGTGCTCGACTTCCGGTCCGAGCGCCCCTTTCACCCCGACCGGCTGCAACGGACGATCGAGGTGCTCGGCGGCGGACCGCGCCGGTCCCGCGGGTGTTTCTGGCTGCCCAGCCGGCCGTCCCAGGTCTGCCAGTGGGACGGCGCCGGCGGCATGCTCAGCATCGGCCCTTGTGATCACTGGGACGAGCATGGTCCGCTGACCCGGATCGTGGTGGTCGGCCTGGACGACGGCCGCGACGAACTGGCCGAGGCCTTCCGGTCCTGCCTGCTCACCGACCGCGAACTTGCCGAACGCGGCCCCTATTGGGAGGTCCTCGACGACGGCTTCGAGCCCTGGCTCGGCCCGGTGCGGCAATGGGTGATCAGGGAGGCGTCCTGATGGCTGTCCCCAAGCGCCGCATGTCGCGCAGCAACACCCGTCACCGCCGCTCCGTCTGGAAGGCCACCCCGCCCGATTTGGTGCCGATCACGATCCGCGGCGTGGTTCACCGGGTTCCGCGACGCCTGGTGCGGGCCTACCAACGCGGCCTGATCGACCCGCCTGAGTCCTGAGAGGTTCGGACGGTCGCTGGTGATCGCCGAGTGATCCGAGGGTCAGTCTGAAATCGACCCCAGAGTGACCACGACACGCCGAAGAACGACTCCACAACATGGGCGTGTCGCATCGACTCTGGGGTCGATTTCAGACTGACGGGCGATGCCCGCCCGGTGGCCGCAGCTCATCCCGCCGGCTATGTGGTCGCTCGGAGCGGCATCGATCGGCGCCTCTCTAGACTGAGCGCCGTGACCGACTTCGACCTGGACCTGCCGCTGATTCACGCCGGGAAGGTCCGGCGGCTCTACGCCTTGCGGGACGGCGCGATCCTGATGGTGGCGACCGACAACATCTCGGCCTTCGACCAGGTGCTGTCGACGCCGATCCCCGACAAGGGCGCCATTCTCAACCAGCTGTCGCTGTGGTGGTTCGAGCAGTTGGCCGACGTGGTCGGCAACCACGTGCTGAGCACCGACGTTCCGCCGAGCGTGCGCGGCAGGGCGGTGATCGCCGAGCGGCTGGACATGGTGCCGGTCGAATGCGTGGCCCGCGGCTACTTGACCGGCTCCGGCTGGGCCGAGTACCAAGCCGCCGGCACGGTATGCGGCATCGAGCTGCCGGCCGGCCTGGTGGACGGCTCCCGGCTGCCGCAGCCGATCTTCACCCCGGCGATCAAGGCGCCGCTGGGCGAGCACGACGAGAACGTCGACTTCGCCACCATCGTCGACCTGCACGGCGCGGAACTCGCCGACCAACTGCGCGAGCTGACCTTGGCCATCTACGCCCGCGCCGAGGGGATCGCCCGCGGCCGCGGCATCGTTCTGGCCGACACCAAATTCGAGTTCGGACGACGCGCCGACGGCTCGATCGTGCTCGCCGACGAGGTGCTCACCCCAGACTCCTCCCGCTTCTGGGACGCCGCGCTCTGGCAGCCCGGAGTCGCCCTGCCGTCGTTCGACAAACAGTTCGTGCGCGATTGGCTGACCAAGGAATCGGGCTGGGACAAGGCGTCGGACGCTTCGGCGCCCCCGCTGCCGGCCGACGTCATCGCCGCCACCCGGGCCAAGTATGTCGAGGCGTACGAAAAGCTCACCGGTCGACGCTTCGCCGCCTGACCTGGACGATCCTTCATTCAGCTATTTCTCAGAAATTGGTCCGCTGTGCGTATGATCCCGCCATGAGCTGAGAGTCAGCCTGAGAGACATTCAGTAAAGGCCTAACCTCGTGATGCACATCCCCACTCTTCGTCGCTGGTCTGTGGCCCTCCCGGTGGCCCTATCGCTGTCCCTGTTCGGTGCCTTGCCGATCGCCGGCGCCGCCACCGTCCGACCCGCGGCCTCACCGTCCGTCACCCCCAACCTCGCTGCCAAGGCAACGGCGTCCTCGGCCGCGGAGTCGTTGCGGGTGGCCAGTTTCAACGTCCGCTGCGCGAACTGCTCGCGCGTCAGCCGCATCAACGGCCGAGAGAAGAGATGGGAGAAGCGCCGCGCCAAGGTGGTCTCCCAGATCAGGGCCGAGAAGGTGGACGTGATCGCCCTGCAGGAAGCGTCCCCCGGCCGGCTGGTGGGCAAGAAGATCTCCCAGTTCGAGGACCTCACCAAGCGGTTGGGCAGCTCGTACAGGCTCACCAACAGCAATCGCTACGGCTGCGCCAAGAGCACCACCTACAAGCGCTGCACGAAGGTAAACAACGGCGCCTCGGCCGACGTCCGGATCGTCTACAAGACCAGGCGGCTCGCCCTGATCGACCAGGGTTCGAAGCAACTCGACGAGGAGAAGGCCACCTCGGGTCCCCGGTTCCTGGCCTGGGCGATCTTCCGGGACAAGACCGACGGCCGAAAGTTCTTCTTCGCCAACACCCACGTCGAGCCGGGCCAGAGCAGCGCCACCCGCGCCGTCCGCGCGAAGCAGGCCGCGATGATCGTCGCGGAGATCAAGGCGAAGAACCGTGGCCACCTTCCTGTGGTGATGACAGGCGACTTCGCGGCCACGAAGCTCAGCTCGGCGAACCAGGTCTACGACGCGCTGATGAACTCGGGACTCGTGATCGACCCGCTGGGCAACAGCCACCTGATGAAGTCGGCCAGCCACGCCATCGTGGACAAGCTGATCAACACCAAGTACGACACCCTGAACAACTTCGAAGCCCGGCCGACCTCGCGCGAGGGGAGTGACCTCGGTGCCTACATCGACTACATCCTGACCTCGACGGCGATCCGGGTTCTCGAGTACAAGGTGGTGCTGAGCCTGAAGTCGAACGGGGAATTCGCCGGCGTAATCCCGTCCGACCACAACATGGTTCGGGCGACCATCCGACTGCACTGATGCCGACGAACACCGCAGCCGTCGTGACATGTCCGCGTCGAGGACCGCGCCGTTGGCCCGTGGAAGGGGTTCGGACGTCGTCGCGCGCACCGATAGGGTGTGCCGCATGGCGCGCGTGATCGTGGATGTGATGCCCAAGCCCGAGATCCTGGACCCCCAGGGCAAGGCCGTTACCGGAGCCCTGAAGCGGCTCGGGTTCGAGGGGCTGACCGTCCGGCAGGGCAAGCGGTTCGAGGTGGACGTCGAGGGCGAGCTCACCGGCGAACGCCTCGACCAGGTGCGCGAGGCGGCCGAGAAGCTGCTTGCCAACACCGTGATCGAGGCCTTCGACGTCCGGGTCGAGCAGTGAGCCGGATCGGCGTCGTCACCTTTCCCGGATCGCTCGACGACCACGATGCGCAGCGCGCGGTGAAGCTGGCCGGCCACGAGTCGGTGGCGTTATGGCACGCGCACGAGTCGCTGCAAGGGGTGCAAGCAGTGATCCTGCCCGGCGGGTTCTCCTACGGCGACTACCTGCGCTGCGGTGCCATCGCCCGGTTCAGCCCGATCATGACCGAGGTGATAGCGGCGGCGAACCGCGGCCTGCCGGTGCTCGGCATCTGCAACGGCTTCCAGGTGCTCTGCGAGTCGCATCTGCTGCCCGGCGCGCTGATCCGCAACGACGTCCGCACCTTCGTCTGCCGCGACCAGAAGCTGCGTGTCGAGTCGGTGGACACAGTCTGGAGCTGCGCCTTCGCCAAAGGCCAGGAGATCACCATCGTGCTCAAGAACGGCGAGGGCGGATTCGTCGCCGATCCCGACACGATCGCTCGGCTCGAGGGCGAGAACCAGGTCGTCTTCCGCTACCTGAGAGGCAATCCGAACGGCTCGATGAACGACATCGCCGGCATCACCAACGCCCGCGGCAACATCGTCGGCCTGATGCCGCACCCCGAGCACAACATGGAAGAGCTCACCTCGCCCAGCCTCGACGGCCGGACGTTCTTCGCTTCCCTGGAGCGCTTCCTCGCCGCAGCGGTCGGCTGAGTCGGCGACAACCCCCACGCGCCTGTCTCTCCGCTGGTCGAGCCTGTCGAGACCCCGAACGACGCGATGCGAACCAGAGGGCTTCGACACGCTCAACCAGCGGTAGGTGTGTGCTATTCAGCGCTTTCCCGAGGGCCGGAACCTCCGTCCGAGCGACCCACCGGTGCGGGGACGCATACCTGCCCGGCTCGCTGCCGCGAGTCGGGCGTTCTCGTTGGCGTGGAACGCGGCGTTCCGGGACGCCTCGGCCGCCTGCTGGGCGGCGCGCTGAGCGTGGGCGGCGGCCTGCTGGGCCGCCTGTTGAGCGGCCCAACTCGCTTGTTGTGCCGCTTGTTGTGCCGCCTGTTGGGCGGCCTGGTTGGCCATGAATCCTGGACTGGTCATCGTGGACTCCTTCGTGAATGCAGTGGGTCTTCTGCTACCTCTCGGAGTCACCGGACGGCGCCGTGATTCGGCGAATCTGGATTGAGGGCGCGTGGGGATGGGCTTGTCGAAGCTCATGGAGAGCGGGAGGTCTCGACCGGCGAGAGATCAACGGTGTCGATCGGCCCGGAACACCCGGGCCGACAGCGGACTGTCGCCGAGCGATACCAGTCGCTGAGCGCCGTGCAGACCGTCGCTCAGCGGTGTGCTCAACTCGAACGCCGGCCAGTTCATGGTCAGGAAGTCGACGAACCGAGCCCGGACCCGATCTGATTCGAAGGTCGTGCCCAGTGCGCACACCGTCGGCGGCTCGTGGCGTCCCAGGTCGACCCGGTATGCCGCGGCCACGACCGACTCGGACAGGTGGGCGGCGGCCTTGTCCAGAATGTTCCGGGCCACCGGGTCGGTGACCGCGGCCTCGTCCACCCGGCTGGCATAGGACGCCACCCGCGCCACCCGGTCGGGGTCGGCCTCCAACTCCATGTAGGCGAGCTCGAGGTCGTCGAAGTCGTCCAGCAGCATGTCGGTCAGCACGGTCGACTCGCGGCGTCCGTCGTAGCCGCGCATCGCAGCCTCGAGGGCGTTGCGGCCGATCCAGAAGGCCGAGCCGGAGCCGCCCATCAGCCAGCCCCAGCCGTCCACCCGGGCGATCTCGCCGGGGCCGACCGCGAGCGTGACGACGCTCGTCCCGCAGTCGACCATCACGCCCTCGGCGTCGCCCAGCGCCCCGAGATAGCGGGTGGTGGCGTGATCGGCCAGCACGACCTGTTCGATCGAGGTGTCCCGCAGCCCGGCGAGCGCGGCGTCGGCGTCCGGACGGTGCAGGCCGGCGGCGCCACAGGCGAACGCCTGTGGCCGCAGCCCGGTCTCGTCCAGAATCGCGCCGACCAGGTCGATCAGCTGGGGTTCGATCGGACGCCCGGCGTCCAGTCCCGGCCCGGAACCTCCGGTGAAGCCGGGCTTCGCACCCGAGATGCTCCACGCGGTGCCGTCCTTGGTGCAGTCGATCGCCAGCACGCTGTTCACCGACTCGGACATGACGCTCACCCGCCTTTCCTGGTCTCGAATTCTAGGCCTGCGACGCCAGCCCACGCCGGATACGTGCCCATTTCCGGGCTCGGGACGCGCATCGCCGGACGGCTTCGAGGCGGTAGCTTGTGGGCGTGGTCGACACCGTTGCGCATGCCGCCGAAACCCCCGATCTCGAGCAGCCTTGGGCCGCCCTGGGACTGCGGGAGAACGAGTACCTGAAGATCCGCGAGATCCTCGGACGCCGGCCCTCCTCGTGCGAGTTGGCGATGTACTCGGTGATGTGGTCGGAGCACTGCTCGTATAAATCGTCCAAGGTGCACCTGAAGAAGTTCGGCAAGCTCGGCCGGGACACCCCCCGCGGCAAGCTGCTGGCCGGCATCGGCGAGCAGGCCGGTGTGGTCGACATCGGCGGCGACTGGGCGGTCACCTTCAAGATCGAGTCGCACAACCACCCCTCCTACGTGGAGCCCTACCAGGGTGCGGCCACCGGCGTCGGTGGCATCGTCCGCGACATCCTGGCGATGGGTGCCCGGCCGATCGGCGTGATGGACCCGCTCCGCTTCGGTCCGTTGGACGCCCCTGACACGGCGCGGGTGCTGCCCGGGATCGTCGCCGGCGTCGGCGGCTACGGCAACTGCCTGGGTCTGCCGAATATCGGCGGCGAGGTCGTGTTCGATCCCACCTACTACGGAAATCCCCTGGTCAACGCGCTGTGCGTGGGCGTGCTCAAGCACGACGACCTGCACCTGGCGTTCGCCCGCGGCACCGGCAACAAGGTGATCCTGTATGGGGCGGCGACCGGCGGCGACGGCATCGGCGGGGCGTCCATCCTGGCGTCCGAGACCTTCGACGCGGACGGCCCGGCGAAGCGCCCCAGCGTCCAGGTCGGCGACCCGTTCATGGAGAAGCTGCTGATCGAATGCACCCTGGAGCTGTTCGCCGAGAACCTGATCTCCGGCATTCAGGATCTGGGTGCGGCCGGGTTGTCCTGTGCGACGTCCGAGCTGGCAAGCGCCGGTGACGGCGGCATGCACGTCAACCTGAACACGGTGCCGCTGCGCGACCACACGCTGGCCCCCGAAGAGATCCTGATGAGCGAGTCCCAGGAGCGGATGATGGCGGTCGTCGAGCCGCACAATGTGGACCGCTTCCTGGAGATCTGCGCCAAATGGGACGTCCTGGCCACCGTGATCGGCGAGGTCACCGACGGCGACCGGCTGATCATCGAATGGGACGGCGAGGTCGTTGTCGACGTCGATCCGGCCACCGTCGCGCATGAGGGGCCGGTCTACGAGCGGCCCTACGCCCGTCCGGACTGGATCGACGCGCTCAACGCCGACGCCGCCGAGGCGCTGCCGCGGTCAGGATCGGGGCAGGAACTGGCCGACACCGTGCTGCGGCTGGCCGGTTCGCCGCACCTGTGCGACAAGTCCTGGGTGACCGACCAGTACGACCGCTACGTGCGGGGCAACTCGGTGCTGGCCCAGCCCGAGGACGGCGGCATGCTCCGGATCGACGAGGAGAGCGGGCTCGGCATCGCGCTGGCCACCGACTGCAACGGCCGGTTCGCCTACCTGAACCCATACCTGGGCGCACAGCTGGCGCTCTGTGAGGCCTACCGCAATGTGGCGGTGACCGGCGCCGAGCCGGTCGCCATCACCGACTGCCTGAACTTCGGCTCGCCTGAGGACCCGAGCGTGATGTGGCAGTTCTCCGAGGCGATCCTCGGCCTGGTCGACGGCTGCACCGCGCTCGGCACCCCGGTCACCGGCGGCAACGTGTCGTTCTACAACCAGACCGGCGAGACCAACATCATCCCGACCCCGGTGGTCGGCGTGCTCGGCGTGATCGACGATGTCGCCGACCGGATCGGCATCGGCTTCGGCTACGCCGGCGACGCGGTCTTCCTGATGGGCGAGACCGGCGAGCATCTCTCCGGGACCACCTGGGCCAGTGTGATCCACGACGGCCACCTGGGCGGCATGCCCCCGGTGCCGGATTTCGGTCACGAGCAGCGGCTGGCGAAGGTGCTGGCGATGGCGGCGAAGCTGCGCCTGCTCACCTCGGCCCATGACCTGGCCGACGGCGGACTCTCCCAGGCGCTGGTCGAGTCCTGCCTGCGCCGCGGGCTGGGCGTGGCGATCACGCTGCCGGACGGCGACCCAACCGTACAGTTGTTCGCCGAGACGCCCGGACGCGTGCTGGTCTCGCTGCCCGGTTCGTCGGCGGCCGAGTTCGCCGAACTGTGCGCGCAGCACGACATCGTGCTGCAGCGGCTCGGCGAGGTGACCGAACTGTCCGAGTTCGAGGTGGTCGGTCAGTTCGCCCTGCCGCTGGACGAGATCCGTGCCCGCTGGGCGGCACCGCTGCGCGACGCCATGGCGCACTGACGTTCGCTGGTCGAGCGTGTCGAGGCCGACTCGGGTCCGACCGAGTGGCCGGCCTCGGACGCCCGGTCAACGGGGTGGTTTCCGGGTAGACCCCGCTGTCATGTGGGGGGACCGCGCGCAAGAATGGAGCGGTCCGGGTACGCCCGCCGTGCCTCCCGTCAGAACAGTGAGCAGCCACCATGACCCAGAACCCGTGGGAGCGTCCCGTCGAGAGTGAGTCGACCGGTGCCGTCGAGACTCCGCAGGACCAGTCGCAACCCTGGTCGTCGCCGCAGCCCGATCCGGTCGTGCCGACGGGTGAGTTCGACCAGCCGCGCGCCTCCGATCCGTCGTCGCAGTTGCCGGACATCGTCGACGCCGAGATCCTGGACGACCCCGCCCCAGCCGCCGAGGAAGCCGCCCCGGCTGCCGAAGAATCGGACGGCGAGCAGGTCGTTGAGAGTGAAGCGACCGCCGAGGGCATGCCCGAATCGCCGGCCCGGCGCGCCTTCGATCTGGGTCAGGACGAGCCGCCGGCCCCGGTCGGCACGGACTTCGACACCGCCGCCAGCGATCGGACGCCGCCCACGGTGGCGTCCACCGGCTCGTCGCTGGATCTGCCCGGCGATCTGCCGACCGCGGCTCCCGGCGCGTTCGACCTGGGTGCCACCCCGCCCGGCCTCGGCGGCGCGTTCGATCAGAGCCCGACCGTCCAGCCTTATGGGCAGCAGACTCCCTACGGGCACCCGGGTGGCTACGGCCAGCCGAATCCCTATCGCCAGCCCGGTTCGTATGGGGAGCCCGGCCCGTACGGGCAGCCTGCGCAACCCGGCCAGTCGTCCGGCTACGGCCAGCCGAGCGGCTTCGGAGCGCCGGCGTCCTACGGCGGCTACGGTCAGCCGTCGTCGTACGGAACCGGGAGCGCCCCGTCCGCTCCCTCCGCGCCCTATGGCTACGGTCAGCAGTCGTACGGCCCGCCCGGTGCCGCACCCTCGGCGCCGTCCGGCCCCTACGGGGCGCCCGGACAGGCCGGACCCGCCGGGCAGGGCTACGGCACCTCGGGCAGCGCCCCGTCCGCGTCGTCCGCGGCGCCGTACGGCCAGCCCCAATCGGTGTTCGGCCAGCCCTCCGAGTACGGACAGACCCAGCAGCCCTACGCCGATCCGCAGGGCCAGCCCTATGGCCAGCAGCCGCCCTACGGTCAGCAAGCCCCCTACGCGCAGCCCGGCTATGGCCAACCGGGCCAGCCCGGTTTTGGCCAGCCCGGTTACGGTCAGCAGTCTCCTTATGGTTACGGTCAGCAGCCCGGCTATGGCATGCAGCCCTACAGCAGCCTCAGCCCGGCCGAGGAGAAGACCTGGGCCACCGCGGCGCACTGGTCCGGGCCGGCGGCCGCCCTGGTCTCGGCCGGTGTGCTCGGTTGGCTCGGCCCGCTCATCGTGATGACGTCCAGGGGTTCCAAGAGTCCCCGCGTCCGGGCGGCGGCGATCGAGGCGCTGAACTTCCAGATCACCATCGCGATCGGCTTCGTCATCAGCTACATCTTGACCGGCATCGCGATCGGGGCGTTCCTGTGGCCCTTGGTCGGCCTGGCCAGCCTGATCTTCTCGATCATGGGTGCGGTGGCCGAGAACCAGGGCCGGCCGTACAAGTACCCGTTCTCGATCAAGATCATCAAGTAGCGCTCCCTTCCGCGGGCCGCGATTGGATCTGGCTTCAGTGGCGTCGTGCTCGGTGGCGGTCGGGGTAGAGTGAGCGGGTGCTTCGTCCGGACGGTCGCCTGACCCACGATCTCGACCCGCAGGACAAGGGACCCCAGGACGCCTGCGGCGTCTTCGGTGTGTGGGCCCCGGGCGAAGAGGTCGCCAAACTCAGCTACTTCGGGCTCTTCGCGCTGCAGCATCGCGGCCAGGAGTCGGCCGGTGTTGCGGTCAGCAATGGCGAGCGAATGATGGTGTTCAAGGACATGGGCCTGGTCTCCCAGGTCTTCGATGAACCCACCCTGAACTCGCTGGACGGGCACCTGGCGATCGGCCAGTGCCGCTACTCGACCACCGGAGCCAGCGTCTGGAGCAACGCTCAGCCGACCTTCCGGGCCACCGCGTCCGGCGGACTCGCCCTGGCGCACAACGGCAACCTGACCAACACCGACGAGCTCGAAGAGTGGCTGAAGGATCGGGACGCCAGCCAGCAGGTGCCGCACAAGGACCGGATGGATTCCACCAGCGACACCGCGCTGGTGACGGCGATCATGGCCACCTATTCGCACCTGGGTGTGCACGGTGCGGCGCTGGAGGTGCTGCCCCGGCTGCGCGGCGCGTTCTGCTTCGTGTTCATGGACGAGCACGCGATGTACGCCGCCCGCGACCCGCAGGGCATTCGTCCCCTGGTTCTCGGACGCCTGGCGAACGGCTGGGTAGTCTCCAGCGAGACCGCCGGACTGGATATCGTCGGCGCCACCTTCATCCGCGAGGTCGAGCCGGGTGAGTTGATCACCATCGATGAGGGCGGCCTGCGGTCGACCCGGTTCGCGGACGCCGACCCCAAGGGCTGTCTGTTCGAGTACGTCTACCTGGCGAGGCCCGACACCCAGATCAGCAATCGCCGCGTCCACTCGGTGCGGGTCGAGATCGGCCGCACCCTCGCCCTGGAGGCGCCGGCGGACGCCGACCTGGTGATCCCGACGCCGGAATCCGGCATCCCGGCCGCGATCGGGTACGCGGACGCCTCCGGCATCCCCTACGGCCTCGGCCTGACCCGCAACGCCTACGTGGGTCGCACCTTCATTCAGCCGTCGCAGACCATCCGTCAGCTTGGCATCCGGCTCAAGCTCAACCCGATACGTGACGTCATCGAGGGCAAGCGGCTGGTGGTGGTGGACGACTCGATCGTCCGCGGAAATACCCAGCGCGCCCTGGTGAAGATGCTCCGCGAGGCCGGCGCGGCCGAGGTGCACGTCCGGATCTCGTCCCCGCCGGTGCAGTGGCCGTGCTTCTACGGCATCGACTTCGCCACCCGCGCCGAGCTGATCGCGCCGGGTCTGAGCACCGACGAGATCTGCCGCTCGATCGGTGCCGACTCGCTGGGCTACATCAGTCTGGAGGGGCTGGTGGCGTCCACCGGGCTGGCCAAGAAGACTTTGTGCCGGGCCTGTTTCGACGGGGTGTACCCGGTCGAGGTGCCGGCGGGGCGTGCCGAGAAGATGCGGCTGGAACAGGTGGGATCCGAGCGGGGGAGGACCGCGTGAGCGGAGCAGATCGGACGTCGGCGTACGCGGCGGCAGGGGTCGACATCGAGGCTGGCGACCGCGCCGTGGAGTTGATGAAGGCTCACGTGGTGGCCACCCGGCGTCCCGAGGTGCTGGGCGGCTTGGGCGGCTTCGCCGGCTTCTTCGACGCGTCCGCACTGAAGGGCTACCGGCATCCGGTGCTGGCCACGTCCACCGACGGCGTCGGCACCAAGGTCGCCATCGCGCAGGCCCTGGACGTCCACGACACGGTCGGCTGGGACCTGATCGGGATGTTGGTCGACGACTTGGTGGTGACCGGCGCCGAGCCGCTGTTCGTCACCGATTACATTGCCTGCGGCCGGGTCGTCCCCGAGCGGATCGCGGCCATCGTCAAGGGCATCGCCGAGGCTTGTGCGGCCGCCGGTGCGGCGCTGCTGGGCGGCGAGACCGCCGAACATCCCGGGCTGCTGCACCCCGACGAGTACGACATCGCCGGCGCCACCACCGGCGTCGTCGAACGCGACGAGATCCTCGGCCCCGACCGGGTCCGGGCCGGCGACGTGGTGCTGGGCCTGGCGTCGTCCGGACTGCATTCCAACGGCTTTTCACTGGTCCGTAAGGTGCTGCTGACCGACGCCGGCTGGGCGCTGGAGCGGTACGTCGACGATTTCGGCAAGACGCTGGGCGAGGAACTGCTCACCCCGACCCGGGTGTACGCCAGGGACATCCTGGCCCTGATCGCGGCCTGCGAGGTGCATGCGATCAGCCATGTCACCGGCGGCGGACTGGCCAACAACCTGGTCCGGGTGCTCCCGGACGGCGTCGCAGCCCGGCTCGACCGCGGCTCCTGGACGCCGCCAGCCGTCTTCCAGACGGTGCAGCGGGTCGGCGGAATTTCGCAGCCCGACATCGAGGCGACGTTGAATATGGGCGTCGGCATGGCGGTCGTTCTGCCGGCGTCCTCGGTGGATGCCGCACGGTCGCTGCTGGACGCCCACGGCGTGCCGTCTTGGGTGCTCGGCGAGACCCGTCCGGACGCCGGCGAGCCGGCCTCGGTGACCCTCCTGGGGGACCATCCCGCTCGGTGAGGTCCGCTTTGCTGGGTGGGGGTGATTGGGTACCCTGTGCTCACGACACATTTCTGACGAATAAGCGGCAACGCCGCTGTGACCTGCGAGGGGGCTGACCCATATGGGGCGCGGCCGTGCCAAGGCGAAGCAAACACGAGTTGCTCGCGATCTCAAGTACCGTTCGTACGACACCGACTTCGCGTCACTGGAGCGCGAACTGCGCGGTGGCCACTACAGCGAACCCACCGGGAACGCCGTAGACGATGAGGACGACGACGAAGACGATCCCTACGCAGAGTTGGCTAGCCGCTATGCCGACGACGAGGGCGATGCCCGGCGTTTCGGCTGAGGCATCGTCGCACCGCCGAGCACGGTGTCTGCCGCTGACCGAACCCGGTCAGCGATAGCGACGGGCGGTCTTCACGGCCTGTATCCGGTAGCCGCCGCCGAACAACTCGGCATGGACCAGCAGCGGGTGCAATTGATGCAATCCGATCAGGTCGGGCCAGCCGTCCGGTAGCCATCGGGACGCCTCCGCATAGCTGGCCTGAATGCGGGCCAGGTAAGGCGTCCCGAACAGAGCCAGCATCGCCAGGTCGGTGAGCCGATGGCCGCCGTGGGCGGCCGGGTCGATCAGCACCACGCCGTGCGGTGACCAGAGCACGTTGCCGGACCACAGATCGCCGTGCAGCCGCGCGGGCGGTGCGTCGTCGTCGAAGTCGCCATCGGCCAGCCGTTCGACTACCCGGTCGAGCGCCGGATCGGCCAGGTTGGCTCGGCGGGCATGGAACAGCAGCCGGTCCTCGGCATACCAGGCGCCCCAGGACGCCGGCGCTGCGGTGCGCAGCGACAGCGACGCGTCGCCGATCCAGCCGACGCCTGGACCGGCGTCCGGCCCGACCCCGAAGAAGGACGCCCCGGCGTCGTGGGTGACGGCGAGCCGGCGTCCGAACTCCTCCGCGGCCTGCGGGGACGGCGTGCCGGCGGCGACCCGGTCGATGGTCAGCGAGGTCCGGGTCACCGCGTGGACGCCGGCGATCGCCACCCCGTCCGGCACGGTCAGCCAGCGCAAGCCGGCAGCCTCGGCGGCGAAGAAGTGCTCGGGGGCGTCCGGACGCGTCTTGCGGAAGGTCGGCGGCATGACCGGAAGCCTAGGGAAGGCGGCTTCTTTGGGCGACCACCGATGGAAGGCGACCCTATTGTGGCCGCCCGGAGCGGCATTAGGCTCCTGGACAATGGGCGGCGGAGACCGCCTCGTGATGCAAAGGAGCAGACCGTGTTCGTCCATCTGTCACACATCCTGGATCCCAACGACAACGCCTACCCGGGTGAGCCCGTGGTGGCCACCGAGCCCGACTCGGTGATCAGCGAGACCGGCAAGCCGTTCAACTCGGCGATCATCCATCTGCCCAACCACTTCGGCACCCACATGGACGCCCCGCACCACTTCAATCCCGACGGCATCGACATGATCGATCTGCCCGACGAGATCTGGGGCTACGAGGGTGACGAGGTCCTGGTGCTCGACCTGCCCGAGAAGAACAAGCCGAAGGCGGTGATCGAGGTCTCCGACGTCGAGCCGTACGCCGAGCAACTGCAGGGCAAGCGGCTGGTGCTGTTCCGGACCGGCTTCGAGGTGAACAAATTCAGCGACCCGCACACCTACGAGTACGAGGGTCTGTCGTTCCACCCGGACACCTGCCGATGGCTGATCGAGAACACCGACAAGGTGCAGTGCATCGGCATGGACTGGCTGTCGATCGCCAGCCCCTCCAACGGCTACGGCAAGGACGCCCACCAGTGGCTGCTGGGCAACCATGTCGATCGCTACATCGTCGGCATCGAGGACATGACGCTGGCGCCGTTGGGCGATAAGACGATCGAATTCGTCACTCTCGGCCCGCTGCGGGTTCGTGGCGTCGACGGCGCCCAGGTCAATGTGATGGCGAAACTCGCCGACTGACCCGTAGATGAGGTCGCTCTCATCGTGATCTCCGGGACTCCTCACGACCGCTTGATTGAGTGAATGACAAGCAATCGAGGAGAGGAACGAGATCATGATGAAGCTTCAGAAGACGACCACCGCATGGGTGGCGACCGGCGCGCTCGGCCTGAGCGTGATGGCCAGTGCCGCTTTCGCGTTCGCCGATCAGAGCGCGGCGGCACCGGCCGGCCGGGGGATTGCGGCCGCCGCGGTCGCCGGCGACCGGGTCGGGACAGGTGCGGAGACGCATGCCGCCGCCCCGAAGGCGTACACCGCGCCGTCGGCCGCGACCGCGAACACGCCGGCGTCGCCGCGCACCGCTGTCACCGCGAAGACACCGGTCTCGCCGCAGACACCGGTGTCGGCCACGTCGCCGGTCTCCGCGGTGTCGCCGACGTCTCCGGTGTCGCCGACGACGCCCAACTCGCCGAAGAGCGCCCCGTCGGCTGACAGCAACGACTGACGCCATGAAATGTCTGCACTCGACAGCGGGTCGCTCGCCCAGTGACGGCGGCCGATCCGATTGAGTGCAGACATCTCGTGTTGACAAGCATCTCCGGGTAGAAGGGGTGAGTGAGGAGCTGCGGCATCGGGCATGCTTGGGGCAGTTCGAGGAGGAGCTCGTGACGATCGATCGGGCAATGACCCTGATGACCTCGCCGGAGGCCGGTTCGGTGCTGCAGTTGGCACTCACCGGCGAGCCGGGGGTCGAGTTGCCCGGTTTCCGGTTCGAACTCGACCGCGTCCATCACCGGCCCGGTGCCGACGTCAGCGCCATCTACCAGGTCTGGTACGACCTGCCGTCCCCGCAGCAGCCCACCGAAGAGTGGCTGGGGCTGACCACGGTCGAGGTGACCGACGGTGTCGCCACCCTGGTGCATAACGATCTGGTGGTACGGGCCTGGCGGCATCCGGCTGATCCGCGGCTGCCCGGTCTGCCGGCCGCTTGCGATTCTGACGTGGTGGCCGGCTGGCTGGGTGCCCCTGTCGAGTTGGAGATGCTGGCCTACCGGCCGCTGCGCCGGGCCGTCCTGGCCGCCCGCGGCGAGCGCCCGGCGTTCGTCAAGGTGCTGCGGTCGGACAAGGCGTCCGGGCTGGCCAGACGGCAGCGGCTATTGCATCAGGTCGGCATCGCGCCGGCGATCATCGCCGAACCCCAGCCCGGTGTGGTGGTCAGTGCCGTGGCCGACGGCATCTCGCTGGCGCACGCCCTGGTGGCCTGGGCCGACGAGCCGGAGCGCCTGCCGTCTGCGGCGTCGCTGGTCGCCCTGCTGGACGCCCTGCCGGCTGCCGCCGTCCGATTCCCACGGCGGGAATCGTGGAGCGATCGGATCGACTTCCACGGCGCGGGGGCGGCCGTCGTCTTGCCCGACCAGGCCGACGAGATCCATGCGCTGTCGGGAGAGATCACCCGGCTGCTGGCGCTGGCGCCGTCCGGACCGATCGTGCCGACCCACGGCGATTACTACGAGGCCAACATCTTCACGGTGGACGGCCGGGCCACGTCGGTGATCGATCTCGACTCGCTCGGTCCCGGACGCCGTGACGACGATCTGGCCTGCCTGCTCGGGCATGTCGCGGTGCTGCCGAACCTGTCGCCGGAGCACTATCCGCGAGTGGCGGAGGTGGTCGAGTCCTGGCGCACCGAGTTCGAACGGCTGGTGCATCCGGCCTCGCTGCGGGCCAGGACCGCCGCCGTCATCCTCAGCCTGGTCTCGGGTGCCGACGTCCCGACCGCGCTCGCCCGGCTCGACCTGACCCGCGCCTGGCTGGTCCGGGCACGGCAGGCGCTCAGCTGACCGCGTCCGGTGTGGTTGCCGGACCCCGTCCCGCCGCCGATCCGGAACGGCTCGTCGACGTCGATGAGAGGTCCCTCATCTGTGCTTCTCGCCGGGCTCATCGGCGACGGGTGGAATGAGGTCCATGGATACCTCGAACCGTGGCGGGCGCTGGCTGGTCAGCGGCGCCATCGGTCTGGCGGTGCTCGGCACCGCGGGTTGCGCCCGCAGCGGCCCCACCAGCCAACAGGCCGGACCGGCGGTGGTGCTGAGCGCTCCGACGCAGGCCGTGCCAAGCAAACAGCCCAGCGCAAAGGCGTCGCCCCTGAAGTCCACGAGCACCGAGACCAGCACGGCAACAGTGGACGGCGATCGCACCACCAAGCAGGTGCCGCTCGCCAAGCCGAAGTCGCTCAACGAGACGTCCAACAGCGCTCCGTCGCCCCGGACGCCCAAGAGCCCACCGTCGGCCCGGACGCCCTAGCGATGCGCTGATTCGAGCCCCTCCATAGTCGGCCCGAACGCGCTAGCGATGCGCTGATCAAGACGGGATGGGCCTGGCGTTCGCGTCCACGGGTGGATGTGAATCGTGGATTCACGTGTCAGCCCCTCCATCGTCATCCCGGACTCGATCCGGGATCTCTCCCGCCTGAGATCCCGTGTCGGAGCACGGGATGACGCGAATGATCAGCGGTTCCTAGCGAGGCCTGTCCAGACCCTGGCCAATGGGTCGGCCGGGCGTCCGGCTCAGACCAGCCGGTAGCCCATGCCGCGCACGGTCTCGAACCGTTCCGCGCCCAGCTTGCGGCGCAGGTAGCGGACGTAGACGTCCACCACGTTCGAGCCGGGGTCGAAGTCGTAACCCCAGACGCTGGAGAGCAGCTGCTCCCGGCTGAGCACCTGGCCAGGGTTGGTCAGGAAGGCCTCGGCGAGAGTGAACTCGCGGGCCGACAGGTCCACCTCGCGGCCGTCCACCGTGGCGCGCCGGGTGCGCAGATCGAGGCTGAGATCGCGATGGGTGAGGGTGGTGGGGGACGCCGCGGTGCTCTGGTCGGCGCGCAGCCGCAGCCGAACCCGGGCGAGCAGCTCCTCGAAGCTGAACGGCTTGGCCATGTAGTCGTCCGCACCGCCCTCGAGGCCGGCAACCGTGTCGGTGACCGACGATCGCGCGGTCAGCATGATCACCGGGATCGTGACGCCCTGGCCGCGCAGCCGGTCGAGCACCTCGAAGCCGTCGATGTCCGGCAGTCCCACGTCCAGGATGACCAGGTCGAAGTCGCCCGAGACGGCGAACTGGGCGCCGACGATGCCGGTGCCCTCGATGTGCGTGCTGTAACCGGCCGCGCGCAGCCCCTTCGCGACGAAGGCGGCGATGCGGGGTTCGTCCTCGATGATCAGGATCTGGCTCACGGGACTGCCTCCAAGGTGGGTGCGACGGGTTGCAGGGGGAGTACGAGCGCGATGGTGCTGCCTTCGCCGAGGATCGACTCGATGTCGACCCGGCCGCCGTGGGCGGTGACGATCTTGTCGACGATTGCCAGGCCGAGCCCGGCGCCGTCGGCACGCAGCGGGGCGTTGGCGCCGCGTCCGAACCGGGACAGCACCAGTTCGCGGTCCTCCGGCGAGATGCCGACGCCGCGGTCGCGGACCCATAGCCACAGCTCGTTGCCGCGGACGGCGCTGCCGAGCGCGATCGGGGCCTCGGGCGGGGAGTACTTGACGGCGTTGGAGGCCAGCTGCAACCACGCCTGGGTGACCCGCTGCGGGTCGAGGACCGCCTCGACATCGACCAGGTCGTCCAGCAACCATCGACGCGGCGCCAGCCCGCGCGCCTTCTCCAGGGTCTCGTCGGTGAGGCGTCCGATGTCGGTGAGGTGGGGCTGAATGAAGTCGCTGCGTTCGGCCTTGGCCAGGGTGAGCAGGTCATCGACCAGGCGTCCCATCCGGTCTAGTTCGTCCAGCGAGAGGACGCGGGTGGCTCGGACATCGTCGGAGTCGTCGGCGTCCATCAATTCCAAGTGGCCGCGGACGATGGTGACCGGCGTCCGGAGCTCGTGGCCGACGTCGTCGAGCAGCTGGCGCTGGCTGCCCATCGCGGCGTCGAGCCGGTCGAGCATGGCGTTGACCGTGCGGGTGAGGGCCGACAGGTCGTCGTTGCCGTGGACGGGGATCCGCCGGGTCAGGTCGTGCTCGGTGATGTCCTCGGCGGTGGTCCGCAGCAACCGGATGGGCTGCAGCAGGCGTCCGACCAGAAGCCAGATCACAAAGCCGACCACGGCCAGCGACCCCACCGCGACCAGGGCATACGTGCCGTAGGTGGCGCGCAGCACGGCATGCTCGGCGCGCATGTCGAAGGTCTGGACGAGGGCGCCGTGGGCGTTCGGGAAGCGGACCGGGGTGACCGCGTAGGAGTAGTCGGCGAGCGGGGTCGCCAAGCGTCCGCGGGTGACGTGGTCGAGTTGGCTGAGCGGCAGGACGGCGTTCACGAAATCAGGATCCCGTTCTGGGCGGAACGCGATGCCTTCGGGCGCCGTCCAGACCACCTTGCCGGCAACTATCCCCAGTTCGCTCTCGTTCGCGGCCAGCACCTGACGCTGCATGGCGACCCGGATCAGGTCGTCCGGGCTGGTGAACGGACGCCCGGTGGTCGGGTCGATCCCCGGCGAGCAGTCCGCGCTGTTGCCGCAGGCCAGCACCCGGAACTCGTCCACCGACCGCTGCAGATAACCCTCGACCCGCCGCTCGGTCATTGCCAGTTCCAGGCTGTAGGCGGTCAGTCCGGCGATGGTCAAAGCCAGTGCGGCGAGCGCGAGCACCGCCGCGATGACACGGGCCCGCACCGTTGCGAGCCAGGGAAACCGGCCGAGGAGACGCGCGGACTGCGTCGGGGAGGCCATTGCCACATTGTGCCAAAGGCGTCCGGAGCCGCTGGTGAGCGGCGGGTGAGAGTG
The DNA here is from genome assembly GCF_047606665.1 of Micropruina sp. GTDB lineage: Bacteria > Actinomycetota > Actinomycetes > Propionibacteriales > Propionibacteriaceae > Micropruina. The sequence goes on along the minus strand of NZ_JASGEF010000036.1, from coordinate 26,515 downwards.
CTCTCATCGGAGCGAGGTGAGAACGCGAAACGCCCCGGGTTTCCCCGGGGCGTCGGATGTGGCCAGGACCGGGATCGAACCGGTGACCTTTCACTTTTCAGGCGAACGCTGCTACCAGCTGAGCTACCTGGCCCCTGAGCGATGATTCGCTCAAGCGACCCCGACGGGACTCGAACCCGCGACCTCCGCCGTGACAGGGCGGCGCGCTAACCAACTGCGCCACGGGGCCTTTACAGGCCTCACCGGTCGTTCCCGACCGGCCCCGAAACTATAACAGCCCCTAGCCGTGCCGTCGAAATCGAGGTGCGCGCTCCGGGTGTGAGGGTCGACGTCTCGCGGTGCTGGACCCGTGGTGCCTCGGCGGCGGCGTGGGAGGGTCCGACCTGTGCTGCACGCTCGCGCTCTTGCGCAAGAAGATCGGGTCGTCGGCCTCGGAGAGCGACTTCTTCTCTACTGCGAAGGAAGGTCCCGCGCGGGCGCTGAAGAGGAGCTACTTCAAGACCTCGACCGGACGCAGTCGGCGACCTCTTGGTTGGCATCCCCAACGGGATTCGAACCCGCGCTGCCGCCTTGAAAGGGCGGTGTCCTAGGCCGCTAGACGATGGGGACCTGACCGAAGAACCATACCGGTCCAGGGATCGTGCACCCAAACCTGCCGCTGGCCGGCGATGCCAGCCAGGTCGTCGGGTCCCGATCGTGCCGGCGCACGTTGCCGCTGTCGAACCGGCATCAGCTGACCCGCTGGGCTGCCGGTCGCCGCCTGCTCTGATTCGCCGCCGCGAGCACTGGTCCGGCTCGGGGAGTGGCCGGGGGTGGCGGTGCGCGCCGAGAAATGACCGTTATCAGCCGGCTCTCTGGCCGCTGGTTGGCTCGCCGCCGAGAAACGAGCGTTATCCCGGTTCCGGGAGTTCTCATTGCGCTCGTCTCGCCGCGACTGGGGCCGAGTTCGGATTGACGGCGTCATAACGCACGTTTCGCCGCGCGCCCGCGGGCCGGGACAGCTTCTGTTCGGAAACCCCTAGGATCGCCAGGTGTCCATCGCTCGGAGTGAGCAGTGATCGGCGGCGACATGCGGCGTCCGCTACCGAGGGTCGTCCTCACGACCACCGCGTCGGTCGACGGTCGCATCGCGCTCAGTCGGAGTTCGCGGCTCCTTCAACCGGACGTCGCCCGCCGCTGGTCGGTGATGAAGCCGGACGGCACCGATGCCGAACTCGGCGCGCGGCGAGCCGAGCACGGGGCAACGGTGACGTTGGAGGGTAGTGGCAGCTTCATCGGCGACGACGATCCCCCTGCTGTGCTGCCGACTCCGACGATGCCGGAATCGGTGCTGCGCCAGGATTTCATCCCCCGTCGCGCGCCGCACTGGTTCGTGGTCGCCGACAGCCGTGGCCGGGTGGACTGGTCGTTCGTCGGCCACGAAACCACGGCGTTGGTCGTCCTGGTGTGTGACCGGACGCCCGCGGGCTATCTACAGTTGCTCCGCGATCGGGGCATCGGTCATCTCAGCGCGGGTGTCGACCGCGTCGATCTCGAAGCGGGACTGTCGAAGATTGCCGCGGTCCTCGAGGCGTCGATCGTGGTCGCCGATTCCGGCGGCACCTTCAACGCCGGATTGCTGAACGCCGGTCTGGTCGATGAGATCGACGTGGTCACCTTGCCGGGTCTGGTCGGGGGAGTGGGGACGCCGTCGATCATGGACGGCGATCCGCTGGGCGATGCGGGGACGCCGATCCGACTGGAACTCATCGACTGCCGGGTCACGCCTGCCGGCCTCGTCCGCACCCGGTACCGCGTCCTCAACGAGCGCGGCCCGAAGTCGGACCCCGCGTAATCTGGGCGGACGGCACGATGAGATTCCCGGCGGAGAGCGCGCCCTACAGTGGGGCCCATGCCGGTGTCGATGAGTGAGCAGAGGTTCGAGGAGCTGGTCGACGCCGCCCTCGATCAGATCCCGGAGGGCCTGGCTGAGTTGGTGCAGAACTGCGTCCTGGTGATCGAGTCGCGGGCTCCCGAGCCGGACGCCGACCTGCTCGGCTTTTACGACGGGATCCCCTTGTCAGAGCGAGGTTCGTGGTATTCGGGCGTGCTGCCCGACCGGATCGTCATCTTCCGGGACGCGATTCTGGACATCTGCGAAGACGAGGACGACGTGGTTGATGAGGTGCGGATCACGGTCTGGCACGAGGTGGCGCACTACTTCGGCATCGACGACGACCACCTGGACAAACTCGGCTACGCCTGAGCGCCATGCACCAGCCAGGACCGGTCCCGGCTGGACACCCAGGTCGCGACGGTGCCCAGGGACTCCTCCGGCACCCAGCCGGCCTGCAGATCGCCGCGCGCCAGGGGCGTGGCGAGGGTGTGCTCGGCGAGCTGTGCGGACTGGTTCGCGGTGACCACCACCGGTATGCACTGCTCCTTGCTGCGGACGGTGTTCGCGGCCAGCGTGTCGATCACCTCGGGCCCGAACTCCGGTGCGGCCAGCGCCAACGGGCGTCCGGCGCGTTGGGCCTTCTCCAACACCGGCAGCAACTCGCGGATCGTGGTGACCGGGTCGCCGCACAGCACCACGAGCGGGTCGGAGGCCACCGCCCAGCCGCTGGCGGCGTCCGTCACGAATCGGCCATCGGGGATGCCGGCCTGGATGCTCGGCGCGGCGTCCAACGCTTTGGTGAGGTCGGCGCGCTGCTGATCGGTCAGATCGGACGCGGGGAGACCGGCCGGGCGGGTGCGGGCTTCGCCTTCGCTGAGATACTGCGGCGGCTCGCGGGATGGCTCGAAGCGCGGGATGTCCCGTTTCGGCGGCGCGGCCATGGCGGCGTCCCGTTCGCGGGTCTTGCGCCGATCGTCGAGCGCTCCGTAGGTCACCACGGCGATCCCGAGCACGAGGATGATCGCGATGCCCCACCAGTCCATGGCCCCAGTGTGCCCGCCCGCTCCGGTAGAGAGCCGACGCCGGCTGCCTCGGGACCGGCGGACGGCCACTGGTGGACGTGCGCCCCGACCCCCATGCGGACGATAGAGTGAGCACGCGCGAGGCGCGGGCCTATAGCTCAATTGGCAGAGCAGCGGACTTTTAATCCGCGGGTTCTGGGTTCGATTCCCAGTGGGCCCACACGCACAAGGCGGAAACACTCCACCGCTGGTTCCATGTGGCTGGGAGTCGGTTGGGTGGTCCGTGGTGCTGCGCCCAGCGTGGAGGATGCCGTCGATGCGTCCCGGTGGTGGTACGCGCTGTTCCGTCCCCAGGCGGTGGTGGTGACTTTGAGGATGAAGTCGCCGGGCTCGGGCCGCGGAGGGCGTTCGGTGGGGAATCCAGGGCGTAGAGCAGTCAACCGCACACACCGGCAGGTGATCAACGTTGATTATCGTCAATGTGATGCTGTGACGCTCCCGGATGGTTTGGAGATCGCGCGGGCGCGGAAGCGCACCGGTGGTTCGGCGTACTCCTCGATCGCGTGCGCGACCCAGCCGGCGGCCCGCGCGATCGTGAAGATCGTCTCGCCCGCGGTGGGTGGCATCTGTGCCGTGGTCGACAAGGCACCCAACGCGAAGTCGATGTTCGGCCTAGTGCGGGAATGGCGATAGGCGGCATCGACCAGAGCGCGGGCCGCCCGGAGGTGCCGTGCGCCCGGCGCCGCCGCCGTGAGCATGTCGAGCAGCACCGTCGCCCTCGGGTCCCCATCGGGATAGAGCCGGTGGCCGAAGCCGGGTAGGTGCCGGTACGTCTCCAGCGCCGCCGCGAGCGCCTTGTCGGAGTCGCCCGTGCTGGCGTCCTCGATCATCCGGTGGACCAGGGCACTGGCGCCCGCGTGCAGCGGTCCTGCGATCGAACCGAGGCCGGCCAGGACCACGGAGAACGGATCGGCACGCACCGACGCCGCGACCCTGGCCGTCACGGTGGAGGACGCCAGCTCGTGGTCGGCCAGCAGCACCAGCGCCGCGTTCAACCCGGCAACCAGCCCCGGCGTAGACCGTCCCCCGGCGAGGCGGCCCCACAGGCGTCCGGCGATGCTGCCACGGATCTGCGGGCGGCCTGCTAGTGCGAGCCGCGCCACGCGCGCATCGGGTGCTGCCGGCACGGCGAGGGCCATGCTCGCGATCAACCGCCGGGCGCTGGTGGCGACGGCCGGGGTGCTCAGGCCCGAGCGCAGCGGCTCGGCCGCTGAACCAAGGACGACCGCGGCGCGCATCCTGTCGCGCGCGGACTCAAGCTCAGCGGGGAGGGACATCGGGTACGGCTCCCAGCCAGGGACGGACTCGTCATCACCTCCGGTCCACAGCCACTCGGCAACCTCCTCGAAGGAATGCGTGCGGGCCATCCCGCAGGCATCGCGTCCGCGATAGCGAATCCGCTGATCGATGATCGTCGTCAACCCGGTCTCCACGACCAGATCGAGCGCCGACGGTCGACTGGTACGGCGCGGGCGACCCCGCCGGGCCAGCGCCTCGACGTCCTGCGGGTCGAACACACTGCGGCGCGAGCTGGGCTGCCGACGGGCGCTGAGCACACCACGGCTTACATAGGCGTACACGGTGTCAAGCTTGACCCCAAGCCGCGCGGCGACCTCCTGAGCGGTCATTTCAGACATGACTTGATGATAATCAACCTTGAATAAGATGCGAGCCCTGGACAGAATGAGACTTATGTCAAGCGTCGCAGACATGCCACCCGGCATGGTGGATGTGCAACGGGGCCTCAAGGGTGTGGTCGTCGCCGAGACCGAGATCGGAGACGTGCGCGGCGCCGAGGGCTTCTACCACTACCGGCAGTATTCGGCGGTCGACCTCGCGAAAACCCGGCCATTGGAGGACGTCTGGCGGCTGCTGATCGACGGGACGCTGCCCGGTACCCCAGTCGAGCGCACCACGTTCTCTGACGAAGTACGGCCGCTACGGGCACTCCCGCCGGCGCTCGCCTCGGTACTGCCCGCCATCGCCAGAGCGTCCGACCCGATGACCGGGTTCCGCACCGCGCTGTCGTTTGCCGCGGCCGAGCGAGGCTGCCGCCCGGTCTACGACCTCGACTCCTCAGCACGACGCGCGGACGCCCTGTTCATCGCGGCCGTGACACCCACGATCCTGACCGCCCTCTACCGGCTGGGAAACGGCCAGCAGCCCGTGGCGCCCCGCGACGACCTCGACTACGCCGCCAACTACCTATGGATGCTCACCGGCACCGAGCCCGAACCGCGCCACGCCGACGCGATCAAGCACTACCTGATCTCCACCATCGACCACGGCTTCAACGCCTCGACCTTCACCGCCAGAGTCATCGCCTCCACCGGCGCCGACATGGGAGCCTGCGTCGTCGGCGCGATCGGAGCGCTCAGCGGCCCCCTGCACGGCGGCGCGCCCAGCCGAGCATTGGACTTGCTCGACGAGATCGGCACCCTCGATCACGCCCGCCCAATCGTCACCAACAAGGTGCTGAGCGGCGAGCGGATCATGGGCTTCGGCCACGCCGTCTATACCGCCGAAGACCCCCGCTCGGAGATGCTCAAAGAGGTCGCCCAGCATCTCGGTGGCCCGCTCGTAGACCTCGCAACCCAGGTCGAGCAGACGGTCGTCGCGGTCCTCGCCGACCTCAAGCCAGGACGCCACCTGCACGCCAACGTCGAGTTCTACGCCGGCGTCGTGATGTCACGCTGCGGCGTACCCCGTGAGATGTTCACGCCCACCTTCGCCTCAAGCCGAGTCATCGGCTGGACCGCCAACGTCATCGAGCAAGCACGCGACCCCAAGATCATCAGGCCAAGCGCCCGCTACGCCGGACCACCTGCACCACAGCCGATACCACTCTTGTGGTAACACGCTTCATGGCTCCTCGGTGGTGATGCGGGTGATGTGCTCTCGCACGGTGTGCGGTGTCCACCTCGATGCAGCCGCGCAGCGATCAGCTCACGATCGGCGACCTGCTGCGCGCTGAGGTCATCCACCGACGCCGGCGCAGTGGTGTCGCGGCGCCGCAACTGGGCGGGGCTTAGAAGGTTTGAGCCATCCCCACCGCACGCACCAAGCGGCCCCGCTCATCGGTCACGGGTGGCTCAGACGGCCCGCCGCCCCGCCTGGAGACGCCCTTCGATCAGCGGAAGACACGGCTTTCAGGGCCCGTGCAGGGGTTCTCAAACTCTCTACGGAGGTCCACAGGCCTTCGACCGCTTCCCGCCGGCCATGACAACGCCTGCGCTAGAGCACGTCGCCTGTGTAGGAACGCAGGCGATGTGCGTTGCCGCAGGCGATGTCGACAACGGCCATGGTCGGCAAGATCCTGCTGGCGCAACTGCTGGTGCTGGTGGGTTGATTGTTCCGCTGACTGGCGGTGTGTATCCATCGCTACTTACGATCCCGTAGGGTGGCGGTAGCTGTTATCGAGATGCCGCCCGGGTCTCTCTGAACGAACGGTGAAGAGAGAGACTGCATGTCGGCCACAGATGTCCCTGCGCCCGTACGCCCGGCCTATGGTGCCGCGGCTCGCGCCGAGTGGGAGCGTCGCACCAACAGTTTCACCGAGTTGGCCAAGCAGGTGCGTGCCGCCGGTCTGAACGATCGGACGCCGGGGTTCTACCTCGCGCTGTTCTCAGGCTTGGTCGTAGCCCTGGCCGCCGCCCTCGCCGGCCACGTCCTGCTCGGCGAATCGTGGCTCCAACTTCTGATCGCGGCCGCGCTCGGGATCATCTTCACCCAGTTCGCGTTCCTCGGACACGAGGCGTCACATCGCCAGGTGTTTGCCTCCGGGCCGGCCAACGACCGGTTCGGACGCCTGTTGGCCACCTTCTTCGTCGGCATCAGCTACGCCTGGTGGATGACCAAACACACCCGGCACCACGGCAATCCGAACCAGCTCGGACGCGACCCCGACATCGCCCCCGGCTGGGTGTCGTTCACCGATGAGGACGCCGCGCACGCCACCGGCTTCCGGGCATGGATCACCCGGCGACAAGGCTGGTTGTTCTACCCGCTGATGCTGCTGCTCGGGCTCGACCTGCATCAGGCGTCCATCCGCCGGCTGTTCCGGCCCGGCCAGCTGCAAGGACGCGGCATCGAGCTGACGCTGCTCGGCGTCCGATTCGCCCTCTACCTGGGGATGGTCTTCTGGGTGTTGCCGGTCGGCATGGCGTTCGCGTTCCTCGGCGTCCAGCTGGGTGTCTTCGGCCTCTACATGGGCGTCAGCTTCGCGCCCAACCACATCGGCATGCCGATCGTGCCGCACGGGGTGAAACTCGACTTCCTCGACAAGCAGGTGCTGACGTCGCGCAACGTCTCCGGAGGCTGGTGGGCCACCGCGCTGATGGGCGGGCTCAACTACCAGATCGAGCATCATCTGTTCCCCGGAATGCCTCGTCCCGGATTGCGGCACGCGAGGCGACTGGTGCGGCAGCATTGCGCGCGATACGGCGTCCCGTATGTGGAGAACGATCTGGGCGAGGCGCTGACCATCGTGGTCCGCTACATCAACGATGTCGGCTGGGCGGCCCGGCACAGCTTCATGTGCCCGGCGGCGGTGAGCATCGGCCGTGGCTGAGCGCCTGTCGATCGCTTCGCCGGTCGGCCTCGCCGCGTATCGCGTGGTGGTTCGGCCGGCGGATGAGGGCATGGAAATGGGGACGGGCCGAAGCCCGTCCCCATGTCGCGTCAGGTGTCAGAGCGCCCGAATGTTCGAGGCCTGCATGCCCTTCTGGCCGCGCTCGGTGTCGAACTCGACCTGCTGACCCTCGAAGAGGTCGCGGCGTCCGCGGCCCTGGATCGCAGTGAAATGCGCGAAGACGTCGGCGGAGCCGTCGTCGGGCGCGATGAAGCCGAACCCCTTGTCGGAGTTGAACCATTTGACAGTGCCAGTGGCCATGCCGGTATTTCCTTCTGTGTTGCGTGGGCCGCGGTTACGGTCCCGATGACCACCCCGACGGCGCCGAGGTGGGAAATGATGGGCGGCTGTGGGCCGCGTGAGGATGATCGAGGGGGAGTCCGGTGAGCCGGGATGACCGGGTGGTCAGGCTCACCGATGCCGGTGACGCCTCCGCCGGAGAGCGTCGGTGGATCGGGGTGCCGATCCGCGCGAAAGGCATTCGCGCGAGTCACTACCGTACCACCTCTGGACCGGCATTGACTCTGGACCGCTCTGGACCGGCATTGACTCTGGACCGCTCTGGACCGGCATTGACTCTGGACCGGCATTGACTCTGGACCGGCATCGATTCCCATCCGGGGCGGCGGCTGTGCGATGATGGACGCAGGGCGCGACCATCGCAGCCCGGCATCGCACCACTTTCCGCACCGCGCCGGCGTATCGATCGCTGAGGAACGCGAGCGGACTTGGACCGTGGTGAACCTTCTTGGAAAGCAGTCTTTTGTCACGAAACGAATCCGCCCCGACGTCCTTCGCGTCGCTGGGCGTTCCCTCGGTGTTGGTCGGCCCGCTCAGCGGACGCGGCATCGCCGAACCCTTCCCGATCCAGCGGGCAACCCTGCCCGACACCCTCGCCGGCCGGGACGTCCTGGGCCGCGGCCGCACCGGCTCGGGCAAGACCCTGGCGTTCGCGCTGCCGCTGGTCGCCCGGCTGGCCCGGCTGGTGCCCTCGGGCTCCGGCATCCAGCCCCGGACGCGTCCGGGTGCGCCGCGCGGGCTCGTGCTGGCCCCGACCCGCGAACTGGCAAACCAGATCCTGGAAACCCTTGAACCGCTCGCGAAGGCGGCCGGACTACGGGTGATGACTATCTTCGGCGGCGTCGGCCAGGCCCGCCAGGTGCAGCAGCTGCGGGCCGGCTCAGACATCGTCGTCGCCACTCCCGGACGCCTCGAAGATCTGATCGGCCAGGGCCACGCCCGACTGGACGCGGTCGCCGTCACCGTGCTCGACGAGGCCGACCACATGGCCGACCTGGGCTTCCTTCCGGCCGTCACCCGGATTCTCACTGCCACCCCGCGCGGCGGACAGCGGCTGCTGTTCTCGGCGACCCTCGACAACGGCATCGACAAGCTGGTCAAGCGATTCCTGAACGAACCGTTGGTGCACAGCGTCGACGGCGCCGAATCGCCGGTCACCGCAATGACCCATCACGTCTTCCTGGTGCCGGACGCCACCCAGAAGCGCGCGATCGTCCGCGAACTCGCTGCCGGCACCTCGCGGAGACTGCTGTTCACCCGCACCAAGCATCAGGCCCGCCGGCTGGCGCGCGAACTGACCGCGGACGGCGTCCCGGCCGTCGAGCTGCACGGCAACCTGTCGCAGAACGCCCGCGAGCGCGGTCTCAAGGCGTTCGCGGATGGCCGGGTCCGGGTGATGGTTGCCACCGATATCGCGGCCCGCGGCATCCACGTCGACGAGGTCGAACTGGTCGTCCACGTCGATCCGCCGGCGGAGCACAAGGCCTACCTGCACCGCTCCGGACGGACGGCGCGCGCCGGCAACGACGGCGACGTGGTCACCCTGGTGCTCCCCGAACAACGCCGGGACTTCAGCGGCCTGGCCCGCGCCGCCAAGATCGCGGTGCAGCCGACGCCGGTCCGCTCGGGCGACCAGCGGATCGCGGACGTCGCCGGCGAGGCCGCGCCACGAGTGGCCGCGGGGCAGATTCCGAGCGAGGCCGCACAGCTGATCAAGTCCGATTCGGCGCCGTCCGGTGGTCACGGGAAGTCTGCCGGCCGGTCCGGTGGCGGACGTGGCCGGGGAGGTCGCGGATCCGGTTCAGGCTCAGATTCGCGGTCGCGATCGGGTTCCCGTTCCGGCGGAGCGCGTCCGGTCGCCGCGGTGGCGTCCTCGTCGGGCGGTCGTGGGGACGCGGTGGTTCAGCTCTCCCGTCAGGGCAGCGGACGTCGGCGCCGGCGTCCGGGATCGCGGCTGTCCGCCTGACCATCCGGACGCTGCCGCGCAGTCCGAAGTAACTGGGCTGTTCGTCGATGAGTTGCCTACAAAGCTATGCCGTTGCGCGGTAACGCTGTCGTGCGGCTTCACCGCTGGTGCCGATCGCTTCGCCCACCTCGCGCCAGGACATCCGCTGTTCACGCGCCGCTCGCACCGCTTCGGCAAGCTCCTTCTCGGCGGCGTCGCGCCGCCAGGCGGCGAGCTCGACCGCCATCGCTGGTGGGAGCGGCGCGTTCTGATCGCCGGGCTTCGGGTCGTAGTTCTCGAAAGCGTCGGCGAACTCGTCGGCGCGAGCCTTGATGTCGTCAATAGAGCGTCGAGTCATGTGGTTCACCTCAGATACTTGGTTCGGGCCTGGCGCATGGCGTGCGCAATGGCAATGACACCCTGCCACTCGATCACACCAACCTCCACGGGGGTGGCGGTTTCGTCGGGGCCGATGAACATCGTCATCGAGTCGTCTTGCACAAAATGGCGGACAGGGAAACGGAGCGCATGGAGCATCGCCTCGTCCGAGACGCCGTGCCGGTGGGCGCTGTTGAGGATGATCGGCTCCGGCTCCATTTCGCATGGTTACTTGGCGCAAGAGAACTTGCCAAGCCGCTACGAGAGGCAGCCACGGCAGGACTTGCGGGTGCGGGTGCGGGTGCCGATGGGGGCGTGTCCGGTTGCCGTGTTTACAGCAAGTGGCAGTCAGTGGGTGGGTGCGCGGCTTCGTTCAGATGGTGAGCCAGGTCGTCCCGGAGCCGAGGCCAGACGGTCTCTTCCAGCACCGCCACGCCGCGGTCGGCGAGGGCGGGAGCCAACTCGGCGTCCCACAGAGCGGCAGTGACCCGGCCTACTCCGGCGCCATGGCCGGCGACGGCGCTCAGGTAATCGGCGGTGCTCATCCGCCACGGGATCACGCCGCAGAGGTCGATCAGGTGGGCGGCGATCCGGAGGCCTTCGCCGTCAAGATCGCCGTGGTAGCAGGCGTCTGCACCGGCGGCGCGGAGCTGTGCGATCAGTTCGGTGACGGCGGCCGAGGGCCAGCCGGCCCCACACAGCAGGGGTGGTGCCCGGCGTCCGAACTCGCGGACGGCAAGCGCCACCACAGCTGGGTTCTCCACCACGAACACGCGGTCGGCGTTCCAGGCCTCAACGCCTTGCCGCACCTGGGCCAAGGTCAGCGAGACCGCCTCACCGGCGTCCGCGGCCAGTCGGCACAGTCGCGCCGTCGTCGAATCGCCGGACGGTCGCAGCCCGGCCACCAGGACGGTCGACGACAGTTCGTCGTCCCGCACCCCGACCGAACGCCACAGTGCGCGGCGCCCGGCGGCGTCCACCGGGCGGTCGACACCCTGGGCGGCGGCGATCGCGGCGACGACGTGCGATCCGAGAGCGGTGCCGGCATCGAGGGCATGGGTGTCGTTCACCAGACGTCCGGCGAGCATCGGCAGCAACTCGTCGGCGACCGGCAGTTCGGCCAGCACCGTCAGCACCTGCTCCAGCAAGGCACGAGTCGCGGACGTTCCGCCGCGGGTGCCGAGCCGGACGACGCCGTCCGCCCATTCGTCGAGTTCGGGCCGCTGCCGCAGGTAGGGGTGCCCGAGCCACCACCCCCACAATTCGGCGCGTTGCCCGGCAGCGACCCGTTTGGCCTCGGTCGGGTCGAGAAACGGACCGAACCGGGCGGTCAGATAGTCGCGCAAGGTCAGGCCGGACGCCTGCTCGACCGCCGCCGCCAACCCGCGTGGGCCGTCCAGCTGGACCCGGACCACCTCACCCGGACGCGCGGCCGACCCGAGCAGATCGGCCAGCGCATCGCGTTGCGCCGGCTCAGGCAACGTGACTCGGAACGAACGAGCCGCCGGATCGCGGGACAGCCTCGCGTGCGCGGTGGCGAGCACGGCATCGAGGTGGTCCTCCCAACTCACAGCAGCATGCCTTCGTCCATCGGGTCTTCGAGCAGCTCGGTGCCGGTCCAGACGAACCGGGTGCTGGTCACCGCGTCGTCATCAGGGTCGGTGGCCAGGGCATGGATGGCGATGCCGTCGACCTGCGGATAGGCCGCCCATTCGTGATCGGAGGTGAGCAGCAGATCGAAGTCGAGGTCGGTGAGCAGGCCGAAGATCTGACCGCGGTTCGCGGTGTCGATGCCGACGAAGACCTCGTCGAGCAGAATCAGCCGCGGTGAACCGGGCGTGGCTTCGTAGTGCGCGGCCAGAGCCGCGAACAGCGGCAGGTGCAGGGCGATCGCCTTCTCACCGCCGGACAGCGCGCTGTGCACCTGTTTGGTGAGCGGCTTCCATTCGGCCGACTCGCCCCGTGCCATCTGGACGCGGAACCGATGCCAGTCGGTGTAGTCGAAGACCTTCGCCAACTGCTGTGCCCAGGGCAGCCCGTCGTCGGCCTCGCGAGCCCGTTTGATCCGTTCGTCGAGGAACTGGACGAGTGCTGCCTCGTCGGCCTCGGACAACCTGTCGGGCGTTGTCAACAGCAATTCACGGGCCCGTGCCAGGGAATCGCCCTCGTCGCGGCGCACCTCCCAGACCAGCCGGACGCGCACTTCGGACGACGTGCGCACCAACGCCAGCCGGTTGTTCATCGACGTGATCAGGTCGCCGGCGTCGCGGATCCGGCTGGACAGGTGGCGGCGGGTGTCGCCGGTCAGGATGCGCCGGAACAGGGCCAGTTCGTGCTCGGTGATCTCGTCACTGGTGCGGACGCGTTCCAGGGCGACGGCGTCCAGCAGCCGGCGGACCGAGGTGCGGCGTCCCCCATGGATGGCCGAGGCGACGATGATGTCCCGGTCGGAGTTGAGTTCGAGCTGTGCGCGGTCGGCCAGGACGGCTTCGGCCTGCCGCACCTGTTCGGTCATCCGGCTGTTGAGCTCGGCCAGCCCGGTGCGTTCGGCCTTCACCGTGCGTAGCACCTGTCGAGCCTGGTCGAGAGTGGGGCGGACCCGCTCGGCGTCCACGTCGAACGGCTCGTCGAGGTCGAGATCGTCGGCCAGCAGGGTGCCCATCACCCAGCCGAACGCCTCCAGTGCGGCGTCGCGCTCGTTGGCCGCGTTGCGGTAGGCCGCCTCGGCCGTCTCCAGCCGGACAGCCAGTTCGGTGGCCTTCCGATCGGCGATCTGGAAGGCGTCCTCGGCCCGGCGCCTGATCGTCAGCTGGGTGCCGAGTTCGGCGTCCAACTCCTGAATCCGGCGCAGCACCTCGCGGAACTCGGCACCCCTGGTGGCGTCGAGTTCGGCCAACTCGGCCTCCAGCCGGCGGGCCTCGGTCTGGTCGGCGTCGGCACGCTCGCGAAGCTGCTCGGCCGCGTCGGCGTCCGCCTCGGCGCGCTGGGTGCTGCGCAGCAACGCGCGCACGACGTCCAGGTAACTGGCGATCTGGCGACGCAGATCGGACGTCCGGCGCAGCAGCTCATCGATGCGGCGGCGCAGCTCGGTGAGGTCACCGTGCTGCACGGGCAGCCGCGAGCCGGCGGCAGCGACCTCTACTTCCCGCCACCGGGTCGCCACCGCGGCCTCCGCCGCGGTGCGCGCGGCGACCGCCTCGGCATGGTCGTGCTCCCGGTTCTGCACCGTCGTCTCGGCCCCGCTGACCGAGTGCGCCGCAGCCCGCAATCGTGCTTCGGACGGCAGGGCGCGAGCCTCGTCCTGTGCCCGCTTGGCGAGCGAACGGAGTTCGGCGACCTCGGCGTCGATCGCGGCGAGCTGGTCGTCCAGGGCGGCGAGCCGCTCAGTCAACTCGGCCAGACGCTGTCGCCGGTGCCGCTCGCGAGCCTCGGCACCGATGAACTGCGCGGCCGGTTTCGCCCACCGGCCGTGCTGGACGCCGAACCGCCATCGACCATCGGTGCCGACCCACGGGCCCGCGTCCGACCCGGCATCGTCACCGGCCTGATGCAGCCCGATCGCGGCGAGCAGCCGGGCCACCACCTGGTCCGGCACCGGTTGGTCGGCGGTGTCGGGACGCAGGATCGTTCCCAGCCGGGTACCCACCGATCGTGGCTCGGGCTGGTGCGGCGGTGCCACGCCCAGCACCACGTCGTGACCGTCCAGTCGGACCGCGCCGTCGGGGAAGACCCAGGCGTCCAGCAGGCCGCTGGCCTGTAATGCCGCCTCGAGGCCGGCGAGTGCGGTGGGATCGACGCCGGCCGCGGCGTCCACCAGTCGCCACAGTGGTGCACCCTCGGACGGCGGCTCGTCGCGCCAACCGGATCGTGGCGGTTCGGCGGTGGTCGCCGCCTCCAGCCGGACGCGTTCGGCCTCGGTGGCGTCCCGTTCTGCCTGGACGCCCTGCCGATTGACGGTCAGCTCCCCGGTACGCTGCGCCGTCCGCTGCCTGACCTGGCCGACCGCGGTCTGCACCAACTCGGACAACGACAGAGCCTCATCGGACGCCCCGGCGCCGGTGACCGCGTCCCGCAGCGCGTCGAGTGCCGCCTCAACGGCCCCGCGATCGATGTTCAGCGTCCTAGCGGTCTCCAGCCAGGCAACGACGGCGGTGTCGTGCCGTTCGACCTCGTCGTTCAGCCGCTGGAGAGCCTGGGCGTGCGTCGCGCGGGCCTCATCGAGCCGCTGGTCAGCCCGATCGACTTGGGTTTCGCAGCGTCGCCGTTCCTCGACCGCCTTCTCGTGCTCGGCGAGCAGGCCGACGAGTTGTGCGATCTGGTCCAGGCGGCTGCGACCACGGGCGTCCAGCCCGTCGAGGTCGCCGGTCAACGTCGCCGGCCAGGTGTCGTTCTCGATCTCTCTCGCCATGTCGGGCGGCGGGGGAGCGGGCAGCTCCAGGTCGCCGGGCGCGACCAGCCCCTCGTCGACCGCGGAGGTTCCGACGGCCTCGATATGCCTGGCCAACGCGTCATTGCGGGTCTGAGCCCGATCCTGGTCGGCGTCAGCTTGGGCCTGGGTGTCGATGGCCCGCTGGAGCGCCACGGCAGCGTCGTCGCTGGTGCGGTCGGCGGTGGCCCGGACGTCTCTGACCCGGTGGCGCAGGTCGTCGAGGTTGCGTCCCTGCTGGTAGGCCTCGGAACGCTGCAGGGCGTCCTTCGCGCCGGCGAGTTCCTCCCCTCGGGCGGTGGCTTCGCCGGCCTCGTCGCGGGCCACCTGCGCGGCCTGCCGCTGTCGGGTCAACTCCTCCTCGCCGTTGCGGACGGTGGCCGACGCGTTGTCGAGGGCGGTGGTGGCCTGGGTGAGCGCGGTGGCATGCCGGCGGATCTCGGCGCGGGCGTAGCGTGCCACGGCGGCCACCAGGTCGCGGGCGGCGGCCTCTTGCCGGTCGAGCTGTTTGAGATGGTTGCGCTGCTGATCGAGCCGTTCGAAACCCTCGGCCAGCTCGGCGATCTGCAACTCGTCCACCGGCGGCAGCGCGCTGGAGAGCAGCCCGGAGAGCGCCTCGGGATCGAGATGTTCGGAGAGCTTCGGACGCCGCAACTGCAGCAAGGCCTGCACCAGCGTGTTGTAGCGGTCGGCGGTCATGCCGGGGAACAACCCTTCGCGCACCGCGGTGCGGTATTCGGCCGGACGGCTGAACGCCCGTCCGTTGCCGTCGAGCGCCTCCTTCAGTGCCGCGACGGTGAGCGGCGCGCCGTAGGAGTCGATGAGCGGCAGGTCGTCGCCGACCCGTGCGTCGGTGACGAAGTAGGTCGGCTCGACCCGCGTGGTGTTCTCGGAGGCCTGCAGACGCGCCCCAATCGTCACGCGTTCGTCGTTGTCACGGGCGAGTTCGAGCCAGACGAAACCGACCCGGGTGCGTCCGGTGGCACCCTCGCCCATCAGGTTCCAGTGCATGGTGCGCGAGGCGGTGCCGAACGTCGACAGCCGCGACGGCTGCGTGCTGGCGTCGAGCAGGAACGGCAGCAGCACCTCCAACGCCTTCGACTTGCCGGAACCGTTCGGCCCACGCAACAGCAGCCGGCCGTTGTCGAAGGTGAAGATCTCGTCGTAGTAGCGCCAGACGTTGGTGATGCCGGCGCGGACCGGACGCCAGCGGGTCACGATGCCTCCTCGATGGCGAACAGATCGTCCTGGGCCGGCTCGGCGGCTGGGGCGGTGGTACGGCGGGCCGGTCGGCGGGTCAGGGTCGCGGCCCGGTAGCGGGCGGCGGCCGGCCGGGCGACCACGCGTCCGTCGGCTCGGTGGACCAGGTGATGGCCGGCGAGCAGGCCGATGGCCTCGTCCGCGAGGCGTTGCGGTCCGGCGTCGTCGCGATAGCTGCGTGCCCAGGTCGGTGCGTCGTCCATCAGCGCCGCGAGTTGGGCGGTCAGTTCGTCGGTGGTCGCGCCGGTGTCGCCGGTCGTCAGCAGGTGGGTGATCAGGTGCAGCGCGGCGGCGGAGGCAGCGCCCGAGGACGGGAAGGCGTCCGGCCCGCTGACCCGATCGGGGTCGACCAGCAGGAAGCCCTCGGCCCGTTCTTCCAAGGCGAACCCGCTCAGCTCGGCGGCCTGCCGCAGGATCTTGCGCCCGGTGATCGAGCGGACGTAGTCGCGTTCGGCGACGGTCAGCTCGTCGAGGTGCACGACGGCGTCGTCGAACAGCCGGCGCAGCACCGAATGCCGGGCCCACAACGACCGTTGGACACTGCTCGGCCGTGCCGGATCGCCCTCGGACGCCGGTTGCCGGGCCGAGTTGCGGTGATCGGGGCCGTACCCGGGCTCGTCGGTGAGCGCCTCGATCGTCTCGGCGACGGTCAGGTCGTCGGCGGCGACCAGCGACGGGCCTTGCGGACAGGCCACCAGGTGGTGCACTGCGGGTGGGTGCACCCGGTACAGCACGGCGACTGCGGCGTCGTCGGCGAACACCTCGGTCTGGCCGTCGATGCGGACCACCGCGCCCCAACTCTCCAGGGCGATCAGGACGTCGACGAAGGCCCGGCGGTGCTCGTGGCGATCGGTCTGGAACCGCGGCAGCCCCTCGTCGGCGGCGCAGGCGGCGGTGACCCGCTCGGCCAGGTCGCCGATGGTGATCAGCCGGGCGTCCAGGAGTTCCGCGGCCACCACGCACAGCAGCACATAGCGCAGCCGGTCGAACGGTGCCTTGCTGGAACGCTGCCGGCGGGCCGGCCGCAGATCGTCGGACGCCACCCGATCGCCGGGCTGCTTGGCCAGCCGGACGTACCCGGCGTCGGTCTGCACCAGCAGTTCCCAGCCGAGGTAGTGCTCGAACCACTTCACGACGGCCAGGCGACGACGCCGGACCAGTTCATACAGAGCAGGGTCGGACGCCTGGGTGACCCACGGGGTGCGCAACAGTCCGCGGACCGCGCGGGCGACGTCCTCGCGCTCTTGGACGGCCAGCTGATTCTGCAGGGTGCTCATGACGATGCTTCCGCCACCACCGGGACCCGGCGGTGTGGCGCCAGAATGCTCAGTTCGTAGTCGGGGCACTCGAGCGTGCCGGTGGTGGTCCGCAGCACGGCGCGCCCGCCGTCGCCGGGAATCGTCAGGGTGACCTCGACGCGGCCGTCGGCGGACTTCGCGTGCAGCCGTCCGGCCCGCGGCGGGTTGGCGACCGCTCGGCCGAGCAGATCGAGGAAGGCGGTGAACGCGTCGGTGTTCAGGCTGGTCAGCTGCGAGATGCGGATCGGACCGTCGGTGCCGAGCGCCCGGATCGCCTGTTCGGCGGCGGCCCGTTCGGCGCGGGCCCGGGCTGCCCGCTGCGCCCGCACCTCGGCGACGTCGCGCACCCTGCTCGGGCGGGAGAATTTCTCGGTCTGTCCGGTCTCGCGGAGCAGCGCCGATACCGGCACCGGGTCGGCCTCGGCCCACGAGGCCCCGTTGGGTACGAGTTCGGGATCGGCATGGCCGAGGTGGGTGTGCCGGGCCGGATGCAGCCCGAACGCGGCCCGCCAGAGCCGGTGCAGATCGTCGTCGGCGGGTGCGGCGGCGAACAGTTGGGCGAGTCGCCGCAGATCGGCCTGGGCCGAGGACGGCCGGCGCCGGGCGGTGCGCATCCGGTCGACCACCTGCAGCAGGCTGACGATGGCGCGTCGTGCGGTCGCGCTGAGCAGCTGGGCGCGGGGCTGGACGCCGTCGGCGGGTGCGAACCAGGCCTCCAACCCGGCCCAGCGGGCGCGGGCGGCGTCCAACCACTGCGCGTCGCGCTCGTCGGGCCGGGGATGCGGCGGCAACTCTGCACCGGCCAGTGCCGCCGACAGCAGCCGGTCGAGGCCGGCTGATCGCACCCGGTCGATGCCGTGCCGAATGCGCGCCGTCCGGTCGTCGAGCCGGGTCACATAGTCGTCGAGATAGCGCACAGTGGCCTCTTTGACTTCGCCGAAGACCGTGTCGTCGACCTCGTCGGCGCGCAACAGCCGTTGAAGATCGCTGTTGAAGGTACGGACGCCGGTGCGCAAGGCGTCCAAATGGCCGGTGAGCTCTTGGAAGGCGGCGTAGCTGCGGCGCTGCTCGGTGCTGGCTTCCGACGCCGACGTCGGGTCGGCGTCGGGCAATGCCTGTGCGAGCCGGGCCAGCCGGGCAAGGGTCTCGGCGATGGCGTCGAGCACGGCCGTCTGCAGGCCGCCGGTGGATTCCAGCGCGGAAACCGCTGCCTGATGGCCGGCGAGCGCGGCCTCGCCGTTGCGGGTCAGCGAGTACTGCAGATTGCGGCGCTCGTATTCATGCGCCGTCCGGTAGTGCTCGGAGTGATTCTGGCCGGCGTCCACCAACTGCCAATTGCGCAGTTGCTGGAGCGCGGCGGTGAGCTCGGCGTCGTCCGGAGGCTGCGGCCAGCCCACGTCGAGCAGATGGGCACGGACGTCATCGAGCGCCAGCGAGGTGAGCAACTGCTCGTTCGCCTCGCCGAACGCGTACAGCAGCGCCGTGTAGAGCGGGCCCCGATCGGCACCCGCGAAGGCGAACAGATCCTCGGGCAGAAACCTGGGTTGTACCGGCATGGTCGCCTCCTTTCACCGTCGACAGGACTGTAGCCAGTGCTCCCGACAGTTTCGGAGGTGTGTCCGTTCAGACCCTGGTGAACCTCGACCCGGAGGCGGGCCCAGGCGGCTGCGGAGGCGATATCGATGACGAGGGGCTCCAATTGCGCTACCCGCTCCAGGTTTGCAGTCTGGCCACGCGATCGGCCACGGTCTGGGCGGCCAGCACCCAGCCTCGAGTTCGGCGAGCGTGATCACTGAGACACGCAGTTCGTCTGGCAGCCGATAGTACCTTGCGCACACACCGTGCGGACCTGCGCTTGAGTCCGTGTGTGTCACTCCTGGGGTGTTGAACGGACGCCGCGCAGCAGCACGCGGGCCGCCAACCTCGCCTGCTCAGGGTCGAGCCAGCCGGCGAGCCCGCGGATGACGTCCAGGGTCGGGGCAGACCACTGGTAGGCGGCCCGATCGAGGTAGGGGTCGTCGGTCTGCCAACCCAGTTCCGACAGGAAGTCGGCGGTCAGCCCGCGCAACTCGTACGGGTCGCCCTCGTCCGCGACGATCAGCAGTGTGAGCAGGCCGGCGTCCTGCTCGTGCGGTTTGCCGAGCGGCACCCGTGAGGCGATGTGGCGCAGCAGGGCGGCCGGATCGGCGGCGAGCTTGGCGCCGGCTGCGGTCACCGTGAGCCGGCCGCGGGTCTTGCGCAGCAATCCGAGGGCCGTCGCTGACGTCCGCAGAAGGTAGACGGGTTGCGTCTGGTCCTCGCGATTGCCCTTCCCGACCCACTGGTCGGCCATGCCCAGCTCGCTGTGTAGAGTCGCCACGATTTTCGGGGGCAGGTAGCCGGCGGCGGTGAGCGCGATGCCGCTGCCGACGATCTCGAGCAGGCGGCGGTATCGCCGACTGAGCGCCTCGATCTCGGCGTCCGTCGGCTCCGGACCCTTGGCGGCGCGAACGATCAGCCGGGTCAGGTCGGCCCTCGCGCGTCCCGAGGCTCGGTTCGCCAGCCGGAGGGCCAACTCACCGACGCCCGGATGCCAACCTGCCAGCGGCGGCAACTCGGGAACGGTGAACTCCTCGTTGACCTCGTCGACAGAGAACGCGTCGGGGTCGTAGCCGTCGGGTAGCCAGCCGAGCACCTGCTCGACCCAGTCGACGTCCATTCCGTCGGTGCGGCCGGCCAGCATGTCGAGCATGTCCATGTATCCAGGCACACCGCCGATGTCCTCGGGTGGGCAGGCGCGGCGTCCGCCGGTGCAGCGCGCGACCGGATCGCCGTCCGTCCACGGCTCCGTCTTCTCCAGCCGAATGGTGTGCCGCCAACTGTCGCCGAAGTCGTACTCGTAGTAGAGCCGGCTTCCGGTCTTGGCCAGCACCTCGTCGAGGCGGACGTCGGATTCGGCGATTCCCTCGTCGCCTTCGTCCAAGTCGAAATCGGTGAGGAACGGGTCGACGTTGCGACTGTGCGTGCCCGGTCCCATCACGAAGTGGTGCAGGTGGCTGTCGGTCCAGCCCATCGCTACCTGGAGGATCTCGTGCAACTGATCGAGCCGGAGATCGCTGGCGAGCTGCAGGCGTCGCCAGATCGGCGGACGGACGTGGTCGAGATCGACCCGGACGACGAACCGGACGCGTTTCGGCTTGCGCGGAAACAGCTTCGGTGTGCTGTGCGCGAGCCAGTCGAATCCGGACTGCCCGAATAGCGAAGCCAGAGCCGATTTCGGCAGGTTTGTGCCGGGGAACGGAATCAGGTTGTCGTCGGCCATGGTGGCACCTCCTTGATCGACGACGACCCTATCGGCCGGTGGCCGACAGTGCTCACCCGCGAACCGGGCGGTGCCGAACCCATGCGGAGCGGCGATAGGGTCGCGGTGTGACCGACGATCTGGACCCGTTGAGCAACTTCCGCGGGCTTGCCGCATTCAGTAGGACGGCTCCTTACAGGTACTTTCAGGACCGCCTGCGCAGGCCTCACTGGGAGATGGCGGCCAACGTGCTGGGCAAGGCACGCCGCGTGTTGGCCACCGATCCGGCGAAGGCGAGCGCCTACGTGGACACGGCGCTGCGGCTGCCCTACGACGAGATCGAGGAACAGGAACCGGCGGCACTCGAGGCGCATCTGATGCTCTACTCCCTGGTCAGCGACGTCGCCGAGGAATCCGAACAGGGCGACCCGGCCTGGCTGGACGCCGCGATCGAGGTGATGGAGGCGTCGGACCCAGCTGGACGCGCCGAGATGCGGGTGGTGCTGGACGTCATCGGGCACGACTACAAGCTGCCCGCAACCGAACTCCGCACGCTGCGGGACGCCATTGCCAGGGTCGAGCCCGGACCGACGCTGCACGACGACGACTTCCCCGCCGATCAGCTGAAGGAGCGGATCATGGCGGTGCTGGAACTCTGCCAACGCTACGACGACACGCTGGAGGAGTACTACCGCTGACGCCGGCAGGCGCGTCCGTGGTCGGTTGACGACGGCGTGGGTCGGGGCGGCTGGCGTCCGATGTCTCTATGTCTCAAACATTGCGACATCTGCCCGCGCCTCGCACTCTGGATGTCCTAATGATTGAGACATAAGGACATTGTCGTGGAAACCCTCTTCCAGCCTCCAGAACTGGGCCTCGACGATCTGGCGGTCATCGGCGAAATAGGCCAGATCCGCGAGCGCCTGGCGTCGGTGTTGCGCGTCCCCAAGCGGTGGGACGGAGGCCTTCGCCGGACGGCCCAGGCGCGCGCGATTCAGGGCTCCAACAGCATCGAGGGCTACACGGTGAGCGACCCGGACGTTGCCGCCGCGGTCGAGGACGAACCACCACTGACCGCGGACGAGCGGACCTGGGCCGAGATCATCGGCTACCGGCGGGTGCTCACCTACGTGCTCAGCGTGGCGTCCGAGCCGGGTTTCGCCATTGACGAGAGCATGCTCCGATCGATGCACTTCATGCTGTTGGAACACGAACTCGCCAAGTCGCCCCCGGCCGCTACCGCAGTACGCCGATTTATGTCCACGACGACCGTAGCGACCGCAATGTGTATGAAGGGCCCGAGCCCGAAAAGGTGGCGGAACTGGTCCGCAGCCTGGTGCGCACCTTGGGGGATATGTCCGGCGAAGCCATGGTGCAGGCCGCGATGGCGCATCTGAATCTCGTGATGATCCACCCGTTCCGGCACGGCAGTGGGCGGATGGCTCGCGCCCTGCAGACGCTGGACAGATAGCTAACTAACAGATGGACACGCTGCTATCTAACATCTGGACGCGAGTCGGGCCCGGCGGACACACGTCGCCTGCGGTAAGGGACATCGCCCGCGTTGCTACCCAGGCAACGTGTCTTTGCGCAGGCGATGTCGCTCCCGTCAGGCCTCGTCCTCCAGCGAAGTCCGCTCACACCGCCGTGCCGTCCGGACGGCAGAAGCCGAGGGAGCGATAGCCGGGCAGACGGCGGCGCAACGACGCGGCGAGGATCGGTGCCTGGGTGTCGTGGTAGTCGTGGACCTCCGCGACCTCCTTGCCGGGGAAGGGCCGGATGATCCGACCGGCGCACTGGACGAGATGCCCGTCGAACGCGATCGGCCCGGCCAGGAAGAGGGTGTCGAGAGCGGGTGCGTCGAACCCCTCACCCATGAACGGGGTGGTTCCGATGACCAGAACTCCGTCCCCGGCCTTGGTGTCCGAAAGCTCGTCGATGACAGCTCGCCGCTCAGCGACAGCCATCCCGCCCTGAAGCCGCAGAGCACGAAATCCGCGTTCGGCAAGCGCCGTCGCGAGCGTGTCGACATGCTTGACTCGCCGGGTGAGCACCACGCAGTTACGGCCCCGTCGAAGCGACTCGGCGACGTCGTCCACGATCTGGCTGTTGCGGGCGGTGTCGTCGATCAGCACGCCGAGCAGTCCGGCGTAGGCGCCGGCTCGGAGAGATCGATGTCGCCGTGGGTGAAGGCGGTGTCATGGAGATGCAGCCGTAGCAGCGGACCCGGTTCGGAGCGCAGATCAAGCAGTGTGTCCCTGTCACGTCCAGCCTCGAAAGTGTGCCGGACCGGGCCGAGCTGCCAGGTGACCAGGTCGGAGAGCCCATCGCGCCGGGTCAGGGTCGCCGTCAGACCGAGCCAGTACCGTGCGCCGATCGGCTTCACCGAGTGCTCATAGGCTGCCGCGCCGAGGTGATGACATTCGTCAACGATCACCTGGCCATACCCCGCGGTCAGATCCGCGATGTCGTCCCGCCTGGCCAGGGAGGGAAGCATGGCGATGTCGATGACGCGGGTGAGCTTCTTGCGCCCGCCCCCGAGCTGGCCGGGACGGACCCCGAGGAACCGCTCCAGCTGCCGGCGCCACTGCTCGGCGAGCGCCATGCGATCGACCAGGACAAGGGTCGACGTGCCGCGCTCGGCGATCATCGCGCAGGCCGTCACGGTCTTCCCGGACCCTGGCGGGGCGACCAGCACCCCGTCGTCCTGGGTGAGTAACTCGCCAACTGCGGACGCCTGCGCGTCCTGTAGCTCGGTGGCCAGGCTCACCTCGATCTCGACGCCGGACTGCCGTAGATCGGTGACGTCGAGCCGGGAGCCCGCGGACGCGAGCAGGTCGGCGATCGCGTGTCGCAGCGCGCGCGGCAGTACCAGCTGGTCATCGATGGTCAGGTCGTAGCCGCGAATGAAGCGCGGTGTGTCCCAGGTCGACTTGCGCAGCCGCTGCAGTTCGTAGAACTTCGGATTCGCCATGGACGCGGCGTGCTTGAACGTGGCGAGGGCGGCCGGCGTCAGCTGTTCGGTCGGGATCACCAGGCCAGCACCGAGTTCGGCTCGGACCACCGGCGGCAGCGGCGGGTTCACCTTGGTGGCGGACGAGCGCTCGATCGTCTTCACGTCCGGGCCGGTGACGCTTCGGGACGCCTCGCGCGCGAACCGAAGGATCTCGCTCGGGCTCAGCCGCGCCAGCGTGGACAGGAACGCCCACTGGTCGGGGTGTGGTTCCAGGGTGGCGAGATCGAGGAAGACGGTCAGGCCGTTGGCGCGCCGGGTGCCCTGGAGCGGGGCAGCGATCAGATTGCCGAAGCTGCCCTCGGGCACGACGTCCTGATTGGGGAACAGGCGATCGTACGAGCGTAGGTCCATCGACCCGCGCAACAGGATCGCCTCCCGGACCAGCCAGGTGCCGACCGCGCGGGCGGAGGCCGCCTGCACCGGGCCGGAAAAGAAGATCCAGACATGTGCACCTCGTCCGGACTGAGATAGCTCCAGGGCCGCGGGGATACCACGACTTCGTGCCGCCTTCGTGTAGGCGAGGGCGTCCAGCATTGCTGTCGGTCCGTCGAAGTCGGCGGCCAGCCACTGGCATTCGCTGCCTGACGAGAGCGGATAGAACCCGATGAAGACACCGCCGCTGAGGCGGGCGACCAGGACGTCGGTGGTCAACGGCAAGTAGCGGGCGTGCTTCTTGTCGATGCGACCCCAGCCGCCGGCGACCGCGGGTGACCAGCCGCTCCGTCCGGTGCGGTGATTCTCCCAGCGGAGCGCGTACACGTCGCGTCGGGCTCGAAACAGTTCGGCGTACAGCGCGAGCTTGTCGGCGATCGGGGATTCGTGCGTGACGGGGCCCGGCCGGTGCACAGGGATCGCCGGCTGCTCGTCCGCCGGAGGGGTGTCACCCCGCACCTCCAGCAACCGCGACAGCCGCGCGTTCTCCTGGCGAAGACGCTCCAGTTCCCGCAACGGGCCGCGGTTCGGACTCTCTGGTCGTCCATCGGGGCGTGGAGAGGGTGCGGGCCGGACGCGGCGGCCCGGAACGAGCTTCCCCGCAGGGGTCCGTCGTTCTGGCGGATGCCGAACTCCTCAACCTGTACGCGGCCCTCCAGCCCGACGGACCGGTCACCCCCCGAAGAAACACCGGGGCTAGCAAGAACTAACTCGGTATATCGTTTCGCTATATCGGGCTATACCTTGTTAGTGGTTGGTGAAGTGGGAGGGTCTGATGGATCCGGTTTCGAATCCGTACGCACCTGGCGCGGGGCGACCGCCCGCGGCGCTGGTCGGACGTGAGGCGCAACTCACCGCTTGGGATGTCGCACTCCGTCGCGTGCAGGCCGGACGGGACGCTCAGTCCGTCGTTCTCTATGGCTTGCGGGGCGTTGGAAAGACAGTGTTGCTCAGCCGATTCGCGCGGCTGGCGCGTGAGCGCGGCTGGATCGCGGCGCAGGTCGAGGGGAGGACGGGCGCCTCCCTTCGTGACGGAGTCGGTGAGGCGCTCCACGATGATCTTGTCGACCTGGCTCGGCCGGGTGTCGGCAAGCGGGTGCTGAAGGCGCTCAGAACGGCGCTCAGCTTCAAGGCGTCCTACGACGCCGCCGGCACATGGACATTCGGTGTTGACCTCAATGACGCGGACGGCGGGGGAGCGGATACCGGGGTGTTCGAATCGGACCTCGGCAAGCTGCTGCGTGACCTCGCCGGCGCCGCGGAAGATCGTGGAGTCGGTGTCGCCGTGCTGGTTGACGAGGCGCAGGACCTGCCGTTCGATGAACTGATTGCACTGTGCTCGATTGTCCACGCTGCGAATCAGCGTCAGGATCGCCTGGTGCTGGCGTTGGCCGGCCTGCCGAGTCTCCCTCGCAAGCTGGCCGAGGCCAAGTCCTACGCTGAGCGGCTGTTCAGCTACCACGAAGTCGGCCCGCTGGCAGACGAGGACGCCGCCGCTGCCCTCACGTCGCCGGCTGAGTCGGAGGGGGTCGGATGGGAGACTTCGGCGGTGTCGCTGATCGTGGAGGCTGCCGTTGGGTATCCCTACTTTCTGCAGCAGTTCGGCCAGGACACGTGGAGCGTTGCCGGCGGGTCGCCAGTCACTCAGCAGGACGCGCAGCTCGGGATCGCTGCTGGCCAGTTGGCGCTCGACAACGGGTTCTTCAGGATTCGTTGGGACAGGGCAACCGCGGCCGAGAAGGACTATCTGAGGGCGATGGCCGTCGATGGCGATGCCGGGAGTTCGTCCGGTGACATAGCGGCGAGGCTGGGAAAGAAGAGCCGGGCGCTCGGCCCCGTCAGAGCCAATCTGATAGCGAAGGGCCTCGTCTACTCGCCGGCGTACGGGGTTGTGGCCTACACGGTTCCAGCCATGGCGGAGTTCGTCCGTCGACAACGAGAGTGAGTGTTCTCGGGGTCGACTTGTCAGGGCGTTGGCCTCGTAGCCCATGGTCTCGCCGACTTCTCAGCTTGACACGATTGTGTAGGACCCCTACACCCTAGTCCAGGTGCACCGACAACGAGACCTGGGCCGGCCCGGTGCACCCGCACCAGGCGCTGTGGGCGTACCGCGAGAAGACCGGGATTGCGGCCAAGCTCGTGGTGGTCGGTATGACGGCGACCGGTTTCAGCATTGCTGATCCGGATGATGCCGGCATGCTCGACATTGCCGGGTTCGACGCCGCGGTGCCGAACCTGATCACGGAGTTCGCCCGTGGCTGATGCGCTGAAAGGAGGTGGCACCCCTGTC
Organism: Micropruina sp.; assembly: GCF_047606665.1. Taxonomy (GTDB): domain Bacteria; phylum Actinomycetota; class Actinomycetes; order Propionibacteriales; family Propionibacteriaceae; genus Micropruina. The sequence continues at coordinate 302 of NZ_JASGEF010000036.1, read as the reverse complement.
AGGGGTGCCACCTCTCGCGCGTCACGCAGTGGGGGAGTCTCGGACGCCCGGGCCGCGCGGGCACGGGAGTTGCACCGCAAGGCTCTCGAAGCGGACGAGCTGGCCGCCCGGCAGCGGGCTGAGCGGGACGCGTTGATCCGGCGGCTGCGGGAGGAAGACCCGAAACGCTGGAGCTGGGTCTGTCAACTTAACGGTGTAACTGGGTTGTGTTGTCATGCTGTTCTCGGGCTGCTGAGGCGGCCGTCGAATCGGATGTCGAATGCGTTGAGTGCTTGCTTCCATCGTTGGGTCCAGCGGGCCCG
>NZ_JASGEF010000035.1:0-82993 GCF_047606665.1 Micropruina sp. | reverse complement strand
TCGGTCGTCCCGGACCAGGCATCTGCGGCTCCTTCGGTAGAGGTTCTACCCCCTGAAACCGCCCCACCCCAACCGAAATTCCCGAATCCAGCAATTATCTCACGAAACAACCTGACAGGACACTAGGGAGAGGACCCGGTCGGTGTGCCGGCGACCTGGGCGTCCATCCGGTCCAGGGCGGCGAGCATGGTCCGGGCGCTCTGACAGAGCACCTCCAGGTCGTCCACCGACAGCACCTGCAACACGGCGCCGAGAATCCGGTCGAACATGGAGTCCATCTGGCGCATGATGTCGCGGCCGGCCTCGGTCGGGTGCAGGCGGCGGATCCGGCGATCGCCGACGTCGTCGCTGCGCGCGATCAGTCCCTTCTCGACTAGGCGTTCGACCAGCCCGCTGGCGGTCGGCGCGCTCACCCCGAGCAGACCGCCGAGCTCGTTGCCCGAGATGCCCGGACGCCGAACGACCTGGCCGAGCACCCGGAACTGCTGCATGGTCAGGTCGGGTGGTGGCGGCATCGGGCCCACCAGACCGATGGCCCGGTCGTGCACCTGCATGTTGAGGTCGATCAGGTCGGCAGCCAGCGTCGCACGTTCTCCGTCAGGTCCGAACGACTGGGGTGATCGCACCAGGAATCGCTTTCTGCCATACGAATAGTTAGAGCTATGCTAACCGACGTGGCCGGATCTGGTCACCCGTTCGACCCGGCGCCCGTGAGCCGAAGAAGGGGAAACCGTGCTCCGCCTGACCAAGCTCAGCCTCGCCCATCGCACCGTGGTGTTGCTGCTCAGCCTGTTGACCATCGGATTGGGTGTCTACTCGACCACGGCGCTCAAGCAGGAGTTGATCCCGTCCATCGACGTGCCCCGTGGCAGCGTCGTGAGCGTCTACGCCGGCGCCGCACCGGACATCGTCGAGGCGCAGGTCTCCAAGCCGATCGAGAGCGCCGTCAAGGGCGTGGACGGCATCACCGACGTCACCTCGACCAGTTCCAGCGGCGTCTCCCAGGTCTCGGTGAAGTGGGACTACGGGGTGTCGGCCGACGACATGGCCAACAAGCTGCGCAGCGCCATCGACTCGATCGCCGCCACCCTGCCGAGCAACGTGGACCCGCGGGTGATCACCGGCGGCACCGACGACATCCCGGTCGCGCTGCTCGCCCTGTCGTCCGACGAAGACCTGAACACCCTGTCCCAGAAGGTCACCGACACCGTCGGCCCCGAGCTGAAGGCGGTCGCCGGCGTCCGCGACGTCGCGGTCTCGGGGGAGGAAGAGCACGAGATCGTCATCACCTACAAGCAGTCCGAGTTGCAGAAGTACGGTGTCGACCCGGCCACCATCGCCCAGATGTTCGCCGCCAACTCGACGGCGATCCCGTCGGGCACCATGTACACGGGCACCGCCAACCTCAACGTGCAGACCGGCACCACCTACTCCAGCCCGAAGGAGATCGCCAATCTCCGAGTGCAGGGCACGGACGGCCCGGTCCGGCTGAGCAGGCTGGCCACCGTCAAGGAACAGCCGGTCGAGAAGACCAGCATTTCACGGGTTGACGGCCGGGCGTCGCTCACCCTGTCGGTCACCAAGACCCAGGACGCCAACACGGTCACCGTCGCCCACGGCATCGCCGACAAGCTGCCGGGGCTGGAGCGGTCGCTGGGCAGCAACGCCCGCTTCGTCACGGTGTTCGACCAGGCCCCCTACATCGAGCAGTCCGTGCACGACCTGACCGTCGAGGGCGGCATCGGCCTGGCCATGGCGGTGTTCGTGATCCTGCTGTTTCTGCGCTCGCTGCGTCCGACCCTGATCACCGCGATCTCGATTCCGCTGTCGCTGCTGATCGCACTGATCGGTCTGTGGGTGGGCGGATTCACCCTGAACATCCTCACCCTGGCCGCGCTGACGGTCGCGATCGGACGCGTGGTCGACGACTCGATCGTCGTGATCGAGAACATCAAACGTCACCAGGGCTACGGCGAGGTCGGTGGAAAGTCGATCATCAACGCCGTCCGCGAGGTGGCCGGCGCGGTCACCTCGTCGACGCTGACCACGGTCGCGGTGTTCCTGCCCATCGGCCTGGTCGGCGGACAGGCCGGCGAGATCTTCCGTCCGTTCGCGGTGGCCGCCGTGGTGGCGCTGCTGGCCTCGCTGGTGGTGTCGCTGACGGTGATCCCGGTGTTCGCGTCCTGGTTCATGAAGCCGAAGGTGGTCCACCAGCGGGCCGCCGACGCCGATCCGGAGGCGACCGTCGTCGACCTAGAAGAGACCGAGACCTGGCTGCAGAAGGCCTACCTGCCGATCCTGAACGGGAGCCTGGCACATCGCTGGATCACCCTGCTGATCGCGTTCGGCATCTTCGCCGGCACCCTCGCGCTGGTGCCGCGGTTGAAGACCGACTTCATCGGCAGCATGGGGAACGAGAGCCTCACCATCACGCAGGAGCTTCCGGCCGGCACCAGCCTTTCGGAGACGGACAAGGCCGCCACCCGGATCGAGCAGGTGCTGGGCAACGACCCCGATGTGCAGACCTATTCGACGACGATCGGCGGTGCCTCGTCGGCGGTGTTCCTGGCCGCCCCGAGCGACACCAACAAGGCCAACTTCACGGTGCCGCTGAAGGCCGGCGCGAACGGCACCCAGGCCGCCGATCGACTACGTCGGGAGATCTCCCAGCTCGGTCCGGACCTCGGTGAGGTCGAGGTCGCGATCGGGGCCGGCAGTTCCTCGACCGGCCTGGCGGTCTACGTCGAGAGCTCGGACGCCGATCAGCTCGCCGCGGCCAGCGACCAGGTGCAGGCGATGGTGACCGGCATCCCCGGGCTGACCAATGTGACCAGCGACCTCTCCAGTGCCCGCGACATGCTTCAGGTGAGCATCGACGATTCCGAGGCCGCCGACCTGGGCATGACCCAGTCCTCGATCGGGCAGGCCGTCGCCCGCTCGGTGCGCGGGCAGCTGATCGGCACCCTCGCCGAGGGCGACGCCACACTGAACGTCTACCTACGCTCGCGCACGCCGGTGAAGAGCCTTGAGGAGCTACGCGAGATCAAGCTGCCGGTCACCCAGCTGATGATCGGCAACGCCAAATCGGACGCCGCCGATCGTGTCCAGGAACGCTCGGAGAAGCTGTCGGAGGAGTCCAAGCGGGACGCCACCAAGGCCTACAACGACCAGGTCAACGCGCTGAAGAAGGGCCGTGCGGAAGCCCGGAAGGCACAGAAGAACCTGACCAAGCAGTTGAACAAGGCGAAGAAGAGCCTGTCGTCTCTGCGGAAGCAGCTAGCCACCGCGCAGCAGCAGCTGGCCACGGTCTGCCCGGTCGATCCGGCCAATCCGATCTGTGCGCCGCTCCCGGCCACCATCTACGGACTCACCCAGCAGCTTTCAGCCGCCGGTGCTCAGGTCGCCCAGCTGGGTGCGGCACGGGCCCAGGCCAAGTCCGGGGTGACCCAGGCCGACAAGCAGCTGGACGCGGCGGCCGAACAGCGGACGAAGTCGCTGGAGGCGCAGAACAAGCAGCAGGCCATTCAGGACGCCAGCAAGGAGGCGGCTGAAGCCACCGCCGATCCGGTCCGACTGCGGCAGGTCGCGAAGGTCGACCTGGTGCAGGCGCCGGCCAGCGTGACTCGGGTGAACGGTATCCGGGCCGCCACCATCACCGGCACCTCGGAATCGTCCGACCTGGGTGCGACCACCGCGGCGATCTCCCAAGGCATCGCCTCGCTCGATCTGCCGCAGGGGGTCACCGTCCGGATCGGCGGCGTCTCGCAGCAGCAGCAGGAGTCGTTCGCCCAGCTCGGCCTGGCAATGGTGGTCGCCGTCGCCGTGGTGTACCTGATCATGGTGGCCACCTTCGGCTCGCTGCTGCAGCCGATGATCCTGCTGGTGTCGATCCCGTTCGCCGCCACCGGCGCACTCGGGTTGTCGCTGATCACCGACACCGCGCTCGGCATTCCCAGCATGATCGGCCTGCTGATGCTGATCGGCATCGTCGTGACCAACGCGATCGTGCTGATCGACCTGATCAACCAGAAGCGCAAGTCCGGCTCCAGCATCGAACAGTCGATCGCCGCCGGCGCCCGGTTGCGCGTCCGGCCGATCGTGATGACGGCGCTGGCCACCATCTTCGCGCTGGTGCCGATGGCCCTCGGCCTGACCGGCGGCGGGGTGTTCATCTCCAAGCCGCTGGCGATCGTGGTGATCGGCGGGCTGGTGTCGTCCACCCTGCTAACCCTGATTCTGGTGCCGGTGCTGTACGACATCCTGGAGAATTGGCGGCGGAACGGACGCAGCAAGCGGGACGCCCGGCGCGCCGCGCGGCGGGTCGCCCCGGATGTGCCGACCGACGAGGCGTCCGCGCAGGCGTCCGCGCAGCAAGGCTGAAAGATGGATCGAGGGCTCAGAGGCCGGCGCTAGCAGCAGACACCTCGCTGGCGTCCCAGGTGGAGGACCGGCTGTCGGTCTCGATCGTGTAGAGCAAGAGAGAGCGAATACTTGATGACCGGTGGCCGCGGGACGGTTTTGCTCGCTCAGGTGGCCGCGCTGGCCTGGGGGCTGCAGCTCGCGGTGCTCAACCTGGCCCTTGCGCTGTTGTTGACCGACCTGCTCGGCGCCACCGAGGGGGAGGTCGGGCTGGTCCTGGCTCTCTACAACGCCAGCGGGTTCGTCGCCGCGTTGATCGTGCCGGCCTGGGCAGACCGCCGCGGCGACTATCTCGGTCCGATGATCGGCTGCGGCGGTCTCGCCCTCGCGCTCGCCGGCACGCTGGCCGTGGCCGGGTCGCTCCCCGTCGCAGCCGTCGCCCTGATCGTCCTCGGCGGACCGGCCGGAGTCGGTAGCACCTTGTTCTTCGCACACCTGCGGGCCAGCGGCTGGGCGGCGTCCGCGGTGATGCGGGCGCGGGCGATGGTCTCGGCGTCGTGGGTCGCCGGACCGCCGCTCGCCATGCTGCTGGCCGGACTCGCCGGCACCCGCTCGGTCCTGGTCGCCATCCTGGCGATCACCCTGACCGGCATCGCGGCCATCCTCGCCCTTCGCCGCAGACAACCCGGCCCAACCACCGGCCAGCGGGCGGCCGACGGTCCCGCGGTGCCGTCGTCCCGGAGACGGGTGTCGGGCGTCGTCGTTGCGTTCGTCGCCCTGCAGGCCACCAACGCGACCACCACCTCGGTCGTCACCCTGTTCACCGTCAGCGCGCTCGGTGTGGACGCCATCTGGGGCGGCATCGCGCTGGCTGTCGCCGCCCTCGCCGAAATCCCGGCGCTATTCCTGCTCGGACGGCTGTGGAATCGATACGGTCCAGTCGCGTTGCTGGTCGTCGGCAGCATGGCCGGGATCGCGTTCTACGTCGCGATGGCCTTCGTCAACGACCCAATGGCCCTGGTCGGCGCCCAGATACTCAATGCCTGGTTCTTCGCCACCGTCACCGGCGTCGGACTCACCTGGTTCCAGGACCTCATTCCGCGACCCGGACTGGCCTCCGGACTCTTTGCCAACACCCGCCGGATCGGCGCCATCGTCTCGGGCGGGGTGATCGCGATCGCCGGAACCACTGCCGGCTACACCGGAATGTTCCTGGTCTGCGCCGGGCTCACCGCCGCCGCGCTGGTCGTCATTCTGATCGCCGGAGGGCGCACGAACGGCAGGAAGAACGCCTGAAGCCACCATGGGCGTCGTGACCTGCTGCGAGGACCAAACTCGCCACAGTACGACAGCCATGATCCCGCGTCGGCGAACCTCGGACGCGGAGCATGATGGGGCCATGGCACTGCTGGAGCGGTCGGGCCCGCGGGCCGTGTTGAGCGCGGCGGTCGATCGGCTTCGCCGCGGCCGTGGCCAGGTGGTGCTGGTGCATGGTGAGGCGGGAATCGGCAAGTCCAGCCTGGTGGCCGAGTTCCTGCGGACGCTTCCCCGCGGCCTGCGGACATTGAGCGGCCGGTGCGACGATCTGCTCGTACCCCGTCCGCTGGGAGCGATCCAGGAACTATGGGACGGCGTGTCCGGCGCATTCGAGCCGAGCGGGCACCCAGGGCTGCAGACCTGCACCATGCTGGCGGCCCGGCCCACCGTGCTGGTCGTCGAGGACGTCCACTGGGCCGACGAGGCCACCCTCGACGTGCTCGGCTACCTCGCCCGGCGAATACGCGTACTGCCGCTGCTGCTCGTGCTGACCTTCCGCGACGACGAGCTGCCCGCCGGTCATCCCTTGCATCGCACCCTCGCCGCCGCGCCGAGTTCACGCTGCCGGCGGATCGAGCTGAGCCGATTGAGCCTCGACGCGGTGGCCCAGCTGGCCGGCCCAGCCACGGACGCCGCGGCCGTCCATCGGATCACCGGCGGCAACCCGTTCTTCGTGTCCGAACTGGTGGTCGCGCGGGGCGAGCAGACACCTGCCAGCGTGCGCGAAGCGGTCCTCGGCCGGTACGCCCGTCTCGATGGAGCGGCACGCACCACCGCCGATCTGATCAGCGTGCTGCCCGGCCGGTGCGAGGCGTGGCTGATCGACACCTGTCTGGGGGCCGGCGCCGACACCGTGTCGGGCGAAGCCGCGGGCCTGCTGGTCGCCGATCGCGACGGCGTCCGGTTCCGCCACGAGCTGGCCCGCCGGGTCATCGAGGGCTCACTTCCCGGACAGCGCCGTCGCGAGCACAACGCCGCGGTGCTTCGCGCCCTGACCGCCGCCGGCGCACCTGAGGCCCGGTTGGCGCATCATGCCCGGCAGGCCGGGGACCCCGCAGCGCTGGTCCGCCATGGGCTGGCCGCCGCCCGACTGGCGACCCAGTCGCGCTCGCACCGCGAGGCGGCCGATCTGTACGCTCTGGTCCTGGACCATCAGGAGCTGCTGACCGTCTCTGATCGGGCCGACGCCTGGGACGCCTACTCCACCGAGGCCTACGCCGCCGGCCGCAACGGGACCTCCGACGCCGCCCGCACCCAGGCCCTGGCGTTGCGCCGCCGGCTGGGCGATCCGCGGCGACTCAGCGACACGCTGCGGTGGCTCTCCCGGATCCGCTGGACCAGCGGCGACCGGCAGGGTGCCGAATCGGCCGGTGACGAGGCGGTTCGAGTGCTCGCCGGTTTGGACGACGCGGCGCCCTCTCCGGAACTCGCGACGGCCCTGAGCAATCAATCGGGCCTCGCGATGCTGGCGCAACGGGACGCCGAAGCGATCGAACTCGGGCGGCTGGCGGCGGCGATCGCGCACATGGTGGGCGACCAGGAGACGGTGGTCAACGCGACGGTCAACATCGGCAGCTCGCTGGCGCGGTCCGACCTGGACGCCGGCCTGGCGCTTCTGGAGCAGACCGCGCGCTCGGCGTCCGACCAGGGCTACGACGATCCGGCGGGCCGCGCCCTGCTCAATGCCGCCTGGAACGCCCTCGACCAGCACCGGCTGGAGACCGCCGGGCGGCTCATCGATCGGGCGGCGTCCTTCGCCGAGAACCGTGAGTTGTCGCTTTACCTGGCCTATCTGCACGTGATGCGGGCGATGCTCGCGCTGGCCCGCGGCGACATCGCAACCGCTCGCGTCGCCATCGGGCGGGCGCCGGACGCCCATCCCGCGCCGTCGACGATGGTGAAGGCGACGATCGCCGTCCGGTGCGGCGACCCCGATGCGCCCGCGCTGCTCGAGGCGGGCTGGCGAGTCGCGTTGGCGACGGCCGAGTTGCAGCGGATCCGGCCGATGGCCTGCGTCCGTGCCGAATGGGCCTGGCTGCATGCGGACGCCGCGGCCCTAGACGCAGCGACCGCTGACTGCTACCGGCTGGCGTTGCGCCGCGGCAACGCGTGGGACATCGGTGCGGTGGCGGTGTGGCGCCAGCGGGCCGGCCTGCTCGATGTCGTCCCAGACGGGATGCCAGAACCGTACGCCCTCGAACTCGCCGGCCGGACGCAGTCTGCCGCCGCAGCGTGGGAGGCGCTGGGCGAGCCGCATGCGCAGGCGCTGACGCTGCTCGCGTCGGACGCTGCTGAAGACGTCCGGGTTGGGGCGGAGATCCTCGACCGGACCGCCGCGGTCGGCGGGCTGCCGTTCGCGCGCGCCCGGTTGCGCGCGCTCGGCGTCGCGAGCGTGCCGCGGGGACGCCTGCGCCGGACCCATGCGAATCCGGCCGGACTGACCGATCGACAACTCGAGGTGCTTCGGCTGATGACCGCAGACCTTTCCAATCGCGCGATCGCGGACCGCCTGGTGCTCTCACCCAAGACGGTGGAGCATCACGTCGGGGCCATCCTGGCCAAGCTCGGCGTCACATCCAGGACCGAGGCGGTGCGGCTCGCCGCCGGTTGGTGAACGCCACGGCCGACGTGGTTCTCATCGAACAGTCTCGCCCGCCAGATGCCCCAGATGCCGCAATACCCCGGGGTGGTTACTCGCGTGCCCGATGACGCGGTAGCGTGGCGCTGTGGTCGTCGGTGTGCGCGCAGTGCTCTTCGACCTGTTCAACACCTTGATTCCAGGTGGCTCTCGCGTCGAACGCGACGGGGTTTCCCGGCGTATGGCCGAGGTGTTGGCTGTAGACCCTGACGATCTCGCAGCCATGATCCGTGACACGTTCGATGACCGCACTCGTGGCCGACTGGGAGACTTGCGAGGCACCGTCCGATGGCTGGCGAGTCGCCTCGGTGCTACCCCGTCCGATGCCGCCGTGAAAGAGGCCGTCGAGCTTCGTCTGGAGATGACCCGTGCGTTGCATCGCGACACATGGGCACTTCCGGCCCTGCGCGAGCTCCGCGTCTTGGGAATAGCTCGCGGGCTGGTGAGTGACTGCTCGGCGGAAACACCCGAGATCTGGGCGGACAGCCCTTTGGCTCCGTTCTTCGAGGCTGTGTCCTTCTCCTGCGAGACCGGCTTTCGCAAGCCCGCACCCCACGCATACCTGGCCGCGACACGGCAACTCGGCCTCCGCCCCGACGAATGCCTTTTCGTCGGCGACGGTGGAAGTTTCGAACTCACTGGCGCTCAGGCATTGGGGATGCACACCGTGCGCTTGGTGACGCAAGGTGCGAACGCCGGAGAATCCATCGACGAGGACACCGAATGGTCCGGTCCTCACATTGCCGACCTGAGGAGCCTCCTCCATCTGCCCCTCTTTGGTCGCGACCGCGCCTGACAGCCGATCGGTTCACTACCGCGATCTACACCCCTGCGACCAGGGCAAACGCAGCATCTGCGAGCGCCCGTGCGCTCATCGGCCTCACGAACTGTGGGGGTTCCGCCGGCAGATCTGGGGGTGCAGCCCCGACGTCCGGAGAGGTCCCCAGACCTAGCGTTTTCGGTACGGGCAGATTGTGCCCGCAGCACCGGCAGCGGTCCCGTCCAACCGCGTCGATGATCTCGGCGGACCGAGATCGCGTCATCGAGCCGGCGCCACCGGACGAGCACCAGGAGGTGCCAGACATGAGAACCAGGATGCGATTCGGAATCCTCGCCGGGGCCGCGTTGACCGTCGCCATCACGGTGCTGTCACTCGGCAGCACCGCAACCGCCGCACCCGCGGTCGCCGGCCATCCGGTCGCCAACGCGACGGCGACGATGCCCGGACCGGGCGTCCCCACGACGTCCCCTTCGTTGCCGCCGTTTTACCACTATCTGGTCAACCGGCAATACGGCCAGTGCATGTACGCTCCCGGCGTCCTGAACGGCGGACTGCAATTGGCGACCTGTACCTATTCCTTGAAGGAGCAGTGGTCGTTCCAGCAGGTGAATATCTATTCCGAACCGGGCAAGCCGAACATCTACCGGATCAGGAATCGGGAAAGCGGACTGTGCGTCTTCGTGAACAACACCGGGCCGGGCGGACGCGTCCGCGAGGGGTATTGCACCACCGCAGCCAATGTGCAGTGGGAGTTGTGGCCGTCGAGCGTCAGCGGCTCGTACCTGTTCGTCAACGTCAGCACCCGGCTGGCCCTGGACACCGCCGGCGGCCGGTTCAGCCAACTGGCCCAGTGGCCCCCGGCCGGCAACTACGCGCAGTTGTGGTACCTCTACCTGTGAGGACGCGGCGACGGCCCTACCTCGCCGGCCCGGTCCACGAAACCTTCGAAGGTGGCCGTGGCAATACCTCCCATCGGGGCGTCCGATGTAGTCAGCTAGAGCCATGTATGGAGCAGTGATTCACGCACCCGGCGACGTCCGCTTCGAGGAGCGCGCCGATCCCGTCATCGTCGAGCCGACGGACGCCGTGGTGCGCACCGTGGCCGCCTGCGTCTGCGGGTCGGACCTGTGGCGCTACCGCGGCGTCGCGCCGGTGCCACAGCCGACCCCGATCGGCCACGAGTTCTGCGGCGTCGTCGAGCAGGTCGGCGACGCGGTGACCACGGTCAAGCCGGGCGACTTCGTGGTCGGCGGCTTCAACCCCGGCGACAACAGCTGCCCGGTGTGCCGCAAGGGCGCCCAGGCCAACTGCGTCAACGGCGCCCACTACGCCGGATGCCAGGCCGAGAAGATCCGGATCCCGTTCGCCGACGGCACCCTGCTGACGACGCCCGGCGTCCCCACCGACGAGCAGCTGCCCGCGATCCTCACCCTGTCGGACGTGATGTGCACCGGGTGGCACGCCGCGGTCAGCGCCGGCGTCGCACCCGGTAGTTCGGTCGCGGTGGTCGGGGACGGCGCGGTCGGGCTCTGCGCGGTGCTGGCCTCGGCGCAGCTCGGGGCATCCACGATCATCGCGATGAGCCGGCACGACGACCGGCAGGCGCTGGCGCTCCGGTTCGGCGCCACCCACATCGTCGCGGAACGGGACGAGGCCGGCGCCGAGGCGGTCAAAAAGCTCACCGACGGGATCGGCGCCGACTGCGTGCTGGAGTGTGTCGGCACCGAGGGCTCCCGCTTGCAGGCGATCGGCTGCGTCCGGGACGGCGGAAACATCGGCCTGGTCGGCGTTCCGCACGGCGATCTCCCTGTGAACGAGCTGTTCTGGCGCAACGTCGGCGTCCGGGGCGGTCCGGCACACTGCCGCGCGTATCTGCCCGAGTTGCTCGAGCTGGTCTGGGACGGGGTGATCGATCCGGCACCGGTGTTCGATCTGCAGCTCCCGCTGGCCGATGTCGCCGAGGCCCATGCGGCGATGGACTCCCGGCGGGCGGTCAAGGTGTTGCTGCGGCCGTGAGTGACGGCGTCCGGGCGATCGATGCAGACCGAGGTGCCCGGCCGTCAACCCGAAATCTACGGAGTCGATTTGAGATGAATCGTTTTAGCATGCTCTCCATAGCGATCGAGTCTGGAGTTTTCGGGATCTCCTGTCATCGAGTCGACTGACGGACCGACGACTGCGAGGCGTCGAGTACCCCTACGCTGCGTAAGGAACCACTGATCCACCGCGTTCCGGGCCGCGGCAGGCTCGGGACAGCACCGATCAGCGCTTCCTTGGCGAGCGCGTTGTCACCCGAGGATGGGATGTTCGGATGTGGGTGCTCTACGCGGTGGGTTCCGCGGTGTTCGCGGGCCTGACCGCCATCTTGGCGAAGGTCGGCATCCGGCACACGCCGTCCAATCTGGCCACGGCGATCCGGACGGTGGTGGTGCTCTGCTTCGCCTGGCTGGCGGTGTTCGTGGTCGGCTCGCAAAGCACCATCGGGACGCTTTCCGGCGGCACGATCGGCTTTCTGGTGCTGTCCGGCCTGGCGACCGGGGCGTCCTGGCTGTGCTATTTCCGAGCCCTGCAGTTGGCCGACGTCAACCAGGTCACGCCGATCGACAAGTCCAGCATCGTGCTGACCGTGCTGTTCGCGATCGTGCTGCTGGGTGAGACCGACAGCCTGGCGACCCGGCTGGCCGGGATCGCGGTGATCACCGCCGGCACCGATCTGATGATCGACCGCCACCCGCGTCCGGCGTCCCCTGCGGTCCCGACCCGTGGGCCTGGTTGGCTGGTCTACGCCCTCGGCTCGGCGGTGGTCGCGGCGTTGACCGCGATTCTGGGCAAGGTGGGAATCGCGGACGTCGAATCGAACCTGGGCACCGCGATCCGGACCGCGGTGGTGTTGGTGATGGCGTGGGTGGTGGCCTTCGCGACCGGCGAGCACCGCGGGTTGAACCGGATACCGCGCCGCGATCTGGTGTTCATCCTGCTCTCCGGTGTGGCGACCGGGGCGTCCTGGCTGTGCTACTTCCGCGCCCTGCAAGCCGGTCCGGCCAGCGTCGTGGTGCCGATCGACAAGACCAGCATCGTGCTGACCGTCGCGTTCGCCTGGCTGTTCCTCGGCGAGCGCCTCGGCCGGCGGGCCACCATCGGCCTGGTGCTGATTCTCGCCGGGACGCTGCTGATGCTGGTGTGACCGCGGGGACGGTTCTCCCGGTCACCGGGGACCGCTGGGTGGTTAGTCGATGAGGGCGAGGCGGCGGAAGGCATTGGCGAGGCCGTCGGCGTCCACGTGGTCGGTGACCAGGGTGGCGGAGGCTTTCACCTCGTCGGGGGCGTTGCCCATGGCGACCGAGGTGCCGCAGGCGGCGAACATGCCGAGGTCGCTGCGGGCGTCCCCGAAACCGATCAACGACTCGGCGCCGACCCCCAGATGGGTGGCGAGGCGTTCGACGGCTGCGCCCTTGTGGATGCCGAGTTGACCGAACTCGCCGAATTCGGCGCGCTTGCCGGTCATGCTCCAGGTGTCGATCGCGGCGCGTCCGGCGTAGTGGGCGGCCAATGCGTCGAGGTCGACGGCGGGCTCCAGCACGAAGCTGATCTTGTTGACGTCGTCCCGCCCGGCCCGCGTTCCGTAGATCAGCTGCGGCATCGCCTCACGGATGAACCGGACGTTCTCGGGAGTCACCCCGCCGTCCAGGATCGCCGCCGCCTTCTCGGGCAGATGGTCGCTGGCGTACAGCCCGGAGTTGCATTCCAGGTAGAAGCCGAGATCTTCGGCCAGCAGCCACCCGACCGCCTCGGCGACCACGGCGGCGTCCAGCACCTGATGGAAGACGACCTGACCGGCGTCCTCGATGTAGCTACCGTTGCCGCCGATCAGTCCGTCGACACCCAGATCCCAGAGCTGGTCATAGATCTCGGCGCGGCTGCGTCCGGTGCACAGATAGACCCGATGTCCCCGATCGCGGGCCGCTCGGACGGCGTCCGCCGCACTCGCGGGAAGCTCGGTGGCGTAGTTGACCAGGGTGCCGTCGATGTCCAGCAGCAGCACCCGCCCCGGCGTCCCGCTCACCGGTCGGCCTCCGGTCCGGACGCCTGCAACGGACGGGCGACCGGCACCACCAGGATCGCCAACAGGCTGACCGCACCGACCACCAGCATCGCCCGCAGCACGCCGAAGTGATCGCCGAGGAAGCCGATCAACACCGGCCCGGCCAGGAACGCGCCGTAGCCGACGGTCGACACCACGCTGAGCCGGACGGCGGCGCGCGCCGGGTCGTCGGCGGCCGCCGACATGCCCACCGGGAAGCCGAGGCTGGCGCCGACACCCCAGATCGCCGCGCCCGCGAAGGCCAGCCACGGCGACCCGAAGACCACCAGTGCGCAGCCGACGACGGCAGCGGCGAACAGCGCCCGGAGCACCGCGATGCGGCCGTAGCGGTCGAGCAGCTGGGTGCCGAGGATCCGTCCGCCGGTCATGAAGGCGAGGAAGACGGCGAGGGCGACCACGCCCATCGAGTTGTCCAGGCCGTGGCCTTCGACGAAGGCGAGCGCCATCCAGTCGTTGGCGACACCCTCGGTGAACGCGGCGGCCAGCACCATCACGCCGATGAGCAGGGTGCGCGGCTCTGTCCACGCCGAGCGTCCCTTCGAACCGGCGGACCCGGTCGCTTCGGCGTTCTCGTCGAAGGCGGGCAGGAACTGGGCCGTGCCCCACCAGACGGCGGCCAGGGTCAGCACCGCAGCGAGCGACAGGTGGATGCCGAGGGGGATCTTCAGGTAGGTCAGGGCGGCGCCGATCAAGGCTCCGACCACGGTGCCGGCGCTGAACAAGGCGTGGAACCACGGCATGATCGCCCGGCCGAGCGCCTGCTCGATGATGGTGCCCTCCAGGTTCTGGGCGACGTCCCAGATGCCGATGCCCAAGCCGAACAGCACCATGATCGGCGCGATCAGCAGCAGCGGCGCATGCAGTTCGACGGCCAGCGCCGCGAGCACGATGCCGGGCAAGGTGAGCAGCGCGCCCAGCCGCACCGTCGCGGTCGCGCCGAAGCGGTGGGCGATCCGGCCGGCCACCGGCAGACCGAGCATCGAGCCGACCGAGATCGCCAGCAACAGCAGGCTCAACTGGCCGGCAGTGATGTCCAGCATCTGTTTCGCGTCGGGCACCCGTGACATCCACGAGGCGAAAACGAAACCGTTCATGCCGAAGACAAGAAGGTCTCCGTTGCGCGCCGATTTGGTAGCCAATTGGGACGTGGCTGCGACCTGGGTCACGGATTCCTCCGAGGGCATGCGGGCGCCACGCTGCCGCGTGGCCGGGTGAGGGACGTCCGGACCAGCCTAGGCGAATATGTACACTAGTGTCGAATTTTGTCGGAAGGGAGCCGATGGGCACACGCGACGGCGGCTACGCCAGCGGACGACTGCGCCGCGAGCAGATCGTCACCGCAGCGACGGAGCTGTTCTCGCGGGTCGGCTACCGACACGCCACCGTCCTCGAATTGGCGCAGGCGGCCGGCATCTCGCGCACCGGGCTGTTGCATCACTTCGGCTCCAAGGAAGCGCTCCTGGAAGCCGTTTTGCAGCGTCGGGACGCCGAGGACGCCGCGCGGTTCGACCTGGCCGCCGGCGACCAGACCGGCCTGACGGCGCTGGCCGCGCTGGTCGAACTGGCTTCCTACAACGCCTCGCGGCCGCAGCTGGTCGCGCTGTTCGCCGTGCTGTCCGCGGAGGCGTCCGACCCCGACCACCCGGCCCACGACTACTTCGTCCAGCGCTATCGGCGCACCGTGGACACCGTGCGACGATCGCTGACTCGGGCCGGCGAGGCCGGCCTGCTGGCGCCCCGCGTCGAACCGACCCGGCAGGCGCGCGCGATCGTCGCGCTGATGGACGGACTGCAGGTGCAGTGGCTGCTCTCCCCCGGCGATGTCGACATGGCCGACGAGATCCGGCGGCAGGTACAGCAATTGCTCACCGTCCCCTTGCCGACCGGCCCGTGAGAGCCTCACTTTCACACCTCGCGCTGATTTCGGTTTTCGGTGGGCGTCGGGCCTTGTCAGGGGTGCGGGTGTCGATTTGGGGGAATCCCAACACCTACTACAAGGCGCTGAAACGGTGCGCCGGCCAGCACCCACCACCGGCCATTTGCGGGCGCTCGCCGGCGGCGTAGGTAGTGGGCGCAGCATCCCACTGGGCATGGCATCGCCGGGAGGACGGATCTGGTCAGGCCCTGGAGCTGCCGAGTCCACAGGCCCCCACGTAGGGACGCAGCGCGTCCCGCACCCGGTCGACGAGCAGCTCGTGGCCGGACGGCGTGAGCTCCCCCTCGCGCACCCGGTCGAACTGCTTGGGCAGGTACTGGCTGATCAGCGGCCCGGGAATGCCCACCTCGTCCAAGTTCGCCAGCATCAGATCGATCGCCTTCACGATCTCTTCGTTCGGCAGGTAGTAGCGAATCCGATCGGAGTAGCTGAACCGGCGGGCGACCTCCTGCTCGTGCGCGGAGCCCTCGTAGTAGCCCTCCCAGTACCCCGGCGACTCCGTCATCACCCGCTCGATCACATCGACCAGATTGGACCGCCGGGTGGCGTCCTCGACCAGGTAGTTCTCGATCGCGGCAAGGGCGAACAGTCCCTCGCGCAGGGCGAAGGTGAGGCCCGGTCCGACCTTCAGGATCGCCCAGTGGTCGAGCACCAGATCGCGCAGGTTGCTCTCGGTCTGGTAGTCGGTCGAGTGCGCTTCGAAGACCAGGCGCTCCTGGTCGTCCAGGGCATGACGCAGCCCGCCGATGTTCGCCGAGACGTAGTCGATCACCTTCACATGGTCGAACTCGACCGCCGGCTGCACCACGATCGCCGCCACCTTCGACCAGGCGTCGGTGACGCCGGCCCGGTCGAACGCCTCCTTGTGCGCCGCGATGGTCTCGTGGACGGCCTCCGCGGACGTCGGGGTGAGCTTGCCGAGCGTCTCGTGCGCGCCGCCCGGAACCGGCACCTCGGTGCCGATCACATACGAGATCGGCACGCTCAGGTCGGCCGTGCCGGCGGCCTCTTCGGCCACCACCATCAGCCGGGCCGCACGCTCGGCGACGATGGCGTCGGTCAGCGGCACCGGGTCGCCGGCGCACGACATCGAGCAGTCGAGATGGATCTTGGTGTAGCCGGCCGCCACATACGCACGCACCAGATCTTCCGCCTTGGGCATCGCAACCTCGGGCGACTCCTTCTGCCAGCGGTTCGGCCCCAGATGGTCGCCGCCCAGGATCACCCGGTCACGGGGGAACCCCTCGGCATCGGCAATCCCGAGAACGAAATCGCGGAAATCGACCGGGGTCATTCCGGTATAGCCGCCGAACTGATCGACCTGATTCGAGGTCGCCTCGATCAGCACCAGGCTGTCGTCGGCCAATGCCTGACGTATCGACGCCTCGATGACCAGCGGATGAGCCGAACAGACGGAATAGATTCCCACCCCGACACCCCTGCGGTGGTCGGCCAACACTTCACGCAACGCATCGCGCGCCATGATTTCACCTTTCATTATCCGCCGGACGGCGAAGGATATCTTCGCCTCGCCCGGCAAGACTTCGGTTCACTAATAGACATCTTCGGTCGCCGCAGATAGGCTACCGACCGCTGGTCGAGTTCAGCGGTTCCTCGGCAGGCCGTCCTCTCCGGCGACCCGGAACATCACCTTGAGTCGATGCTCGTCACGAGAACGCATCGCCTCGAAACCGCTGACAGCGTCCTCGAGCAGCACCTCGTGGGTGGCCAACAGTTCGGCGTCGACCAGTCCCGAACCGAGGATGCGCACCGCGCTGGTCCATTCGTGACACGGGAAGCGATCGAAACCCACCCGACCATCGTGTGCGCCGCCCTCGCCATCGCCCGCGACCTGCAAGCCCGCTCCGGCCGGAGCCTCCGCAAGCTCATCACCCTGCTGAAGCCGCTGCGCCATGTCACCATCACCATCGGCAGCCACCGGGTACGCCCAACCCGCCATCAACCCAGACACCCAAGAAATCCTCCACACACTGGGGCACCAAAGAGGTGCAACTCAGGCCAGAGGTCAGCTGCCGGTGCGCCCGAGCGGCCCCCTCAGCCGGCCAGGGACGCCGGCTCCGGTACCGGGTCCAGTTCCGCACGCAGATCGGCCAGGATGCGGCAGAGCAGGCGGGACACCCGCATCTGCGAGAGGCCGAGTCGGCGGGAGATCTCGCGTTGGGTGCATCCCCGCCGAAACGCCGGCCGAGGAGCGTCCAGTCACGCGCCGACAGCCAGCCGAGCGCCTGCCGCAGCGCGAGGCGATCGGTGAGAGTCGCGTCCAGATCCTCGTCGGCAGTTGCGAGCCGGCGGACTCCCCGACCCCCGTGCGTGAGACGTCCAGCGAGTCGGGGTGGTAGCTGCCGCCGTGCCGAGCACGGCTCTTGCAACGGCCGCGGGGCCGGATCGTCCAGCAGTGGTCGGCGCGGTATCTCTCAACGGCCGACCAGAGCCACTCGATCGACCTGGACAAGGTCGTCGTGATCGGCACCGCGTCCCCGGTCGCGACTCGTCAGCCCATCGCACAGGGACAGGTCCAGCGTGACGATTCGTTCCACGATCGCGTGCCGCGACACGGGCTCGGGGGCCGCCCGAAGCAGGAGGACGAACAGGCCCTGCATAGCGGCTCCGCGGACGGATGGGACGGTCGATACGGCTGCGTTGTGTGCACCATGGCGCGCTCCTCGGGACAGCCGAGTCGGCACCGGGTTTGACCGCTCAGACGTCCGCGAGTGCCACGGGATCGTGGGAATCAGAGGGTTCGGGGGACGCCCGTGGCTGCGCAGCGTCTGGCGACCAGATGGCCGCCGCGCAGCCTCCGCCGCATGGCCCCAGGAGACGGTCCGCGCACGCCGCGCCACCCCGATCGTGCAGGTAGGAGGAGAGCAGATGTAGCTCATCACCGAATTGGGGTTGAGGTACACGCCTTGAGCGATCTCGGAGCTCGACATGAGGCTCGCGAGCTCGCTCGCCGGGTGATCGAGACCGGTCAGGAACCCGAAGAGGCGTAGACCCGGCGCGAATGCGCAATTGTGACACCCCGCAATTCTGACACCCAGGCATCGGGACCCGGCCCCTTGCCGAAACGCGGGGCGGGACGGACGATCGTTTATCAGGCGATCATCCGGCGGGCGTCCCGCCCATGGGGATGGCAGCTTTCCGACGGAAGGAGCCGTCAATGGCCCGCAACACACTCAATGTCCAGTTCGATCTCACCTCGATCAAGTGCCATGACGAGGGCGACGGCCTGGGTTCGGCGGAACCCTATCTGTGGACCGTCTTCTTCCTGGTCGACGGCTCCACGATCAGCGTCAACTCCGGGCTGACACTGTCCGGCCAGGCCACGATGCATTTCACCCCCGGCTCGCACGGCAACCTGCCCAATGACGATGTGGACGCCGGCGAGACCGTCTCCATCCCGGCCGCCATCGGCGAGTGGCAGACGCTGATGAAGCCGATCCCGGTGCCGCCGCCGTTCGACGCGGCCCAGCCCGACGTGGGCGGCGTGACCGGCGTGGTGTGCGTGCTGATGGAGGAGGACAACGTCTCCGACGACGGTGCCGCCGCCGGGAAGACCGCGCTCAACAACGCCGTACGCTCCGCGGTCAACCAGATCGTGGCCACCAGATCGCTCACCAATCAGGAGGTCTCCGAGGGTGAGTTGAAGCAATTCGAGGGCGCCATCAAGAGCGCCGTGGAGGACGCGATCAAGAACCAGCAGAGCTTCTTCGAGAACCTCTGGAGCTGGCTCAACCCCGATGACACCATCGGCTTCCAGGTCTTCCTGTTCAGCCATGACGAGCTCGCCAGCAAAGGCACGATCTCGTTCTCGAAGCGCTGGAAGAACGAAGGCGACTGGGAGATCTTCGGCAATGTCACCGGCACAGTCACCTGCCCGGCGAACGCGCTTGACAACCTCTTCTCGTCGGTCAATTCCAGCTCCAGTCTCGACCTGGACCGGATGCGAAAGATCAGGGACGACCGCCTGCGGAAATTCCCCGGTGTGGACAAGTGGTGGGGACTCGCCGAACGCAACCTTCCGGAGGCGGTCCGCATTCTGAGCGAGGACGCCGAACTGCGCGGCCAGGCCGAGAAGCTGATGCAGGTCGTCACCGATGCGGTCGATCAGCCCGACGCCGACGTCTCCGACGATCAGCTCAAGGAACTCGACGTCTTCTTCGGCGCTCTGGCCGAGCGCTCGGTCAGCCGCCGACTGCGGATCGACGCCCGCCGCGCACAGGAGGCGACCCGTCTGGTCACCCGCGGACGCGCCGACGGCGTCCTGAAGTTCCTCGGGACGTTCTCACCCGCCCGTCGTCAGACGGAGCGTTTGAAGCCTCTCGAGCCCCGCGCTGACCGCGAGCGTCCTTGACCAGCCGTTTCAGGCCCGTCGGGTCCGTGCGCGAACCAGCACGTCGAGCATCCGCCGGAGCATCCCGACCAAGACGACCGCCCAGACGACCACGGCGACGGTGACTGCGCCCTCCCCGATCGCGTGGATCGTGGCGGCCCGACAGGGGATTCCCGAAAACTCCACAGTCGATACCGAAAAGGCGGGCGACACGCCGGCGGAGAGCAATCGACTGGGGGGTTTTCGGGTTCGTTCGGTCGCCTACGGCTCCACCGAGGGGGCCCGCACCGGCGTGTAGCCCTCGTCGGCGAGCCATTCGCGGGCGCGTCCGCGCTGGCGGTCGTCGCTGAACGCAAACCAGGACGCGAGCCGGTCGGGCCAGCGGCCGAGGGTGTCTTTGAACCGGCGGAACGCTCCCCGGCCCTGAACCGCGACACTCAACAGGTCGGCGATCATCGGATCATCGAGGTCGTCGATGAACACCAGCATGTCCCGGTAGCCGTCATGGGAACCGTGCGGCCAGATGGTCAGCCACTCCCGTTCCTCCAGATCGTCATCGTCGTCGTAATCCCCGTAACCGGAGTCGAAGTCGGGCCGGAACTCCCCGGTGGCCAGGTCGATTGCGCCGCCGCTGTCGCCGAAACCGCCCTCGAGAGCCTCCGCCACGATTTCGAGGTCGACGGGCACCGGACGCAGCGTATGGATCGGTTCGGCACCCAGGCCAGCCTCCAGGGCTTCGGCGAGGACGTCGTCGCCGTCCCAGCGCCGCTCCCGCAACTCGGCGACGCAGCGGCGCGCCGGCTCCTCTGCCTCGGGCACGCCTGAACTCAGCGCGTCGATGAGCCCGTCGCCGACCAGTTGCAGCGCGTCCGGCGGCCACGCATCGCCCGCCAGAAGGCGCAACAGCCCAGGAACATCGCGCTCGTAGACGGCGATCCGCAACTCTCTACGTACGTCCTCAACAGCCATGGCTCCATCGTGGTTGGTCAGGTGACGGATGGCTACCCTGGCAAGATGTTGACCGCATTGCACACGATGATCTACTCCGATGATCCGACCGCGACCCGCGCCTTCTTCGCCGAGGTGCTGCACTGGCCGTTCGTCTCCGAGGGCGAGTCCGGCGACAGCGGCGTGGGTGGCGCGGGCACCGGTGGCAGCGATCCGGCCGAATGGCTGATCTTCCGCAGCGGCCCCAGCGAGGTCGGCGTCCACCCCACCAGCGGCGTCCATCGCGGCGAGAAATGGACGGCACGCCGGCAACACAACATCGCGCTGATGTGCGACGACCTGGACGCCACCATCGCCGAATTGCGCGGACGCGGTGCCGAGTTCAGCGGGGAGCCCGCCGAGTTCGGTTTCGGCCGCGGCATCGGGCTGAAAGTGCCCGGCGCCGACGATCTGCTGCTATACCAGGCGCACCACGCGATCGCCTATCGTCTGCCGGCCGCGGATACGACCCACGGGGACCGCTAAGGCAGCCCAGCCACAATCCGGACAGTCGCGCGACCTCGTACCAGTGCAGGGAAGGGAGGGTGGCAAGCCCGGCCACTAGCCATTGCTCCAGGCCGAAGTAGCCGGCGTCGGCAAGAACCCCATCGTGACCCACTGAACGCCAGGATCACAGTGGGAGCCATCACCGCAACGGCGGCGCCGCTGTTGCCGGCGTGGGCGCCGTGGTCACCAAGATCACCATCGTCATCGAACAGCCCGGTGATGGGCCTGAGCGCGAACGGTTCGCCCGGTGTCTACTTCCGTCGTCTACTTCCGTCATCGTGCGATGACGGAGGATTCCGCTACCGCGCCCGGACAGACCGTTTCGCCGTGACCGACTCGTCGGCCAGAATAGGGAGTCGCACCCCCGCGCCTCCCCCCACCGAGGAAGTCACCTGGCTATGCCGATCATGCTCTTCAAAGACACCACCTACCAGTTGAACGGCCTCATCGAGGACATTCGCCGAGGCGAAGTGGCTCTGCCCGATATCCAGCGTCCCTTCGTGTGGCAGGCCAGCAGGATCCGCGATCTTTTCGACTCGATGTACCAAGGATTCCCAGTGGGTTACCTTCTCTTCTGGGCCACAGGAGCACCGGTCGGGGCTCGACAGATCGGTACCGTCGAGAAGGAGGCGGTGCCGCGTCTGTTGGTGGTGGACGGGCAGCAGCGACTTACCTCGCTGTACGCCGTTCTCGCCGGTCAGCCGGTGTTGAAGTCTGACTATTCGACGGCCCGGATCAGCATCGGCTTCCGCCCCTCCGACGCTCACTTCGTCGTCACAAGCGCCGCGACTCGTGAGGACCCCGAGTACATCGCCGATATCACCACGCTCTGGAACGGCAAGGGGAGACGACAGGTGGTGCGGGACTTCTTCGCACGGCTCGAACAGAAACGCACCCTGGAGAAGGAGGAGCAGGATCGTCTCGATGACGCCATCGATCGACTGTTCGATCTACAGAACTACCCATTCAAGGTGATCGAGCTGTCCGCTGATGTGGACGAGGAGCAGGTCGCCGAGGTCTTCGTCCGGATCAACTCCGAAGGCGTCAAGCTCAACCGAGCCGACTTCATCCTCACGCTGATGAGCGTGCACTGGGAACGCGGGAGACTCGAGCTCGAACAGTTCTGCCGGTCGGCCAAGAACCCGGCCGCCAGCGGCCCATCCCCGTTCAACTGGTTCATCAAGCCCCAGCCCGACCAACTGCTCCGTGTCGGGATCGCGCTGGGTACCAAGCGAGCCGTCCTGCAGCAGGCATACACCCTGCTCCGTGGCAAGGATCTCAAGACCGGAATCGCCTCCGCGGAAGCGCAGAGGTCCCAGTTCCAACGGCTGGAGGCGGCTCAGAGCCACGTCCTCAACCTGACCAACTGGCACGAGTTTCTCCAGTGCCTGGAGCGTGCCGGCTACCGCAGCGCGGCCATGATCACTAGCGACAACGCGGTGCTGTACAGCTACGCGATGTGGCTGATCGGGCGGGTGGACTACCGGATGCCGATCGCGGAGCTGCGCGATGTGATCACCCGATGGTTCTTCATGGCGCATGCGACCAGCCGATACAGCGGTTCGTTCGAAACCCAGTTCGAGTCAGACGTCGCCAAGCTCGATAGCATCACCACTGCCGCAGGATTCACCGCCACCCTCGACCAAGTTGTGAACGACACGCTGACCTCCGATTTCTGGACGATCACTCTGCCGAACAGTCTCGCCACATCTGCATCGAAGAGCCCCGCCCTCAGTGCGTATATCGCCGCGCTCAACATCCTCGATGCGGACGCTCTGCTGGGCAAGGTCAAGGTGAGATCTCGACTCGACCCCGCGATCGCAGCGAAGAAGGGCGTGGAACGGCACCACATCTTTCCCAAGGCCTACCTGAAAAGGCATTTAGGCCTAACGGACATCAAGCAGGTCAACCAGATCGCGAACATGGCCCTCGTCGACTGGCCCGAGAACATCGGAATTTCTGACCAGCCACCCACGGAGTACTGGCCGACGTTCGCCGCGCGGCTCGATGCGCATGTCCTGGCGCGCCAAATGCACCACCACGCACTTCCGGAAGGCTGGACGGAACTGTCCTTCTCCGAGTTCTTGGTCGCCCGCCGCAGCCTTATGGCACAGGTCGTTCGTGAAGCGTTCGACCAGCTGCGCAGTAGCAGGTATGTGGCGCAGTATCCGCACTCGGCCCGGCCGAGTACGGACGATCAGGCAGGCCTGCCCGACGAGAAGCGCAGGATGTCCGTGGCCGAGCTGCTGGAGGCCGGGTCCCTGCAACTGGGTGCCGTCCTGATGCCGGCCGACAACTCCCTCGATGCGCTCGCAACCGTGCTGGAGGACGGCCGACTCGACATCGACGGCCGGCTCTACGAGTCACCCGACCATGCGGCGATCGCGGTGACGGGCGCCGAATCCGACGGCTGGCGGTTCTGGCTCGCGGACACCCCGGAAGGCCCTCGCCCACTCATCGAGTTGGAGGCGATCGTCGGCTGAGCGACTGCTCTAATCATCCAGGCTCCGGACGCCGCGGGCCACCTCACCGAGCCAGGCCAGAGACGGCTTCGGGGTGCGAGCGAAGGTCTCCGGATCCCACGAGACCAGGCCGAATGTCGGCTTGTAGGAACCCCATTCGTAGTTGTCGAGCAGCGACCAGTGCAGGTAGCCGAACAGCGGCAGGCCGGCGTCCATCTCGGCGCGCAGGGCTCGCAGTGCATCGCGGGTGTAGTCGATCCGGCGGGCATCGTCCGCGGTGGCGATGCCGTTCTCGGAGACCAGCACGGGCAGCCCGGTGATGTCGTGGGCGAGCCGGGCCGCCTCGGCGATGGCCGGCGGGTAGTACTCCCAGCCGGTCAGCGTCCGCTCGACGGTCTCCGGTGCCGGCACCGGGCCGTCCAGGGTGATCCGGGTCCGGGTGTAGGCCTGGACGGCGACGAAGTCGTCGCCCCGCGCCGCCTCCAGGAAGACGATCTCGCGCGGGTAGGCGTACTGCTTCAACATCTCCTCGGCGCCCGGATCGGCGAAGAACTGCTGCGGCGCCACCGGCCAGCCCACCGCAACACCCACGCTCCGGACCAATTCGACCGCCCGCTTATGCGCGGCGATCAGATACCTGGTGGCCACCGGATCAGGCGCCGGCAGACTGCCGGCCTGCAATTCCTCGCCGCCCTTCTCACCGCCGATCATCATCGCCAGAATGTTCGGCTCGTTGATGGTGAACACATGCGAGGCGGCGTCCAGCAGCGGCAACACGGCTTCGACATAGCGGGCGAAGCGTTCTACGCTGCGCTCTTCGCGCCAGCCGCCGTCCTCGGTGAACCAGCGTGGCGAGGTGAAGTGGTGCAAGGTCAGCAGCGGGGTGACGCCGTGTTCGGCGCAGCAGGCGATCATCCGGCGGTAGTGGTCGAGTTCGGCCCGTGAGAAATGTCCCTCGACCGGTTCGATGCGGGCCCATTCCAGCGAGAACCGGTAGCTGGTCAGACCCGATTCGGCGAGTAGCCTGATGTCCTCGGCATAGCGGTGGTAGCTGTCGGCGGCGTCCCCGGACGGCTCCGGAATCGGGGTTCCGGGCGCATGTTCGCGCGCCCACCAGTCGCTGTTCACGTTATTGCCTTCGATCTGGTGCGCTGCCGTCGCGGCACCCCAGATGAAGCCGTCGCCAAAATCGTGGCCCATTGCCGCTCTCCCTTTGTGTTCTCGATTTATGTTCTCGATGGTTGGTCGTTTGTTCAAATGCAGGCGCTCAGCCGGTGATCTCCAGGCCGGCGACCAAGAGATCGGACAGCCTGGACGACGGCCCGACCAACAGTTCGAAGATGCCGGGCTCGACGATCCGGTTGCCGGCGGCGTCCACGATGCTGGCCGACGCCGCCGGCACCCGCAGCTCGACCACCCGGCTCTCCCCCGGATCGAGGAAAACCTGGACGAACGCCTTGAGTTCCCGGTCCGCCCAGGTGACCGACGCCACCACGTCGCGGACGTAGACCTGCGCGGTCTCGACGACCGGCCGTCCACCCACATTGGACACCCGCACCGTGGCCCGAATCGTCTCGTCGGCGCGCACCCGCGGCGTCCCGATCTGAAGATCGGCGTACTGCACCGAGCTGTACGAAAGGCCCTCGCCGAAGGCGAATTGCGGGTCCTGTGTCAGGTCGGCGTAGCGGTTGCCGTGCTGACCACGGACGGTGTTGTAGAAGACAGGCAGTTGTCCGGCGTGCCGGGGAATCGAGATCGGCAGCCGTCCAGTCGGCTCGACCCGGCCCAGCAGCAGTTCGGCGATCGCCCGCCCGCCGCGCATGCCGGGACTGAACGCCCAGATCAGTCCGGACGCCGCCAGCGCAGTCGGCGGCAGCACCAGCGGCTTGCTGCTCATCACCACCACCGTCATCGGAGTGCCGGTGGCAGCGACCGCGTCCAGCAGCGCCAGCTGGCCGGCGTTGAGCTCGAGGGTGGCGGTGGAAAGACCCTCGCCGACCTGACTGAGGTGGTCGCCGACCACCATCACGACGTGGTCGGCCCGTTCGGCATGGTCGACCGCCTCGGCGATCAGGCCGGGATCGGGGCCCGCCGGCACCGACCGGTACCGGTCCGGCGCGCCCGGCCACGCCGGCAGATCGCCGGCCAGGCGCGCCATCCGCGCACCCTGCGCGTGGGTGATCTCCCAGTCGTCCGGCGCGACCGCACGCAACCCGTCCAGCACCGTTTCGATCAGCTGCCGCGGATGCCCCTCCGGCATCCAGTCGATCTGACCCGAGTTGCCCGCCCAGTCCCCGAGCTGACCCTGCGGATAGTCGGCCAGCGGCCCGATCAGGGCGATCCGGCGTCCGGACGCCGACGCGTCGAGCGGCAGCAGAACCTCGTTGCGCAACAACACCAGCGCCCGCCGGGCCGCCTCCAGGTTGAGCGCGGCGTGCGCCGGCGAACCGATCGCCGACTGGTCGGCGACGCACGGCAGCCGCGGCCGGTCGAACAGGCCGAGCGCGAACTTCAGGCCCA
The DNA here is from genome assembly GCF_047606665.1 of Micropruina sp. Taxonomy (GTDB): domain Bacteria; phylum Actinomycetota; class Actinomycetes; order Propionibacteriales; family Propionibacteriaceae; genus Micropruina. The sequence continues at coordinate 57,033 of NZ_JASGEF010000035.1, read as the reverse complement.
GAATGTGCCGGACGGCGGCATCGACCCGCGCCTCGTCGACAGCACCGGACGCGATCGCCTCGGCCGCCGCGGCCGCGAAACCGGGCGTGTTCATGGTGAGGTCGTTGCCTGCGTTGATGGCGATCGCGGACGCCTCAGCCAGGTCGCGGCAGACCCGCTGTTCCCAGACCATCCGGCCGACGTTGTCCCAGTCGGTGATCAGGATGCCGCGGAACCCCCACTCGCCGCGCAGAACGTCGTTGAGCAGCCAGGTGTTGGCGGTGACCGGGACGCCCTCGATCGCCTGATAGCCGAGCATGAACGTGCCGCAGCCTTCCCGCACCGCACGCTCGAACGGCGGCAGGAACCAGGAGCGCAGCTTGCGCCGGCTCAGATCGGCCTCGCTGGCGTCCCGCCCGCCCTGAGTCTCGGAGTAGCCGGCGAAATGCTTGGCGGTGGCGAGAATCGCGGTCGGGTCATCCAGCCCGCGACCCTGATAGCCGCGGATCATCGCGGCCCCCAGCTCGCCGATCAAGAACGGATCCTCGCCGAAGGTCTCCCCGACCCGTCCCCAGCGCGGGTCGCGGGCGATGCAGAGCACCGGCGAGAACGCCCAATGGACGCCGGTCGCCGCCGCCTCGACCGCCGTGGCCCTGGCCACCCGTTCGACCAGCTCGACATCGAAGGTGCAGGCCAGCGCGAGTTGCTCGCCGAAGATGGTGGCGCCGGGCCAGAACGAATGCCCGTGGATGACGTCCTCGGCGACCAGCAGCGGAACCCGCAGCCGGGTGCGCTGCACCAGTTGGTGAAGTTCCAGGAGCCGGGCCGGTGAGGCGTGCAGCACCGACCCGGCCAGCTTGGCCAGCACGATGTCGGCGAGATCCTCGCGAGCGTCCAGTTGCAGCATCTGTCCGAGCTTCTCGGGCAGCGTCATCCGGCCCAGCAGATCGCTCACCCGTTCCTCGACCGGCGCGTCCGGATCGAGGTAGCGGGCCTCATCCGGCGAGGCAGCAACGTACTGGGCAGGGCGCTCGGCGCCCTGCCCAGTGGTGTCGTCGACGTGGGTCACGACCGGCGTCCGCTCACTTCACGCCGGCGCTGACCACGCTCTGCACGAAGTAGCGCTGCAGGAAGAGGAACAGGATGACGATCGGGGTGACCACCAGCACCGAACCGGCCAGCAGCAGCCCGTAGTTGGTGGCTTCCTGACCCTTCGAGAACAGGGTCAGCGCGATCGGCAGGGTGTACATCTTCTCGCTCTGCGCAGCGACCAACGGCCAGAGGAACTGGTTCCACGAGCCGAGGAAGGTCAGGATCGACAGGGTTGCCAGCGGCGCCCCGCACAACGGCAGGATCACCCGGAAGAAGATCGTGCCTTCCCTGGCGCCGTCGATCCGGGCGGCCTCCATCAGCACGTCCGGGATGCCCATGATGAACTGGCGCATTAGGAACACGCCCAGCGGCGTGACGATGGACGGCAGGAACAAGCCGGGCAGGGTGTTGACCAGGCCGAGCTTGCTGACCAGCACGAACAGCGGGACGAAGGTGACCGTGCCGGGCACCATCAGGGTGATCATGACCAGCGCGAACAGCACCTTCTTGCCGGGGAATTCCATCTTGGCCATCGCGTAGCCGACCATCGAGCAGAACACGACATTGCCGGCCACCGTGACGATGGCGACCACGAGGCTGGTGCCGAAGAACTGCTGAATGTTCAGCTCCTGGAACCAGCGGGTGTAGTTCTCGAAGGTGATCTCGGCCGGGACCAGCCCGACCGGGTTGCGCAGCAGCTCGCCCTCGGTCTTCAACGAATTGATGATCATGATGACGAACGGCAGCAGGTACAGGATCACGCCGATGGTCAGCAGCACATAGGTGATGGCTTGCAGCGACATCGGGGTGGCCATGCCGGCCCCGGTCCGGCGTTTCCGTCCGGACGTTTCCGGCGCCGCCGCACGGGTGGCCGATGTGGTGGTTGTCATATCGCCCTCAGTCCTTCTCGCGCAGGACGCGGAACTGCACCAGCGACAGCAACGCGATGATCACGAACAGCACGTAGCTGCCCGCCGATGCGGCCGCGTAGTTGCCGAAGCCGAACTGGTTGTAGATGAAGTAGCTGACCGAGAGGGTCGCGTTCAGCGGACCGCCGTTGGTCATCACGAACGGCTCCTCGAAGAACTGCAGGTAGCCGACCGAGGTGAGGATCGCGCCGAGCAGCAGCGTCGGACGCATCAACGGCAAGGTGATATGGACGAACCGGCGCCAGATGGTCGCCCCGTCCACCGCGGACGCCTCTTTCATCTCGGGCGCGATGCCCTGCAGGCCGGCCAGGAAGATGATCATCAGGGTGCCGACATTGCGCCAGACCGCCATCAGGATCATCGCCGGCATCGCCCAGAAGGTGTCGTTGAGCCAGTTCGGCCCGTTGATGCCGACCGCGCCCAATGCGGCGTTCAGCACGCCCTCGTCCTGCAGGATGAACCGCCACACGACCGCCACGGCGACGATGGAACAGACCACCGGCAGGTAGAAGCCGACCCGGTAGACCGCCCGGAACCGCTCGATGCCGCTGTTCAGCGCCAACGCCAGCAGCAATGCCACCGCCATGGTCAACGGAATGCCGACCAGCACGAAGTAGAAGGTGACGCCGAGCGAGTTGAGGAACTGGGCGTTCCGGAACAGGCCGGTGTACTGGTCGAATGCGACGAAGCCGACCGCGAATGGGTTCGGAATGTCCTGCGCCCGGAAATCGGTGAACGACATCGCGAACGACGACACGATCGGAATCAGCATGAAGACCGCGAAGAACACCATGTAGGGGGCCGCGAACCCCCATGCGACCCAGGCCTGCCGGCGGGCGTCTCTCGACGCCCGTCGGCGGCCTGGCTTCGCCGTCGCGGTTGCGGCGGTCATCGCCGTCCGGTGCCGATCGAGTCAGCCTGGCTCTGCAGATCCTTCATGACCGCTGCCGGATCGGCGCCACCGCGGACGATCTGCTCCAGCGCCTTGTCGGCCTGCGCGCTCACCTGTGTCCAGGTCAGCAGGGCCGGCGGGGCCTTGGTGTCGGTCAGCTGGTCGCCGAAGACGCTCAGATGCGGATCGTCGGCCAGGCTCGGATCTTTCCAGGCCGCCTGCTTGGCCGGCAAGTCGCCGATCGTCTTCTGCCACTTGACCTGGATCTCGGGCTGGCTCAGCCAGCGGGCGAACTTCCAGGCGGCGTCCGCGTTCTTGCCCTGCTTGAAGACGACCAGGTTCGAGCCGCCGGTGAAGCTGGTCGAGCTCTTGCTGGCCGGCACCCGCATCACCGAGAACTTCGACTTGTAGGAGTCGCCGCCACCGGCCTTGGAGATCGATCCGATGCCGCTCGGTCCGGCGGTCAGCACCGGGGTGTCACCGCTCACGAACAGCGACTCGCCGGCACCCGCGCCGGTCGCCGGGTTCGGATCGGCCAGGCCCTCGGTGAAGAGGCTCTTGTAATACTGCATGGCCTCGACGAACTCGGGGGTATCCAGCGTCCACTTGGTCTGGGCGTCGTCGGTCAGGTTCGCGCCGTTCGACCAGGGGAACATCAGCATGCTCTGGAAGCCGTCCGCGCTGCCGCCGTTGGGCAGGCCGACACCCCACTTCGCGCCGGCCTTCGACTTCAGGTCCTTGAGGAACTGTTTGAACTCGTCCCAGGTGGCCGGGGCCTTCTCCCAGCCGGCCTTCTTCGCCAGGTCGGTGCGGTAGTAGAAGACACGGGTGTCGACGTACCAGGGGATGCCGAACAACTGGTCGCCGACCTTGTTGGTGTTCAGCGAGCCCTGGAAGAAGTCGGAGGTGTCGATGCCCTGCGGGACGGTCTGGAAAGCATCGTTGAAGTCGGCCATCCAGGTGGTGCCCATCTGGGCCATGTCGGGCGTGGTGCCGGACGCGATCGCCGTCTGGTACTTGTTGTGCGCCGCGTCCCAGGGCAGCGGGGTCACGGTGATCTTCAGGCCAGGGTTGGCCTTGGTGAATTCTTCGGCGAACTTCGGCAGCGCGGCCGCCTCGTCGGCCTGCGCCCAGACGTTGAGCTCGCCGGTGGCCGGGGAATTGTCGATCGACGCCGCCGGTGCCGTCGAGCCACCGCCGGACGGGGTCTCGGCACGGCCGCAGCAGGTGAGCAGCAGCGACGTGGCCAATGCCGCCGCACCGAGGGCCGCGGAGGCCCTCTTCCATTGTTTCGTCCCTGACATCGTTGTCCTCTCTCGTGGTCCTCCACGAACCATGGGCAGACCCTCGGTGATTTATGATCGCCGAGTAGTTAATCCCTTGCCGCGAGGGTAAGAGCCCTCCCCAGCACTGTCAAGGGCTTCCGCCGGAGCCATGGCACACTGAGCGGATGGTGAACGCCCCGGTCGAGCAGGGACGTCCGCTGACGTCCAGCCAACTCCGCCGAGTCACCGCCGATCGCATCCTGCGCGCCATGAAACGCCAGTCGGTGCTGACCGCGACCGACCTGATGGAGGCCACCGGCCTCAGCCGAAACGCGATCCACAAGGTGTGCGGCGAGTTGGTCGGCCTCGGCCTGGTCACCGAGACCGGCCTGTCGGACGACGCCAGCCGCGGCCCGGCCGGCCGGGGCCGCCCGCCGCGGATGTTCAGCTTCGCCGCGGACGCTGGCGCGATCGTCAGCGTCGACTTCGGGGTCAACACCATGCGGGCCTGCGTCGCCGACCTGCGCGGCAACGAACGAGGCCGGGTGATGCGGCACGTCGACAACCCCGACGACATCGACCGGGAGCAGATCCTCGACGAATTGCTCACCGCCGTATTGGGCGCCGCCGGCGTCCCCGCCGACCGGATCCGGGTCGCCGTGGTCGGCGTCCCGATGGCGCTGTCGTCGAACGTGGCGATCCACTACCCCGCCTATCAGCGGGTGATCGACATCTCCCGGCGCTGGGGACGCACCCACGGCTGGCCGGTGCTGGTCGAGAACGACGCCAACCTCGCCGCCCTGGGCGAACGGCGCTTCGGCGCGGCCCGCTCGGCCACCGATGTCGTCGTCCTGCTGGCCGGCGAGCGGCTCGGCGCCGGCATCGTCACCCGCGGCACCCTGGTTCGCGGCGCGCACGCCAGCGCCGGCGAGCTGCGATTCCTCTCGCTGCTGCCCGGTTCGACCCCGGAATACGTGGGCATCGGGCTGCAGGCCCGCGGTCTCGCGCGGGACGCCCTCGCCGACGGCTGGGCCACCGAGGGCCTGCGCGCGGCGGTCGAGGCCGACGACGGTCACATTCGCATCTCGAGCATCTTCCGGACCGCCGAAGCCGGCGATTCCAGCGCGATGTCGATCGTCCGCACGGTAAGCGAACGGCTGGCCGGGCTGATCGGCGTGCTGGCCACGATTCTCGATCCGGCGATGGTGGTGATCTCCGGCGGCGTCGCCGAGGCGGGCGATCTGCTGGCCCGGACCACCCAGGGCCTGCTCCCCTCGTGGATGATCGACAACCCCCCACGAATCGCGATGTCTACACTCGGTGCCGACGCCGTCGTGGCCGGCGGCATCAGCCTGGCGCTCGACCACCTCGACGCCCATCTGCTGGACGACCTGGACGTGCCCGACCGGGCCGGTGGTCCAGCGGCCTGACGCCGGCGGCACCGCCTCAGCCGACCGCTGGGCACCGGACGCGCGTGAGGATATTGTCATCGGCGTTGATTAATTCGCCACACAGGTCGAGGAGCATTCATGATCGACGCCGACGTCCGCACGGTTGACCTGCCGTTTCGAGACTCCGCCCTTCCGGTCGCCGATCGGGTCGCGGACCTGCTCAGCAGGCTCACCCTGGAGGAGAAAGTCGGGCAGATGATGCAGCTCGACGCCCGCCAGGACGTCGCCGACGAGGTGCTGCGAATGGGTGCTGGCTCGCTGCTGCACGTCTCCCCCGAACGACTCTGGCTAGCCCATTCGCTGGTCGAGCAGACCCGGTTGCGGATTCCGCTGCTGATCGGCGAGGACTGCATCCACGGCCATTCGTTCTGGTCGGGCGCGACCGTCTTTCCCACCCAGCTCGGCATGGCGGCGTCCTGGGACGCCGGTCTGGTCGAGCGCATCGCCCGAGTCACTGCCGTGGAGGCCGCCGCCACCGGGGTGCACTGGACGTTCTCGCCGGTGCTCTGCATCACCCGCGATCTGCGCTGGGGGCGGGTGAACGAGACCTTCGGCGAGGATCCGTTCCTGATCGGCGAACTGGCCTCGGCGATGGTGCGCGGCTACCAGGGCTCGGGGCTCGACGATCCGACCGCGATTCTCGCCACCGCCAAGCATTTCGCCGGCTACTCCGAGACCCAGGGCGGCCGGGACGCCAGCGAGGCCGACATCTCGCCGCGCAAGCTGCGGTCGTGGTTCCTGCCGCCGTTCGAGCGGGTTGCGAGAGAGGGATGCCGGACCTTCATGCTCGGCTACCAGTCGATGGACGGCCTCCCGATCACCGTGAACGACTGGATTCTGACCGACGTGCTGCGCGGGGAATGGGGCTACACCGGCACCCTGGTCACCGACTGGGACAACGTCGGCCGGATGGTCTGGGAACAGAAGATCCACCCCGACTACGCCCACGCCTCCGCGGCGGCGGTCCGGGCCGGGAACGACCTGATCATGACCACCCCCGGCTTCTTCGAGGGGGCGCTGGACGCCGTCGCGTCCGGCCTGCTCACCGAGGCCGACCTGGACCGGGCGGTGGCCCGGATTCTCACCCTGAAGTTCGAGCTGGGTCTGTTCGAGAACCCGCGCCCGGCCGACTCGGACCGGATCGCACTGTCGATCGGGTCGGACGCCCACACCGTGGTGAACCTCGAAGCCGCCCGGCGTTCGCTGGTGCTGCTGCGCAACGACGGCGTGCTGCCGCTCTCCCCCGCCCAAAGGCGGGTCGCGGTGGTCGGGCCGCTCGCCGACGACGCCCAGAACCAGCTCGGCGACTGGGCCGGCGGTTCTGGTCAGGTCGACTGGATCGACGCCCAGCCGCGGGAGCTGATCACCACCGTGCTGGACGGGCTGCGCGCGCTCGCCCCGGCCGACTGGACGGTGGCCCACGCCCGCGGCGCCGACATCGCGCACTTCGTCCCGCACCCGGACGGGCCCACCTACCCCGACGGTCAGCCCCGGATGCCGCTGGTGGTGGCCAGTCCGCCCGACCCGGAGGCGATCGCCCAGGCGGTGGCGGCCGCCGCGGCCGCCGACCTGGTGGTGGCCGTCGTCGGCGACTGCATTCCGCTGTTCGGCGAGGCTCGCTCCACCGCCACCCTCGAACTCATCGGCGGCCAGATCGCGCTGCTGGACGCCGTCGCGGCCACCGGCACCCCGATGGTGGTGGTGCTGATGGCGTCCAAGCCACTGGTGCTGCCGCCCTCGGCACTGGACGCCGCGGCGCTGCTGTGGGTCGCCAACCCTGGCATGCAGGGCGGCCGGGCGATAGCCGAACTGCTGCTCGGAACGATCGAGCCGTCCGGACGGCTGCCGATCTCGTTCGCCCGCCACGTCGGCCAGCAGCCCTGCTACTACAACCAGGTGCGCGGCCAACACGGCGACCACTACGCCGATCTCACCCAGACCCCGGCCTTCGCCTTCGGCGAGGGACTGTCGTACACGACCGTTGACTACAGCGATCTGCGGTTGGACGCCGACCGGCTGACGGCGTCCGACGCCCTGGCCGCGGAGGTGCGGCTGACCAACACCGGGACGCGGCCCGCGCGGGAGACCGTGCAGGCCTATGTGAGCGACCTGATCACCTCGGCCAGCTGGGCCGATCAGGAGTTGAAGGCCTACCGGCAGGTCGATCTCGAACCCGGGGAGTCGGCCGTCGTCCGGATCGAGATCGGCGTCTGCGAGTTGACCATCGTGAACGCCCGCGGCGTCCGGGTCATCGAACCGGGCGAGTTCGAACTGCGCGTCGGCCCCTCGTCGCGCGCCGACACCCAGTTGCGCACACGGTTCACGGTCGTCGGCTGACTCCTAGAACCAAGTCCTCGATCACGACCAACCGTCAAGACCTTCTTGACATACGTACGTGTCAAGCTAGCCTTGACGGATGGAGACCCGCGAATCCGCGCGCAGGAACGGGCTCGACGAGTTGGATGTCGCCGTTCATGGGGCCCGCGACGCGACCCATTTCCGGCGCATCCTGGCAGCACGTCGACAGATCGCCGAAGCCGAAGCCGAACTTCGCGATGCGGTCCGGGCCGCACGCGCCGCAGGCGATTCCTGGGCGGTGATCGCGGCCGCTCTCGACACCACCAGGCAGGCCGCGCAGCAGCGCTTTGGAAAGAGTTCAGCGTAGCCAGACGGCGGATATCAGCGGGCGTCGGGGCAGGAGGATCCCGCCACCCCAACGACGGTTGATACCGAGTTGGTATCATCCACTCATGGCTATGACACTCCGCTTGAGCCCCGAGGACGACCGCGCGCTCACCCTGCTTGCCGAGGCGGACGGCGTAAGCAAGCAGGAGGCGACGGTGCGCGCGATCCATGAGGCCGCGGGCCGTCGGGTGCGCCGCGACAAGCTCGCGGAACTGTCCGCGGGGGCACGGGAACGCTACGCCGACCTGCTGGACCGACTCGGCCAATGATCGAGTACGTGGAGCTCGACGACATTCTGACGTTGATCGATGACCTCGGTGTCGGTCCGATCCGGGACGTCGGGCTGCTCGACTCTGCCGCCCATCGACCACAAGCCACCGTTTTCGGTACCGACGCCTACCCCACCCTTGATCGGAAGGCGGCAGTCCTGCTCGAATCCCTTGTTCGCAACCATGCACTGATCGACGGAAACAAGCGCCTCGGCTGGTTGGCCACCGTGGTCTTCTACGGGCTGAACGACATCACCATCGAGGCGCCCGACGACGATGCCTACGACCTTGTCATCGGGATTGCGAGTGGGGTGGTCGGCTATCAGGAGGCGGCACTCCAGTTGGCGCCCTGGACTGACCGTGTGACGACGCTCGTTTCCACCGAATCGCCATTCTCGCCGTCGAACGGCGGGCTGAATGGACTGGTACCCGTGTGACCGCGTCGCTGGATCGCGGCTCAACGACTTCTTCCTACGCGGATGGTCAGTGTGACGGGGCGAACACTTTTCCTGGATTGAGGATGCCGAGCGGATCGAAGACCGCTTTGATCTGACGCTGCAGTTCCCACTGGTCGTCGCCGAGTTCGTCGGCAAGCCAGCGGCGTTTGAGCACGCCGATGCCGTGCTCGCCGGTCAGGGTGCCGCCCAGACGGAGGGCAGAGCGGAACAGATCGTCGGCGGCGTCCCAGACGATGTCGGGCACCTGGTCGCCGGAAAAGACGAAATGGGGGTGCAGATTCCCGTCGCCGGCATGAGCGAACGCCGGAATCCTCAGTTCGTACTCGCGCTCGACCCTCACGATCTCGTCGAACATCGCGGGCAGCGCGCTTCGCGGCACCGATACGTCCTCGATGAGGGCGGTGCCGAAGGACTGCTGTAGCGCGGGGTTCACGGCCCGCCGCACGGCGAGCAGCTGTTCGCTCTCGGACGCGTCGCGGGACAGGGTGACGTCGCCGCCCAGCCCGCGCAGCACGTCGGCGACTTGCTCGGCCTCGGCGCGCGCGGCCGGACCGTCGGTCTGCACGATCAGCAACGCGGCACCGGACGCCGGGGGCTCCAGTCCCAGGTAGGCGCGGGTCGCACTGACGCACGTGGCGTCCATCAACTCCATGATCGCGGGCTGGACGCCGGCCGCCATCACCGCTGCGGAACCTGCGGCGGCGTCCCCGGCGCCGGGGAACGTGGCCACGATCGTCAGTGTCTCCCCGGCGACGATTCGGCGAAGTTTGAGCGTCGCGCCGACGACCACGCCGAGGGTCCCCTCGGAACCGACGAACAGCGAGGTGAGGTCCAGCCCGGTGACGCCTTTCACGCTGCGATGGCCGAGGTGGAGAAGGCGTCCGTCGGCGAGGACGACGTCGAGACCGAGCACCGCGTCGCGCACCGCGCCGTACTTCGCGCAGAGCAGACCGCCGGCGCCGGTGGCGATATTGCCGCCCACCGTCGAGATGGCGCGGCTGGCAGGATCGGGCGCCCACCACACGCCATGCTCGGCAAGCATGGCGTTGAGATCGCCGTTGAGAATGCCCGGCTCCACCACCGCGAGCAGGTCGTCCGGTCGTACCTCGAGGACGCGGTCCATGGCGCGCAACGACAGGGCGATCTCGCCGGGGCCGGCATTGGCGCCTCCGGCTAGACCGGTGCGGGCACCCTGCGCGACCACCGGAGTGCGAGTCTCGGTCGCGATCCGCATCACCGACTGGACGTCTTCGATGGACGCCGCGCACACCACCGCCAGCGGGGGGCCCGCGGAGACATGCCCCGATCTGTCGGCCTGCGCGCTCGTCAGGCTCTCGACGGAGGTGTCGACGCGGTCGCCCAGCACCGTCCGCAACCGATCGACCACGCGGGCATCCAGCATGTCGCGGGAGTCTAGTGCGCCAGGGCCGCCCCGATGGGACCTGGCAGACCCTTCGGTCCTGGCAGAAGACGCCCTGCAATTGGGGTGGTGGTGCGGCGGGGAGGGGTTCTTTCGGGCCACTGACCGTCGAGCGTCGCGTGTGGACGAGGTCCCGCCGGCAAGGGTTTTCGACAAGCTCAACCAGCGACGGACTCGGTCGCGATGCAGGTGCCGTTGCGCTGCACCAGCCGGTCCGGCGAGGGCTGGCCGGGCTCGGCGCCATACACCGCGTCGGCCTCCGTGGACCGCGACGCGTTGATCACCGTGCCCAGCAAGTGCCGTACCAGGTGCGGTGACGCGTCCCCCACCGCTTGGGACAACAACCGGGCAGGGTCGACATATGAGGAACGGTCATCGTGATGGCTCCCTTACGGGAGCCGGAGCCACCGAAACACCTCGGACGCGGCCGGCGGCGCATTTGACGGGCATCCCCACGCTGTTAGGCTGGTCTTCGCCGATTTGATCCAATCATCGAATCAGCCCCACCAGCCTCCGGCCAGCGTTCCCGCGGCCGAACACCCACAATCGTCCAGGAAGGACGGGGCGGACCAATGTCGCTCTCTTCGCACGATGTCTTCAACGCGCCCGATTGGTGGCGACAGGCCGTCGTCTACCAGATCTATCCGCGCAGTTTCGCCGACGCCAATGGCGACACGATCGGTGACCTGAAGGGCATCACTTCGCGGGTTCCCTATCTCAAAGACCTCGGCGTCGACGCCGTCTGGTTGAGCCCGTTCTACCCCTCGGCGCTGGCCGACGGCGGCTACGACGTGGACGACTACCGCGATGTCGATCCGAAGATCGGCACCCTGGACGATTTCGACGAGATGGTGGCGGCCCTGCACGCGGCGCACATCAAGGTGGTCGTCGACATCGTCCCCAACCACTCCTCCGATCGGCACGAGTGGTTCAAGGCCGCCGTCGCCGCCGGCAAGGGCTCGCCGGAACGTGACCGCTACATCTTCCGCGACGGCAAGGGCGAGAACGGCGAGTTGCCGCCGAGCAGCCTGCGCTCAATCTTCGGCGGCGACGCCTGGCATCGGGTCACCGAGCCGGACGGCACGCCCGGCCAGTGGTACCTGCACCTGTTCGCCAAGGAGCAGCCCGATTTCAACTGGGACAACCCCGAGGTGCACGCCGATTTCCTGAAGACCCTGCGCTTTTGGAGCGACCGCGGCGTCGACGGCTTCCGGGTCGATGTGGCGCACGGCCTGAAGAAGAACCTCGACCCGGCCTTCGACGCGATGATCGGCGTGGATGACGGCATCGTCGAGTCCGGCGACGGCCAGCATCCGCTGTGGGACCGCGACGAGGTGCAGGACGTCTACGCCGAGTGGCGCGCGGTGTTCAACGAGTACGATCCGCCGCGCACCGCGGTCGCCGAGGCGTGGGTGCGGCCGCACCGCCAGGCGCGCTATTCCTCGCCCGCTGGCCTGGGCCAGACCTTCAACTTCGACCTGCTGCGGGCCGAGTTCTCCGCCGCCGACTTCCACGACGTCGTCGACCGCAACCTGAAGGCGGCCAAGGAGATCGGCGGCTCGACCACCTGGGTGTTCTCCAACCACGATGTGGTGCGGCACGCCACCCGCTACGGACTGCCGGGCGGTGCCGTCGGTGCGGGGGCGCCGGGTGCCGGCTCCACCACTGGCGGCAACGATGGCAAGCAGTGGCTGCTGGACGGCGGCGACCCGTCCGCGGTCGACCAGGCGAAGGGCCTGCGCCGGGCGCGGGCGGCCACCCTGTTCATGCTCGCGCTGCCCGGCTCGGCCTATCTGTACCAGGGTGAGGAGCTGGGTCTGCAGGAGGTCAGCCAAATCCCGGACGCCGACCGCCAGGACCCGGCGTTCTTCCGCAACCGCGAGGTCGAGATCGGACGCGACGGCTGCCGGGTTCCGCTGCCCTGGACCCGCGAGGGCTCGTCCTTCGGCTTCGGTGCCGACGGATCGCATCTGCCGCAGCCGGAATGGTTCGCTGACTACGCCGTCGACGTTCAATCGGACGATCCGGCGTCCACGCTGAACCTGTACCGCCGGGCGCTGGCCCTGCGGCACGAGCTGGAGTGCGAAGAGGCCCTGGAATGGACACAGGTGTCGCCGACGGTGCTGGCGTTCGCCCGGCCGGACGGCTGGTCCGCGGTGACCAACTTCGGCACCGAACCGGTCGCCCTGCCCGAAGGCGAGGTGCTGCTGGCCAGCGGTCCGCTCGGCGACGGCCGGCTCCCTGGCGAAACCACCGCCTGGCTTCGTCGCTGACGCGATTCGTGAGCTGCGCGGGTGGCGAGATGGCCGCACGCCGCCCCGCAGGGCGCGAAGGTCGTTCCTGATCGCCTTGCCGATCCGTTCGACCTCGGTGCCGAAATGGTTGTCGGAGACCATGTAGGTCCAGGTGGCACCTGGGCGATACAGGCCCGCGTCGGTGAGGTCCAGGCGTCCGTCAACCACCGGCGCGTTCGCGATCACGGTGGATAGCGAGCAGCCCGCCGTAGCGATGCGCGAGGTCACGCAGGCTGTGTCGCTGGCCGTCGGCGACCCGTTGCGCATGGTCCATCCAGCGAAGCAGCTTCCGGTCGAAGACCGTGCCGTCGTCGGCGACGTCGCGGGCCGGCGGATGCTCCGGCGCATAGCCGAGGATCAGATCGTCCAGGCTGGTCAGGAAGACGGCGCGTCCGGGATCGCCCTGGCGTCCGGCCCGTCCACGAAGCTGATCGTCGAGCCGCCGGCTGGGGAAGCGTCCGAGGCCGACGATGAGCAGGCCGCCGAGTTCGGCGACTCCGGCGGCGAGCCGGATGTCGATGCCACGCCCGGCCATCTGGGCCTCGGCGACCAGGTCGATCGCGGCCACGTCGCGCTCGGCAGCGGTGTCATAGAGCCGGTCCGGCTCGTCGACGCGGATGCAAGGACGGTGCGCTGGCAGCCCGCCCACCGGCAGGTCGTAGAGGTCGGCGATCTCGCCAGCCGCGGTGACCAGCGTCGCGCTCATTCCGACCACCGGCTCATACAGACCGATCAGGTCGCGCACCAGCAGCTGATCGAGCACATCGACGCCCGAACCCGGCTCCAGATGTTCCTTGGCCTCCACCGCCTCCTGCAAGCCTTCCGGCCACCGTTTGCAGCGCCTCGACCTGGCCGCGGCGCCGAACAGTTCAGGCCGCCGTGTACGGACTCAACCGCCCGGAAGCGATGCGGGTGGTCACGATAGTCATCGACGCGATCCACGAGAACTGGCAGGAGGCGCTCGCCGCCGCGCGCCTGACGAACTGGGAAGGCGCCCAACTCCTCGGCTCGCGAATCCTCAACCCCGCGGTGGCCGACGATCTGCCCAAGTCGCTATCGACCGTAGTGAACAGGAGGTTGTCGGAGTAGGCCAAACGATCGTCGTTGGTCTTCGCAGGCTCGATCGCCGTTCTTCCACCTCCGCACTCCGACGGTGGGCGTGGGCGTGGGCGCACGAATCTGTCGGTCCGGTCGGTCACACTGAACTGTGCGCCATCGCACAGAAGGAGCCGTCATGGATCTGCCAGCCCGAGACCCGGTCACCGTGCGTGACCGGCTCGATGTCGCGAACCTCGTGAGCTACCTGAGGCGCGAGACCCGCGAGCGGCCCGTGGTGGTGCTCACCGTCGCACCTGGCCATACCGCCCCGTACGCGTCCGCCGCCGAACTGGCCGGCGTGGCGAAGGGACGCGCCGATGTGGTGACGATCCCGACCGACGATCTGACCTGGCAGTTCAGCGAGTCGCTGGACGATCCGCAGGCCGGCACCTATCGCGGCGCCTGCCGGGTGTACCCGGCGGGCGCCGACTGGGAGAGTCATCCGCTGACCGTGCCGTTGCGGATGGCCCGCGACCGCACCGAGATCGCCAACCTCCCGCGGCTGATCGAGGACGATCTGCGCCGCCACCTGGAGCGGCCACCGACCCGACCGACGAAGCCAGTTCCACGACCGAGCCCGGCACGGGCCCCGATCCCCAGCGCACCCAGTCCGGTGCTGAGTCTGGGCACCATCGCGACGGACGCCGAGGCGTCCGCGCTCGCCGCCTATCTGGAGAGCCCGGCCCGCACCCAGCCCGCCGTGGTGGTGTCCAGGTCGGCGGACGCACCGGCGGCTTTCGCCGACATCGCCCAGCTGCGGGACGATCTCGTCGGCCTGGCGCAGGTGCACGAGATCACCACCATCGAGGCCAGCTGGGCGTTCAGCCATGCGGTCCCCGACATGTGCCAGGTCTACGGCGGCGCGAGCCGGGTCTACCCGATCGGCACCGCCTGGATGGACGACCCCTACCTGTCGCCCCTGCGGTTCGCCCACAGTCCGCGCGATCGGACCACGGTCACCCGGCAACTGGTGGCCGACGCCATGAACATGACCTCCGGTGGCAGCCACACGGTGCCGGCCGGCGCCACCAAGGCGCCCACCGTCACCGGCGAAGTGAGCGGTATCGCCGCGGGACGGGCCCTGGTCAACCTGCGCGACCAGTTTCCTGCGGTGCTGTGGCCGGAGCTGGTGGAACCCGGCCTGCCGGCCGAGCGGTTGTTCCGCAAGGGCATGCAGGTCCGGGGGACGCTCGACCCGGAGAGCCGGCGCATCGACGTCCGAGCCATGCGGCAAGAGCCGGGCGTTGCGGTCAGCCACTACCAGGCGGGCGACACGATCTTGGCACGGGTGTCCGCCGTCACCGCCGACCAGTGCACCATCGAGCTGTTTCCACGGCTCGAGCACACCCTGACCGTCTCCGACGTGACCGACGTACCGACCGATCTGCGCGAACTTCTCAGCGTCGGCGAGGTGCTGCCGGTCTGGTTCGGCGGCCGGGACGGCGATGAATGGCTGCTGTCGTTGCCCGACGCCAACCCGGACGCGGCGCGACCGGCACCGAACATCCTGGTCGGCGGCCCACCCTGGCTGGTCCCCTCGGTTGCCGAGCCGTCCGACGTCTCGGACCATCAAGTCTCGAAACCCGAGGACGTCGTCGCGGACGGGTTCGTCCTCGAGCCGTCCGCCCAGGTCGTCGAGGCACTGCGCCGCCAGATCGCGCAACAGACGGAACTGCTGCGCGAAGCCGAAAGCACGATCGCGCAGCTGACCGACGAACTCGCCACCGCACGGACGCAGCGACGGATGGCGGTCACCCGGCGGTCCACCGATTCCGACGACGCCGCACTGTTCCTCGACCCCCGCGAGCAGCTCGACTTCGAGATCAGACAGGCCTGGGCACGAATGGTCCAGCCCAGCGAGAAGGCCACCTACCCGCTGAAGAAGTGGACCTACGGACCCGAGTTCATCGACACTCTGCACAGCGTCGAAGGGGTCAAGCGCGCCAAGGTGGTGGAGGTGATCGTGCACGTCCTCACCGGCCGGGACGCCGAACTCACCTCCCGCGGACTGCACCAACTGCGCACCGGACGCGGCGGCGACAACCCCAGCGTGACCCGCGCCGGCGGCGAGCTGTGCTGGCGAGTGAGCCTGCAAACCAAGACGCCCGGCGCACGCCGCCTGCACTACTGGATGTGCAACGACGGCTCTGTCGAACTCAGCAGCATCCGCGTGCACGACGACACCCGTCCCTGAATGGCACAGATGGCGATGACCGTCTCAGCGGAACCACGCCAACATCCCGGCGCCTCAGCGGCGAGACGGCCCGCGTCGAAGCCATTCGCGTCGACGCGCGGGACCTACGCGTCCTCCCTCGTGGCCGTCACGTCGATCAGCGGCTGGGTACGTACAAATCGGCACGGTCGATCTTGTCGCCGAGCACCATGACGTCTATGTCGTTCTGAGCGTGACCAGCTTCCCCTGCATACCGTGCCGCCCATGACCCGAAGATCACCACCCGGTCGGCACCGGGGACGTCCGCGAACTCCTCCGCGATCACTTGACGGGGCCCGAAAGTCACCTCCAAGAGCCGCCCCAGCGACTCCGCCGCCGGATGGCCGAGGTTCGCACG
The DNA here is from genome assembly GCF_047606665.1 of Micropruina sp. GTDB lineage: Bacteria > Actinomycetota > Actinomycetes > Propionibacteriales > Propionibacteriaceae > Micropruina. Next base: position 40,631 of record NZ_JASGEF010000035.1, on the reverse strand, counting down.
AAGCATCCGATTCCGGCCCAGGACGGTCTCAGCGACCAGTCGGGATTCCACCAACCGCTCGGCTTCGCGATGGACCGTTGAGACCGACGCACCGACCCGCCGAGCCAGATCCGTGAGGCTGAACTCCTGACCGGGGTGAAGGTACAGCCAGGTGAGAAGCTCAGCCTCTGCGTGTCATCGAGGCCTAATCTGGAGCCACACCACCGTCCGCGACACGCATCTCACGAGGGAGGGCACCATGGCCGGAGCCCAACACCCTTCGGTGACGGGGATGGATGAACGCACGCTCGGACGCATCGACTTCATCCTCTTCGACGCCGACTACCGCGATGCCAAGGACGCCGTCGAGGATTCGTGGCGGGTCGCCGTGATGGCCTCCGATCCCCGCACTCGCGCGGCGCACGAACGCGTCCGTGCCGCAGCGGTCAGGGCGGCCAACGAACGCCGCGACCCCACCGCCCCACGTGCGCCCACCTCGACGACCGTGCACCGCGTAGCACTGGGAGTCGCGCTCCTCGCCGGCGTGGTGGCGATGGCCCTGCCGACCACCCCACACGGCAGCCCGCTCGCCGTCCGGGACGCCATGCTGCCCGCCGGCCTGCTCGCCGCCGTCGCGGTCGCGCTGTTGTGCTGGCTCGAGCCGCATCGCGCCAACGGATCGCTGTGGGGATCACGGGTACCCGCGGTGATCCATCTCACCTTCGGCGGAATGTGGATCCTGACCGCGGTGGCGGTGTTCATGCTCCGGTGGGACGAGGTCGGTACATTTTCGGCGCTACCGGCCATCTCAGGCCTCATCCTGCTCGCGAGCGCAGGCTTGGCGGCGCTCATCTTGTGCGGGTACGCGCACTGGGCCGACCGATCCGGACGTCAGACCGGCGTCGCCCGGATCACCGGCGACCTCCTCGATCAGCGAGACGCACCCGAGGTCTTCGACGCGCTCGACCGCTGGTGGTCAACCACCGGCCCGGACGCGATGCAGCACTCCGCGACCCGCGTCCGTGCCGTGCGGCGGGAGGTATTGGCGCGTCTGAAGGACGGCATGCTGATCACCGAACGCGACGAGCGCGTAGCGTGCTGGGCTCCCGATCCCGTGACGTGGGCCGAGCGTCGACGGTGACCGTCCTGAGGTCGATCACCCGCCGCCGACATGCACAACCTTGACATCGGTGCCGGCGGTCAGCAGCCGGAGGTCTGCCGGATCGCCGGTGACGATGACCGCCGGCTGAAGAGAGATGGCCACCGCGGCCACCACTGCGTCCACAGTGAGATCGCGCTTCTTGCGCCGTAGCGGCTCTGCGTGCTCACGCAGCACCCCGGCCCGTGCCGCCGCGAGCCGTTCCCGCATCGCCTGTTCGTTGCGGCTCGGGGCAGCCAATGCCTCGGTGTCCAAGACGACCGTGCGCGGGCGCGGACGGCTCACCGCATCTCGTCCATGTAGCGGGCCACATTGGCCTAGTCGACCGGGCCACCTTCGATTTCCAGCTCCTCAACCAGACTGGCGAGGTCGTCCAGTTCAAGCTGACGCCGCAATGCCTCGGTCACATACGCCGACACCTGACCGCGCGGCACCCGCTCGCGCACCGACTTCAGGACGTCGGAGGGAATCGTCCAGGACGCCTTCTGGTAGGTGACGTCGGTGCTCATGTGTCTGCCCTACCAGCAACCCGATTCCGCAGAGGCACTGCCAACCTGACGGGCAGCCAGGATGCGACGGAAGTGCACGGCATCGCGGTCCTGACTCATCGCCGGGTCGAGTTGGTCCAGTCCGGCTACGTCGCGAGCGGCGTCCACCGCAGCAGTGTAAGACCGCATGGCAGGGATTACTGCTGCGCGAACTGGCCTCTCCGAGCGAGAGCCCGCAGGCGGTCATCGCTCGGATTCGGGCCGACCTCGACGCGCTCGCCTCGTCGGTGGCTTGACGCGGACGCTCAGCTGAGCCAGAAGGGCCGCAGCATGGCGTCGACGTCCTCGGGGCGGACGCGGAGGATGCGACGTCCACTGGAGAAGACCGGCAGTTGACCGGACGCGATCCGGCGTCGAAGGGTCTTCCGGCTGATGCCCGTCCGCTCCGCCGCCTGGGGCACCCAATGGTCGGGGCGACAGGACTCGAACCTGCGATCTCCTGCTCCCAAAGCAGGCGCGCTAGCCACTACGCTACGCCCCGGTCGGCCGCCGCTCGCGCAGACGACCTCGTTGAGTGTAGGACAGCCGGACGGCGCCAGGGAAACCGGCCGCCCGTCCGCACAACCTCGTGGGCGTCCTCGTCTAGGGTCACTGGAATGGAATCACCCTTCCACGACATCGACGCCTACCTCGGTCTGCCTCGATGCTCGGGCCTCAGCCTGTCCCCGGACGGCACCCGTCTGGTCACCACGATCGCCACCCTGAACGCCAAGCGGACCCGCTACCGCAGCGCGCTCTGGCAGATCGACCCGACCGGCATCGAGCCGGCCCGGCGGCTCACCCGGTCCCGTCCGGGCGAGTCGTTGGCGACGTTCAGCGACCGCGGCGACCTGTTGTTCACGTCCAGCCGTCCCGATCCGGACGCCGATGAGGACGAGGACAGTCCCGCCGCGTTGTGGCTGCTGCCGGCGTCCGGCGGTGAGGCGGCTCTGATCGGCAACCGGCTGGGCGGCTACGACACGGTGCGCAGCCACGGCGATCGAGTCCTGGTCGCCGCGCCCCGCCTGGGCGCGTCCACCGACGAGGCGGACGACGACCGCCGTCGCAAGGAGCGCAAGGATCGGACGATCAGCGCCATCCTGCACGCCGGCTACCCGGTGCGGCATTGGGACCACGATCTCGGTCCGGGCGCCGTCCATCTGATGACCGCGACGCTGCCCACACCCGGCCCGGACGCCGGAACCGACCTCCCCCGCCTCGATCTGCGCGACCTGACGCCGACGGCGTCCGCCAATCAGCTGGAGGAGTTCACCTTGTCGCGCGACGGCAGCTTCGCCGTCGCCGTCGAATACGCGCCCAGCACCGCGACCGATCGTCGCAGCCGGCTGATCCGGATCGACCTCGACGACGGCAGCAGCACCGTCCTAGTCGACTATCCGGACGCCGACGCGCAGAATCCTGCCCTCTCCCCCGACGGCAGCCGGCTGTTGTTCACCCGGTCGCCGCTGACCAGCCCGGACCGCCCGGCTAGCCAAGAGCTGCGCCTGCTCGACCTGGCCACCGGCGACGACCGGCGGGTGGCAGCCGACTGGGACCGGTGGCCCACCGGTCAGGCTTGGCTGCCGGACGGCAGCGGCGTCGTCCTGACCGCCGACTCCGACGGACGTGGCCCGGCCTTCCTGCTCGACCTCGACACGGCCACGGTCACCCGGTTGACCAGCGACGATGCCACCTTCACCGACCCGCAGGTCTCGCCCGACGGACGCTGGCTGTACGCGCTCCGCACCTCGTACCTGGCGCCGGCCGAGGTCGTCCGGGTCGACCTGGACGCCGCCCGCCGCACCGGCGCGCCGGTGGCGTCCGAGCTGCTGAGGAACCCGGCGCCGGCCCCCGATCTGCCCGGCACGCTGACCGAAGTGACCACCACGGTCGCCGACGGCAGCACCGTCCGGGCTTGGCTGGCACTGCCGGCTGGGGCCGGTCCGGATGCGCCCGCTCCACTGCTGCTGTGGATCCACGGCGGCCCGCTGGGTTCGTGGAACGCCTGGAGTTGGCGCTGGTGCCCCTGGTTGCTGGTGGCCCAGGGCTATGCGGTGCTGCTGCCCGACCCGGCCCTCTCCACCGGATACGGCGAGGCGTTCATCGCCCGCGGCTGGGGACGGTGGGGCGCCGAGCCGTTCACCGACCTGATGGCGATCACCGACGCCGCTGTCGCCCGCGACGACATCGACGCCTCGCGCACAGGTGCGATGGGCGGATCGTTCGGCGGCTACATGGCGAACTGGGTGGCCGGCCACACCGACCGGTTCCGCGCGATCGTCACCCACGCCTCGCTGTGGAGCCTCGACCAGTTCGGACCGACCACCGACCACGCCTATTACTGGGCGCGCGAGGTGGGCGAGGTCATGCTGCGCGACCACTCGCCGCACGCGTTCATCGAACAGATCCGCACCCCGATGCTGGTCGTCCACGGCGACCGCGACTACCGGGTGCCGATCGGCGAGGGGCTACGGCTGTGGTGGGAGCTGCTCTCCCGTTCCCGATTGGCCATGGACGCCGACGGCCGGACCCCGCATCGCTTCCTGTACTTCCCCGACGAGAACCATTGGGTGCTCAGCCCGCAGCACGCGGCCATCTGGTACGGCACGGTGTCGGCGTTCCTCGCCGAGCATGTCCTCGGCGAAGCCAAGCCCTATCCGGAACTGTTGAGCGGCGACTGAAGGGGCGGCCGGCAGCTCAGACCAGCGACTGGCCCAGCGCCAGCCAGGCCAGCACGGCCAGGTCGTCCGGTTTCCTGAAATCGGACGCCGCAACGGCGGCCAGCAGTCGGCGCGAGTTCTTCGTCGCGCAGGCCGCGGCCGGCTGGGCCATCGGCCACTCCTCGGGATACAGCTGCAGCAGCCCCACCAGCTGGGCCTGCCGGACGGCGTCCAACCCGACGGGTTCGCCGGGTAGATCGCCGCCGAGCGCGTTGATCAGTCCCGCGAACGACCCGCCGGAGACCTCCTGGCTGCGCAGGTTCAGCACGTTCAACTCCAACGCCACCCATGGCGAGACGCTCGGACGCGACAGCAACCCGAGAGCCTCTTGCCGGGCGTCCTCGCCCAGCGCGAGGCTGGCCAGCCAGGCCGCCATCACCACCCGGCCGTAGCCGGGCTGCGGGTGCATCATGCCCAGCCGACGCAACGCCGTCCGGACCATCCGGGCGTTGCCGGACCGCTGGCCCCGGACGATGCCCGTGGCGATCGCCAGCAGATCGGCGTCCTGACTCCAGTCCCGGTCGTCCAGCAGTCGCTCGGCCGCGGACGGCTGGCTGATCAGCGCCCGGCCCAGCGCCTCGGCCACCACGAACGCCCCGGCCGGCGTGACCGGCGCGCCACTGCGCAACACCCAGGACGCGCCCGCCGCCAGCACCGTGTCGAGCATCGGCGCGAACGAGACGGTGAGCGAGGTCAGGCCGCGCGGCGAGTGGACCGTCACGCCGGCCCGGCCCGGCTCGCCGATCACCTGGACGGCGTCCCCTTCCGTGCGGGTGCTGGCGGGCGGGGTGACGACCAGGGCATGGTCGGGCTCGCGGAACTCCCACGGCTGTCCGGCGCTCAACTCCAGCGGCGCCAGCCAGGCAGGTAGTCGGGCGCCGATGGCGTCCATGGACGGGTACAGCTCGGCGCGCAACGTGCCGACCCAGCGGCGTCCGGACGGCAGCACGAGATCGGGAGGCGCCAGCGCGAAGCCGTCACCGGCGTCCTGCAGCCACCCCTGGATCAGCCGCAGCCCGACCACCGGTGCCGGACGTCCGGAGGGGGCGATCGCGATCAGCCCCTCGGCGCCCGCCGCCCATGCCCACGCCACGCAACCCGAGGCCGGCTGGACCGAGAGTCGCGGCGGCTCGGGAAGAGAACCGCCCAGCGCGCCTGCTTGGGGAGCAGGAGATCGCGAGTCCCCTTGTACCGGATCACCGGCGCGCAACGCCCACCGCACCGTCCAGGCCTCGGCCGAGGTGTGCCGAACGGAGCAACTCGCGTCCCCGAGGGTGAAGCCGTGCTCGACCTCGTCGGCGTCGTCGGTGAATCGACCGGCGGGCGTCAGGCCGTGGAGTTCGAAGTCGGCCCAGACGTCGTCGCCGTGCAGCAGCGTGAAGCCGGTGCCGTCGGCTCGGACCCCGACACTGAACGCTCCCCAGCGCATCAGCCGGAACCCGTCAGCGCCGCCGCTGGCAGCGCGGACACCAATAGAGGTTGCGCCCCTCCAGCACCTGGGTGCGCACCGGCGTCCCGCAGACCAGGCACGGCAACCCGGCCCGGCGATACACGTAGACCTCGCCGCCGTGCCGGTCGACCCGCGGTTCCCGGCCCATCGCCTCGGGCAGGTGTTCGTCGCGGACGGTGTCGATCCGGCCGTCCCGCACCCCGAGCCGCAGCAGCACAACCAGGTCGGCCCAGATCGCGTTCCAGGTCCGGCGCGAGAGCGTCTTACCCTCCTTGAACGGGTTGATCCGATGCCGGAACAGCACCTCGGCGCGATAGATGTTGCCGACCCCGGCGGTCACCGACTGATCCATCAGCAGCGAGGCGACGGTGCGTCCCGAGCGAGAGATCTTGGCCCATGCCTTCTCGCCGGTGCATTCCGGCCGGATCGGGTCGTCCCCTGCCTTGGCCATCACCTCGGCACGGGCTTCGTCGGTGATCAGCCGGCACCATTGCGGACCGCGCAGTTCGGCGCGGTAGACGTCCCGCGCGATCAGCAGGCGCAACGTGTCCGGGCCGGCCGGCGAGGTGGGCGGAGCGTCCAGCAGCCACAGCTTGCCGATCAGCCCCAGATGAATGTGCACCACCCGGTCCGGACCGAAGTCGACGAACAGGTGCTTGCCATAGGCCTCGGCGGCGTTCAGCACCCCGCCGTCCAGCAGCGCGGCCTCGTCGGCGAACCGGCCCTGCGGACTGCTCACCCGCACCGTCCGCCCGCCGAACCATTCGGTCAGCCCATCGGCGAGCCGATGGATCACGTGCCCCTCGGGCATAGCCTCTCTCCCGCTCGGACGCCGGTCAGCGGGCGTGCTGGGCTTCGTACTCGTCGAGCATGGCAAGCCGGCGCGCATGGCGCGGGTCGCCCGAGAACGGCGTCTCGAGGAAGACCGTCACCATCTCCAGGGCATCGCTCAGCGACTGCATGCGTCCGCCCAGGGCGACGATCCGAGCGTCGTTGTGTTCCCTGGCGAGCCGGGCCGTCATCGTGTTGTACGCCAGCCCGGCGCGCACGCCCTTCACCTTGTTGGCCGCGATCTGTTCGCCGTTGCCGGAGCCGCCCAGGACGATGCCGCGGCTCTCCGGGTCGGCCGCCACCGCCTCGGCACAGGGCAGCACGAAGGCCGGATAGTCGTCGGACGCGTCATAGGAATGCGCGCCGTGATCGATGATCTCGTAGCCGGCGCCGGACAGTTCCTTGGCCAGGAACTCCTTCAGGTCGTAGGCCGCATGGTCGGCCGCGATGTGCACGCGCATGCCGCCCAACATAGCCAACTCCCTAGCCGGGTGGATATCGACGTCCGGTGATCAGTCGAAGATCGGTCCGACGGTGCGGGTCCGCTTGGCCTCGAAGAAGCCGGGGTAGGCGGTCAGCTTGGCGAAGCCGTCGAACAGGTCGCCCGCCTGCTCACCCTTGGGCGCCGGGGAGATCACCGGCCCGAACAGCGCCATGCCGTTCATATGGATCACCGGGGTGCCGACCTCGTCGCCGACCGGGTCCATGCCCTCGTGGTGCGAGCGGACGAGCTCGTCGTCGGCGGCATCGGTGTGACCGGCCTCGATCAGCGACACCGGCAGCCCGGCCGTGGCCAGCGCCTCGGCGACCGTGTCGTCGGAGAGGTCCCGGCCGCCCGGATGCAGCAGCGTGCCGATCGCCGTGTAGTAGTCGCGCAGCTTCTCCGGGTAGTCCCGCTGGACGGCCAGCGCGACCCGTGCCGGCGGACGGGCCAGATCCATCATCTGGCGGTATTCCTCCGGCAGGTCACGCTCCTCGTTGAGCACCGAAAGGCTCATCACATGGAAGTACACCTCCACATCGCGTACCTTCTCGACCTCGAGGAGCCACCGGGAGGTCATCCAGGCCCACGGGCACGCCGAGTCGAACCACATGTCCACACGTTGCGTCATGGGCACACGGTAGTGCGCACGGCCGCCGCCCTCCTCGCCCGCTCGCTGGCTGAGTCCCGCGGGCCTCCTCTACTCGCAGGAAGTCTGAAATCGACCCAACTACGTCACCGGCCCGCTCACAAAACGGGTCTCCCAAAGTGCTTTCTAGGTATGAAGGTCATCTCAGACCCTCATCACGGGCGCGGCCGCTGCCCGCCTGCGCTGGTGGCCGGAGTGCCCGCTCGACACGGTGTCCGCCGCTGTGAAAGACAGGGTGAAGGCGCCGACGCCCGGCTACCTGTGGGAGCGGCGCACCATCCCCGACGATCTGATCGTCGATCGGGCCCAGTTGCGGATAGCCAGTCCCGCGGTATCGGCGCTCGACCTCATCCCCACGCTGGGCGGCCAGGTGATCGACGAAGCATTGCGGCGCAGAGCCGTCGACCTGGCGGCACTGCGGAAGGGTTGCCTCAGCCGAGGGGCAAACCTCTCAACTCTGGGGTCGATTTCAGACTGACTGCCAGATGCCCGACTGGCCGACGCCAGGAACTCCCGCGACGATGGGTGCATGACCGCGGCTGTCGGGATCGACATCGGCACCAGCAACACCAAAGTCGTCCGGGTGGAGCGGGGTGTCGGCACCACTGTGCTGAACCGCGCCACGCCGGCCGGCCTCGATGACCTGCTGGCGCTGGTGGTCGCCGGGCTTCGGGTGGCCACCGAGGCCGGTTCGGTCGATGCGGTCGGCGTCGCCTCGATGGCCGAATCCGGCTACCCGCTCGATGCCGACGGCCGAGCCCTCACCCCGTTGCTGTCCTGGCGGGACGGCCGCGACGTCATCGAGATTCGCAGCCTGGCCGACCGGTTGGGCGCCGACGCGCTGTTCGAGGCGACCGGCGTCCGGCCGGGACCCAAGCCGTCCCTGGCGGTCTGGCTGTGGCTACGGGCTATGCACCCGGACACGTTCGCCGCGATGCACCGCTGGGCCGGGGTCGCCGACGCCGTCCACCTCGCCCTCACCGGTGAGCTTCGCACCGACCACACCCTTGCCGGGCGCACCCTGGCGTACCGACTGCCGCCCGCCGGCGAGCGGCTCGCCGGCAGCTTCGACGCCGACCTGTTGACCGAGGCCGGGCTCCGCCCTGACCGGCTCGCCCGCGTCGGTCTGATCGGCGATCCTCCGTCACGGGTGCGGCCCGAGGTAGCAGCGGAGACCGGGCTGCGAGCCGGCACCCCCGTGGTCGTTGCCGGGCACGATCATCAGGTCGCCGCGTGGGCGTCCGGCGTCCGTGACATCGGCCAGGTCGCCGACTCGGTGGGCACCGCCGAGGCGATGCTCAACCTGGTCGGCCGGGTGCCCGATCGGGCGGCCGTCCGGCGCCAGGGGATGAGCGTGGTCCGGACGGTCGACGGCAGCACCGAGGCGCTGCTGGCCGGCACCGGCAGCGCCGGCGGATTCCTGCAATGGCTCGCCGACCGGCATGCCGACGGCGAGGTGTCCGACCTGCTCGCCCTCGATTCCGCGGGAAAAGACGCCCTGGCCGGCGGCGGCTGGTTGCTGCCCTACCCGGCCGGACGCCAGTGCCCCGAGCCTGACCCCGCCATCGGCGTCCGGCTCGTCGGGCCGCCGCCGGCACACCTTGGGGTGGCCGCATTGGAGGCGGTCAGCTACCAAGCGCAATGGGTGCTCGACAGCCAGGCGGCCCTGTCGAGACGCCGCACCGCCCAGCTCAGCCTCAGCGGACGCCCGCTGCATCGAAGCCCCTTGTGGGCGGGGATCCGGGCGACCCTGACCGACGCCGCAACCACCCTGACCACGGTTGCCGAACCCGTCGCCAGCGGCGCAGCACTCCTGGCCCTCCACCGGGCCGGCCTCGGTGACGAAGCACCGTTGCTGTCGCAGCAGGTGCAACCCGTGGACGGCCTCGGCGACCGCTACCGGGAACGGCTGCGGGACTTCATCGCCTCGGCTCGGCAACCGGGGCCCTAGATCGGCTGACCGGCCCGCCGCGAGCCCGGCGCCATGCCGCGGCCGCCACCCGAACCACTGCCCCCGCGCCACAGACCTGGAGTACTGTGACCGAGGCGCGCGACTTCCACCCCTGGAGGACCATGTACCCGGCCAACATCACCCGCGACGAAGCCAGTGCCCGCTCGCGGCTGCTGACCACCCACCGCTACCAGATCACGGTCGACCTGACCGGCTCTCCCAGCACGTTCACCTCGACGTCGACGATCGCGTTCAGTTCGCTGACCGGCGCGACCTTCGTCGACCTGATCGCCGATTCGATCATCGAGGCGAGCCTGGACGGCGCACCCCTCGACACCTCGGGCTTCAACGGCGAACGCCTCGCCTTCGAGGTCTCCGACGGCAATCACGTGCTCGCTATCACGGCAGCCTGCCGTTACAGCAACACCGGCGAGGGCCTGCATCGGTTCGTCGACCCGGTCGATTCGCGGGTGTACTGCTACACCCAGCTGGAGGTCGCGGACGCCCGGCGCGTCTACGCCTGCTTCGACCAGCCGGACCTGAAAGCGTCCTTCGAGTTCGCGGTGCTCGCCCCCGCGCATTGGACGGTGCTGTCGAACTCGCCCGAAGTTCAGCCCGCCGTCGCCGGCGAGTTGGGCCGCTGGGAGTTCGCCCCGACCCCGCCGATCTCCACCTACATCACGGCGTTGATCGCCGGCGAGTACCACACGGTGCGCACCGTCTACGACGGCCGCGAGGCCGAGATCCCGTTCTCGCTGTCCTGCCGGGCGTCGATGGCCGAGCACCTGGACGTCGATCGGCTGTTCGCGACCACCTCGCGCGGCTTCGACGTCTTCGAGGAGCATTTCGGCGAGCCGTACCCGTTCACCGACTACGCCCAGGTGTTCGTGCCCGAGTTCAACGCCGGCGCGATGGAGAACGCCGGCTGCGTCACCATCCGCGACGAATATCTGTACCGGTCGCGGGTGACCTCGGCCGCCTACGAGGCACGGGACAACACGATCCTGCACGAGCTGGCCCACATGTGGTTCGGCGATCTGGTCACCATGACCTGGTGGGACGACCTGTGGCTGAACGAGTCGTTCGCCGAATGGGCTTCCCACTTCGCCCAGGACGAGATTCGCAAGCGGCACGGCGGCGACGACCCCTGGGCCACCTTCTGCAATCAGCGCAAGACCTGGGCCTACCGGCAGGACCAGCTGCCGTCCACCCACCCGATCGCCGCCGACATGGTCGACCTGGAGGCGGTCGAGCTCAACTTCGACGGCATCACCTACGCCAAGGGCGCCTCCGCGCTGCGCCAGCTGGTGGCCTTCGTGGGGCTGGGGCCGTTCCTGGCCGGCGTCCGGACCTATTTCGGACGGCACGCCTGGGGCAACACGCAGCTGACCGACCTGCTGCGGGCGCTGGAGGAGGCGTCCGGACGCGACTTGTCCTTCTTCACCGGGCAGTGGCTGCAGACGGCCGGCGTGAACACGCTGACCAGCGAATACGAGATCGACGAGCGGGGACGGTTCTCCCGGTTCACCGTCGTCCAGCACGCCACCGAGCAGTGGCCGACGCTGCGCCGGCACCGGATCGGAGTCGGCTGCTACGACCCCACCGATGACGGCATCGAGCACGTGCACCGGGTCGAGCTCGACATCGACGGCGAGCGCACCGAGGTGCCGGCCCTGGTCGGCGTCCCGGCGCCGGCGGTGGTGCTGCTCAACGACGGCGACCTGTCGTACGCGAAGATCCGGATCGATCGCGGGCTGGACGTCGTAGTGGCCCGGATCCACGAGTTCCTCGATCCGGTCGCGCGTGCCCTGCTCTGGGGATCGACCTGGGACATGTGCCGGGACGCGCAGCTGCCAGCGTCCGACTACGTCGACCTGGTGACTCGCGGGGTGGCGGTCGAGACCGACCTGACCGCGGTGACCGCGGTGCTCGCGCAGGCCGAGACGGCGGTGCGCTACTACACGCCGCGGGCCGCGCGGCCCGCGTTGGCGACCCGGTGGACGGCCGGGCTGGTGCGGCTGCTGAAGGACGCCGAACCTGGCTCCGACCACCAGTTGGCGATCGTCCGGGCACTGGCCACCTCGCTCGGCACACCGGCCGGGGCGGACCTGCTGCGCGCCTGGCTGGCCGGCGAGGAGGTGCCCGAGGGGCTGGTCGTGGACGCCGATCTGCGCTGGCGGTTCGTCACTCAACTGGCCCAGCTGGGCGGATTGGACGATGACGAGATCGCCGCCGAACTGGCCCGCGACAACACCGCCACCGGAGCCGAGAAGGCCGCGGGTGCACGGGCGGTGCGTCCGGACGCCGACGCGAAGGCCGAGGCCTGGCGGCTGGCGATCGAGGACGCCTCGGTGCCGAACGCGACGCACACCCAGATCTGCGTGCACTTCTGGGCGCAGAACCAGGAGGCGGTGCTGCGGCCCTACGTGGACGCCTGGTTCGAGGTGATGGCCGACATCGCCGCGCAGCGCAACCGCTGGGGCCAGCGGTCGTTGGCGATCCGCAAGAACATCGGTGAACTGCTCTTCCCGCGGCCCTTCGGCGACCGGGCGCTGGTGGCGCGGATCGATGAGTGGATGGCGACCACCGAGCTCACCGACTCGGTGCGCCGGATGGTCAGCGAGCGGCGGGACGACGTGGAGCGCGCCCTGCGCTGCCAGGAGGCGGCTGCGAGTTGACCGCTGCGAAACCCGTCCAGGCGGTGTGCCTGAACGGGGAACTGGCGCCGTGGCTCAGGAGTCCTTGCGGACGATTTCCCGTGCGCGATCGGCCCCGAACCAGCTGGGCGCCATGCCCAGGATGAGAATCACCGCCGCGATGGCCGCCGGGACGCCGAGCAGCACCGTCAACGATTCGATGACGGTGGGATCGGCCACCTCGGGCCAGCCCGGCAGGGTCTTGAGCGGGATCAGTCCGAACATGGAGACAGGGTATTGCACGACGTCCGCCGCGTCACGACCTGGATCGCGGGATTCTTTCGCGCGGCCGCAGGTCGGGTGGGCGCGGCCGCAGCGTCCGCCGCGCGCTCGATAGAGTGTCCCGCGGGCCGTTTCGGCGTCCGAGCCGGCCCGCAGCCAACCCTTACAGGAGCATTCGCGTGACCAAGAAACCCGCCCACTTCGCGTGGGACGGCCATCACATCGCACGCGCCGTGGCCAGGATGGCCCACCAGATCGTCGAGGCCAACGCCGGCAGCGAGGACCTGGTGCTGCTGGGCATCCCGACCCGCGGCGTGCTGCTCGCCCGGCGGCTGGCCGACGCGATCCGCAGCATCGAGGGCGTGGATGTCGGGGTGGGCGAGCTCGACGTCACCATGTACCGCGACGATCTGCGCCGGCAGCCGACCCGCGCGGTCGGCCGCACCACGATCCCGCGCTCGATCGACGATCTGACCGTGGTGCTGGTCGATGACGTGCTGTTCACCGGACGCACCATCGCCGCTTCGCTGGACGCCCTGAAAGAGGTCGGACGCCCCCGCATCGTCCAGCTCGCGGTGCTGATCGACCGCGGCCACCGGCAGCTGCCGATCCAGGCCGACCATGTCGGCAAGCAGGTGCAGGTACCGCCCGACGCGCGGGTCAACGTCCGGCTCGCCGAGATCGATGAGGCCGATGCGGTCACGATCAGCCTGGTGGAGGTCTGATGCGACATCTGTTGAGCGCCGGCGATCTGAGCCTGGCCGAGATCACCTCGATCTTGAACACCGCCGAAGAGATGCACACCATCCAGTCCCGGCCGATCAAGAAGCTGCCGACACTGCGCGGCCGCACCGTGATCAACATGTTCTTCGAGGACTCCACCCGCACCCGGACCAGCTTCGAGATGGCCGGCAAATGGATGTCCGCCGACACCATCAACGTCACCGGCAAGGGCTCGTCCACCTCCAAGGGCGAGTCGCTGCGGGACACCATGCTCACTCTGGACGCGATGGGCACCGACTGCTTCGTGATCCGGCACGGCTCTTCCGGCGCGGTCGCCCAGGCGTCCGGCTGGGTGAAGGCGCATGTGGTGAACGCCGGCGACGGCACCCACGAGCATCCGACCCAGGCCCTGCTGGACGCGTTCACCATGCGGAGGCACTTCCGCGCTCGCGCGGAGAATGGGCAGAGCCGCGCTCGCGCGGAGAATGGGCAGAGCCGAGGCTTGGGCGAGGAGTCGTTCGAGGGCAAGACGATCGCCATCGTCGGCGATCTGCTGCACAGCCGGGTGGTCCGTTCCAACGTGCTGCTGCAGCGCACCCTGGGCTCGAAGGTGATCCTGGTCGCTCCCCCGACCTTGCTGCCGACCGGGGTCGACCAGTGGGGTTGCGAGGTGACCGACGACTTCGACGCGGCACTCGAGGCGTCCGATGTGGTGATGATGCTGCGGGTCCAGCGGGAGCGGATGCACGGCGGCTTCTTCCCCACGGCTAGGGAGTACACCGAGCTGTACGGGCTCACCCCTGAGCGGTTGGCCCGGCTGCGGCCGGGCGCGGCGATCTGTCACCCGGGCCCGATGAACCGCGGCCTGGAGATCTCGTCCGAGGCGGCCGACGCCGCCAATTCGTTGATCCTCGACCAGGTCACCGCCGGTGTCTCGGTGAGGATGAGCGTGCTGTACCACCTGCTGGGAGGAAGCCCCGAATGAGAGACCTGCTGATCACCGGGGCCGCCCTGGCCGACGGCACAACCGGTGACCTGGGCGTGCGAGACGGGGTGTTCGTGCCGGCCGGCGACGTGACCGACGCCGAGCGGATCGACGCCGACGGGCTGCTGGCCCTGCCCGGACTGGTCGACTCGCACACCCACCTGCGCGAGCCCGGACGCGAGGACGCCGAGACCATCGCCACCGGCACCTTGGCCGCTGCCCGCGGCGGCTACACCGCCGTCCATGCCATGGCGAACCTGGATCCGGTGACCGATTCAGCCGAGGCGGCCGAGTACCTGAAGGCGCTGGCCGGACGCACCGCGAGCGCCGAGGTGATCGTGGTCGGGTCGGTGACCAAAGGCCTGGCCGGCGAGGAACTGTCCGAGATGGGGCTGATGAACCGCTCCTCCGCCGGCGTCCGGATGTTCTCCGACGACGGCAAATGCGTGATGGACTCGCTGGTGATGCGCCGCGCGCTCACCTACGCGAAGACCTTCGACGGAGTGATCGCCCAGCACGCCCAGGACGCCCGGCTGGCCGGCACCGGGGCCTGCTGCCACGAGTCCGAGATCTCCGGACGGTTGGGGCTACCCGGCTGGCCCGCGCAGGCCGAGTCGGCGATCATCGCCCGCGACGTCGAGCTGGCGCAGCTCGCCGGGGGCCGGTTGCACGTCTGCCACGTCTCCACCGCCGAGGGCGTGGAGGTGATCCGCTGGGCGAAGGCCCGCGGGGTGAACGTGACCGCCGAGGTGACCCCGCACCACCTCTACCTGGCCACCCGCGAGGTGGAGAGCTACGACACCACCTTCAAGGTGAACCCGCCGCTGCGCACCGACGAGCACATTAAGGCGGTCCGCGAGGCGCTGGCCGACGGCACCATCGACATGGTCGGCACCGACCACGCCCCGCACGCCCGGCAGGACAAGGACCACCCCTTCGACATCGCGCTGCCCGGCATGCTCGGCCTGGAGCAGTCGCTGGCAGTGGTGCTCGAGGTGATGATCAACACCGGACGCCTGGACTGGCCCACCCTGGTGGAACGGATGTCCTACGCCCCGGCCCGGCTCTCCCGGACCACGACCCAGGGCCGCCCGATAGCCGTCGGCGAACCCGCCAACCTGGTGCTGGTCGACCCGTCCGCCCGTGCCGTGGTCGATCGGGACGCATCGGCGTCCAAGTCGCGCAACAACCCGTACCACGGCCGCGAACTCCCCGACCCGGTCATCGCCACGATCTGGGCCGGACGCCTCACCTACCGCCGCTGAATTTTCGTTATACACTTTTCCTGTGGTGAGTGAGGAACAGATCCGGCAGTGGGCTGACGAGGCCGAGGCCGGCTATGACGTTGCGGAGTTGAAGCGGCGCGGACGCGGACGTCCCGGCCGCGGGGCCGAACCGATGCAGGTAGTCGCGGTGCGGCTCACGGCCGAAGAGTTGGAGGCATTGGACGCCGCGGCCGCCCGGCACCAGGTGAGCCGTTCAGAGGCGATCAGGGCAGCGCTGAGCCACTACGCGGCGTGAAAGTTCATTCCAGTGCACTCAAGCATGGTGTACCAACTGACGACGTCGTTCAAGCCGCCATGTGGCCGCTGTGGGTCGAGCCGTTGGACGACGACGAGCCCCGCCGCGAGTCGCGTCTCGGCTTCAATACCCACGCACGCCTGCTCGAGACGATAGTGCTGATCTTCGAGAGCGGCGATGAACTGGTCATCCATGCCATGCCCGCCCGCAGGCAGTACTGGGAACTCCTCCCCTAGGAGAACAGGGTGCGGACCTCGTCGTAGCGGGCCAACAGCGCGGGGATGCCGGCGCGAATGGCACGGTAGGCGGCGACATCGTCCGGATCGGGGACCAGTTCGTCCGAACCGGCATCGGGATCGGCGCCCAGCGCGATCAACGCCTCGCGCAGGGACGCCGCCTCGCCCAGTCCGTACAGCGCCAGTGCGGCCGCGCCGAGCGCGGTGCCGTCCGCCCCGTCGGTGACCACCAGCGGACGGCCGAGGGCGGCCGACAGCACCTCGCGCCAGACCGGCGAGCGGAATACTCCTCCGGTGGCCCGGATCTGCCGGATCGGGCTCACCCGGTCGAGTTCGTCGACGATTGTCGAGAGCATCAGCGCGACCCCCTCGACGGCGGCGCGGACGAAGTGTTCCCGCCCGTGACTACGCCGGACGCCCAGGAAGGCGCCGGGAATGGTCGGGTTCCACAGCGGCGCCCGTTCGGCCATGAGGAACGGCAGCGCCACCAGTCCTTCCGCCCCGATCGGAATGTCGCGGGCCAGGTCGAGCAGCATGCCATCGGGGTTGCCGCCGGGCTCGTCGGCGAAGTCGACGCCGAACACGTCCCCGCCCCAGCGCACCACGATGCCTCCGTTGCTGATCGCACCCCCGATCACCCAGGCGTCGTCGGCCAGGTTGTAGCAGAACAGCTTGCCGGCCTCGTCGACGTACGGCCGTTCGGTGACCATCCGGACCGCGCCGGAGGTGCCCAGCGACAGCCCGACCACGCCGGGTTCGAGCGCACCGACGCCTAGGTTGCCCAGCGGTCCGTCGCCGGCGCCGAGCACGACACGGACGCCGTCCGGCAACCCGAGCTCGACGAGCAGCTCGGCGCGCACCGGCAGCGCCTCGGTGGTAGGCCGCACCGGCGGCAACTGATCGCGCCGGACGCCCGCGACCTGCAACGCCTCCTCGCTCCAGTCCCGGGTGTTCACGTCGAGCAGCCCGGTGCCGGAGGCGTGGGACACCTCGGTGACCAGTTCCCCGGTCAACTGCAGCAGGATGTAGTCCTTCAGCCCCACCCACCACCGCACCGACGCCGCCGTCTCCGGGTCCTCCTCGGCGAACCAGATCAGTTTGGTCAAGTGCGACATCGAATGGATCGGGGTGCCGGACGTCCGATGCAGCCGGCGTCCAAGCTCGGTACCGCGCAGCTGCATCGCCTGCGCCGCCGCACGGGAATCGGCCCAGGTCAGCAGCGGGGTGAGCGGACGGCGGTCGGCGTCCAGCCCGATCAGGCCGTGCAGCGCCGTCGACACCCCGATGCCGACCACCGGGGCCGATCCGCACGCCTCGGCGATCTCGACCAGTCCCTCGCGCAAGGCCCGCCACATCACCTCAGGTTCCTGCTCCTCCCAGCCGGGCCGGGGCTGCTGCAGCGGATACTCGTTGTCGGCACTGGCCCGCCATTCACCGCCCAGCGCGAACGCCGAGACCTTGGCGGCGGTGGTGCCGACATCGAGACCGATCACCACGCGTGCATCGTGCGGCGCCTGCGCCATCATCAGCCCTCCATTCTTCCGGCCAGAGCCAGGATGCTGGCTCGGGAATCGCGATCGGTGATCTCCAGGAACTCGCAGACCCGGTTCACGGAGCGTCCCAGGGTGCCCTCGCCGAGGGCACGGATGGTGTCGCCGCCGGCATCGTTGAACGGCGTGCCGTTGCCGCGCAGATGCAGCGTCCAGGCCGCTACCGCCCGCTCGGCGCCCAGCGGGCTGTTGCCCGCCGCACGATCGGCCAGCAGCGCCGGCACGATCCGGACCGGCACCTTCTGCGATCCGTCCGCGGCGATCCGGCTTAGCCGGTTCCGCATCCGCGGGTTCCCGAATCGGGCCAGCAGGGCCGTCCGGTAGTCGGTCACGGCGTCCTCATCGAGCGACAGCTGTCGTTGCGCGACGTCCCACCATTCCTCCACCCAGCCCCGGACGACGGGGTCGGCGATCGCGTCGGCGACGGTCTGATGACCTCGGATGGTGCCGGCGTAGGCCATCAGCGACTGGGCGCCGTTGCGCAGCCAGAGTCGCCGCAATTCGTACGGGACAAGGTCATCGACGACCTCGGCACCGGCGCTTTCCCAGTCCGGACGCGGCCCGCGGAACTCGCCGGCGAGCACCCATTCGCTGAACGGCTCAGTGGCCAGCGCAGCCTGATCGTCGACACCTCGCTCGTCCAGCACGGCTTGCCGGACGGCGTCAGAGGCGCGCGGGGTGATCCGGTCCACGATGGTCGTGACGAAACCCACCTCGTGCTCCAGGTAGCCGACCAGATCGGGCGCGGCGCGGCGGGCCAGACCGCCGAGGACGACCGACAGCACGGTGCCGTTATCGGGCATGTTGTCGCAGCTGACCAGGGTGATCGGCCCGGCACCGGCGCGGCGGCGTTCGATCAGGCCGGCGACCAGCTTGCCGGGGGCGGTCCGGACGGCGTGCAGATTGCCCGCCTCGATGGCGGCCACATCGGCAGCGACGTCGTCGTTCTCCAGATCGATCCGGCCCAACTCGCTGTGCCGGTAGCCGGCCTCGGTGATGGTCAGGGTGACGACGGTCACCTGCGGGTCGGCCAGGTAGTTCAGCAGCGCATCCACATCGGTACCGCTGTGGGTCTCGGCGATCGAACTGACCACCCGGTAGTCGTTGCGCTCCGGACCGACGCCGACCAGGGTGTACAGGTTCTCCTGCCTGGCCAGCTCGGAGTTGATGCCTTTCGAACGGCCCGAGAAGGCGGCGATGCCCCACCGATCGGCGTCCGCCGCACGGTCGGTGTACCAGGCCTGGTGCGACCGGAAGAAGTCACCGAGGCCGAGATGCACGATCCGCACCGGCGGTGCCGGACGTCCGTCCTGTGCTCGGGAGAGTCGACGGGCCACGATGCCTGCCTTTCTACTTGGCCGGGCTGCCGATCCTAGTGCCGCCAACCGACATTCCTTCCGCGCAAGAGCGGTGCGAGTCCCGCCTGTCAACCACAGGGTTGCGAAACAACCTGTCCACGGCGGGGTTCGCAACGCCTTCCGAAGGTGCTGGTTCTGGTGAAATGATCGCTGAGAACTCCCCCGAGCAGTGAGGAAGCAGATGAGCGACAAGACGGGCAGCGCACAGATCGGCGTGGTGGGCATGGCGGTGATGGGGTCGAACCTGGCACGCAACTTCGCCAGCAAGGGCTTCAAGACCGCGATCTTCAACCGCACCTACGCCAAGACCGAGGCGGTGGTGGCGGCACACCCGGAGGCGGGCTTCATCGCGTCCGAGACGGTCGAAGAGTTCGTCGACTCGTTGGAGAAGCCGCGCCGGATCCTGATCATGGTCAAGGCGGGCCCGGCCACCGACGCCACCATCGACTCGCTGCTGCCGCACCTCGACCAGGGTGACATCATTGTGGACGGCGGCAACACCCACTTCCCGGATACCCGGCGCCGGGAGAAGCGGATCTCCGAGTTGGGCTTCAACTTCATCGGCTGCGGCATCTCCGGCGGCGAGACCGGCGCCCTGCTCGGTCCAGCGATGATGCCGGGCGGCCCGAAGGACTCCTACGCGCACATCGGTCCGATCCTGGAGAAGATCTCGGCCCAGTACGACGGCGAGCCGTGCTGCACCTGGATCGGTCAGGACGGCGCCGGCCACTTCGTGAAGATGATCCACAACGGCATCGAATATGCCGACATGCAGTTCATCGGTGAGGCCTACGACCTGCTCAAGGGCGCCGGTCTGTCCGCCGCCGAGGCCGCGGACGTCTTCGCCCAGTGGAACACCGGTGACCTGGACTCGTACCTGATCGAGATCACCGCCGAGGTGCTGCGTCAGGTGGACGCCGCGACCGGCAAGCCGTTGGTCGACGTCGTCGTGGACGCCGCCGGCATGAAGGGCACCGGCACCTGGACGGTGCAGTCGTCGCTCGACCTCGGCGTCCCGGCCGCCGCGATCGCCGAGGCCGTGTTCGCCCGCGCCGCGTCCGGCAGCACGTCGCTGCGCGCCGCCGCCCGCGCCGCACTGCAGGGCCCGGACGGCAAGATCGCCGTCGACGACCGGGAGGCGTTCATCGCCGACGTCCGGCAGGCGCTGTGGTGCGCCAAGGTGATCGCGTACGCCCAGGGCCTGCACCTGATCAAGGTCGGCGGCGAGGAATACGGCTGGGACATCGACGTGGCCGCCTGCGCCCGGATCTGGCGGGCCGGCTGCATCATCCGGGCGAAGCTGCTCGACCGCATCTCGAACGAGTATGCGGCCGGCAACCTGGAGACCCTGCTCGAGGCGCCGTCGATCAGCGCCGAACTCGGCGCCAGCAACGGCGCCTGGCGTCGGGTGGTGGCTCGGGCGTCCGAGGCCGGCGTCCCGATCCCCGGCTTCAGCTCGGCACTGTCGTACTACGACCTGGTCCGCGCCGACCGCACCAACGCCGCACTCACCCAGGGCCTGCGGGACTTCTTCGGTTCGCACACCTACAGGCGGATCGACAAGGAAGGCACCTTCCACACGCTGTGGTCGGGCGACCGCTCCGAGATCGAGGCGGAAGACACCCACTGAGGCTCACGGCCTACGCACATATGCCCCCTGGTGACCGTGCGCGTGCGTTCGCTAGCGTGCGCGCATGGTCGGGGGAACTCGCGGCGCGCTGGCGGCATTCGCGGCCGTGTGGATATTCGCGCTGGCAGCTTGTGGCGGCCTCGGCGCCCGTGTCGGCGGCTGGGCAGATGATGTTGCCCGCGCGGCTGCAGCATCGAGGGACGACGTGGAGCGGGTCGCCTCGTGGGAAGCCAGCCGGACCGGGCGCTCTGCCGATGAGGTAGGCCGAGGATGGCTGGCGAAGCCGGTGCTCAACGCTCAGACACTACGCACGCGCTACGAGTCGATCCCCGCAGGGGCACGAGGTGCGGCATGCGATCTGGTCGGCTCGATTCTCAGTGACATCCTCGCGAAGAAGGAGAGTTTGGGCTGGGGGATGGTCACCAAGAACGCCATCCAGGCCGTGGCCGGAATGAACCCGACCGCCGGTCAGCGGGCACTGGCCGAGGATCTTCGCGCTGCGGTGGACAAAGCCGTCAACGGCAACCCGGATGTCCTGGCGCTCCTCGTGGCAAAGACCGCAGCCTGCTCTCTCGCATAGGAATTCCGGCGGCCCGCCGCAAGCCACGGGTCGTCGCTGCGGTCACCGCGGACTCAAACAGGCTCAGCCGGCCAGGTCTCCAGCCCATGCCGAAGATCGTCGGGGACCGGGATCGGACGTCCTGACCGGTCTCCGCAGACCAGGACGCTGCGGGCGCGGGCGTGCACGGTGCCGGCCAGTGGGTCGGTGACCTCGGCGACCAACGTCATGGACGTGCGACCGATCTCGGCCACCGCGACCCGGCTCTGATACGGCTCCAACCGGTGGTCGAGTTGGGCCAGGTAGTCGACATCCTGGCGCACCACCATCCACAGGTATCCGGCCCCGCCGGCGGCCGACATCCGGTTGCCGGCCGGATCGGCCTCGCTGGACATGTGCACCCGCGCCTCGGCGACGAAGTCGAAGAAGCGGACGTTGTTGACGTGGCCGTACGCGTCCAGGTCGGTCCACCGGACGGTGAGCGGCGCGGTGTGCGCTCGCTCCCCCGGACGCCAGCTGCCGAGCGGACGCAGCGGCTCCAGCGGACCGCTGTGGTCGGTGAACCAGGCCCGTTCGTCCGGCGTCATCCGGCGTGGGCGTCCGGTGCCGAAATCGAAGACGCACAGCAGGGTGCGGGCCCGCGCGGCCACCACTCCGCCCTGCACCACCTGATAGCCGATGGTGAATCGGGACGCCCCCACGTCACCGACCCAGAGCCGCACCTCGACAGGCTCGTTGCGGAACTCGACGGGCGCCAGGTATTCGACCTGGTGGCCGACCACCAGAGTGCCGTTGCCGAGCAGCGCGGCGTTGGCACCTTCCAGCAGGAAGCGGACGCGGGCCTCTTGCAGGTAGTCGGCGATGATCGCGTTGTTGACGTGGCCCTGGGCGTCGAGGTCGACCCAACGCAGCGGGACCTCGATGACCGCGGCAGGTTTCACTCGTCGCCCGGTTCGCGCTCGTACATCGAGTCGATATCGTCGGCGAAGCGCTTGGCGATCGCTGCGCGGCGAATCTTCATGCTCGGCGTCACTTCGCCATCGTCCACGCTGAACTCCTGCGGCAGGATGACGAACTTCTTGACCGTCTCCCAGCGTTCCAAGGTGGCGTTGGCGCGCTGGACGAACTCCTCGACGGCCTCGCGGGTCTTGTCGCTGGCGACGATCTCGGCGTAGTCGGCGTCGGCCATGCCGTTCACGTCGGCCCACCGTTTGACGTTGTCGGCGTCCAGGGTGAGCAGCGCCGAGATGTACTTGCGGCCTTCGCCGACCACCACCGCCTGGCTGACGAACGGGATGGCGGCGACCAGGGCACCCTCCACCTTCTGTGGCGCCACATATTTTCCGCCGGAGGTCTTCATCAGATCCTTCTTGCGGTCGGTCAAGGTGAGGTTGCCGCCGGCGTCCAATACGCCGACGTCACCGGTGTGGAACCATCCGTCGACGATCGCCTCGGCGGTCAGGTCATCGGCATGGTGGTAGCCGAGCATCACGCCGGGTCCACGCAGCAGCACTTCGCCGTCGTCGGCGATCTGCACCTCGGTGCCGGGCGCGACCCGTCCGACACTGCCGAAGCGCGGTTCGGTGGGCATGTTCACGAACGAGAACGCCGTGGTCTCGGTCAGTCCGTAGCCCTCGATGACGATCAGGCCGGCGGAGTAGAACCAGCCCTGCACCTTCTCGTTCAGCTTCGCCGAGCCGGACACCATGAACTTCATCCGGCCGCCCAGCCGTTCGCGCAGCTTGTGGAAGACCAGTCGGTCGGCCACCGCGTACTGCACGCTGAGAAGCGGCGGCAGCGGACGTCCGGCCAACCGGTAGGGGTGGCTGTTCTTGCCAACGCCGAACGCCCAGCGGGCGATCCGACCCTTCAGCCCGGTCGAGTTGGACGACAGCACGGTGGCGCGCACCTTCTCGAAGATCCGCGGCGCCCCGCACATGAAGGTCGGTTTGGTGACCCCCAGGTTGGCCACGATCCGGTCGACCCGGCCGTCCACCGCCGAGGCGAATCCGATCGCCAGCTGGATGGCGAGCAGGCATTTGCCGAACACGTGCGAGAGCGGCAGCCACAGGTATTGCAGGTCGTTGAAGTCGATGAGTTCCAGCTTCTCGACCGCGAAACCCTCGTAGATCCAGTTGCGCTGGGCCAGTTCGACACCCTTGGGGCGTCCGGTGGTGCCCGAGGTGTAGATCAGGGTGGCCAGGCTCTCCAGCCCGACGCCTTCGCGGGCGGCGTCCACGCAGCCGGGTTCGTCGCGCAGCCGCTGCTTGCCGCGCCCGATCAGCTGCCGCCACGACAGCGTCTTCTCTCCGTCGCCCTCGCCGTCGAGCAGGACCACGGCCCGGACCTGCGACGCCTCGCCGAGTTTCGCGGCCTGGTCGGCGTTCTCGGCCACCAGCACCTGGGAGGCGGAATGGCCGACGATGTACTGAAAATCGTCGGGCGCGGTGTTGGGATAGATGGTCGTGGTCGCGGCCCCGATCGCCCCGATCGCCAGATCGGTCAGGATCCATTCCAGCCGCGTGGTGGCCGCGATCGCGACCCGCTCTTGCTGGCCGACCCCGAGGGTCAGCAGGCCCGCGGCGACGTCGTGCACCCGCTGCCTGGTCTGCGCCCAGGTCAGGGACTGCCAGACGTCGTTGGCGTCGGGGTAGCGGAAGGCTTCGGTGTTCGGTGTCTGTTCCACGCGCCAGTCCAACAGCGCGCCCACCGAGGTGGGCTTGTCCCGCAAGATGGCGTCGGCTTGGGCGTTCATCTCACTCCTGTCTGACCTCGGCGTCGGTGCCGAATTCCGGCCCATTCTAGATGCGACACACTCAACGCGGCGGGAGCGCGCGCGGAGTCTCGACCGGTTCGATTTACGGTTCAACGATCGATGTTAGAATGCCGCCGTGACCGCGACCGCGCAGACCGTTCAATGGCTGACCGCCGATCAGCAGACGATCTGGCGCACCTTTCTGGCCGGTGTCAGCCGCATCAACGAGCGCCTCGACACGGAATTGCGGCCGTTCGGGCTCGATCTCGGCGAGTACGAGATCTTGGTGAATCTCTCCGAGGCCGACCAACTGGAAATGCGGATGTCCGAACTGGCCGAACGCGTACGGCAGTCTCGCTCGCGCCTCACCCACACGGTCGCCCGGATGGAGGCCAAGGGCCTGATTCTGCGCAAGAGCTGCCCGCATGATCGCCGCGGCGTGATCGCGGTGCTCACCGCGACCGGGCTGAACCTGCTGCAGACCGCCGCACCGAACCATGTCGCCTCGGTGCGCGCCGCCCTGGTCGACGTCGTCGAACCAGCCGACTACGAGGCTCTCGGTCGCGCCATGAACGCCGTCATCGACGCAGCCGAATAGGGCGGTGCCCGCGCGAAGCTCCCGCTGAGGCTCGATATACTCGTGGGCGCTCTGTTCGACTCTCCCTTTCCTTGACGAGGTTCCGTATGCCCGAGTTCGTGTTCACCATGCACAACGTCCGCAAGAAGCTGGGCGAGAAGCTGGTGCTCGACAACGTCACCATGTCGTTCTTCGAAGGCGCCAAGATCGGCGTCGTCGGACCCAACGGTGCCGGCAAGTCGACCATGCTCAAGCTGATGGCCGGTCTGATCCAGTCGGACAACGGCGATGTCTTCCTGAAGAAGGGGGCGTCGGTCGGCATCCTGCTGCAGGAGCCGCCGCTCACCGAGGGCAAGACGGTGATGGAGAACATCGAAGAGGCCGTTGCCGAGACCAAGGGCATGCTCGACCGGTTCAACGAGGTCGGCATGGAGATGGCCGAGCCTGACGCCGACTTCGATGCGCTGATGGAAGAGATGGGCAACCTGCAGGCCCAGCTCGATCATCGCCAGGCATGGGACCTGGACTCCCAGCTGGAGCAGGCGATGGACGCCCTGCAGTGTCCGCCCAGCGAAACCGTCGTCGACGTGCTGTCGGGCGGCGAGCGGCGCCGGGTGGCGCTGTGCAAGCTGCTGCTGCAGCAGCCCGACCTGCTGCTGCTCGACGAGCCCACCAACCACCTGGACGCCGAGAGCGTGAACTGGCTCGAGGGCCATCTGAAGTCGTACCCCGGTGCGGTGCTGGCGGTCACCCACGACCGCTACTTCCTGGACAACGTGGCGGAGTGGATCTGCGAGATCGACCGCGGCCAGTTGCACCCCTACGAGGGCAACTACTCCACCTATCTGGAGACCAAGCGGCAGCGACTGCAGATCGAGGGCAAGAAGGACGCCAAACGCGCCAAAATCTTGGAGAAGGAACTCGAGTGGGTGCGGGCGAACCCGAAGGCTCGCCAGGCGAAGAACAAGGCCCGCCTGGCCCGCTACGAGGAACTTGCCGCCGAGGCCGATCGGCGCCGTCAGGTCGACCTGACCGAGATCAACATTCCGCCCGGCCCGCGGCTCGGCTCCGACGTGTTGGACGCCAAGAAGCTGGTCAAGGGCTTCGACGACCGGGTGCTGATCGACAACCTGTCGTTCACCCTGCCCCGCGCCGGCATCGTCGGCATCATCGGCCCGAACGGCGTGGGCAAGACCACGCTGTTCAAGATGATCGTCGGCGAGGAGCATCCCGACGCGGGCAGCCTGGACGTCGGCAAGACCGTCCAGATCTCGTACGTGGACCAGTCCCGTGGCGGGATCGACTCGTCGAAGAACGTCTGGGAGGTCGTCTCGGACGGCCTGGACCACATCAAGGTCGGCAACTTCGAAATGCCGTCGCGTGCTTATGTCGCCTCCTTCGGGTTCAAAGGTCCCGACCAGCAGAAGCTGGCGGGGGTGCTGTCGGGTGGTGAACGCAACCGCCTCAATCTGGCCTTGACGCTGAAGATGGGTGGCAACCTGCTGCTGCTCGACGAGCCGACCAACGACCTGGACGTCGAGACACTGCAGTCGCTGGAAGACGCGCTGCTGGAGTTCCCTGGCTGTGCCGTGGTGATCTCGCACGACCGCTGGTTCCTCGACCGGGTCGCCACCCACATCCTGGCGTGGGAGGGCAGCGATGACGACGAGGCGAACTGGTTCTGGTACGAGGGCAACTTCGCCGACTACGAGGTGAACAAGGTGGCTCGGCTCGGTGCCGAGGCGGCCCGTCCGCACGCCAGCAAGCACCGGCGACTCACCCGCGACTGAACACGGCACCGGTACCGGCAGCCGACCTGGGGGACGGGGGAGGTACCCCGCATGCCGGCCGCCGGCCCGCTGCCCCAGGGTTTCGACTCGCCAGCCGGACGAACCGGCTGGACGTCCCCCTCGGGCGGACTTGTGATGCGGCTGATCAGGCGGCGACTGTCTGCCCCTTGGCGGGGCTGGCCGGATCGTCGGCGTCTTCCAGTTCTTTGAACACGCTCGGGTCGTCCACGGGCGGCTGCTGGGACGATCGCTCGGTCTTCTTGAAGGCCGTGGTGCCACGGCTCAGGTCGTGCCCGACGGCGACCGCTTCGAGCACCAGCCGCTCGCGCAATTCGCCTGTTTCGGTGTTCGTCCAGGCCCAGGTGGTCAGCCGTCCGGTGACGATCAGCGGGTCGCCCTTGGCGACGCTCGCCTGCACGTTGAGCGAGAGCTGCCGGTTGCGGCAGTTCACGTTCAACCAGGTCGTGTCGCCGTCGCGCCAGCTGCCGTTGCGGACGAACCGCGGGGTGCAGGCGAGCCGGAACGCGGCGTAGGCCCATTCGTTGGTGTCGTCGGTGCGGACGTCGATGTCGCTGCCGACGTTTCCGGTGACGGTGATGGTGGCGTCCATGCTGCCTCCTGTGGACTGGGATGATCTGTCGTCCTCAGTGTGGGCACGTCGCTCGAAAAGTGTTCAAAATCGTCAGCGGGGATCTCGACAAGCTCGACCAACGCAGGCCGGCAAGGTCTCGACAAGCTCGACCAACGGATAGCTCGACCAACGAAGGGCGCCCCTCTCAGCGGGCCTCGCGGACCGCAGCCACCGCGCGCCGATGACGGTCCAGCTCTTCCTCGACCGGCGCCAGCAGTTCGGCGTCGGTGACCTTGGCGATCGCCTGGTGCAAGATCCGCTCGACCCGATGCGCCTTGCCGCGGGCGCCGACCGAGACGCCGAGCGCCGACAAGCCGGCCAAGGCGAGCCCGCCGGCCACTCCGCCGGCGAGCAGCACGAACTGGGCCGGCCAATTCCACCAGTACACGGTCGGGAGGCCACCGAAGCCGAGCGCCGGCGCGAACATCACGAACAGCGTCCACAGCCCGCCGACGACGACGGCCACCAACAGCACCCATTGCAGGGCCCGCACCACCGACCACCACCCGGTGCCTCGGTCGGGTTCCAGGTCAGCACCCGCGATCGCGGTGTCCAACCGGTCCATCAGCAGTGCCTCGTGGCCCCGTGCGGCGGCGTTCACCGCCGCCGCCCAGCCGCGGGGCAGGCCCTCGGACGCGGCGTCCACCAGCTCGCGCAGTCCCCGGTCGAGCCGGGCCCGCTGCACCGGGCCGGCGTTCGGCAACGAGGTGCGGCTGATCGCAGTGGGCGCCAGCCGGCGGTCGCTCTGATCGAGCCGCAGCGCGCGCAGCGGGTCGGGCTTGAACCGGGCCACCCAGTTCACGAACGGCCATCCGGTGGCCAGCCCGCCACGCAATTTCCAGGTGTCCCGGACGCCTTCGACGGCCAGCGGGACGCCGCTCGCGTCCGCCAACGCCTGGACCAGCGGCTCGCGGCGTTTCCGGTCCAGCACCGGCGTGGTCGCGCCGCCCAGTTCGCCGGCCAGCTCCTGCGCGGCGACCGTGACGTCGGCCGCGGTCCGGGCGCTGATCGCCGCCTTGTCGGCCACCGCCTGCGCGAGCACCTGCCGCAACTCGGGGACACCGGTGCCGTCCAGCGCCGACATGGACATCAGCCGAGCCCGCCCCAGCCCCTCGTCGTCGAGCAAACGCCGCAGATCGGTCATCGCGTCGGCCAGCTCGTCGGGCCGCAGCCGGTCGGACTGGTTGAGCACCACGATCATCACCTCGGCGTACTGGGCGAGCGGCCGCAGATAGCGTTCGTGCAGGGCGGCGTCGGCGTACTTCTGCGGGTCGACGATCCAGATCAGCATGTCGACCAGCGGCACCAGCCGATCGACCGTCATTCGGTGCGCGGTCTCGGTCGAATCGTGGTCGGGCAGGTCGAGCAGCACCAGGTTCGCGAACGCGCTGCGCTGCGCCGGCACCAGATGGCGCCGGGGCACATCCAGCCAGTCGAGCAAGTCGCCCGGCAGCTCGCTCCCCCACGCCACCGCCATCGCCGTCGCGGTGGTCGGACGCCGCACGCCGGCGGTG
The DNA here is from genome assembly GCF_047606665.1 of Micropruina sp. GTDB lineage: Bacteria > Actinomycetota > Actinomycetes > Propionibacteriales > Propionibacteriaceae > Micropruina. The sequence continues at coordinate 12,137 of NZ_JASGEF010000035.1, read as the reverse complement.
GCGAACGCGGTGCCGCTGATCGCGTTGAACGAGGTCGACTTGCCCGAGCCGGTCGCCCCGGCCAGGGCCACCACGGTGTGGTCGCCGGCGAACGTCCCGCGCTCACCGGCCCGTTTCAGCACCGCCGCGGCCCGCGCGACCACCTCGGGCGCGGACCGGTCCCGGCTCAGCTCGACGGCCTGATCGAGCGCTCGCAGTCGTTGCGCCAGCGTCCGGCTCACCGGCCCTCACCCCCGTCGCCGGCCGGCAACTCGGGACCCGGCAACTCGGGACGCCGCGGAACCTGCCGGGCCACCGGTGCGGCCTCATCGAGCCCCACCCCATCGTCGAGCCCGGCAACGGCGGCATCGATCGGATCGTCGACCCCACCACGGGCTTCTCCGATCGCAGCCAACGCCGCACGGACCTCGTCCGCCACCTCGGCACGGACGCCGACCCCGTCCAGAACGGCCTCGTAACGAGCCAGTTCGGTGGCCAGCAGCGCCTCGACGCGGGCGTCCAGATCACGTTTGGCCCGCTTGGCGAGCCGGCGGACGGCGTCCTCGCCGAAGACTGCTTCGAGGACCCGCTGGGCGAGCAGGGCGGCGCCGCCGGCGACCCCGACCTCGGCGCCGGTGATGCCACCGGTGGTCGAGAACACCAGGATCATCAGCGCCACCCCGACCCCGTTGGTGCCCAACGCCAGGAACCGGGCCCGCGACTTCTTCGATCCGCCCTCGTTGCTGACCAGCTCCAGGACATCGGCCTGCCAATTCCTGATCGCCAGCGACACCTGAGCGGGAAAATCGGGCGATCCGCGATGCAGGACGGCGCCAGCCGGAGTATCCAGCAGCTGGCGTCCGGCCGGATCGTTCTCCCATGCCGCCGCGGCGCGCTCGGCGGCCGCCTCCCCTTCTTCCCGGATCAGCACCTCCATGCCCGACTCCACCGCCAGCTTCACCTCGCCGACCTGTGCCGGCTCGCCGCGCAGGGACGCCATCAGCCGGTCGCGCAGCCAGCCGATCTTCTGCTCCACAGCCCGGAAGAATTCGCCGGTGCCGACGAAGTCCTGCCAACGGGCCAGCACCTCGCCGCGCAGCAGGCTGCCGTCGGCGGTCTGGACGCCGATCGTGCGGGCCCCCTCTCGGTAGGCGCCTTCGGCGTCGGCGCGCAGTTGAGCCAACGCTGCGGTCTGTTCATCAGCCGCCTCCGCCACCGCGGGCGCCGTCCGGCATTGGGCGGCGATCGCGCCTTCCAGGGTCTGCAGAACGACCGCGGCCCGGACCCTGGTGTCGGCCACCAGTGCGGACAGCCAGTCCCGGATCGGCGCGACGGCGGTGTCCGGCAGCAGCCCTTCGTCGTCGGTCACGGTCTCCGGGACGGCGAACAGCGGCGAGTCGCCCAGCCCCCGGTCGGCCATCAGAGCGCCCAGATGCGCCGGAACCTCGGTCATCGCCGCCGGCGGCACCCTCTGCAACACGACGGCCAGGGCCGTGCTCCGCTCGGCTGCCGAACGCAGATACTCCCACGGCACCGCGTCGGCGTAGCGGGCCGCGGTGGTGACGAACAGCCAAAGGTCGGCGGCGGCCAGCAGCTGCGCGGCCAGCGCCCGGTTCTCGGCCACCACAGAGTCGATGTCGGGCGCGTCCAGGATCGCCAATCCTTGCGGCAGGGACGCCTCCGGCACCAGCTGCAGGGTGCGGGTGTCATCCGCGGCCTCCAGAGAACGAGCCAGACCGGGCAGAATCCGGTCCGGACCGAACCAGTGCGCGTCGTCGGGGTGATGCACCAGAACCGGTGAGCGCGTGGTCGGACGGATCACGCCGGGACGACTGACCGTCCTGCCGATCATCGAGTTGATCAGCGTCGATTTGCCGGCCCCGGTGGAACCGCCGATCACCGCCAGCAGCGGGGCGTCCAGACGATGGAGCCGCGGCAGCAGATAGTCGTTCAGCTGACCGGTGAGGTCACGCGCCAGGGTGAGCGCCGGGTCGCGTCCGGGCAGGTCGAGGGGCAGCCGAACTCGGCCGAGAGCGTTCGCGAGCAGCTCGAGCGAACTCGCCAGTTGGCCAGCGCTCATGCCTCTCCCTCAACCTGTGGGCGGTCCCCAGGTCGGGTCCACCCTGGAGTATTGCTGTGATCCTAGTGGTGCCGAGCCTGGTCCGGCGGGCCAGTTTCCACCGATTCCGGCCGGACCCGGATAGTTCGGCGGCGGGTAGTCCACACTCTGCTGCTTGCGCAGCGTCGGCAGGCTGAGCCGCTGGCCGCGCGGATCGTCGATGGCCAGGCCGCGCAGCGACCGCGCCTGATAGAGCAGTTCGGTGGCACGCGCCTGTCCGACGCCGTCGATGACGCCCTTCACCTCGGCGTCCCGTAGGTAGGCGAGCTCGGTCAAGGTGCGTTGCAGGCTGAGCGTGGCGCGCAGCACCGCCCACCCGCGGGTCGCAGCCACGATCAGCGCGCGCGCCCGGCGGCGGACTCGTGACGCCGTCTCCGGATCGACCGGCTGCAACCAGCCCATCCGGGCATAGTCGGCGAGCCGGGCCCGAATCTTGCGGCTTTCGGCGAACAGCTGTCGCACCGCGTAGATCGCGGCGGACGCGACCAGCGGCAGCGCGACCGCGAAGTAGATGACGTAGCGCATCATGCCCTGAGCGAAGCTGGCCTGGGAGTTGAACATCATATGCAGCAACGCGGCGAGCAGGTAGCCGATCAGCGGCGCCAGCACCCGCACCACCTTGCTGTGGGTGCGCAGCGCGACGATCAGGCCCAGGCCGGTCATCATGGTGAACAACGGATGCCCGAACGCCGTCCAGAAGCCGCGCAGCCAGACGAGGTCGCGGATGGCCGATTCGGCGTCCCCGGTGTTGATCTGGGAGCTCGAATACATGATCGCGCGCGCGTAGTACATGATGTTCTCGGTGAACGCGAAGCCGGCCGCCGACAGACCGGCCAGGGCCACCCCGTTGAGCTTGGTGACCAGCTGATAGCGCACCAGCATCGCGACGCCGAACAGCACCGTCGCCTTCGCGGCCTCTTCCACGAACGGCGCGATGTAGATCGCAGCACGAGCCCCCGTGGTGGGGTCGGCCTGTGTGCCGGCCACGACGATCGACAGCTGCTCGGACGCCCAGGTGTTGACCAGCAGGGACAGGAAGGTCGCCACCGACGCGCCCCAGCCCAGCGTCAGATACCAGATCAGCAACCGCTGCGGCCGGAACCGGTCGGCAAGCACGAAGAGCACGATCCAGAAGATCAGCGTCGGCAGCGCGAACCAGAACGAGTCGCGGATCGCCGAATGGTTGATGCCGGGCACCACACCGTCGCGGACCGGAGTGTCGGCGGTCATCATCGCGTACATCGACCACAGACAGGCCGCGTAGATCGCGGTGAAGACCAGGCCGATCCAGGTCCAGGGGTTGGTCAGGATGCGTTTGGGCAGCGGCGCGGACAGGTCCGGCTGTGACGGTATGCCGTTGAGCAACCGGCGATGCCGGGCAATGGTGTCCGTCGACATGCCGGCAAGACTACCGGGCGCTCCTCAGCGGGTCGGTGCACGCGCTTGTCGATGGGGTTCGGAGTCAGGGCCGCCCGTCGTGACCCGCGTATTGGTCGACACCAACGTCGTCATCTCGGCACCGTTGTTCCCGCGGTCGGCTCCCGGTGAGGTACTGGTTCAGGTGCTGGCGGGAAGACGGCCGGCCCGGACGTTTGCGCTGCGCGGCGGGGAGGCGTCCAGGGCGCGCAGCATGCGGTGGAGTGGCTCGCGCAGCTCGCTGCGTGCCGGCTCGGCCAGATCGGTGACGTAGTCGACTCCCGCAGGAATCCAGGACATGCCGTACATCGTGTCCCGGAAGTCGGTGCCGCCCACACTCCAGCGAGTGTGGGCGGCGTCCTCGCCTCGGCACTTTGCGCCCATTGGCCGAAGTAGGACCGCATCTCGTCGAGCGGCAGGGCCATCACGACCTCCGCCTCGACGGCATTCCGAACCCAGGAGCGCGCGACCAGAATGAACTCCGCGATCTCCTCCTGTGTAACGGCTTCGGCGTGAAGAGCACCCGTGTGTGCTCGAGATCGGCGAGACCCTGCAGTGGTTCGTTCCGGGCGTGCTGGTGATGATCGTGCTGTTCGGCACCGGCGCGACCGGACCGAATCTGCAGTACGAGATGGTGACCGGTTCGCACGAGCGCACCCTGGTCGCGCCGCTGTCGCGTTCCTCGCTGCTGATCGGCCGAGCCCTGAAGGAGATCGCTCCGATCGCGGCGCAGGCCGTCATCATCGTGCTAATCGCCTGGCCGTTCGGGTTCACCGTCCATGTGCAGGGGCTGGTGGTCGGACTCGTCCTACTCGCGGTGTTCGGCGTCGGCCTGGGTGCGCGCTCCGACACGCTCGCCTTGAAGACAAAAGACCGGGAGCGCTGATCTTCCCGTTGCTGATCCTGTCCGGCACGCTGCTGCCCCTCGACACGGCGCCGGCCTGGATGCGTGCGGTGGCTTCGGTCAATTCGATCAACTGGGTGGTGCAGGCCGAGCGGGCGCTGCTGGACGGCGAGCTCTGCGCCATCCCGGTGCTCTGGGGCTGGATCGCGGCACTCGCCCTCGCGGCAGTGGGCGTGCTCATCGGCGTCCGGACAATCCGTAAGAGCGACTGAGAGGTGGGCGCCTCGGGCGAGACTCGAACTCGCGACCAGCCGCTTAGAAGGCGGCTGCTCTATCCAACTGAGCTACCGAGGCAGTGTCGACGCTCAGCGTATATCGTCCTATAGGTTGCTCGGGTGAGTCTGGTCGGCGGTGGCGGTGCGCCATGGCGGCGTCTCGCCACCGCCATCTACCTGCCGACCGCCGTGTCGTTCATCGGATTCGGCGCCATCGTCCCGTTGGTGCCGCTGACCGCCCGTGCCTTGGGCGCCTCGATCGCCGAAGCAGCCTTGGTGGTGGCGTTGATGGGGGTCGGCAGCCTGATCGGGGCGTTGCCGGCGGGAGTCATCGCCGACCGGTTCGGTGAGAAGAAGTCGCTTGTCGGGGCGCTGTTCGTGGACGTCGCCTGCCTGCTCACCTGCGTGTTCGCACCCAACACCTGGGTGCTGGCCGGGGCGGTCTTCGTGACCGGGCTGTCCGGTTCGATGCTCAGCCTGGCCCGCCAGTCGTATCTGACCGTCGCCGTCGGCCTGGAGTATCGGGCTCGCGCGCTGTCCACCCTGGGCGGGGTGTTCCGGATCGGCTCGCTGGTCGGGCCGCTGATGGGTGCCGCGGTGGTCAGCGTCTGGGGGTTGCAGGCGGCGTACCTGGTGGCGTCCGGCACCAGCCTGCTGGCGGCGATCGTCACCCTGGCGCTGCCCGATCTTCCGGTCCCCGAGCATGAGCCGGGTCAGCCCGTCCGGCTGGCGCAGGTACTGCGTCGGCATGCGCGCACCTACGCCACCGCCGGGACGGGTGCCGCCGCCTTGATGTTGGTCCGCACCTCTCGCGACGCGCTGCTGCCGCTGTGGTGCGAGCAGATCGGCCTAGACGCGGCCGCCACCAGCCTGATCTTCGCGTTGTCGTCCGGCATCGACATGACGCTGTTCTATGTCGGCGGCTCGGTGATGGACCGGTTCGGACGCCGCTGGGTGTCGGTGCCGGCGATGGTGATCATGGGGCTCTGTTTCGCCCTGCTGCCGCTGGCTCACTCGCTGCTCGCCGTGGCCGTGTTCGCCGCCCTGCTCGGGCTGGGCAACGGCATCTCGGCCGGCGTGGTGATGACGATCGGTTCGGACGCCTCGCCGGCGGTAGGGCGTCCGCAGTTCCTGGCCGGCTGGCGATTGACCAGCGGCATCGGGCAGGCGGCCGGCCCGCTGTTGGTCACCGCGATTGCGGCCGTGGCACCGCTGGCGGCGGCAGCTCTCGCGGTCGGTGCGATCGGTCTGACCGGTGCCGGCTGGCTGTGGCGCTGGGTGCCCGAGCCATCCGTTCAGGGCCGTTGAGGCGGTCGCTGTGTCGCACGGACGGTTTGCATAACATCCCGGCAACGACAAGGGGTATCGCCTTGACCGTCGGCGGCGGGCGAGCCTAGCGTGGCTGCAACCGGGGCCCGCTGAGCGAGGCTCCCTGAGGCGATCCAATGGAGGATCTCATGCGTGCTCCTGCACTTGCGGTCGCCCTCTCGCTGGTCGGCTGCAGTTCCGGCACGCCGGCCGCCAGCCCGTCGGCGAGTTTCCACCGTGGCGTCCGCTCCTGGCGGCGGCGCCGGTGGCGAGGTCGGCGTCTTCACCTGGTGGGCGGACGGCTCCGAAAAGGTGGGCCTGGATGCCTTGGTGAAGCTATTCAAAGAGAAGTACGCCAACGACACCTTCGGGAACCTGGCCGTCGCCGGCGGTGCCGGCAGCAACGCCAAGGCAAAGCTGGCCTCCGAATTGCAGAACGGCAATCCGCCCGACTCGTTCCAGGGCCATGCCGGCGCCGAGTTGCAGGACTACATCCGCGCCTCCCAGATCGAGCCGGTCAATGATGTAATCGCCGCGCTCGGCGGGGCGTCGGTGCTCCCGCAGAGTCTGCTCGACCTGCTCACCGTCCAGGGCAACATATATTCGGTGCCGTCCAATATCCACCGGGCGAACGTCGTCTGGGTGAACCCGGACGTGTTGAAGAAGGCCAACATCACCGCCGAGCCGGCCGACCTGGACGCGTGGCTCGCCGACATGCAGAAGCTGAAGGACGCCGGCGTCTCCACGCCGCTGAGCGTCGGCGGCAACTGGACGCAGGTTGGACGCAGGTGCAGCTGTTCGAGACCGTCCTGATCGCCGATCTGGGCGTCGACGAATACACCAAGCTGTTCGCCTCGGGCGCCAAGTGGGAATCCGACGGAGTCAAGAAGGCGGTCGCGCATTACGCCAAGCTGCTCAGCTACGCCAACACCGCCTCGGACGGCGACGATTGGCCGGGCGCCACGGACGCGGTGATCAACGGCAAGGCCGCCTACAACGTGATGGGCGAATGGGCGGTGGCCGAGTTCACCTCGAAGAACAAGAAGGACGGCGTCGACTACACCTACTTCGCGGTGCCCGGCACCAAGGGCGTCTTCGACTTCTTGGCCGATTCGTTCACCCTGCCGACGGGTGCGAAGAATCCCGGTGGCGCCAAGGACTGGCTGGCGTTGATCGGCTCGCCGGAGGGCCAGAAGGCGTTCAACCTGGCCAAGGGTTCCATTCCGGCGCGCACCGACGTCCCGTCGACCGATTTCCCGGCCTACCAGCAGTCGGCGATGGCGGCGTCCTTCAAGTCGGACAAGATCGCGCCGTCGATCGTGGTGCTGATTCCGCTGTACGTGGTGCTGGTGACGTGGCGCTGGTGACCAGTTTCAAAGGTGGCGCGGAAGTGTCGTCGGCGACCGCCTGGGACCTGCCGCACATCTTCTCCACCGAGGGCTGGACGTCCGCCGCCACCCGGCTCGCGCCGGCGTTGGGCCGCTCGCTGGTGCTGGCCGTCTCAGCGGCCGTGCTGTCGTCGATTCTCGGCTCGCTGAACGGCTACGTCTTCGCCAAATGGAAGTTCCCCGGCGCCGACGTCGTGCTCACCGCGTCCCTGTTCGGCATGTTCATTCCCTATCAGGCGGTGATGATCCCGCTGCAGAAAATGCTGCTCGACCTGCAGACCCACGGATTCGGCTGGGTCGACGGCATTCCGAAACTGATCCTGGTGCACACCATCTACGGCATCCCGATCTGCACGCCGATCTTCCGCAACTACTACGCGACCGCCGTCCCGACCGAGATTCTCGAAGCGGCTCGGGTGGACGGCGCGGGCATGCTGCGGATATACACCTCGATCGTGCTGCCGGTGTCGATCCCCGGTTTCGTGGTGGCCCTGACCTGGCAGTTCACCTCGGCCTGGAACGACTTCCTGTTCGCGCTGTTCCTGACCTCGTCGCGCAACGGCCCGGTGACCCACGCCCTGCAAGAACTCGCCGGCGGACAGAACCCGGACTACCCGTCGATCATGGCCGGCGTCCTGGTCGCCTCACTGCCCATGCTGGGTGGTGTACATCCTGCTCGGGCACTACTTCATCAGCGGACTGATGAGCGGCTCGGTCAAATGGCCGGAACCGCCGATTCAGTCGTCGTAGGACTCGCGGCCCCGGCGCACGATCAGCGGATCGGGGTCGTGCACCACCGAGGTGTCCTTGCCCTCGTAGTCGAACTGGTTCAGGAAGGCCCGCATGGCGTTGATCCGGGCCCGCTTCTTGTCGTTGCTGCGAATCGTGGTCCACGGCGCATGCTTGGTGTCGGTGCGCGCAAACATGGCCTCCTTGGCCGCCGAGTAGGCGTCCCAGCGGTCGAGCGATTCCAGGTCCATCGGCGAAAGCTTCCAGCGCCGCACCGGGTCGATCTGCCGGATCGCGAACCGCGTCCGCTGCTCACGCCGGGTGACCGAGAACCAGAATTTGGTGATGTGGATGCCCGACTCGATCAGCATCCGCTCGAACTTCGGCGCGTGCTGCATGAACGTCTCGTACTGTTCGTCGGTGCAGAAGCCCATCACCCGCTCGACGCCGCCGCGGTTGTACCAGGACCGGTCGAACAGGACGATCTCGCCGCTGGTCGGGAAGCGCCGGATGTAGCGCTGGAAGTACCACTCCCCCAGCTCGGTGCTGGACGGCTTGGTCAACGCCACCACGCGGGCGGCGCGGGGGTTGAGGTGCTCGATGAACCGCTTGATGGTGCCGCCCTTGCCTGCGGCGTCACGGCCCTCGAAGACAATGATGTGCTTCAGCCCGTTGTCCTGGCCGTGGTACTGGAATTTCAGCAACTCGACCTGCAGCAGGTACTTCTCCTGCTCGTACTCCTCACGACTCATCAGCTCGTCGTAGGGGTAGTCCTCACGCCAGGTCTCGACAGCGCGGCCGCCCGGATCGATCAACTCCGGATCTGCGCTCTGGCTGTCCGCCACCGTGTACCCGGCGGCGACCAGCTTGTCGATGAACTCGCGAAGGTTGTCGTCGGCATCAGGCTGGAGCGCGTCCAGGTCAATCGTCATTGGGGTCCTCCCGGCTCGGCGTGAGACAAGCCTATTGGTTCCTTCCGTCCCGTCCAGTGCCGCGCCACTCCGACACGTCGAGACTTCGCCGGTCAGCACTAGAGTGTTGGCCGTGGCTGACCTTCTGGTGTGGATCGATTGCGAGATGACCGGGCTCGACCTCACCAGCGATGCGTTGATCGAAGTGGCCGCCCTGGTGACGGACGGCGAACTCAACGTCCTCGGCGACGGTGTCGACGTGGTGGTCAAGCCGTCCGCGGCGGCGCTGAGCCAGATGAGCGACTTCGTCCGCGAGATGCACGACAAGTCGGGGCTGCTGACACTGCTGGACGACGGTCTCGACATGGAGACCGCCGAGCAGCAGGTGCTCGACTACGTCCGCCAGTGGGTGCCGAATGTGCGGACCGCGCCGCTGGCCGGCAACACCATCGGCACCGACCGGGCGTTCCTGGCCCGCGACATGCCGGCCCTGGAGTCGCACGTGCACTACCGCAACGTGGACGTCTCCAGTATCAAAGAGCTGGCTCGCCGCTGGTACCCGCGGGCCTATTACAACACCCCCACCAAGTCGGGAAACCACCGCGCGCTGGCCGACATCCGCGAGTCGATCGAGGAGTTGCGCTACTACCGCGAGGCGGTCTTCGTCCCGCAGCCGGGGTTGTCCACCGCCGAGTTGCGAAAGATCGCCGCCGTCCACCAAGGTGCGCTGAGCGGGCCTGTGACGTAGGTCGGCACCGACTGAGATCTCGGACCCCCGATCAGGATCGCCGCCCGCACTGGATGGTGCGTGACGGCGGCGTCCCGATTGGCGCGCCCCGACACCGGTGACCTAGACTGTCCTAGCCGTGGCGCCCGACCGCCACGACATGGTGGGTATAGCTCAGCTGGTAGAGCACCTGGTTGTGGTCCAGGATGTCGCGGGTTCGAGTCCCGTTACTCACCCTGATGTGGCGAGGTTCAAACCCTCGACCAGAGTCACCGCTCTGGTTCCGGTTTGAACCTCGCCCTTTGTTTTCGCCTCGGCAGCCCAGTTCAGGGCGTTGGCCTGCACCTCGGGATCGCACAGCGTGTCGTAAGGCCGCTGGTACGTGACGCAGGGCTCCCCGTCGTCGTCAATGAAGATGGCGGTGAAGAACGCCTGGTTGCACAGACGACGGTTCGCGTCGTCGCACCGCCGGTAGATGTCCGCCGCATGTGCGAGCAGCCCAATCGAATCCTCCAGGTTCGCGCGAGCCTCGGCGTACTGGTCGTGGTGGGCGACGATCCGGTTGTTGATCGTCTCCAACTCAGCACCGATCCGGGCTTGCTCCTGCTTGAGCAGGTCCAGCGGCACGGCGTCGGCGTAGTGCGCTTGCAGCAGCTTGACCCGCTCGTTGTCGAGACGGTCACGGTCAGTGGCGAGCCCAGCCAGCTCCTTGACATCGGCAGCCATCAGCCGGTCGAACGTGGCGTGGAGCATCCCGGCGACGTTCTGCCGGGTCTGTCCGTCGATCTGGATGGTCTCGTAGTAGCCCTCGATTAGTCGCTCCACGTCTTCGATGAGCACGGCCTGCCGGGTGCAACCGCTCGTGTCACCGTGCCGACCCGAGCACACGAAGTACGGGTAGACCTTGCCATGACGGTTACGGGAGTGGCAGATGAGCAGCCGACTGCCGCACTGTCCGCAGTAGACTGTGCCCTTCAGGTAGTGGTCGTGAATCTGGGTGGCGTCGGCGGCAGACTTGTGGGCGTCGAGTACGGACTGGACTTGGTACCAGACCTCGCGCGGCACGATCGCTTCGTGCGTGCCCTTGTACGTGGCCCCCTTGTAGCGGATGTCGCCCTTGTAGTACGGGTTCGTGAGAATCCGATGCACGCTCGACAGGCCGATGGGTTTGGACGGCCGGTTGGGCGACGGCGGCGTGTTCAGGCCACGCCGCACGAGTTCGCGGTGGAGCTGGGTGGTCGTCCACTGGCCCGAAGCGAAGACCTGGAACGCCCACGTCACCAACTCCGCTCGCTCAGGATCGACCTGCACGGTGCGTATCTCACGGCCGCGGTCGTCACGGACTCCGACGTTGAGGTAGCCCATCGGTGCCCGGTTGATCGTGCCTCCTTGCGCCGCCTTCTGCGACAAGCCCTTGATCGTCTCGGTGGCAAGGTTGCGGGAGTAGAACTCCGCGATCGAGGACATGATGCCGTGCAGCAACATCCCCGAAGGAGTCTCATCGATGTTCTCGCTGGCTGACACCAGCATCACGCCTGCGTCGCGTAGCGCGAGGTGGATCGTCACGTCGTCGGCGCGGTTGCGTGCAAGCCGGTCGACCTTGTGGACGATGCAGTAGTTGATCTGGTGCTCGGTGACGTACTGGATCATCCGCATCAGTTCGGGTCGGTCGGCCTTGCGTGCCGACTCGCCGGCGTCCACGAACTCTTCGATCACGGTTGCGCCGAGCTGTTCGGCCTTGCGGCGGTTCGCTTCGCGTTGGGCAGGGATGGAGTATCCCTCGTCCGTGCCGCCCTTCTCCGCTTGCTCCTTGGTGGAGACGCGCAGGTAGGAAACGGCCACGGCACCGCCCGTAGGCACCGATGGGGACAGGAGGCTATCGACCGCGGCTCGGTCGACAGTAAGGGTTGTCATGGCTCTTCTCCGCGAGTGGTGGTCCAGACGCCCACCGCAGAGCTGTCAACTGCGAATGTTGATTGTGAGAAGAGCCCGAAGGCTGTAGGACGAGGCCCAGGTCGGCCAAGTTCGCGTGCCCGCCGAGACGGCGGGGTTTAGGACCACAACATCCACCTCTGCGGCGGACACCTTCATTCTACGACGAGTCGCTGACACCGGCCATAGCCCGGTGTTCCCGCGCACGTGTGGCTCGCTGTTCACCAGAGTCTTGGAGCGCGAACCGGATCAGCAGCTCGGTCAGCTTGTCAAGGTCGGGGGGCTCTCTGTGCTCGGCGCGCACAGACAGGTTCCGCTCCTCTCGTGACCGACGGTTGGTCTTCCTGACGTACTTGCGCGGCATCAGTCCTTCACCTCGCCCTGGGCTGCCGGGTTTTTTCCGGACTTGCTTGTTGGTTGTTTTCTAGGCGGCTGTTGGGTTGGTGTTGTTGCCGTAGAGGACTTCGTTGGGCGTTTGGTATCCAAGTGTGGAATGAAGTCTACGCTGA
>NZ_JASGEF010000034.1:0-8083 GCF_047606665.1 Micropruina sp. | reverse complement strand
GAAACGCCTCGACCAACTGCTTCTTGAACTCCGGGCTGAACCTGCCCCGCTTACTCGACATAATCATGATCCTTTCCTGGGTCAATCCTATTGGATCCCAAGTCCGGAAGAAATCAGGCACCCCACAGCGTCAGAAGGTCGATGCGATGCTTCGCCAGGGGCCCCAGCGGGTTCAGTCCGAGGCCGGTCGAGGAGATGCGAGAGGGCTTCGCCGCAATGATGGCGATGTTCCCGATCCCTGATGTGCGCACGAGCAGCATCGAACTTGCTGGCCGTCCGGCAGTGCGAGTCGAGCCGGAAGGCGAGGCCAAGCCGGCGAAGATCCTGTACTTCCACGGTGGTTCGTTCGCGCTGGGCTCCCCGCAAACTGCGATGGGTTTGACCGCGAGCCTGGTCGTTAGGACGGGATTCAGCGCCGTTTCCTTGGACTACCGACTGGCGCCTGAGCATCCGTTTCCTGCGGGGATCGATGACTGTGTGGCCGCCTACCGGACACTCCTGGACGAAGGCCTTGCCCCGGAATCGATCGCGTTCGCGGGTGATTCTGCAGGTGGTGGCCTGACCGTGACCACGACGATCGCGGCTCGTGACGCTGGTTTGCCGGTGCCGGGAGCGATCGTGGCGTTCTCGCCCGGTCTTGACCACACTCGCGCTGGCGCGACGATAGAGACGAAAGAGGGCATCGATCCGTTCTTCACCCGCGAGGGTATGGCCTATACCGGCGACATGTACCTGGGCGGCCAGGATCCGCATCAGGAGCTAACCGCTCCGGCCGTCTTGGGCAACCTGACTGGGTTCCCACCGATCCTGTTGCAGGTCGGCACGAACGAGCTGCTCCTGGATGACTCGGTTCGTCTTGCTCAGCGGGCACGCGAAGCGGAGGTGGATGTGATCCTTGATGTCACCGCCGGAGTGCCGCATGTTTTCCAGTCGTTCATCGGCCAGCTCGACGAGGCGGAGCAGGCGCTTGATCGGGCCGCCTTGTTCCTCACTCAACATCTCGCCGCCGCTTGACATCCATAGGAGCATCAGACCCGCGCGCCACCACCGTCTGCATGTTCATGGGTATCAGCTAGGCAAGGTGCTTTCGTATGCCGTGACGCATCGCCATCGGGACTGCGCGCTGAGCAGGTGCAGGTCGGCGCGGTGCCCGATGCCCAGCGGGGTTGTTCGGATCAAGAAGCCAGCGAACGGTGGCACGGTCGTCGTCCGAGACCAGATCGTCGAAGTCCTCGCCGAGGTAGCGGCGCAGCAGGGCGCCGGCGATCAGCCGGGTTTGGTCGGCGGCAGGCGGGGGCTGTTCGTCGAGGATGGTGCGTACCTCGACGACCCGCAGCCCAGCGGATTCGATCGCGAGTCCCCAGCCGCCGTCGAGAGGCACCGACCCCGGGAGGCTGGCACACATCCTTGTCGAACCACTGGTCTGCGGCTACCCGCAGGCGATCCTCGAGTCCTGGCGCGCCCCGTCCGAAGGTGTATGGCATCACGGATGTCGCGAGGCCCAACCTGCGGGTTGTAGGTCATCGTGTAGTCGCCGGTCTCGGCCTGCCTGTCCCCGGCATAGAAGGGGGCGGTGTCATGCACGTCGCCGTTGACCATTGCGGCGTCGGTGGTCTCGGTGCCGTAGTCCCAGCCGGACAGATGCTCGATCCCGGCCTCGACGCCCTTGGCGTCGATCAGGTCGAGCACCCGATCGGCCTCGTCGCCTTGGAGGAACACGACCCCGATCCACCGCTCGACCATCTGTGTTCCTGGTGCCCAGATGATGCGGCCGGAGTGGGTCATCGCGTCGTTGAGCCGGTCATGGGCCTGGTCGATCAGCGAGGCGGCCTGGTGCAGCCGCTCGTCGCCCCGGTGATCAAAATAGTCATTAGGCATGATTAACATGATTGATGACTATTCTCAAGTAGGATGAGGACATGCCTGCGGAAGCGTCGTTCGAGTCCTCGGTCGGGTTCCTGCTGTCCCAACTCGGGGTGCTCGCCACACGATCATGGGTCGGCGTGCTGGCCGAACGCGACCTCACTCCGCACCACCACAGGATCCTGCTGACCCTCCACACGGCCGGCCCGCTCGGAGCCACTGCGCTCGCCGACATCGTGCTGATCGACCCGCGGAACATGGGGCCGGTAGTGGCTCCCCTAGAGCGACGAGGCCTCATCCAGCGCGGCGATGATCCCGCAGATCGCCGCCGCCGCGTCATCTCCCTCACTCCGGCCGGAACGGAAGCTGCTGCCGAACTCGCCGCCGCGACGAGCAGAATCGAAGACGAACTGCTCGCGCCGCTTACTCCAGATGAGCGTGATGCGCTCCGCAGCCACCTCCGCCTGCTCTGGCAAAAGGCGAAGGCTCCGTAACCCGATCCGCATTGACCGAACAGGCCGAACGGCGGTAGCCCCACTCGCGCATCGACACGGGCGTCATCCGGCGGGTGCGCCGAGAAACGAGCGTTATCAAATCAGGGCGGTGGCCGGCGGTGAGTCCCTCCCGGGGAAACGAACGTTATGCGGGTCCGGCGAGGCTTCCACAACGCTCGTTTCGGCGCGGGACAGCCGAATTCGGGTTGGTGGCGTCGTCATAACGCACGTTTCGCCGCGCGGCGGCTGGCGATGGCTCGACTCCTGCCGCGAAGCCTCCCCGGCAGCTGCAAAAAAGGCACCCTGTGTATCGTGAGCGCGTGATCGATGACCTCCGGATCGGACCTGACGCGATCGCGCGTTGCGGCTGGGTCGGCGACGATGCCGAGTACCGCCGCTACCACGATGACGAATGGGGCGTCCCGCTCCACGGCGACCGTGAGCTGTTCGAGAAGCTGAGCCTCGAAGGCTTCCAGGCAGGGCTGTCGTGGATCACGATCTTGCGCAAACGTCCCAGGTTCCGCGAGGTGTTCGCCGGCTTCGAGCCCGAGACCGTCGCGGCGTTCGGCGACGACGACATCGCTCGGCTGATGGCGGACGCCGGGATCGTCCGCAACCGCGCGAAGATCGAGGCCACCATCTCGAACGCCCGCCTCGTCACCGAGATGGCAGCGGGCGACATCGACGCGTTGCTGTGGTCATTCGCACCCGATCCACGTCCCCGGCCCCGGACGTTCGCCGACGTGCCCGCAACCACTCCCGAGTCGGAGGCGATGAGCAAGACGCTCCGCAAACGCGGCTTCCGGTTCGTCGGCCCAACCACGATGTACGCGCTCATGCAGTCCGCCGGAATGGTCGACGACCACCTGCAAGAATGCTGGCGCTCCTCGATCGACGTCCTCCCAATCTGAGAAGTCAAAACTATTCCGCCCAGCGCTTCCTGTCGCCGGTCAAGCGGCGACGACACCACGGACGAGGACGCCTTCCGGGTATTGGCCGGACACGCTGGCGCAGTGACCATCAAGGTTGGCAGCGGAACGACCCATGCTCAGTATCGACTGGCCAATGTGGACCAGGTGGCGATCCTGTTGTGCAGGCTTGCCTATTGCCGCCACTGGGCGCAACCGCGGCAAGCCGATCCACTAAAAATGTTCCATGGCGAGTCCTGCGCGGCGGGCCACCAGTATCGCAACGCCTAACCCCGCGACGCCGATGCCGAGAATCGTCGCGGTGACCCTCGGAACTCCAATGCGATGCGCACTACGTCCCCGCCCTCAACGCATCTGAGCGGTCTCGGGTCGAAGTGCCGCTCCAACACAGCCCGGCTGCGCGACATCGAGCCCGTGGCGATGTCCCGGAAGCCCGCATCGCGGGCCGCCAGCCTGTAGAGCTCGTGGGTGAGGACGAGATCGCGCTGGTTGCCGAAGACCTCTTCCAGCACCGTCGGGCTGCTCGCCGGCCAGGTCCTGATAGGCGGCGTCTGGGTGTCTTCGCGGGCCCTGGGAATCATCATCGCCCAGCGCCTGCTGCTCAGCGCGGTGGCCACCGCGTCCGCCGTATTCATGAGTTCGCCGGCGGTTCCAGCGCCCTCGGCGGAGCCACCAGCGGCATCGGCGCCAGCGTCCTCGGCCCTCCGCTGGTTTTCGTCGCACCCGCCCTCTACGCCGGCCTCGCCACCATCGGCCTAACGATCATGAGCAGAACGAGGTACCTCGTACATACCCAGGCATCTGGTTCCGTCGTCCGACAAACCGGAGCCTGACACGTCGGAATGATCGGCCTCGATCGGGTGAGGCTGCCCATCCCACTGGACGAACGGGGCCAGTTCGCCGGCCAGGCCGCGGTTCACCCGTGCGGTGAGGGCGGTGCCGTCGGCGGTGTGCTCCAGTGTGACGATCTCGCCGCTGATGTGGATCTTGTTCACCAGGTCGCCCCGCTCATAGGGCACCAGCACGCGCACCTCGACTGCCGGACGCGGCAATCGCTCCTCGACCCGCCGCTTGAGCTCGGCGATCCCGTCGCCGGTCCGGGCGGAGACGAAGACGGCGTCCGGATACTGCGTGCGCAGCGCGGCGAGCGTGGTGGCGTCCGCGGCATCGGTCTTGTTGACAACCAGCTGTTCGGCGGTGTTGCCTGCGCCGATCTCGGCGAGCACGGTGCGCACCGCCTTGATCTGCCCCTCGGGGTCGGGCTCGGAGCCGTCCACCACGTGCAGCAGCAGATCGGCCAGCACCGACTCCTCCAAGGTGGAGCGGAACGCCTCGACCAGGTCGTGCGGCAGATGACGGACGAAGCCGACCGTATCGGTCAGCGTGTAGACGCGGCCGTCGGTGCTCTCGCTGCGCCGAGTGGTCGGGTCGAGAGTGGCGAACAGGGCGTTCTCGACCAGGACCCCTGCGCCGGTCAGGCGGTTGAGCAGCGACGACTTACCGGCATTGGTGTAGCCGACGATGGCCACCGAGGGGATCTCGTTGCGCTGTCGTTCCTGGCGCTTGGTGGCGCGCACCTCGTCCATCTCGCGCAGCCGTTTGCGCAGCACCGAGATGCGGGTGCGGATCCGGCGCCGGTCGGTCTCGATCTTGGTCTCGCCCGGTCCGCGGCCGCCGATGCCGGCACCGCCGGCGGCCCGTCCACCGGCCTGCCGGGACAGGTTCCCGCCCCAGCCGCGCAGCCGTTGCCGCAGGTACTGCAGCTGGGCCAGCTCGACCTGAGCCTTGCCCTCGGCGCTCTTGGCGTGCTGGGCGAAGATGTCCAGGATCAGCGCGGTGCGGTCGATCACCTTGACCTTGACCCGATCCTCCAGGTTGCGCAGCTGGGCGGGTTCGAGTTCGCCGTCGCAGATCACCGTGTCGGCGCCGGTGGCGATCACCACCTCGCGCAGTTCGTCCACCTTGCCGCGTCCGATGAAGGTGGCGGGGTCGGGGTGGCTGCGGCGTTGGACGAGCGCTTCGAGCACCTCGGATCCGGCGGTCTCGGCGAGCAGCTTCAGCTCGGCAAGGGCGTTGTCGGCGTCGCGCTGAGTACCGGTGGTCCAGACGCTGACCAGCACCACCCGTTCCAGCTGCAGATCGCGGTATTCGACCTCGGTGATGTCGGCCAGCTGGGTGGACATGCCGGCCACCCGGCGCAGCGAGAGCCGCTCGGCCAGGTCGAGTTGGTCGCCGTCGAAGTCGGCGGTCTCCGGATCGTCGGCGTCGTCGAAGCGTGGATGCGTCACAGGTTCACTGTGCCAGTCACAGGTTCACTGTGCCATGAGCGACGATGACGGCGGGGCCGGTGAGCCGGGCGCCCTCGGGTGCCAGGTCGACCAGCAGGGTGCCGCCGGGCGGGTCGACCCGCCAGCTGCCGGTGCTCTCCCCCGCCGCGGTCGCGGCGGCAACGGCGGCGGCCACCGTGCCGGTGCCGCACGAGAAGGTCTCGCCCACGCCGCGTTCCCAGACCCGCATCCGGATGTGGTGGTCGCCGACCGGTTCGACGAACTCGACGTTGGCGCGGTTCGGGAACATCTCGGACGGGTAGCCGGGCTCGCGGGTCAGGTCGAGGGCGTCCAAGCCTCCGACGGGCAGCAGGACGGCGGCATGAGGGTTGCCCACATCGACCGCGCGACCCTGGAAGGTCTGCGCATCGACGGTCACCGGCACCTGGTTCGGGGCCACCACCGGAACACCCATCCCGATCCGGATCTGATCGCCGTCCAGGAACTCGCCATGCCGGACGCCGGCGCGGGTGATGATGTCGATCGGACGGCTGTCGATCAGACCCTCGGTGAGCAGGTACTGCAGGAAGACCCGCAGCCCGTTGCCGCACATCTCGGCGATCGAGGCGTCGGCGTTGCGGTAGTCCATGAACCAGGCGTCGCCGTGCTGTTCGTAGCCGGCGACATGCCGGGCCCGGACGGCGCGCAACGTGCCGTCACCGCCGATGCCGGCTCGCCGGTCGCACAGGAAGCGGAGTTGATCGTCGCTCAGGTCGAAGGCGCCGTCGGGGTCGCTGAAGCACACGAAGTCGTTGAGCGTTCCGTGTCCCTTGGCGAAGGCGAGCATTCAGAAATTGCATCGCAATGCGCCCATGTGGTCAAACCGGGCCTGATCGGGCGGCTCGCTGTGCCTCGCATCACAGCGTGGCGACGATGGCTTCGGCGGTGCCGGCGCCGTCCGCCGGCAGCCATTCGACCCGGGGGTCGCGGCGGAACCAGCCGAGTTGTTTGCGGGCGAACCTGCGGGTGCCCGTGATGGTCTGTTGTTTGGCGTCGGCCTCGGTGAGTTCGCGGTCCAGGTAGGCGAGCACCTGCCGGTAGCCCAACGCGCGGGACGCCGTCCGTCCGTTGCGCAGCCCACGCTCGACCAGCGCGCGCACCTCGCCGACCAGCCCCTCGGCCCACATTCGCTCGACCCGTGCCTCAATGCGCTCGTCCAGCACCTCACGCGGCAGTTCGATCCCCCACTGGTGGACCTCCTCCAGGGCGTAGCGCCAATCCGGCAGGGTCGCTCGCCAGGTCCCGGTCAGCTCGATGACCTCGAGTGCCCGGACGATGCGGCGTCCGTTGCCGGGCAGGATATCGACCGCCGCCTGGGGCGACAGTTCGGCCAGCCGGCGATGCATCGCTGCCGCCCCGAACCGATCGAGATCGTCCTCCAGGCGAGCCCGGACCACGGCGTCCGTGCCGGGAAACTCGAAGTCGTCCAGGATCGCGTGCACATACAGCGCGGACCCGCCGGCCAGAATCGGCACCACGCCGCGCTCGCGGCAATCGGCGATGGCGTCCCTGGCCAACGGCTGGAAGGTCGCCACGCTGGCGGTCTGATCGACATCCAAGATGTCGATCAGGTGGTGGGCGATGCCACCGCGCTCAGCCCGGGACGGCTTGGCGGTGCCGATGTCCATGCCGCGGTAGACCAGCATCGAATCGGCATTCACGATCTCGGCAGGTCGTCCGCGGGCGCCGAGCAGTTGGGCGACCTGCACTGCCAGCGCGGTCTTGCCGCTGGCCGTGGGGCCGTTCAACACGATCAGCGGCGGGGTTGGCACCTCGTCATTGTGCCCCAGGTGGACGGGCAACTCACCGGACCTCTCCTTCCGCACTCACGGCCGTGGCCGAGCTCGAGGGACACGTCGTTGGCGACCCCCTTGGCAGAGCCGGTCCGACGGGGTAAGAATGGGCACGGAGCCGGACTCGAACCGGGCGGACGACAGAGAGGAGGCCGAATGGACTTCGTCGACAAGATCAAAGGAGCCGTAGCCGGCCACGAAGATCAGATCGAAGGCGCCATCGATCAGGTGGGCGACTTCGTCGACTCGAAGACGGACGGCAAGTACGCGGCACAAGTCGATCAGGCTCAGGATTTCCTCAAGGATCAGGTTCGGGACGCCGCTGGCGCGCCGGGACAGCCGTAGAGTTGATCGACTGATCTTTCGGACGAATTAGCAAACAACCGGTGGGGTCGGGCATCGCGCCCGGCCCCACCGCCCTGTTTCCGGCGGGCATTCGTGTTCCGGCGGGCAGTGCGACTGTGAGATTGTCGGCTATCGGTTCAGAGCGACGAGTTCGCCGATCGGAATGCTCGCGGACGCCTCGTTATACGCCGGCACCACCCCAGAGAACCCAGCCACCGACCAACTCACATCCCAATCAGCCACCGCCCGCACCCGATACTTCCCCTCCGGCAACGACGGCTCGGTATACACATACCCACAATCCGGCGAACCCACCCCAGGCTTCACCGCAG
>NZ_JASGEF010000033.1:0-85473 GCF_047606665.1 Micropruina sp. | reverse complement strand
CTTCCCCGGCTGCATCTTCCCCGGCTGCAACCGCCCAGCCGCTGATTGTGACGCCCACCACATCATCCCCTGGGCCGACGAAGGGCCGACAGCACTGCACAACCTGTGCTTGTTGTGCAAACACCACCACAATCTGCTCGAACCCGACAAGAAACGAGCACCCGAACTCCAATGGGAGATCAGAATCGCCACCGACGGTATTCCCGAGATCATCCCACCCCGCTACGTCGACCCACACCGACGACCTCGACGACACCAACGATTCCGACAACCTGCCGGATAGCGGCACCCGCCGGGACGAGTGGTGCCGGAATGAAGAGAAATGTCGTCATCACGGGCTTGTCCGGGATCTCGGTTGACGGTCGGGCGCGGGGAGATCCCGGCGCGATTCGCGCCTTCCGGCAGCGGACCGGTATCAGTCCAGGGATTCCGGGGTTGATCGCGATGCCGGGCGCAATGACTTGATCATCACCAGGGTTGGGCCCGCCCAATCCAACCCGTCGAACTCGTGCATCGGTGCGAATCCGACCGCGCGATAGAAGGCACGCGTCGCGGCATAGCCGGCATGCTCGAACGCCGGGCCGACCGTGTGTACCTCGAGGAAGTCGCAGCCGTCGGCGCGCAAGTGATCCTCAATCGTCGTGACGAGTGCGCGGCCCACACCGGTCGCGCGCAGCGGCGCACTCACCGCGATCAGCGCCAACTCAGCGGACTCCGGAAAGTGCCGCTCGACGAGCGCCACACCGGCGACCTCGCCGCCGGCGACGGCCAGGAACGACTCCAGATCTCCGCCTTCGCCACGTAACCGAGGATCGCCTCCTCGATGCCGAACCAGTCGGGCAGGGTCCGGAGCACTCGCTCGACGGCCAGCGGGTCGCGGCGGCGTTCGACAGTGACGGGCACGGGTGTTCAGCCGTCGACCCACAGGCAGAACGGGTGCCCGGCCGGATCGATGCAGACCCGGACGTTCGCCTGCGGCTGGTAGCGGGCCATCCGAGCGCCGCACTGCCGGGCGTGCTGCAGACCGGCCTGCAGATCGTCCACCTGAACCTCCAGATGCACCTGCATCTGCTGGTCGCCCGGCCCACCCGGCCAGTTCGGCCTGACGTGGTGCTTCTCCAGCTGGCAGGCGAGTCCGATGCCGCCGTCCGGGTTGCGCACGGTCACCCAGGTCGGGTCGTCGGTTGGCCCCAGCGTCCAGCCCAGCAAGCGGGCGTAGAACCGGGCCAGCGACACCGGGTCGGATGCCCCCAGCGTGACGGTGCTCAGACGGATTCCCTGCATGGGCCAACCTAATCACCGGGGTGCCTGATCCGTCGAGCGAGCACTCAGAATGCGGTGCCACGGGCAATCGGGGGCTGCCTGGTCCGCCTTCGGACGCGGGCAGATGAGCTTCATGCAAGCAGGAGGTGACCGATGACAGCCCAGAACGTCCGGCTCACTGAGCACGGCCAAGAGTTCGTTGATTCTGTCCTCAGGCGCGGCGAGCATAGCGGCGCCGAGTCAGATGATGACGTGTGATGGAAACCTACGACGGCTGAGCGAGCACTCAGAATGCGACGGCCGACGCTTCAATGATGCCCAACGAACTCCTGGCAATTCCAAGCTATAGCGCATGGGGGGTCTTGCCGCAAGGCCCCCCACCGGAGGCAGAATCGTCCGCCATGTCCCCTGTGCGCAGTGCTTTCAACCTTCCCGGACGCCTCGTCGCGAAGGCTGATCCCCGCCTGATCGGTGCCGACGAACGGCACCTGGCGGCGATCGCCGACTGTGTCGCCGAGCAACTGACCGAACTCTCCGAACGGCTGGACGAATTACGCAAAGAGCGTGCGGTCCGCGGCCGTCAAGCGCTCGACCGCGACCTGGAGATCCACCGGCTCAGCGCCCGGCAGCGGCTGCTCAGCAGGTTCACTCAGGACGCCTGCCTGGGCCGGATGGTGCCCGCCGACGGCAGCGAACCCACCTATATCGGACGGGTCGGGCTGGCCGACCGCTCCGGACGCCAACTGCTCGTCGACTGGCGCACCCCGGCCGCCGAGCCGTTCTTCGCCGCCACCCGGGCCCACCCGCTCGGACTGGCCAGCCGGCGCCGCTACCGCTGGACCGACCGCCGCGTCACCGACTACTGGGACGAGGTGTTCGCCGCCGACGGGCTCGACGACAACGCCGCGCTCGATGATCAGTCGTCCTTCCTGGCCAGCCTCGGCGAATCCCGCACGGCCCGGATGCGCGACGTGCTCGGCACCCTCGCCGCCGACCAGGACGCCATCATCCGGGCCGGTTCGGCCGGTGCCCTGGTGGTGGACGGCGGTCCCGGCACCGGCAAGACGGTGGTGGCGCTGCACCGGGCCGCCTACCTGGCCTACGCCGATCCGCGGCTCAACGGCCACCGCGGCGGGCTGCTGTTCGTCGGTCCGCACGAGGCCTACCTGGCCTACGTCGCCGACGTGCTGCCCGGCCTGGGCGAGGAGGGCGTCCGGACCTGCACGGTGCGCGACCTGCTGCCCGAGGGTGTGGACGCCGTCGCCGAGCCCGATCCGAAGGTGGCCCGGTTGAAGTCGTCGGTGCGGATGGTCGGGGCCGTCGATCCGGCGGTCGCCCTCTATGAGGAGCCGCCCACCACGGCCCTGCTGGTCGAGACGCCGTGGGGCGACGTCCGGTTGCGGCCGGCCGACTGGGCCGAGGCGTTCGAGGCTGTGGACGAGGGCGCGCCGCACAACGAGGCCCACGACCAGGTCTGGGAGGCGGTGCTGGAGATCCTGATCGACAACTTCCCCGACCCCGAGGTGCCCACCGAGACGCTGCGCGCCGCACTGGAACGGAACCCGAAGCTGCGCCGCGAGGTCCGCCGGGCCTGGCCGCTGCTGGAACCCACCGACCTGGTCGCCGATCTGTGGGCGGTGCCCGCCTACCTGCGCCGCTGCGCGCCCTGGCTGAGTCCGGACGAGGTGCGCGCATTGAAGAGACCCGAGGGCTCGCCGTGGACGGTCGCCGACCTGCCCCTGCTGGACGCCATGCGGCACCGGCTCGGCGACCCGGAGGCGTCCGACCGGAACCGGCGCCGTCGTGCCGAGGAGGCCGCCGACCGCTCCTACATGGACGACGTGGTCGAGGACATCCTGGCCGCCGACGACGATCCCGAATCGGGGCTGAAGCTGCTCAACCGGGACAGCATTCGCGACGCACTGGTGCACGATGACGCGTGGGCGTCCGACGACGGCGACCCGCTAGCCGGCCCGTTCGCGCACATCATCGTCGACGAGGCCCAAGAGTTGACCGACGCCGAATGGCAACTGCTGCTGCGTCGCTGTCCGTCCCGCAGCTTCACCGTGGTCGGCGACCGGGCGCAGGCCCGGCACGGCTTCACCGAATCGTGGACGGAACGTCTGCGGCGGGTCGGCTTCGACGACGTCACGGTCGCCACGCTGACCATCAATTACCGGACGCCGGCCGAGGTGATGGCGGCAGCCGAACCGGTGATCACCGCCGCGCTCCCGGACGTCGTGGTGCCGACCTCGATCCGCAGCACCGGCGTTCCGGTGCGGTATGCGCCGGCGTCCGAACGGGACGCCATCCTGCGGGATTGGCTGGACAGCCACGACAAAGGGATCGTCTGCGTCATCGGCGACCCGGAATTCCCCGGCACCGACCGAGTCATGTCGCTGAGCCCGCAGAACGCCAAGGGCCTCGAATTCGACCTGGTGCTGCTGTTCGAGGACGATTCGGAATCGGGCATCACTGCGGCGGTGGATCGGTATGTGGCGATGACCCGAGCGACACAAGAGTTGGTGGTGCTGCGCCCGTGATCGCAGCGTCCAGATCTGAACTCACCTGGCCGGATAGGAAACTGCGAAGTGGCCGCATAGGAGGTCCGAGCGTCTGCTCTGTGGTTCGATGGCAATGTCCCGGTCGCACGAAGGAGTGCACCCCCAAACACAGGAGACCGCATGAACACCCCCTCGACAGGCTTCCGCGCCCTCGATCACTGGCTGGTCGTGATCGATCCGCAGAACATCTTCGCTGCGCCCGATTCCGACTGGGCATCGCCGTTCTTCGACGATGCCGTGGCGAACATCCGGCGTCTTGCCCCGGCGTTCGGCGACCGAGTGCTGATCACCCGTTGGCTGCCGACCGCCGACCGCGACACCTCGTGGGGCGAGTACTTCGCCGACTGGCCGTTCGCCGACCGTCCGCCCACCGATCCGATCTTCGACCTGGTGCCCGCCGTCCAGGACCTGACCACGCGTCCGACCCTCGACCGACCCACGTTCGGCAAGTGGGGTCCGGAGATGGAAGCCATCGTCGGCCACGCCCCACGCGTCGTGCTGACCGGCGTCTCGACCGACTGCTGCGTACTCTCCACGGCCCTGGCTGCCGCGGACGCCGGGGCCTACGCGATCATCGCCGCGGACGCCTGCGCCGGCTCGACCGCCGAGAACAACGCGGCCGCCCTGCAGGTGATGGGCCTCTACCCGCCTCAGCTGACGATCTCGGACACGGCGTCCATCCTGGGCAGCTGACGCGCGGCGGCTCCCGCTCCGGGCAGCGACATGCCGACCCCCTGGACGAGTTCGACATAGCCGGGGTGCTCCCAGGGCGAACCGATCGCGCCCAACAGCACCACCAGTCCGAGGGCCGGGAGGATTCCCAGCAGGATGCGGCCGCCGACGCCCAGGGGGTTGGTGCTCGTCCACTCCACATATGAAATCCCCACTGGGCACACTTGAACTTCAAGTGTGCCCAGTGTGGCCGGTCTTGGCGGCGACTCGCCATGGACGAGTGGGCAAAAGTCCTAGTGAGCAAAGGGTTGTTGGTGTACTAGGTGGTGACGCTGAACCTTCCGAACCCCGTCACATATGAAAATCTGGGGCTTCACATCTCGTCGAGCGGCTCGTAGGCCTGCGGATCGGGCGGCGCCTGAGGGTCGGACGCCGTGACCCGCAGGTGGCGGCGCCACATCAGGTAGCCGATCGTGGTCAGCGCCAGCGCGGTGCCGGCCAGCATCGGCAGCGAGAACGCCACCGCCGGGGCCACCACGCCGGCGATCACCGCGTTCGACACCAGCGAGACGAAACTCTGCACCGAGGACGCCGCACCTCGGTTCGCCGGGAACAGGTCGAGCATCGCCAGGGTCAGGATCGGGAACGCCAGGGCGATGCCGAAGGTGTAGACCGGCAGCAGCAACACCGCCCAGGGCAGCGTCTGCGCCGCCGGCACCAACATCAGCACCAGATTGGCGGCACCGGCGGCCAGGCTGATCCAGTAGCCGGCGGTGGCCATCCGACGTCCGCTGACCCGGCCGGCCAGCCGTCCGGAGAACCAGGAGCCGAGCACCATGCCCGAGATCAGCGGCACGAACAGCATCCAGAAGTCCCGCTCGCCCTTGCCGAGCAGGTTCACCACGATCATCGGCGCGGCCGAGATGTAGACGAACATGCCGGCGAAATTGATCATCGCGGTCAGCGCCAGCCGGCGTCCGTCGCGGTCGATCCACACCGACCACAGCGAGTGGAACAGCGGGCCGACCCGCAGCGGCGTCCGTTGAGCGGCGGGATGGGTCTCGGGCAGGAACAGCCCGACCAGCACCAGCAGCACCACGCCGACGACGGTCAGGAACCAGAAGATGCCCCGCCAGTCGCCGTGCGCCAACAGCCAGCCGCCGACGATCGGGGCCAGCGCCGGCGCGAGGCCGAAGATCATCGCGATCTGCGACATCACCTTCTGTGCCCGATCTCCGGCGAAGATGTCCCGCACCATGGCGCGGCTGATGATCTGCCCGGCCCCGGCACTGAGGCCTTGCAGGGCGCGTCCGGCCAGCAGCAGACCCAGGTTCGGCGCCACCGCGCAGGCCAGCGACGACAACACGAACAGTCCGGTGCCGACCATGATCACCGGCTTGCGGCCCAGGGCGTCCGACAGCGGACCGTGGAACAGGCTCATCACCGCGAACGACAGCAGATAGACGCTGATCAACTGTTGCAGGGCCAGCGGCGTCGTGTTCAGGTCGATCGCCATCTGTGCGAACGCCGGAAACATGGTGTCGATCGAGAACGGTCCGACCATGCCCAGGCCGGCCAGGATGGTGAGCAGCAGCCACTGCGCGGGCAGCGGCCGCTCGGACGTCTTCAGCACCGGGTCATTGTCGCAGCCCGGTCAGACAGGCTGCTCAGGCAGATCGGACGCTGCTCAGACAGATCGGACGCCGGTGCGCAGCTGCACCGGCTCCCGCTGACCGCCGCAGTGGATCACGTCGCGTCCGTTCACGGTGAACTGGGACGCGTGGGCGCGCAACGCGGGCAGCAGGGCGTCGAGGCGGTCGGTCAGGTCGTACCAGGTGACCCCGTCGGAATCCGGCGGACTGCCGTCGCGGGGGATCGAGATCACCTCGGCGAACCGGACGCCGGCCAGCGCCGCCGCGGCGACCGCGACATGGTGGGCGTGCACATGGTCGGGATGTCCGTAGCCGCCGTCCGCCTGATAGCTGACCACCAGGTCGGCGTCCCACGCGGCCAGGAACGCGGCCAGATCGGCGGACGCCTCCGGGACGCTCGCCGAGGTGAAGGCGTCCGGACCGGCGTCCTCACCCGGACCGGCCACCGTCGGGGTCACCCAGCGCATCCCCGAGTCGACGTAGCGTCGCGGCGGCAGGCCGGACGCCCGTGCCGGCGGTTCGCCCAGAAAGAACGGCCCTTCCGCGCCGAGCGTCCGCAGTGCCGTTGTCAGCTCAGCCTCGCGGTGGACGTCCAACTCGGGGGTGCCGACCAGGTGGCTGAGCGGTCCGGGCACCACGTCGCCGCGCTCGCCGCGGGTCGCCGTCAGCACCGCGACCGTCACGCCCGCGCCGGTCAAGTGCTGGATCAGCGCCCCGGTCGCCAGCGTCTCGTCATCGGGATGGGCATGGGCGAACACGACCCGGCGAACCTCGGCGAACGGCGTAGTCACAGCAACTCCCGGTAGTGCAGGTCTAGCAGCCGGGCGGTCCAGTCCCAGTCGAACCGGCGGGCATGGATCTGCGCCACCACACCCATTCGGGCCAGCCGCTCGGGCTTGGCCAGCAGCCGGGTGATCGCCGTTCCCCAATCCTCGGGCTGCCGGGAATCCATCAGCTGCCCGGTCTCGCCGTGCACCACCGCCTCGCGCAGCCCGCCGGCGGCGGACGCGATCACCGGCGTCCCACACGATTCGGCCTCCAACGCGATCAGTCCGAAGGTCTCCGAATGGGACGGCACCAGCACGATCCGGGCGCCGCGCATCAGCCCGGCGAGCTGCTCCCGCGGTTGCGGGCCGATGAAATGGACGGCGTCGCCGAGACCCTGAGCGTCGACCAGGGCGTGCAGATCGGCCTCGTAGGCGGCGAAGTCGGCCGAGACGTCCCCGGCGATCAACAGGTCGGGACGCAGCTCGGCAGGCACCTCGGCAAGCGCCTTGATCGCCAGGTCGGGTCCCTTCAGCGGTTGCAGCCGGGCGGCGTAGAGCAGGTAGCCGCGGGGATTGGTCGACGGTGTCGACTCAGGGGTCTCGACAAGCTCGGCCAGCAGGCCCGTGGTCTGGGCACGCTCGACCGACGGGGTCGGAGCCTCCGCGTGGAAGATGGTCCGGTCGACGCCCGGCGGCACGATCATCACCCGGTCCGGGTCGGCGCCGCAGCGTTCCACCACGGTGCGGGCCTCGGCGGCGCTGATCGCGATCACGGCGTCCGATTCGCTGGCGACCAGCCGCTCACCCGGCACCCGTGCCGGCGACTCCGGCGGCTCGCCCTCCGACAGTGCCGAGCCGGGCAGCGCCGCCACCGAGTGGAAGCTCTGGATGTGCGGGACCTCCCGCAGCCGCGCCACCGGAAGGGCGGCGACCCCCGACATCCAGTGATGCGAATGCAGCACGTCATAGCCGGCGCTCAGCCCGGTCAGCCCCGCCGCGAACTCGCCGATATGGGCGTCGATCAGGCTCTTCGCCAGCCGCTCCGGCGGGCCGGCCGGCAGATGTATCAGCCGGACGGCGTCCGACAGCTCGACGACATCGGGTTGAGCCGGGTCGCTGCGCCGGGTGATCAGGTCGACCCCGTGACCCAGCCGGGCCAGTGCGAACGCCTGGTGATATTCGACGACGTTCATGCCGCCGGCGTCCCCGGAACCGGGCAGATCGGCGGGGGAGGTATGCATCGACACGAAGGCGATGTGAAGCGGATCGGGCACAGCTGAACCCTAGTCCCAGCCGCCGTCCCGATTCAGGCGCTGCGCCGCCGGACGGTGTCCAGCAGTTGCCGATGGAAGACTGGCTCGCCGGTGAGTTCCGGATGGAACGCGATCCCGGTCACCGTTCCTTGCCGGACGCCGACCACCTGGCCCTGGTGCTGGGCCAGCACCTCGACGTCCGGACCGACCCGGGTGACCACCGGCGCGCGGATGAACGCGACCCGCACCGCCCCGAGGGTGCTCTCCAATTCGACCTCGGCGGAATCGACCTGCGGACCCAGGCTGTTGCGCCGGACGGTGACGTCCAGCACGCCCAGCGACTGCTGGCCGGGTGCCCGGTCGTCCACCTCGGTGGCCAGCAGCACCAGTCCGGCGCAGGTGCCGAGCGCCGGCAGCCCGTCTGCGACCGACGTCCGCAGCGGCTCGAACAGGTCGAACATCCGCAGCAATTTGTCGATCGTGGACGACTCCCCGCCGGGCAGCAGCACCGCGTCGACCCGCGGTCCGTCCGGGCCGACCAGGTCGGTGGCGCTGCGCAGCGGCACGACCTGGGCACTGAGCGATTCCAGCATCAGCCGGTGCTCCCGGACGCCGCCCTGCAGCGCGACCAGCCCGACGGTGACCGGGCCGGCGAAAGGAGTCACCAGCCCCGCTCGGCCAGCCGGTGCGGCGCCGGCAGGTCGGCCACCGAGATGCCGACCATCGCCTCGCCGAGCCCACGGGACGCCTCGGCGATCACCGCGGCGTCGTCGAACCGGGCCGTCGCCTTGACGATCGCCGCGGCCCGCGCGGCCGGATCGCCGGACTTGAAGATGCCCGAGCCGACGAAGACGCCGTCCGCGCCCAGCTGCATCATCAGCGCGGCGTCGGCCGGGGTGGCGACGCCGCCGGCGGTGAACAGCACCACCGGCAGGGCGCCGGTCTCGGCCACCTCGCGGACCAGGTCGAGCGGCGCCTGCAGCTCCTTGGCCGCCAGGTACAGCTCGTCGGGGGACGCCTTCGCCAGCGCGCTAAGCTCGGCGATCTGCCGCCGGATGGTGCGAATGTGCTTGGTCGCCTCGGACACGTCGCCGGTGCCGGCCTCGCCCTTGGAGCGGATCATCGCCGCACCCTCGGCGATCCGCCGCAGCGCCTCGCCCAGATTGGTGGCGCCGCAGACGAACGGCACCGTGAACGCGTGCTTGTCGATGTGGTGGCTGTAGTCGGCGGGGGAGAGCACTTCGGATTCGTCGATGTAGTCGACCTTCAGGTATTCCAACACCTGGGCTTCCACGAAATGCCCGATCCGGGCCTTCGCCATCACCGGAATCGACACGGTGCCGATGATCGCCGCGATCAGATCGGGGTCGCTCATCCGGGCCACGCCACCCTGCGCCCGGATGTCGGCGGGCACCCGCTCCAAGGCCATCACGGCGACCGCGCCGGCGTCCTCGGCGATCCGCGCTTGTTCGGGGGTGACGACGTCCATGATGACGCCACCCTTGAGCATGTCAGCCAGGCCCCGCTTGACCAGGGGCGAACCGATCACTGTCGTCATCGCGCCATGGTCCGGCCGATCCGGCCATCCACCCGCCGAGTCTGAGGGGCGAGACGTCGGACGCCTCCGGCTCAGCCGTGCCCTTGGTCCGCGGGACGCGAGGAATAGCCGACGATGGTGGTTTCCAGAGTGAAGCCGAGGCCGCGGTAGAGCGCGACCGCCGGCGCCCGGTGATCTTGCACGGTCAGGTTCACGTCGCGGTTGGGCGCCGCGGCCATGATTCGGCGGCAGACCGTGACCATCAGGCCCAGTCCGGCACCGGTGCCGCGTGCCGCGGGCGGGACCGCGATGAAGTCGAGGTATCCCGCGCCGTCCGGCTGGACGCGTCCGCAGGCGTAGCCGAGCAGCTCGCCGTCCGATTCGCTGACCAGGGTGATCCGTTCGCCGGCGATGCCGTCGTCGATCATCTGCCGGGTGCTCAGGTAGGTGTCTGGGAACTCCTCGTCGTGCAGCGGGTCGATGGCCGCGAAGTCGTCCGGTGTGGCCGGACGCACCCGCCGATCGTCCGCCGGCCAACCTGCGGTGGCGTCCGCGGTCGCCACGAAGACGTGGTTCGGCACGGACGCCGTCCAGCCCAGTTCGGCGGCCAGAGCCGCCATGCGCCGGTTCGCGACATCGCCGGAGAACTCGTGATGCGTG
This sequence comes from Micropruina sp., assembly GCF_047606665.1. Lineage (GTDB taxonomy): Bacteria > Actinomycetota > Actinomycetes > Propionibacteriales > Propionibacteriaceae > Micropruina. The sequence goes on along the minus strand of NZ_JASGEF010000033.1, from coordinate 75,105 downwards.
ACCCCTGCCGGACACGACGCCACCGCAGCCTCGAGCAACGGCCTGGCCAAAGCGTCCCAACGATCGCCGAGCACCCACGGGCCGTGAATCCAGCTGCGACCCAGTTCGGCGTCCACTTCGGACATGGACGCGGCGACGATCGTGCCGTCGCCGTCGGTGACGATCAGCGCGGAATCGGGCCAGGCGTCCAGCTCTTCGAGTTCCAGCCGCAGCGATTCGCGCTCGGTATCGAGATAGCAGGTGCCGGTGGCGGGATCGGCCTGACGGCCGGCGATGAAGTCCAACAGTGCGCCCACCTCACCCGCGCCCACGGGTCGGGGCACGGACGAGGTGGTGGTCATGCGCTCAGTGTGGCATTTCGAGCAGTGTGCCGCCGGTCTCCCAGGCGACCGCTCGCGCCACGTCGAGGCCCAGCGGCATCTGTTCGTCGTCCACGGCCAGCTCGGTGCGCCACATCGAGAATCGGGACGCCTGCCGCCCGTAGGACGAGTGTGTCGACGGTGTCGGATCGCCCAGCGGCGTCGACACCAGAACCCGGAGTACCGGCTGGTCGCAGTGTAGGACGGCGAGCTGATCGCCGTCGTTGGTCACCTGCCATGGCCGAACCTGATGGACCGCCGATACGCCGGCGGCCAGGTCGGATGCAGTGAGTGCGCGTTCGCTAACGATCAATAGATCGTGTGTCATGAAGTCCCCCATGCTTCAGATCACCCGAAAAAAGTCTTGCCCGCCCATTCTGGCAAATCGCAAGCAATTTAGAAAGCCCGCCCGGCCGGATGTTGACCGCATTGCACTCGATGATCCGACCGTGACCCGTGCCTTCTTCGCCGAGGTGCTGCGCTGGCCGTTCGTCTCCGAGGGTGAGTCCGGCGACAGCGGCGTGGGTGGCGCGGGTACCGGCGGCAGCGATCCGGCCGAGTGGCTGATCTTCCGCAGCGGACCCAGCGAGGTCGGCGTCCACCCCACCAGCGGCGTCCATCGCGGCGAGAGATGGACGGCACTCCGGCGACACACCATCGCGCTGATGTGCGACGACCTGGACGCCACCATCGCCGAATTGCGCGGATGCGGCGCCGAGTTCAGAGCGGGGAGCCCGCCGAGTTCGGTTTCGGCCGCGGTGTCCGGCTGAAAGTGCCGGGAGCCGACGATCTGCTGCTGTACCGGGCGCACCAAGCGATCGCCTATCGTCTGCCGGCCACGGATGCGACCGCCGAAGGCCCGAAGCGAGCGCAGTGTGATGATGCCCACGCCGGCGATCATGCCTCGTCGCACGGCTCCACGTGCTCCTCTCGCCCGGAGACGTCGACGGGGCTACGGCCTGGGACGAACGCGATCTTGCCGCCTTCGTCCAAGCTCTCTTGGCCCCAGCGAAGGTGCTTCTGACGGAGTCCGTGCTCGATGAGCACAGGGCAGCTGCGTACTGCCCAGCCGGGGCCCTGCTGCCGATCCGGCTGGAACGGTCGATCTGCATCACGGGGTCCCGTGCGGGTCTGCTGCCACCAAAGGTGCGGATCGCCAGATTTGTGCCGACACTATTGCGGTCGACTCGGCCTACCTCATCACGACTGGCGTCGGATGACTCTCCCAAGTTGATCTCGTTTCCGAGGAGGTCGCTCGAAATAGATCACGACATGATCGCTATGGCCCACCGGTTCCGGAGCCTTCCGCCGGAGTGGGAATTGCCATGTGTAGCAATGCCAGGAGATAGAACACGCTCACACCGATCGCCACACCAATCAGGAGCCAAGTCCCCCATCGCATCTGCCTGCTGACGCCGAGGAGAACGATGGACACGACCATCGCAATTGCTCCCACCATTAGCGCAACGATGGGTCGAAATTCGGCCAGAACCAGACCCGTGAGACCGCCGAGAACTACCATCAGCGCATTCTTGCGCGAATGACGCGACACGCTAGGCGAACTAGTCATCATCATGGAACATAGATGTAGTGATAGTGAAGCAGGTTCGCACATCCGCCCGATTTGCTCATGGTGTACGCCCAAATCGAATTTCCGGAGGTTCGCCCCTCGAGCCAAGTCTTAGAGTGGCTTGTGTAGGTAGTAGGTCCACCGGATATGATCCGGCAGAACGTTGAATTCTTGAAATTGGCCTTCGTGTCGCCCCAGACCTTAGTAGAACTCGTGCGTCCGCGTGTCGCCGATTCCCAGGTCTTTTCCCAACCAGTTCCGCTCAGCCACCAGACATCATGGTTGGTGGTGTAGCTCCCTACCGTCGAACTGTCCGCGTTCCACAGCAGCTGGACACCCGTCTCCGACGTGGCCAGGTTGATTGGGTCATGAATCCGCGCCCACATCCGCGCAACATGTTGGTAACTGGACTTTGGTGCAATGTCACCTTGGCCCTCCGGCGACGGTGTTGACGATTCCCCCCCTTTCACTCCTCTTTCCTCGATCATCCGAGTCACGCTGTCAGGCACAGCACCCGGCTTGTAGCTGGCTGTGGCGATCCTGTGCGTGCAGGTCGAGGGATCATACGACAACTCGGTGACAACTACGACCATGCCGTGCGATCCCTGACCGGTGCCGCGACTGCGACTAGAAGTTTGGAGTAGCGGCTGAGTTTCATGGGGCTGGACCTTCTACAATCTCAATCAGTAAGTGGGGGGCGACCGACGAACGGCGTGAGCCCTTGTCGCGGTGGTGAAGAGCGGCGGAGCCGCATGTCACATAGATTTACTTGTCCACGACGATTCACTCAGTCGCCGAACTCTGCATTGAGTCGCAACGGCGATGCGGATGAACGTCGCAACGGCGATGCGGATGAACCAAGTGGGGCTGACCGTACACTTGACCTCGAGGATCCGTCAAGAACCCCGCCCGGTTGATTCGGACGATGAGACAATGCGGCAATGGCCGAACGTGACATCGCTTGCGCGATCATCGAGGGCCGGCTGTCGTCCGAGATCGTGCTGCGCACCGACGAGGTGATCGCGTTCCTCGACCACCGGCCGGTCTTCAAGGGACATGTGCTGGTGTGCCCGGTCCGGCACGTCGACACCCTGCTCGACCTGCCCGACGAGTTGGTGCTGCCGCTGATCGGCGCCTGCCGCCGGATCGCCGCCGCGATGGGCCCCGCCCTGGGCGCGCAGGGCAGCTTCGTCGCGATCAACAACGTGATCAGCCAGTCCGTACCGCACCTGCACATCCACGTCGTGCCCCGCTCCAAGGGCGACGGACTGCGCGGCTTCTTCTGGCCCCGGACGACCTACGGCGCCGGCGAGCAGGCGGAGTACGCCGAGCGGCTGCGTCAGGAACTCGGGTAGGTCAGACCCGGCGCTCCCGGACGTCGGTGAGGGTGCTCAGGTCAGAGTCGGTGTCTTGGCCGAACTGCGCGTCCGGCTTCATGCCCTCGCCAGGGAGCGGGCGGTGATGAAAATCCCGCGCCGTCGGAATTCCTCGGGGCTCTCCTTGTCGGCGTCGGCGCGGAAGACCGCAGGAACGGCCGGGTACCACGCTTCAGTGCGCCGCGACGGGTCGGACACCCAGGCGGAAGCGGGCCAGCCGTCGCGGTTGGCGAGGTAGTCGGCGAGGGCTGCGAACGCCGCGTCGAGCTGTGCCGCCCCGGTGCGGGGTGGCTCGTCGGTGAACACGTCGGCGGCGAGGCCGGGGCCGCCGCGGCGCAGGACGGATGCGTAGTCGTCCAGGGTCTGGAGAATGCCGAACCGCCAGCACCCGCCCAACGACTCGCCGTCAGCCAGCAGGGCGCGGCATGCCTCGGCGTTCTGCGCCGCCGTATGACGCACGCCTACCTGGGTGCTCGGCGGCGTCTCGGGGGTGGCGCGGGCAGCATCCAGCAGCGCCGCAACCGAGAGCACTTCGCCCTGGAACACCATGGCCACGCCCTCCTTCCCGGCTTCTATTCTCGCAGGCCCTCCTGCGAGCGTCGCCAAGTCGTGGTCCAGCGCCTTTACATCGCTGAGGGTTTGGCAGGCACTCAGACGGTTCTGGCCTTGTCGGCCGCACGCAGCCGCTGCCACTCCTCGAAATCCCAGTCACGCGCCCGCTGTAGATAGCTGTCGAACTCGTCCGCACGGCGCAGCGTCGCCGAATGGTCCTGCGGGGCGTTCTGTGTGGTCGTCCTCCAGGGGATCCATCGGCAGCCTGCTAGGCGCTGACGGCGTCCGTTACGTTGGGTGCCGCCGAGCGGGCCTCGGCCGCGGTGGCGTCGTCCGGCTGGGTGGCGGCGGCGCGCTCGGCTTCGACCCGGGCGGTGTAGGCGGCGATCTCGGCGTCCCGGCGCTTCTCGTCCCAGCCCAGCTTGTCGGCCGCCAACTCGGCGATCTCGGGCAGGGCGGCCAGACCGGAGTCGGCGATCTCGTAGGTGAGCCGGGTCCGGTTCACCAGCAGATCTTCCAGGTGCAGCGCGCCCTCGTGGGTGCAGCCGTAGGCGAACTCGACCCGCAGGTAGTCGGGGGCATGCTCGACCGGATTCGCCAGGTCGGCCTGCTCCCGGCACTGCGCGATCAGGGTGTTGATCTCGCTGCCGTAGCGGTTCAGCAGGTGGTTCACCCGGGTCGTGTCCCAGCCGAATTCGCGGCCCAGCGTGTCGGCCTGCGCCGACAGCACCGAGTAGCCTGCGGCGCCCAGCAGCGGGGTCTTCTTGGTCAGCGACGGGCGGGCCTTCGCCTGCGCCTCGCCCAGCGCGAAGTCGACCGCGTCCTCGGCCATCACCCGGTAGGTGGTCAGCTTGCCGCCGGCGATGGTGACCAGGCCGGGGGCCGCCTCGGTGACGGTGTGCTCGCGGGACACCTTGGTGGACGCCGTCCCGTCACCCTTGGTGGCCGGCTGCAGCAGTGGCCGCAGCCCGGCCCAGGTGCCGATCACGTCGTCGCGGGTGATCGGCTTCTGCAGCACCACATTGGCGTGGTCGATCACGTAGTCGATGTCGGCCTGCGAGGCGACCGGATGGACGTAGTCCTGCTCGTAGGGGGTGTCGGTGGTGCCGATCACCCAGTAGCGCTCCCACGGAATGATGAACAGCACCGACTTCTCGGTCTGCAGAATGAAGCCCACCTCGCCGTTCAGCCGCTCCTTCGGCACCACGATGTGGATGCCCTTGGACGCCAGCACCTTCAACCCGCCCTGCGCCTCGGCGAGATCCTGGGTGGCCTCGGTCCACACGCCGGCGGCGGCGATCACGTGCTTGGCCTTGATGGTGAGGTTCTCGCCGGTCTCCAGGTCCGTGACCTCGGCGCCGCTGACTCGTCCGTTGGTCTTGACGAAGTCGGTGACCCGGACGCGGTTCGCGGCCAGCGCGCCGTACTCGACGGCGGTGCGGACCAGGGTCAGGGTGAGCCGGGCGTCATCGACGCGGCCGTCCCAGTACTGGATGGCGCCGACCATCACGTCCGGCCGGACGTCGGGGAACAGCTTCTGCACGCCGGCCAGCGTGTGGTGCCGGTGGAACGGCGAGGTGGCCTTGGCGCCCAGCCGGGCCATCACGTCATACAGCGTGATGCCGGCCGCCACGTAGGGCCGCTCGACGAACTTCTTGGTCAGCGGGTACAGGAACGAGACCGGCTTGCCCAGGTGCGGGGCGAGCGTCGCGAGCAGAAGTTCGCGCTCGTGCAGCGCCTCGTTGACCAGCTTGAAATCGAGCGCCTGCAGATAGCGCAGGCCACCGTGCAGTAGCTTGCTCGACCGGGACGACGTGCCGCTGGCCCAGTCCTGACCCTCGACGATGCCGACCCGCAGCCCGCGGGTCACCGCGTCCAGGACGATGCCGGCACCGGTGACACCGCCGCCGACCACCAGGACGTCCAACTCCTCGGCGGCCATTCGGCGCAGGGCGGCGGCGCGGGAGGACGGGTTCATGGCGGTTGCGGACATGGCGACTCCTTCGGGCTGGCGAACGTGTGACAGTCGCGATCTAACTGAAGGTCGGAGAATTTCGCAAGCGCTGCGTTCGGATAATCGGGCGACTCGCCGATGCGGTCGCGGGTGTTGCCCGCGGACGATGACCAATAGACTCCCCGGATCCCCCGCGACCCAGGGGGGTTGCCGAGGAGGATGCATGGTCGAGTTGGGCCCCACGAGCCTGGCCATTGTCTGGACGATCGCCGGTGTCGCGGCAATCAGCCTGCTCTACGCGGTGGTGCTGCGCCGCCAGGTGCTCGCCGAGGACGAGGGCACGACGCGGATGCGCGAGATCGCCAAGGCAGTCCAAGAGGGCGCCGCGGCCTACCTCAGCCGGCAGTTCCGCACCCTCGGCATCTTCGCCGCGATCGCCTTCTGTCTGCTCTTCCTGTTGCCCGGAGACACCTCGGTGCGGGTGGGCAGGTCGGTCTTCTTCCTGGTCGGCGCAGGTTTCTCGGCCGCCATCGGCTACCTCGGCATGTGGCTGGCGGTGCGGGCCAACGTCCGGGTGGCGGCGGCCGCGATGCGCGCCAACGGACGCGTCGAGGGCGCCAAGATCGCCTTCCGCACCGGCGGCGTGGTCGGCATGAGCGTGGTCGGGCTCGGCCTGCTCGGTGCCGCCGCCGTGGTGCTGCTTTACCGCGAACAGGCGCCGTCGGTGCTGGAGGGTTTCGGCTTCGGCGCCGCCCTGCTGGCCATGTTCATGCGGGTCGGCGGCGGCATCTTCACCAAGGCCGCGGACGTCGGGGCCGACCTGGTCGGCAAGGTCGAGCAGTCCATTCCCGAGGACGACCCGCGCAACGCCGCGACCATCGCCGACAACGTCGGCGACAACGTCGGCGACTGCGCCGGCATGGCCGCCGACCTGTTCGAGTCCTACGCGGTGACCCTGGTCGCGGCGCTGATCCTGGGCAAGGCCGCCTTCGGCGAGCAGGGCCTGGTCTTCCCGCTGCTGGTGCCGGCGATCGGCGCGCTGACCGCGGTGCTGGGCATCGTGATCACCCGGATCCGCGGCAACGAATCGGGCCTGACCGCGATCAACCGCGGCTTCTACACCTCGGCCGCCGCCGGCGCAGTGCTGGCCGCGATGGCCGCCTTCGTCTACCTGCCGGCCAACTTCGCCGACCTGCCCGCCGTCCCCGACCTGGTCCGTTCGCTGCCCGGCGATCCGCGGCTGATGGCGGCCTCGTCGGTGGCGATCGGGATCGTGCTGGCCGGCGTCATCCTGTGGTTGACCGGCTATTTCACCGGCACCGACGCGGCGCCCACCCGGCATGTAGCACGTACCTCGCTGACCGGCCCGGCCACCGTGGTGCTGTCCGGCATCGGGGTCGGCTTCGAATCGGCGGTCTACACCGCCGGCATCATCGCGGCCGCTGTCTGCGGCGTCTTCCTGATCTCCGGCGGCTCGATGATCCTGTCGCTGTTCATGATCGCGCTCGCCGGCTGCGGCCTGCTCACCACCGTCGGCGTGATCGTCGCGATGGACACCTTCGGCCCGGTCTCGGACAATGCCCAGGGCATCGCGGTGATGAGCAAGGACGTCGACGAGCAGGGCGAGATGATCCTGACCGCGCTGGACGCCGACGGCAACACCACCAAGGCGATCACCAAGGGCATCGCGATCGCCACCGCCGTGCTGGCGGCCACCGCCTTGTTCGGCTCGTACACCGACGCGGTCAACCATTCGCTGTCGTCGCTCACCCAGGACGCCGGCAACGCCATCACGACCGCCATGCTGACCTACGAGATCGTCTCGCCGATCACCCTGGTCGGGGTGATCCTGGGTGCCGCGACCGTCTTCCTGTTCTCCGGCCTGGCCATCGATGCGGTCACACGGGCCGCCGGTGCGATCGTCTTCGAGGTGCGCCGCCAGTTCGCCGAGATTCCCGGCATCATGACCGGCGAGGGGCGTCCCGAATATGGTCGGGTGGTCGACATCTGCACCAAGGACTCGCTGCGCGAGCTGGCCACACCGGGCCTGCTGGCGGCGTCCGCGCCGATCGCGGTCGGCTTCGGGCTGGGCGTCGGGCCGCTGGCCGGCTTCCTGGGCGGCGCGATCGTCGCGGGCGTGCTGATGGCGGTGTTCCTGGCCAACTCCGGCGGCGCCTGGGACAACGCCAAGAAGCTTGTCGAGGACGGCAACTACGGCGGCAAGAATTCCGACGCGCATGCCGCTACCGTGATCGGCGACACCGTCGGCGACCCGTTCAAGGACACCGCCGGGCCGGCGATCAACCCGCTGATCAAGGTGATGAACCTGGTGGCCGTGCTGATCGCCCCCGCCGTGGTGGCCGTCTCGGTGGGCGCGGGGGCCAATCCGACGCTGCGCATCGGCATCGGCACCGCCGCCGGACTGATCGCCATGGGCGGCGTGGTGCTCTCCCGGGTTCGGGCGCACAAGGCGGACGTCGAGGGCCGGCTGGAGCACGAGATGCACCTGGTCGATGACGATCCGACTCCTGAGGTAACAAACGGATAACGCCTCGCTCACGGCAGGTACGAAACAAGGCATTCGTGGTTTCCTACTGGTGGACAGCGACCAGGGGGGAAACATGTTCGACGAAGATTCTGCCGCCGTCACCGCGGCCATCCGGGCAGGAAACATCCAGCAGATCCAGGCCGAGCCGACGCACCGGCGTCCGTCCGCATCGAATGCGACGCCACGCGTCCTGATCGGCGCTCGTGCCGGTGCCGCGGGTGCGCGACGCTGACAATTCCGCAATTCCCGTCCGCAGATCAGCGGCACCGCCAGGCGTCCAGTTCGGCCTCGACATCGACCAGTCGGACGATGATCCGCGGCCCGGTGCCGGGCCGCAGGTAGTGCTCGCGGATCCGTGCCTTCAGGTCGTCCAGGATCTCCCGTGCGACCTCTTCGCGGGTCACGTCGGCGAGCGTGTCCTGGATGCGCTCGACCTCGCGCCGCAACTGCAGGGGGCCCGGTAGCAGCGCGCCGAGATCTTCGCGGGCCAGTTTCGCCTTGATCCACCAATCCTCGTCGGGGTCGAGGTTCAGCGGCTTGCCCGCGCCGGGCAGGTTGTCGAACGCTCCGCGCTCGGTCGCCTCACGGATCTGCCGGTCGATCCACGACTCGTACTGCATCCTGCGAATCTAGCCGCACCGGCGCTGCACGGACCCGCGGAGCCGGCTGCGGCCACGGTGTGCGGAACCGTTCCGCAGGAGTGGGGGCGCTAAGGTGCTGGCGAAAGCCCCGTCCACAGCGAGGAGAGTCATGGCCGAGCGATCCGCGCGCAAGCGGGTGCTGTTCCTGTTCTCCGACACCGGTGGCGGGCACCGTTCGGCAACGCTGGCGCTGATCGAAGCCCTGGGGCTGGAGTATCCCGACACCTTCGACTGCAAGATGGTGGACGTCTTCCGCGACTATCTGCCGGCCCCGCTGCGGTACGCGCCCGAGATGTACCCGCCGATGACCAAATTCCCCGAGACTTGGGCGATCTCGTACAAGGCGACCGACGGCAAACACCGCTCGCGCGCGGTGATCCGGGTGCTGTTCCCCTACGTGGCGCGGGCCATCCGGCGGCTCTACCGGGAGAACCCGGCCGACATCATCGTGTCGGTGCACCCCCTGGTGAACACCGGCGTGCTGCGCACCATGAAGTCGAACCCGACGCCGTTCATGACGGTGGTCACCGACATGGTCACCACGCACGCGTTCTGGTTCGACCGCCGCGCCGACCTGGTCGTGGTGCCCACCAAAGAGGCCCGCGAGGTAGCCGTCGAGTACGGCATTCCCGAGGGCAACGTCCGGGTGGTCGGTCTGCCGGTCGCCGAACGCTTCCGGGTGCCGCCCGCCGACCCGATGGCGTTCCGGGACGCCCAGGGCTGGCGCCGCGACCTGCCGGTGATCCTGGTGGTCGGCGGCGGCGACGGGATGGGGCCGATGGAGGCCGTCGTCCGCGCGATCAACGAGGCCCGGATGCCGGCCACCCTGGTCGCCATCTGCGGTCGCAACGAGGCCCTGCAGGAACGATTGCGGGCCCTGCCCTGGACCATGCCGCACCACATCTACGGCTTCACCACCCAGATGCCCGAGTTCATGGCGGCGTCCGACATGCTGGTCACCAAGGCGGGTCCGGGCACGATCAGCGAGGGCCTAATCGCCGGCCTGCCGCTGGTGCTGTACTCGCGGCTGCCCGGTCAAGAGGACGGCAACGTCGCCTACGTGGTGAAGAAGAAGGCCGGCGTCTGGGCGCCGCGTCCGCATCAGGTGGTGGAGGCGGTGCAGCGCTGGGTGAACGATCCGGCAGCCATGCGGGCCGCCGCCGAGGCCAGCCGCCGGGTGGCCAAGCCGGACGCCGCCCGGCAGATCGCCCGGATCATCGCCGACCGGGCCGGGGTCTACTCCTAGGCTCGTCACGAAACCCGATCCGGCTCGCGCCGGGATCCCGCGCCACGACCGTCGTCGTCACGGGGAACGTTGCACTCCGGCGTCATCCCGGCGAACGCCGGGATCTCTGGACGGATCCGAGCGCAGGAATGAGATCACGGATCAGGACGTGTCGGTCTGGAGCAAGTCGATCAGGTGCGGGATGACTACTACTCGTCGAAGCTGTTCACCATGAAGTGCGCCGCCCGGACCAGGTAGTCGCGGATCTCGGCATCTGCCTCGGGATCGAGGTCCAGGCCGTCCAGGGCGGCCAGCATGTGGTGCAGCCAGCGGTCCCGCTGGGTCGGCGTGACGGCGTAGGGGGCGTGCCGGATCCGCAGCCGCGGGTGGCCGCGCTGCTCGCCGTAGGTCTTCGGGCCGCCCCAGTACTGTTCCAGGAACATCCGCAGCCGATCGGCGGCCGGTCCGAGGTCTTCCTCCGGGTACAGCGCCCGCAACGGCGGGTCGTCGGCGACGCCGGCGTAGAAGGCGTCGACCAGGGCCACGAAGGTCGGGTGTCCGCCGACTCGCTCGTACATGCTCTGCGGGGCAGACTCCATCCCATCATGCTATCGGTCGACACGCCGGTCCTTGGGAATATTGGTGGAGTTGACTAGTCTGGTTTGCCGGGTTGTGTTGAGCCCATAGACGTAGACGAGTGACAAGTGACTGAGACGAAGACCGCAGAGAAGACCGAACCCAACAAGATCGATCCCACCAAGGCCGAACCGACCAAGACGGCCGCCGAGGCCGACGACAAGCCCAAGCTCTTCAACCTCACCCAGATCGCCGGGGGCGCGCTGGCCGCCATCACCACCGCGGCCGTCGGCTCCCGATTGGGCTACGGCGGCACCCTCGCCGGTGCCGGCATCGCCAGCGTGCTCGCGGCGTTGGCCAGCACCCTCTACACCAAGGGCCTGGAACGGACCCGCGACGGGGTCAAGAAGATCGTCCGCCGGGACGCCGACGGCGAGCCCGAGCCCGAGGTCGAGCTCGTGGCCAACGCGGAGCCGGCCGCGCGGAAGGCCCGCTGGGTGCGTCCGGTGGCCGTGGTCGGCGGAATGGTCGCCACCGCTGGAATCACCTTCGTGGTCGCGATGGGCGTCGTCACCGGCTGGGAGTTCGGCACCGGCAAGACGCTCGACGGCCGCACCGGCACCACGATCGGCCAGGTCAGCAACCGGCAGACCGCCAAGCCGACGCCGTCAGCGAGCGTCAAAGCGACCACAAAGCCCACGGTGAGCGCCACCCCGTCCGCGACCGAGACGCCCACGGCGGCCCCGTCCGCGACCAGCACGCCGACGGCCACCCCGACGCCGAGCGCCACCAGTTCCGCGTCTTCGCAGGCGCCGGCGGAGGCCGACAGCCTCCCCAGCAGCAACGACTGACACACTGACCGGGTGACCATTCACGACAGCCATCCGTTCGCCACCGGACAGCCTCGGCGTCCGCTGCGGCGGTTCCGCGGACGCCTCCCGGCGCCGGTCACCATCTGGGCGGCACGAGGCGGCGAGGGGCCGGCGGGGCTGACCGTGTCGTCAATGCTGGTCGCCGACGGCGAACCCGGCGAGGTGGTCGGGCTGATCGACCCTGCTTCGGAGCTCTTCCAGGCGTTGCTCGACAACCGGCGCTGGGCGGTCAGCCTGCTCTCCTACGGCGACCGGCGCCTCTCGGACGCGATGGCAGGCCTGACCCCCGCGCCCGGAGGGCCCTTCCGGCTCGCTCAATGGCGCGACACCGAATGGGGACCGGTGCTGGCCACGTCGCCCGGTTGGCTGGGTGCCCGGCTGCTCGACGAACCGGTCGAGTCGGGCTGGTCGATGCTGGTGCGAGGCGTGGTGGAGTCCGTCGAGATCGACGAATCGGTGGCTCCGGTGGCCTACCTGCGGGGGAGTTACCGGCAACTCTGAGTTTCCTCGCCCAAAGTGGTGTATTGCCTAGCAGGACTAATGTTCAGGCTCTTATGTCGCGCGCTCGGCAAATCCCGCGGATCCTGGTTTACTGGGCACTGATCGGATCCGGCGGACGACCAGAGGAGCGCGATGAGCCCCGGTTGGATGATTCTCGCCTCGTTGGCCGGAGTGCTCGGAGTGAGCGGGATCTTCGTCGTCCAGGACGCCCTGCGCCGGCACCGCTCCGCGCGTCGGCGCCGGCTTCGCGAGGCCGGACGGCTGGAGCCGCTGGAGGTCTTCGACGCCGCCGACTCACCACCTGGTGCGGCCCCGATCCAGGCTGTTCAGCGGCCCCTCGCCGGTGGTCGAGAAGGCGTCTGGGAGCCACAACAGGTAAAGGGCCACGGCGGTGATCAGGGCAACCACGCCGATGGGCGGCCCGGCAAGGGCGACCACCGCCGGTAGCGCGCCGTCACGGCGGATCGGCGAGCGGCTCAGATAGCCGGAGCCGGCCAGGAACGCCACCAATCCGACGAACGCGAGGAAGCCCGGCACGCCGACGCCGAACAGCGGACGAAGCGGAAGGGCCAGCCAGCCGGCCGCGATCAGCAGCAGGATCGCCGCGATCGCCAACCCCCTGACCACCCAGATGTCGCTGGCCCGGACCACCGGGGCCTGGCCTTCGGGGAGGAACGAGGCGTCCTGCGCACGGGGCGGGAGGGCCGTCGGATATGCCGGATCGGGTGCCACGCCATGCGGCTGCAGCCGGCTCAACCGGGTCGCGAGGACCCCGGCGACCCCGAGCACGACCAGGGCCATCGCCAGCACGATCCAGGCCGCCAGCGGAAACGGCCGCCCGCCGACGTTCTCGGCCAGCCAGCCCAGGGCGAGCCAGGCCCCCACGGTCGCCGCGGCCAATGCGGCGAAACCGGCTCGGCGGTGCCGGTAGTAGCGGGTCAGCGAGACACCTGCCCAGAGCACCAGCGACCGGAACCAGGGAGCGCGGTACTGGCCGGCCTCCGGGTCGCGCAGTGCGGCATAGAACACCTCGTCGGCGGCCGACGACCGGTCGAACCGCTCCGCCTCGGGGGCGGGATCGGCCAGCGAGGCGACGTGATCGTGAACCAGGACGGCCAGCGTGTGGCGTCCGTAGCTGGCCACCAGCCCCCACAGCACACCGGGGACGCTGGCCAGGTCCGTCGAACCGGACGGGATGTGCAGCCAGTGCTGCTCGCCGTCCGCGGGCTGCCCGGCCGGCCGCTGCTCTGCGCTGGGCAGCAGGGCGTCCAGTTGCGGCGGCAGCGGACGGAAGGGCGCGTACCAGAACGGCGTCGTCAGGGTGAACCGGCGTGGGGTGTCCACCCGCAGTTGGACGCCGGTCGTGCCAGGCCCGGCGCCGTCGGGAAGTGCGTACGGCATGCCCGACTATCGACCGGCGCCGCAGTCGGTGGCAAGTGCGGCGCTTGCTGTCGGACCCACCTGGCACTATGGGCGGATGAGTGACGACCCCGGCCCATCGGCGCTTGCCGTCGAGATCGCCGGGCTGTGCAAGAGCTACGGAGCGATCAAAGCCGTCGACCAGCTGACCATGACCGTGCCGTCCGGAGGCGTCCATGGCTTCCTCGGCCCGAACGGCTCCGGGAAGACCACCAGCATTCGCATGCTGCTCGGCCTGATTCCCGCCGATTCGGGGACGATGCGGCTGTTCGGCGAGCCGGTGCCGCAGCGGCTGCCGCAGGTGATCGACCAGGTGGGCGCCATCGTCGAGCAGCCGAAGTTCTTCGACACCTTCTCGGCGCGGAAGAACCTGGCCTTGCTGGCGCAGGCGATCGGTGCGCCGCTGTCGCGGGTCGGCGAGGTCCTCGAGCAGGTCGGTCTGGCCGGACGCGAGCGCGGGGATTTCCGCACCTACTCGCTGGGCATGAAGCAGCGGCTGGCGGTCGCCGCCACCCTGCTGAAGGATCCGCAGCTGCTGATCTTCGACGAGCCGACCAACGGCCTCGACCCGCAGGGCATCCACGATTTCCGCGCCACCATTCGCCAATTGGCCGACGGAGGCAAGACGGTGCTGGTCTCCAGCCACATCCTGGCCGAGGTGCAGCAGGTGGCCGACACGGTCACCATCATCGCCCGCGGCCGCACCCTCGCCGAGGGCCCGGTGGCCACCCTGTTGGCGGCCGGCAGCGACCCGGTCCGGGTGGTGGTGGCCGATCCGCAACGGGCGACCGGCGTGTTGCAGGCGGCCGGGCTCGGTGTGCAGCCGGCCGCCGGGGCGCTGCTGGTGACCAGGTCCGACGGCCCGCTCGACCCGGCCGTGGTGGCCCGGACGCTGGGCGAGCAAGGGCTGTGGGTGAGCGAGCTCGGCGTCCAGCGCCGCAACCTGGAACAGGTGTATCTGGAACTCACCGGAACGGTCGGGGGTGCGGCATGAACCGGCTGATCGGTGCCGAGCTGAACCGCTGGTTCAGCCGCCGGCTGGTCTGGGTGGTGCTGCTCAGCGGCGCGCTGCTGGCCGTCCTGATCGTGGCCGGGGCGGCCATCAGCACGCGTCCGATGCAGGGCGCGGAGCTCGCGGCGGCCGAACAGGAATATGCCGAAGCGCTGAAGGAAGCCGAGCAGATGCATGCGGAGTGCCTGAAGGAGGCGACCTTCCCACAGGAGTGCGACGGCATGTGGACGCCGGAGCGGGACGACTTCGTCCGGCAGCCGCCGGCGTACGCCGACCTGGCCGGCGGCATGGCACAGGCCGGCACGATGATCGCCGCCTACGCCGCGCTGCTGCTCGGGGCGTCCTTCATCGGTGCCGAGTTCAAGACCGGCAGCCTGGGCACCTGGCTGACCTTCGTACCGTCCCGGATACCGGTGCTGGTCAGTAAGGCGGTGGCGACGCTGGTCGGAGTGGTGACGCTCGGAGTGGTGGTGATCGGCCTCTTCCAGGCCGGGGCGGCCGGCATCGTGCTGGCCTGGTCGGGCGCGGACGCCTTGCAGCCGGCACCCGATGCCTGGGCTGTCGCCGGCCGGGGTGTGGTGCTGACGCTGCTCGCGGGCCTGACCGGTTTCGGCTTGGCCGCCCTGTTCGGCAGCACGGTCGGGCCGATCGGCGTGCTGCTCGGCGCGATGGTGTTCCAGTGGGTAGCGGTGCCGATCATCATGCTGTTGGGCCTGCCCGGCTACCTGCAGGCGGTGCTGCCCGACCCGAATATGCAGGCCTTCCTGAACGGCGGCATCGACATCGACTACAGCGAGCGCGGTCCCGACGGCATGACGATCGACCGCACCTTCGAACTCGGTCTGGGCCAGGCGTCCGCATACCTCGGCGGGCTGCTCGCCGTACTGCTGGCGCTGGCCGGCTTGCGGTTCGCCAAGCGCGAGATCCGCTAGTCTTCGCTGTCGCGATCAGCGCGCCGCCAGCCGGCGGGTGAGCAGAGTGCCGGCGGCGGTGGCGATCGGGAACACCAGCAGCGACACCACCGGCACCGACAGCAGCAGGAAGACCGGGACGCCGAAGCCCAGCGCCAGCCACGGGTCGCGGGCGAGCAGCCGGTGACGTGCCGCGAACGAGCGGATGCCGCGGCGCCCGGCCGGCGAGCCGGTCATCTCCAGAGTGATCGTCCAGCCGCCGAACAGAGCCGAGGCGATCGCGGCCAAGACGCCGCCGACGCCCGGAATCAAGCCGACCAGCAAGATTCCGGCGCCCGCCGGCAGGCTGATCGCCACGGTCTTGAGCAGATGGGTGAAGGCGGACCACAGGGCGCGCAGCAGACCCTCGTCCGGTGAGGACGCGTAGCTGCCGGCGTATGCGTCCACCTCTTCGGAGATTCGGTCGTACAGGGGCGCGCCCAGCGCCAGCGTGGTTGCGGTGAACAGCAGCACGAGCAGGACGCCGCTGACCGCGACGACCAGCACCGACACGACGGCACGCAGCGCGGCCACGCCCGGCCAGCCTTCCGCGAACGGGGTCAGCCAGACGGCGATCCCCGGAGAGAGGAAGCTGGCACTGGCGAACAGCACCAGGAACAGCACCGTGGTGATCAACGGCGGAATGAGTCCCAGGCCGAAGAGCCGGCGTCGGCGCAGCACGAGGCCGGCGCCGGTGACCACGAGCCCCAGGCCGGACAACAGTCCGGTCGTCGGCTTCGTCCGGGCGCGGGCGGTAGCCGTCGGATTGCCCACGGCCCCCCTCTCCTCAGGCCGAATGCTGCCTGTCACTGTAGGGCACGGTCGCCGATAGTTGTGCAGTCAACAAAAACTCACAGGGCGTTCACAAGCTCGGAGAGGGTCTCCGAGCAGCCGGCGTCCAGACGCAGCGCGGCCAGTTCGTCGGCTCGGGTTGCCCCGCGATTCACGATGGCCACCGGCGTGCCGGCCCGTGCGGCGTACCGGGCGAACCGTAGCCCGGACATCACGGTGAGCGACGAGCCGGCCACCAGCAGGACGTCGGCGGCGTCCACCGCCGCGTAGGCGTCGGCGACCCGCGGCGCCGGGACGGATTCGCCGAAGAACACCACGTCGGGCTTCAGCACCCCGCCGCACACCTCGCATGGCAACACCACGAAGTCACCCCAGTGCTCGACCACGGCGTCGCCGTCGGGACGCAGCCGTCCGTCGTCCATCTCGGCCCGGCCGGCCGGGAGCGAACCGTCGAGGTCGGGGTTGGCCGCCTCCAGCCGGCGCTGCAACGTCGTCCGGGACGACAGGGCGCCGCAGTCCAGGCAGAGCACCCGGTCGATCCGGCCGTGCAATTCGAGGACGTCGGGGGTGCCGGCGGCGGTGTGCAGCCCGTCCACGTTCTGGGTGATCACCGTGGTCAGGCCACGGTCGGCGAGCGCCGCCAGCGCCCGGTGGCCGGCGTTGGGCCGAGCCTGGCCGAAGCTGCGGAAGCCCAGCAGCGAGCGCGCCCAGTAGCGGCGCCGGACGTCCGCGGAACGCAGGAACTCGTCGTACTGGATCGGGCTGGTGGGACGCGACCCCGCCCCGCGATAGTCGGGAATGCCCGAATCGGTGCTGATCCCGGCACCGGTGAGCGCCACCCAGCGTCGCCCGCGCACCAGTGCCGCCAACTCGTCCACGCTCACGCCCGTATTATCGCCGCCCCCGCGACGGCGGCGGACGCGGCGCTAGTGTGGCCGGATGCCGGTACCTGACTTCATCCTCGACCTGCGCGCCAAGGTCGGCCACGACATGCTTTGGCTGTCCGGTGCGACCGCGGTGATCCTGCGCGACGGCACGGACGGTGCCGAGGTGCTCCTGGTGCGGCGCAGTGACGACGGGGCATGGTCGCCGGTGTGCGGCATCGTCGATCCGGGCGAGGACCCGCATGTCGCCGCGATCCGCGAAGCGGCCGAGGAGGCCGGTGTCCTAATCGCCGTGGAGCGGCTGGCCTGGCTGAACGTGACCGATCCGGTCGTCTACGCCAACGGGGACGTCACCCAGTACATCGATCACACCTTCCGCTGCCGGTGGCTGTCCGGAGAGCCGGTGCCGGTCGACGGCGAGGCCACCGAGGCGCGTTTCTTCCCGCTGGACGCGTTGCCCGATATGCCGCGCAACTACGCCGAACGCATTCAGGTCGTGCTCGCCGACCGCGCCGAGACGGTGCTCGGCCGCGACTGGCCGGCAGCGTCGACCGAGGTACCGACCGAGGTTCAGCGTCCGGGCCGCGCGATCTCCCAGCGGAACCCGACCACGGTGTGATCCAGCGCCGGATAGTTGCGGTGCACGGACTTCTCGGCGTCCAACTCGACGCTCTCGGAGTAGGCCGGCGGGGCGTCGAGGGCCGACCATTCGCTGCTCCAGACGCGTCGGGGCAGGCGCAGATGATGGAACTGCACCCGCATGTCGACGTTCGAGATGCGGTCGACGGTCGCCCGCCGGAACTCCGGGGGCGGTGGGGTGCGGTACCAGAAGGTCGTCTCGTACTCGACGAGGGTGGCCTGACCTGCCCGGAGCGGTTCGTTGAGCAGGATGTCGACCGCGTACAGGCCGTCGCCGACCGCGTACGGCTCGCCGCAGCGGCCGCCGCGAACCACCCGGAAGCTGGCGGCGTCGGTGTCGAAGACGCACGGGTAGCGGTCGAGGTCCTCCTCGGCGCGAATCACCTGGACGGTGCGGTGCGACTCGGGCAGGCCGTCCGGGCCGATCCTGTGGCAGTCCTTCAGTGAGACCGTCCGGTGCCGTCGCGGCGGCAGGACGCCGGGGCGGACCAGTGCGCGGCGGGCGCCGATCAGCGTGCCACCGGCCCCAGCCGAGCCGGTCAGGTGCAGCAGGGTGGCGGTGTCGCCCGGCTTCATCTCGAATGCCTCGGTGAACCAGCGCAGGGTGGCGAGGCTCAGCGAGTTGCCGCCCAGGGCGCGGTAGACCCGGTCTTTGAGCTTGCGAGGCAGTAGTTCGTCGTCGGCGGACTCCAGTCCGTTCGCCCACATGTACTCGGCGAGGACCTGGCAGATGCCGCTCTGATGCAGGGCATGCGCTTGCCGACGCCCGATCCGTGCCTGCCACCTGCACGCGTAGTCGGGTTCGAGCAGTAGTTCGCGGAGCTTCTGCGAGGTGTCCGCGAGAGCTTTCCTGTCCAACGGGACCTTCTTCTGGGGGTGGTTTTTAGGAGAATGTTAGTGACAGAAGGTTTGTTCGACTAACGATCTTCGGAGAAAACCTCAGGGCTGGCCGAACGGATAGCAGGACACGCCCGAGCCCACCCCGATGGGGGTGGTGCGCCTCACCCGTGCCGTCGCACACTCGGAACAGGACGACCGAAGGAGGCAGACCATGACCACGCAGCCACCCATTCCGCCCACCAACGCCGTGCCCGACCTGATCGCAGCCGTGCCAGAAGTGATCGGATCCGCGCCCAGTGCCGACTCCGCCGACTCTTTCGACGAGGGCCTGGTGATCATTCAGGACACCCCGGTGATCGACGCCACCAAGCTGAGCGAGTCGTCGTCCGACCAGGGCTGACTAGCAGGGAAGCGCTTCCCTAGAGTTCCGGCGTCAGTCTCCGGATGAACTGCTCGGACTCGGTGAAGATCAGTTCGGCGTCGTTGTCCATGGTGGCGACGTGGTAGGAGTTCTCCAACATCACCTGGGTGACGTCGGTGGAGCCGGCCCGCTTCAGGAAGGTCTGCCACGAGATCGGCGGAATGACGTGGTCTTCGCGCGAGGTGAACAGCAGCACCGGCAGCCGCAGTTGGGGCAGGTCCTCCACCACGATTCGCCAGAGCCGGGTCTGGCTGTACATCGACTGCAACGGGTTGCGGTCGTAGGCCAACTCGACCACGCCCGGCTTCTTGATGTCGCCGGCGATGCCGCCCAGCGACGGAATCACGTGCCGTAGCACCGGCAACACCTTCAGGGCGGGGCTGGTGTGCGCGAAGATCGGGTTGACCAGCACCAGGCCGGCCAGAGCCGGCTTCTCCTGAGCCAGCTTGGTGGCGAGCAGCCCGCCCATCGACAGCCCGCAGGCGAAGACCGTGCGGCACCGGCCGGCCAGTTGCTCGTAGGCGAGGGCGAGTTCGCCGTACCAGTCCTGCCAGCCGGTGGCATTCAGGTCGCGCCAATGCGTCCCCATGCCGGGCAGCAGCGGCACCCGCACCGAGTAGCCGGCGGACGCCAGATGCTCCGCCCAGCCGCGCATCGACTGCGGGGTGCTCGGGTAGCCGTGGCACAGCACCACCCCGACGTCCGAACCGTCCACGCTGATCGGTTCCGCTCCCGGCATGATCTTCATGGCGTCATCATGGCGCACCGGACGCGAAAGCCGGCGGCATCGACTCGATGCCGCCGGCTCGGCGTTCAGAAGACGAACGTGGCCTTCAGAGTGATCGGAATGCTGGCCAGTGCGCCGGACACCGGGCAGCCGGTCTTGGCGTTCTCGGCGAACGTGAGGAACTCCTCTTCGGTCAGGCCGGGCACCTTGGCCACCACGGTCAGGTCGCTGCCGGTGATGCCCTGGCCGGGCTGGAAGCCGACGACCGCCGTGGTGTCGACCGACTCGGCCGGGGTGCCGTTGCCGGCCAGTGCATGTGACAGCGCCATCGAATAGCAGGCTGCGTGGGCCGCTGCGATCAACTCTTCGGGATTGGTGGTTCCGGCACCGGCCTCGGCCCGCTTCGCCCACTTCAGGTCGAAGTGGGCGACGCCGGAGGTGACCAGATCGACGCTGCCGGCGCCCTCGATCAGGCTGCCTTCCCAGTGGGCCTGTGCAGTGCTCTGTGTTGCCATGAAGCTGCTCCTTCTGTGCGGAATCGGCGGACGGACGTCCCCCTTTGTCGTCCCGAGGCTGGCCTACCTCCTGACCTTCACAGTGCCCGTCGCGGCGGTCAGCCCGGTCACATCCGTCACAGTACCGCTGCCGTCGCGGGCGTCGGCCTTGAGCGTCCAGGTGTAGCTGCCGGCGGCTACCTTCTTGCCTTTGGCGTCGCAGCCTTCCCAGTTCGCTTTGCGGAGCCAGGGCGAATGCGGCAACCGGTTCGCGAGTTCTCATGAAACTTTCAGCTGGCCAGGAGATCGTCGATCTGGCCCATCGCGGCCGTCGCGCCCTCGATCATTCCCATGTCGAGCACCTGCTGCAGCGCCTCGGCGCTGCGATAGGTCGCCACGAAGGTGGCACGGGTGCCGCCCTCGTGCGGCGCGAACGAATAGACGTTCTGCGACTCGGGCAGGTCGGTGTTGGGGGTGAACTCCTGATCGGCGAAGCCGTCCGCGAAGGCGAAGAAGTCCGGTTCGGAGACCTCGGTGATGCGCCAGTAGCCGCAGAACTTCTCGCCCTCGGGGCTGGTCATGTAGTAGTTCATCACCCCGCCCGGGCGCAGATCGTGGTCGACGAAGGTGGCGGGATACCCGGGCGGCCCCCAGATTCGCTCGAGCTGGCGGGGGTCGGCATAGATCTGCCAGACCCGCTGCACGCCGGCGGCGAAATCGGCGACGATCGTCAGGGACAGGGCATCGAGGTCGGTGGTGACGTCGACAACAGGCATGGTCACTCCTTGAGTTGGTTGAGTAGGTCGTCGATCCGGGCGACTCGGGCGCGCCAGACCTCTTCGAGTTCGGCCAGCAGCCGGCCGGCCGAACGAACCATCTGCACGTCGCCGCTGGCCAGCGCCTCGCGGCCCTGCCGACGCTTGGTCAACAATCCCGCCCGCTCGAGGACGGCAACGTGCTTCTGCACGGCGGCAAAGCTCATCTGGTAGCTCGTCGCCAGCGTGCTGACCGAGTGTTCGCCGGCCAGCACGCGGCGCAGGATGTCGCGCCGGGTGCGGTCGGCGAGCGCATGGAACAGGGCGTCCGCCCGGTCGTCGTCGCTCTCGATCACGCAACAAACCTACAACCGAATGGTTGTAGATTGTCAACACCTGCCGCGTTTACCAGCCGTTTATGGATCGGCGGAAGCCTTGACCAGGCAGGACGCGAGTAGGGGGGCTTGCGAAGCCGCGCGGGGGTGCGGCCGTGGTGGGGAGCCGTACGGGGGTTCGGCTCCTCACCAGCGAGCGGACGCCGCACGTAGCATGGCGTCGATGAGAACGAGCCGGCTGCAGTGAGCGAGAACGACCCAGGCGAACCGCTGGACCCGATTCGCACCTTTGCATCGCTGGCGGTCCCGAACTACCGGCTGCTCTTCTTGGGCTCTCTTAACTCCAACGTCGGCACCTGGATGGCGCGGGTCGCCCAGGACTGGCTGGTGCTCACTCAGCTCACCGATCACTCCGCCACCGATCTGGGCTACATCACCGCGCTGCAGTTCGCGCCCGGCGTCCTGGTCGCGCCGTTCGCCGGGGTGGTGGCCGACCGCTTCGGCAAACGCCGGATCATGCTGGTCACCCAGTCCGGCACCGCGCTGGTCTTCGCCGTGCTGACCGCGCTGGTGGCCACCGGCGCCGTCCAGCTGTGGCACGTCTACGCCAGCGCGACCATCGCCGGAGTGCTGTGGGGTTTCGACGCGCCGGCGCGGCAGGCGTTCGTCTCGGAAGTGGTGCCCGACCACCTGCTCGGCAACGCCGTGGGACTGAACAGCGCCTCGTTCAACGGTGCCCGGCTGCTCGGCCCGGCCATCGCCGGGGTGATGATCGCCTGGATCGGCATCTGGCCGGTGTTCGCCGTCAACACGGTAAGTTTCGCCGCCGTGCTGCTCGGCCTTTTCCTGATGCGGACCGATCACCTGCATCCGGCGCCGATCCGTCGCGGACGCGGTGCGATCCGCGAGGGCATGGCGTACGTCGCGCGCCGACCCGACCTGCAGCTGGTGCTGTTCTGCATCTTCATGCTCGGCACCTTCGGGCTGAACTTCCAGATCACCAACGCGCTGATGGCCACCAAGGTGTTCGGCGTCGGCCCGGACGGCTACGGCCTGCTCGGCTCGGTGATGGCCTCCGGCACGCTCGCCGCCGCACTGCTCGCCGCCCGGCGGAGGCGTCCGCGACTGCGGCTGGTGGTCGGCGGCCTGGCCGCCTTCGCGGTGGTCACCACCGCGCTCGCCTTGGCCCCCGACTATTGGAGCTACGCCGTGCTGCTGGTGCCGACCGGACTCACCTCGCTGACCGTGATGACCGCCGCGAACACCACCGTGCAGCTGACCACCGCACCCGAGATGCGCGGCCGGGTGATGAGCCTCTACATGGCCATCTTCACCGGCGGGACGCCGCTGGGCGCCCCGCTGATCGGCTGGGTCGGGGACGCATGGGGGCCACGCTGGACGCTGCTGGTCGGGGCGATCGCCACCGGGCTGGCGGCGCTGGTCGCGGCCGGCTACCTGTGGAACCGGATGGGACGGCCCACCCGCCTGCCGGCCTGAGATTTTCGCCAGGTTTACGCCTGGTTTATCCACCGTCGAGACGCTGAGCCATGGCTGAGCACAAGGTCCCCAGGTCGCACCTGCCGTGGGCGGCTGGCGGGGGGCTAGGGTACGGATCGGCAGATTTCCTCGTCCCCCGGAGGTCAGATGGCTGCGGTCGACTTCCGTGTGCTCGGCCCGGTCGGCGTGACGGTGGACGCCGAGCCGCAGCGGCTGCGTCCGATGGAGGCGACGGTGCTCGCCGTGCTGCTGGCCGACCACAACCATCCGGTCACCCTCGACGTCCTGATCGACCGGGTCTGGCGCGGGCGTCCGCCGCGGACGGCGAGCACGGCGATCCGGGTGCACATCGACCGGTTGCGAGCGGCGATGCGGCGCCAGGAGGTGTCCAGGCTGGTGTCCACGGCCGGCGGGTACCGGCTGGTCGTCGAGCCCGACGAACTGGACGCCCAGCGCTTCGACGACGCGCTGCGCCGCGGCCGCGAACTGGCCGGGCTCGACCCGCGCGCGGCCGGGCAGCAGCTCCGCGACGCGTTGGTGCAGTGGCACGGGACGCCGTTCGGCGCGATCGAGGGAATCGAGTCGATCGATGTGATGCGTAGCTACCTGGAGAGCCGGCGGGCCGAGCTGCTGGTCGAACTGGCCGCGGTCGAACTGGCTGCCGGCCGGCACGCCGCGGCGGTCGCCGACCTGCGGCGTTGGTGCGTGGAGTTCCCCGAGTCGGAGGCGTTGGCGTCCAGCCTGGTGCTGGCGCTGTACCGCAGCGGCGACCAGGTCGCCGCGCTGGAGGAATGCCGAGCGTTCACCGAACGCTTCTCGGCCGACTACGGCCTGGACGCCGGACGCGCCTTCCGGCGGCTGGAGAACGATCTGCTCAACCAGCACCCACGGCTCGACCCACCGGTCCAGGCCGCCGTCACGGTGTCGTCCGCGCCGATCGGCCGGCAGCATCTGGTGGACGCCGTGACTCGCTTGCTGGCGGCCCCGCGGCCGCCGGCGCTGATCGCGCTGGGCGGACGCCCCGGCATCGGCGTGACCACCGTGCTGAACCACCTCGCCCGGGCGCTGCCCGGCGCCGTGCTGCTGCCGCCGGATCCAGGTGCGGTCGCCGGCCTGGCGGACGCCGTCGGCGTCCCCTTGACCGGAAGGTCGGCCGGCGACCACGCCACTGCGGTGGCGGGTGCCCTGAGTCGCCCGGGCCGGGTACTCATCGTCGATGACCTGGACACCCTGGCTCCGGACACACTGGGCCTGCTGCGGGCACTTGCCCGCTTCCTCGGCATCTGCCCTTTCGTCACCGGTGGGCCCACCCGTCCGCTGGTCGACCATCCGCTGCTCGCCGACGGCTCGATCGCCGCCACCGACTGCGTCGCGCTCGAGGTCCAGCCGCTGGATGACACCGCCGCCCGTGCGCTGGTCGAGTCGCTGGTCTCCGGCGTCCACCCCGGACGGGAGGCACTCATCGAGCGCGTGGTCGCGTCGGCCGGCGGCGACCCCTTCTTGCTGGCAGCGTTGGCGCGCGAGGCCGAGGCGACCGGACGCTGGGTCGACGCCCCGGCGAGCCTGGAGGAATTCGTCCGGCGGAGTGTGGCCAGATTGCCCGCCGGAGGCGCCGAACTGCTCGCTCTGGCCGCCTCGGACCGGCCTGCCTACCTCGATCTGCCGGTGCTGCGCGCGGCGCTGCAGCTGTCTGGCATGGAGTCCGCCGCGCTGGCCGAGGCGGCGCTGGAGGCGGGCCTGCTGATCGAATCGCCGCACGGCCTGGCCTTCCGGCATGCGGGGTTCCGTGAGGTGCTGGCCCGTGGTCCGGTGCCGACAGCCGCGCGCCGGCGGATGATCGATCTGCTCGCCGCCCGTCCCGACCCCGACATCGCGCGGATCGCCCACCAGGCTCGGCAACTCGGCGACACCGGCACCGAGGCGGCGCATTACACCGCCGCGGAGGCTGCCGCCCTGCTGACTGCGGGGTCGCCGCTGGCCGCCGCGGACCGCTATGCCCAGGCGGTCGACCTGGCCCAGCGGGCACACCTCGGGCCGGCACGCTGGCTGCCCTGGGCGCTGGACGCGACGACGGCGCTCACCCTCGGCGGACGCGTCGAGCAGGCGACGACTCGGGCCGGAGAGCTGGCCGCGGTGGCCCGCCGCGCCGGTGCCCCGGCCCTCTTCGCGCGGGCGGCACTGGCCGCGGCCGGACCGTGGGGGGTGCCGATGGGGGCGGACGCTCGGCGGGCCCAGCTGCTGCTCGGCGAGGCGCTGGAGTGGCTGCCTGCCGACCAGGCCGCGTTGCGCGTCCGGCTGATCGAGAGCTACCTGCGGGTCGGGATGACCGGCGACGCCACCATGTTGGCCGCCCTGGGCGAGGTGGAGCCCGAGATCGCCCAGCGAGCAACCGACCCCGACCCGGCGATCGCCCTGGATGCGCTGCGGGCATTGCACTCGTTGACTTGGCCGCGGCAGCAGCCGCCCCGGCGCCGTCTGGAACTAGCCCAGCGAATGGCCGTTGCCGGCGCTCGGGTCGACAGCGCCGGGGCCGAGTTGGAGGCCCTGCGCCTCGTGGTGGGCGCGCACGTCGCGCTCGCCGACCGGTTCGGGGCCTCTGCCGCCGTCCACGACTATGCCGGACGTGCCGAGGCAACAGGTTCGGTGCTGCACCGCTGGTGGGCCACGCTCCAGGCCGAGATGCTCGCCACTCTGGCCGGGCGCCGATCGTCCGCCGAGCGCCACGCCCGCCAGGCGCAGGCGCTGCAGGCGGGTGTCGACCCCGAGACGGTGGTGATCGCGAGCCACGAACGGATGCTCAGCGACGCCTTGCGCGACGGTCGGCTGGCCGACCTGGCGCCGGTCCTGGACACTCTCGACGACGAGATCTCCGGCTTCGATCCGCTGTACCAGATCGCAGCCGCCGCGATAGCCGCCGCAGTGGGGGAGCCGGTGTCCGTCGATCACCTCGAGCAGCTCTGGGGTGACGTCCGAGGCACCTTCCGGGCGGCTGCCGGTGCCGGTCTGATCGTGTCGGCACTCGGCCGCACCGAACCTCCGACCGGGTTCGCCGATGAACTGGCCGGCGAGCTGGCTGTCTACGGTGGCGGCTGGCTCGTCATCGGTGGGTCTGCGGGGATCGGTCCTGCGGACTTCCACCTGGCCCGGTTGCTGAGGCTGCGCGGGAGGCTCGACGAGAGCATCCGGCACGCCCGGTTGGCGACGTCCGTGGCCCACAAATTCGCACCCACCTGGGTTCGGTTCACACAGAAGGAGACCCCCGATGCCTAAAGGCGGACCGATCGAAGAGTACTTCGACGACGACACCACGCAATTCGTCCTGCAATGGAACGACTGGTCGACCGATGACGACCGACAGCAGGTCTATCGGGACGCCTGGGAGGAGGTCCGGCGTGGGCGCTCGGCGCTCGCCTTCATCACGGCGGTCGCGAACGTCAAGAACGTTCCCGTACCGGAGCACATCCAGCACTATCTGACCAGGCACCGGGACTTCTCCGACACCTTCCAGAAGGCATTCAAGAAGGTGCGCAAGCACAACTGGCGGCTGGGTGTCGTGGTCGATCAGACCAACGTCACCGAATTTCCACCGGAGGTGACGCTGCTGAAGGACCGCGCCGCGCAACTGGTGGTGCTCTACGTGGTCGGCGACGCCTCCCTCTGAACTCCGGCTCAGCCTCCGGACTTGCGCCGGAACTGCCGCTTGCCGCCCTGGGCGTGGGTGCTCTTGCCCGTGCCTCGGGCGGCATCGGTGTGGTCGGCGCCGGCGTGCTGGCTCTGCTGCTTGCGTTCCAGGGCGGCCTTGAAGGCGGCCTTGGTGTCGGCGTTCGGATCGGTTTCCGGCATCGTTGCCTCCTTGCTCTTTGGCCTTGCTCTTTGGCGCGAGGACACCACTGTAGGGGGTGAGTCGCGATAGCCTCGGGCCGTGCTGCTCTCCGACCGCGACATCCGCGCCCAAGTCGACGCGGGACGCGTGCGATTCGACCCGTGGGATCCGGCGATGATCCAGCCCAGCAGCGTCGACGTCCGGCTGGACAAGTACTTCCGGCTGTTCGACAACCACAAATACCCGGTGATCGACCCGTCCCAGGATCAGCCCGAGCTGACCCGGCTGGTCGAGGTGAACCCCGCCGAGGGGTTCGTGCTGCACCCCGGCGAGTTCGTGCTGGGCAGCACCTGGGAGACGGTGACGCTGCCCGACGACCTGGCCGCGCGGGTCGAGGGCAAGTCGAGTCTGGGACGCCTCGGGCTGCTCACCCACGCCACCGCCGGCTTCGTCGACCCCGGCTTCAGCGGCCACGTCACCCTCGAGCTGTCCAATGTGGCGACCCTGCCGATCATGCTGTGGCCCGGCATGAAGATCGGTCAGCTGGCCTTCTTCCAGCTGACCAGCCCGTCGGAGAATCCGTACGGCTCGGCGGTATACGGCTCGCACTACCAGAATCAGCGCGGCCCGACGTCCTCCCGGAGCTTCCAGAACTTCCACCGCGCCGACGTCTGAGGGCGCGATATCCGGCTGTGTCATCCCGGCTTGCCATTTCGTCATCCCGTGCTTGCCACGGGATCTCCGTTCGCCAGCGTGCGAACGGAGATCCTGGCGTTCGCCAGGATGACGACGTTCCGGTCAGCCGAGGACGTCCGGCAGCCCCGCGCTGGGTAGGTCGGCGAAGGCGTCCGTGACCCCGGCGCAGGTGATCGTGCCGGCCACCGTGTTCAACCCCAGCGCCAATGCCGGCGAGTCGACGCAGGCCTGCCGCCAACCCTTGCCGGCCAACTGCACCGCGTAGGGCAGGGTGGCGTTGGTCAACGCCCAAGTGGAGGTGTTCGGCACCGCCCCCGGCATATTCGCCACGCAGTAGAAGATCGAGTCGTGCACGGTGAAGGTGGGGTCGTCGTGCGTGGTGGGGTGCGAGTCCTCGAAGCAGCCGCCCTGGTCGATCGCCACGTCGACCAGCACCGATCCGGGCCGCATCTGCGCCACCATCTCGTTGGTGACCAGCTTCGGCGCACGAGCGCCGGGGATCAGCACGGTGCCGATCACCAGGTCGGCGGCCAACACCTGCTCGCGGACGCTCAGGCTGCTCGACACGATGCCCTGGACCCGGTTGTCGTAGCGCCAGAAGGTCATCCGGAGCTTCTCCAGGTCGGTGTCCAGGATGGTCACGTTGGCGCCCATGCCGAGCGCGATGTTCGCGGCGTTCTGGCCGGCCACACCGCCGCCGAGGACCACTACCTTGGCATTCGGGACGCCGCCGACCGCACCCATCAGCACGCCGCGGCCGCCCTGGGCCTTCATCATCGCGTGCGCCCCGACCTGCGGCGCCAGGCAGCCGGCCACCTCCGACATCGGGTAGAGCAGCGGCAGCATCCCGTTCGGCAACTGCACCGTCTCGTAGGCGAGCGCCGTGGTGCCGGCGGTCAGCAGCCGCTTGGTGAGCGGCCGGTCGGCGGCCAGATGCAGATAGGTGAACAGCACCAGGTCGTCGCGCAGATAGCCGTACTCGGACGCCACCGGCTCTTTCACCTTCATCACCAGCTCGCCGGCGGCCCAGATCGCGTCGGCGTCCGGCACGATGGTGGCGCCCTGGGCCGCGTACTCGGCATCGGCGATCGACGAGCCGAGCCCGGCACCGGCCTGGACGAACACCTGATGGCCGCGCCGGACGAGCTCATGGACCCCGACCGGCGTGATCGCCACCCGGTACTCGTTGTTCTTCACCTCGGTGGGGATGGCAATCCTCATGGCGCTCCTTCGGTCGGCGCTGATGGTGCCAGCAGTGTAGGACCGGCCGCCGACCAAAACCGGCCGCCCAGCAAAACGCCGTGCGCGACGCGCCCGGCGTCCGTCCCATCCCCCGAAGGGTCGGTCGGCCGGCGCGTCGCGCACCATGCGTCCCCCGAAGAAGTCAGACCGCCGAACTGCGCCCCCCAGCTGTTCGGGATCAGTGACTTACAACGACTAGGTAGGGCCGCCCACGGGCCTGATACATCATTCGGCGGGCAATTTCAGGAATTGTCAGCCGCGCAGCCAGACGGTGGTGTCCGATGGCAAGCTGCCATCGGCGTCCAGCTCGCCGGAGGCCAGCAACAGCTCGCCTTCCGGGAGTGCGACCGGGGCGCTGCCCAGGTTCGTCCAGCACTGGAACCTCGCGCCGTCGGCGCCTGCCGGACGGGCGAAGGCCAGCGTCCCGGCCGGGCTGGTCAGCCACTCCAGGGTGCCGTCGCCCAGCGCCGAGAGCTCACGCCGCTGCTGCAACGCCGCCTTGTACAGCTCCAGCGTCGAACCGGGGACGCCGTCCTGGGCGTCCGCGGCGAGCGGTGCCCAGTCGTCGGGCTGGGGCAGCCAGGGCGCGGCCGAACCATCCGGCGAGAAGCCATAGCTGTCGCCCTGTGACGTCCACGGCAGCGGGACGCGGCAGCCGTCGCGGCCCTTGTCGGTGCCGCCGGACTGCACCCAGGTCGGATCCTGCAGCGCCTCGGCGGGGATGTGCTCGGCCTCGGGCAGCCCGAGCTCCTCACCCTGGTAGACGTAGGCGCCGCCGGGCAGCGCGAGCATCAGCAGGGCGGCGGCGCGGGCGCGCCGACGTCCGAGATCGAAATCGGCGGGCAGGTCCTGGAAGTCGAACAGGTGCCGGTCCATCGGCTTCAACAGCCGCTGGTCGCGGGCGTAGCGGGACACCGGACGGCAGACGTCGTGGTTGCCCAGCACCCAGGTGGGCGGGGCGCCGACGGCGGCGTGCGAGGCGATGGTGGCGTCGATCACCGACCGCAGCTGACCGGGCAGCCAGGGCGCCATCAGGAAGTCGAAGTTGAACGCGGTGTGCAGCTCGTCGGGCCGCAGGTAGGCGGCCAGCCGCTGCGGGCGTCCGACCCAGATCTCGCCGCAGAACGCCCGGGCCGGGCTGTACTCGTCGGCGACAGCACGCCACTCGCGGAAGATCTCGTGCACGGCCGGCTGATCCCAGTGCGGATGGTCGTGCTCGGCGTCGTCGGCCAGCGGGAAGGCCAGGCCGTTCAGGTCGGGCAGCTCCCAGTCCTTCTCCAGGCCGTGCGCGACGTCGATCCGGAAGCCGTCGATGCCGCGGTCGAACCAGAACCGCAGGGTCTGCTCGAACTCGGCCCGGACCGCGGGGTGCCGCCAGTTGACGTCCGGCTGGGCGGGGGCGAACAGGTGCAGGTACCACTGGCCGTCCGGGACACGGGTCCAGGCCGGACCGCCGAAGTTGCTCTGCCAGTCGTTGGGCGGCAGTTCGCCGTCGCTGCCGCGGCCCTCGCGGAAGACGTACAGCTCACGTTCCGGGGAGCCCGGAGCGGCCGCCAGGGCGGCCTGGAACAGCGCGTGCTGGTCGGAGGTGTGGTTCGGGACGATGTCGATGATGACCTTGATCCCGGCGGCGTGCGCCTCGGCGATCAGCGCGTCGGCCTCGGCCAGTGTGCCGAAGACCGGCTCGATGTCGCGGTAGTCGCTGACGTCGTAGCCGGCGTCGGCCATCGGCGAGGGGTACCAGGGGCTGATCCAGATCGCGTCGACACCGAGCGCCGACAGGTGCGGCAGCTTGCTGCGGATGCCCGCGATGTCGCCGACCCCGTCGCCGTTGGCGTCGGCGAAGCTGCGCGGATAGATCTGATACACCACCGCATGCCGCCACCAGTCGTCGCCCGCGTTCCGCCCGTTCATGGATCCCCTTTACCGGTATAGTTCTGTATCGGTAAAGATAGTCAGCCGGACGGCCGGCGGCAAGTCGCGGAAGGGAGCCATGCCGAGAGTCACGCTGCAGTCCATCGCCGACCGGGTCGGGGTCAGCCGGATGACCGTGTCCAACGCCTTCTCCCGGCCCGATCAGCTGTCCGCCGACCTGCGTGAGCGGATCCTCGCCACAGCCGCCGAACTCGGCTACCACGGACCCGATCCGGCGGCCCGGTCGCTGGCCACCGGCACCACCGGCGTGATCGGGGTGCTCTGGACGCAGCCGCTGCGGCTGGCGCTGTCCGACGCGGTGACCGCCCGGTTCCTGGGCGCGGTGGCCGACGAGCTCAGTGCGGACGCCCTGGCGCTGACCATGCTGCCGCCCACGGTGCCCGCCCACGACGTCGCGATGGACGGCGCCATCGCCTACTCCTGCGACCTGGACGCCCCCAGCGTGGAGTGGCTGCGGCGCCGCGGGGTTCCGGTGGTGGGCGTCGACATGGCCTGGGACGACGGCGTCCGGGTGACCATCGACGACCGCGGCGGCGCCCGGCAGGCCGCCGCTCATGTCGCGTCGTTGGGCCACACGCGGGTGGCGATCCTGTCCCCGCCGGGCGGCGAACGGATGGCAGGATGGATCGAGGGGTTGGCCGGCATCAAACCGGTGATCAGCTTCGTGCAGGTGTTCGGCGACAACCGTGCCTCGATCGCCGAGCTGCTGCGTCGGCACCGGCCGACCGCGCTGCTGTGCTTCTCCGACCTGGTCGCCGCGGACGCCCTGGCGGCCGCTGGTGAGCTCGGCCTGCGGGTGCCCGAGGACCTCTCGGTGGTCGGGTTCGACGATCATCCGGTGGCGTCCGTCCTCGGCTTGACCACGATTGCCCAAGACCCGGACGCCAAGGGCCGCGCCGCTGCCCAGGCGATTCAGCAGACGCTGGCCCATCGGGCCGACCCCGCGGTGACCGCGCCGCGCGATGTCGAGCTGCCGGTGCGGCTGGTCGTCCGCGGCAGCACCGGAGTTGTCGGAGCCGCCGATTAGCATGCCGCTCATGAGCACGACAACCACCTCGCGGCGACCTGCGCTGTGGCTGGTCGTGCTGCTGGCGGTGCTGCTGGTCGGCGGCGGCTGTCTGGTGTGGCGCACGGTGACCGATCCATTGCCGGGGGCGAGTGCGGCGGCCCGGCGAGCGGCGGACGCGATCGCCGGCCGAACCATCGGCGACGGCGCCTTCGGCTCGACGGTCGGGCCGAAGGAGGCGGCCGATCTGGAGGCCACCCTGCGCGGCATGGGCACGCTGCGTCCGGCCATCGAGGTCGTCGATGTCCAGCTCAGCGACGATCAGCGGGAGGCCACCGCCCGGCTGCGCGCCGAATGGGTGATCCACGCCGGCAAATCGCCCTGGGTGCAGGACGCCTATCTGCGTCTGGTTCGCGGCACCGACGGCTGGACCGGGGTGTGGCAACGCGATCTGATCGCCTCGGGGCTTGATGCCGACGACCGGTTGCGCGCCGTCCGGCTGGCCCCGGAACGCGGCGAGATCCTCGGGCAGGACGACGAGCGGCTGGTCTGGAACCAGGACGCGAAACGCATCGGGCTGGACAAGACGCTGATTCCCGCAGACGCCCAACCCGCGGCGGCGGCCGCGCTGGCGAAGGCGGTCGGCGTCGATGTCGACAGCTTCGTGGCCAGGGTCGCCGCCAACGGCCCGAGGGCATACGTCGAGGCCGCGGTGATCCGTACCGTCGGGCAGGTCGAGTGGCGCATTCTGGACGCCGTCCGCCGCCTCGCCGGCGTCCGGGTGTTGGACGCCGTCCGGCCGCTGGCCCGCTCCGGCACCTTCGCGCGGCAGCTGCTGGGCAGTGTCGGCGAGGCCACCGACGACGCGATCCGGTCCGGCGGCGGCAGCATCCGGGCGGGCGACATGGTCGGTCTGGCCGGCCTGCAACGGGTCCACAACGCGTCGCTGATGGGTGTCACCGGGTTCGTCGTCCAGGCTTATCCGGATGGCCACCCGGAAGAGGCGCGCGACCTCTTCCAGGTGCCGGCCGTCGCCGGCCAGCCGCTGCGGACCACCCTCGACGCGGACCTGCAGACTCGCGCCGAGGCGCTGCTGACCCGATCGTCGGGCCGGGCTGCCGTGGTGGTGATCCGGCCGTCCGACGGCGCCCTGCTGGCGATCGCCAGCAAGCCGGGGGACACCACCGCCACCACCCAGCGGGTCTATCCGGACGACTTCGCCCCGGTCAGCGCGATCGCCGACGGCGACCAGGCGGAGGCGGTGCGGGCGCTGGGGCTGAACGGACCGTTCGGGCTCGGCATCGAAGTGTTCGGTGCCGAGACCGACGGCGGGACGTTGCGGCTGTCACCGTTCGCGATGGCGTTGGCCACCGCGTCCGTGGCCCGCGGCGGCACCATCGGTCCCTGGTTGATCGTGGACGCCCGCCCGGCGGCGCCGGCGTCCGGGATCAGTCCGGCCCAAGCCGAGACCGCTCGCCACGAACTGCGCCGCCGGGCCCGCGACGGTCTGCCGTCCGACAGCGACGGGAAGCTGTGGATGGTCGCGGTCAAAGCCGACCTGGTCGCGGTGACCTATGATTCCACCGGCGGCGCGGTCGCGCTGATGCAACGGCTCCTACACTGACCGCATGCGTCGCCTCGGCTGCCTGTTTGCGTTCGCCCTGGTCAGCGCCTGTTCGATGACCACACCGCCGACAACCCCAGAGCCGCGGCAGAGCGTGCCCAACCCGCAACCGGGCCGTTTCGCCTCCGCCGGGCCGCTGCCCACTCCGTCCGGCGGTCCGGCCACAGTGTCCGACGCGCGCCTGGACGCGATCCGCGCCGACCTGGACGGTCGTGGCGTCCCGACCGATTCATTGCGGATCGTCTCGGCCGAATCGCTCGCCTTCAACGACGGGTCGCTGGGATGCCCGCGACCCGGCGTCCACTACACACAGGCGCTGGTCCACGGCATGCGGATCGTCGTCGAGGCCGACGGACGCCGCTACGACTACCGTTTCGGCGGCAGCGACGTCGCCCGGCTGTGCGAGCGGTCCGGTCCTCGCGCGATCGGAAGCTGATCAGAACGTCGGCGTCGGCAGCAGTCGCGCCTCGTCCTTGCCCGACTTGTTGTCGAGCACGACCACCATCGTTCCGAGGGGCTTCTGGCTCTTCAGCGCGTCCTGGTCGAAGGTCAGCTGCACCGTGGTCGAGCCGTTAGCCGGCACGAAGGCGAAGTCGCCGTTGCTGATCGCCGGATTCCATGGGTTGTAGCGTGCCCAGCCGTCGATCTCGTCCTCGGCGGCATCCAGCTGCGAATAGCTGGCCACCGTGTAGTCGAAGGTTCCGGCCTTGCTGGTCAGCCCCAGGTCGGCGGCATTCACCGGGAGCAGAATGGTGCTGCTGTCGGTCGGGGCCTGCGCCATGAACCCGGCGGCGCTCAGCGTCTCCTCGGCGACGTCGTAGATGAAGACCTCGCTGATCCCGTTGACGGAATCGTCGCGGACCTGCCCCGAGTCGACCGCATACAGGACGTAATCGGGCTTGCCGTCGCGGTCGGTGTCGATGGCGACGTCGAATTCCTGCGCGGCGGCGTTCGACCAGCGGTCCCAGGTGTTGACCGCGAAGACCAGGAACTGCTTCCCGTCGTCCTCGAACGACTGGACGCCGGCGGCACGCAGGTCGATGCCACGCGGAGCGGACTTCTTCACGTCCTGCGGATCCTGCAACCCCCAGGTGTAGACGTCGGCACCGGCCCGCAGCGCGCCCTTGGGGTTGGTCAGCGTGACATTGGCATAGCGCAGCGGCGAAGCGACGTCCGACGATTCCGCCAGAGCCTTGGCTGGCGTCTCCTGCGTCGCCGTGGTGTTCGCGCTGATCAGTCCCGACTCCACCACTGTCTGCTTGGCTGACACCTTGGCCTGGGCACGCGGCACCATCAGGTAGGGCACCCGCAAGGTGCCTTTGCCGTTGGTGGTGATCGTGATGTTGCCGGACGCTTGGCGGAATCCGAACCGGTCGCTGCTGTCCAGCGACGAGCCGACGGTCTTCGCCGGCACGCTCAGGGTGACCTTGACCGTCTTGCTGCTCTTGGCGGCAACCGTCACCTTGGTGCGGCTGAGCGACACCTTTGCCGGCACCGACGCCGCGGTCGTGGCGTTCTTCAGCGTGAAGGCGACCTTCTTCGCTCCTTTGTTCACCAGCGTCAGCTTTTTCGCGGCGCTGTAGCTGCCGGTGAACTCGTGGAAGCCGAAGCTGAGCGTGCCATCGTAGACCGTGCCGGCCGAGGTCGAGTAGCGATCGCCGACGGCGTAGATGCTGGTGGAGGTGACCTGCTTGGCGTCCACCAGGCCGCCGCCCAGGGTCAGCCCGTACCCGGTCACCTTCGCAGGATCGGCCGTGGTGACCAGTGCCGCGCTGAGTTCGCGGGCCGACCACTTCTTGTGTGCCTGCTTGGCCAGTGCCGCGACGCCGGCCACATGCGGCGACGCCATCGAGGTGCCCGAGTTGACCGCCATGCCGTTGCCGGTGCCGACCGCGACGGACCGGATGTTGACCCCCGGCGCGGAGAGAGAGGGCTTCAGCCCGCTGTCGCCGGTGAGGGGCCCGGCAGAACTGAAGCTGGCGTATTTGCGGAAGTCCGCGTTGGCGACGGGGTCGCCTGCGGCAAGGGTGAGCGGCTTGCCGTCGGCAGCCTTCAGTGCCGCTGCGTCAGTGCTGCGGACGCCGACGAACGGAATGGTGACCGTGTAGTCCTCCTCGTCGTCCGGGTTGGTCAGGATCTCGCCCTCGTACGGCGGGTATGTGGCAGACGTGTTCACCATCACGACCGCCTTGGCGCCGGCCTTCTGTCCATACACGCCGCGGGCAACCCGTGCGCAGACGCCGCGGGTCGTCACCGCGATCTGGTTGCCGCTCTTCTTGATGCCGACCCGGGTGTAGTCGCTGACCTCGCAGCCGAGCGACTCGTCGTCCTCGGTCTTCGGGTCGTCGGTCAGGTTCACGATGGTCAGCGGCGTCGACGGCATCGTGGCGCCGTTGGCGTTCGTCGCCGCCATCGTGGTGCCGTTGAACGTCAGGGTGGCACCGGGGAAGGTGGCGGTGGAGTCGATGGCTCCCACGCTGATCACGCCCTGCCCGGCACCGGGGGATCCGGCCAAGTAGGGGTTGGGCCCTTCGTTGCCGGCCGCGGCGACCACGATCACACCGGCGGCCTGCGCGTTCCGGGCCGCGATGGCGTCCGCGTCGTCGGCCCGGCCAAAGGGCGCGCCCAGCGACATGTTGATGACGTCCATCCGGTTCTTCACCGCCCAGTCGATGGCCTCGGTGATCACATCGGTCGACACCTCGCCGCAGCCGAAGACCTTCAACGCGTACAGGTCCGCTTGCGGCGCGACGCCCGGTCCGACGGTGAAGCTTCGCTTCGAGGTCTCCTCGCCGTAGGGACCGGTGAAGGCCTTGCCGTCCGCGGTGACGCCGCCGCCGGCGGCAGTCCCGGCCACATGGCTGCCATGTCCCTGGCAGTCCAGCGGATTCGCGTCCGGTTCCGGCTTCGATCCTGCCTTGTCGGGGTCGTAAGCGTCGCCGACAAAGTCGTAGCCGCCCTTCACACGGGGGGCCTTCGGGCCGAACCACTTGGGGTTCGGGGTGTTGCTTGCCTTGGCCTTCTTGTACGAGGCCACGGTGCCCGGACCGCCGAAGTCGGCGTGGGTGTAGTCGATTCCGGTGTCGATGACCGCCACCTTGACCCCCTTGCCCCGGTATTTGCTGTTCTGCCAGACCTGCGGGACATCGAGGAACGGCACGCTGGTCGCGTTCTCGATGCGATAGGTCGGCACGGCCTGGACCGAGGCCACCCCCGGCAGTTGCGAGACCGCCGACAGCTGTTTGCGAGGCAGCGACACCCGCATGCCGTTGAAGGCCGACTGCATCTGCGAGAAGACCGTGCCGCCGCGGCTCTGGATCTCGGACTTCACCCGGTCCTGGGACTTCTTCAGCCCCGACCTGAGCTGCGCCGCGCGGGACGCCGTCAGCGGCTTCGCCGATCGGGCCTCGACCACCGCCACCGGATCGCCGGCCAGCTCGACCATCACGGTGACCGGGCTGTCCGAGTCGAGAAAGCCGGGGGTGAAGGAGCTGTCGATCTGCGACGAACTCGGTGCTTCCTCGAATCGATCGGCGCCGGGCTCGGCGTAGGCGACGGTGGGAACGGTCAGGGCCAGTGCGCCCGTGGCAATCAGGATTCTTCGGCGTAGCAAGGTCTGCCCGGCCTTTCTGGATGGGGGGCGACGGAGGGAACGGTAGGCCTCCTGTCGCGAGGCTACGGAGCACGTCGGGGAGAGTCAACGTGTCATTCAAGAGTGCGTGCGGCCAGTTGTGGTCGCGTGATGCAATGGTTGGGGCCTGCGATGCCGACCCTAGCTCGAATCCGCGCGACCTGAGGGAGTCCATGACGTATCCCACCGACACCTTTGCTCAGCAGACCCGCCGATTGGCCTCCGAGTTGCAGCGTATTCGCGACTGGGCGGGCGGCGATCCGGCGCGGTCGGGCGCCGTCGCCGACGCCCTGGTGGAGTTGACCGCCCACCGGCTGTCCGGGCATGCCTGGGCCGAGGCGGCGTCCGGCGTCCAAGAGGCGGTGACGCTGTCGGCCAGGGTTCTGGCGCAGCACGGCCCGCTCGGCCCCTACACGCCGCGGTCGGACGCCGTCCGATCGATCATCTCGCTGGTGCAGCTGGCGTCGATCCAGTCGGCGGCCGGGTTGCACCCGCAGGCCGAGCAGGCTCTGGACGCCGCCCTCGGCATCCGCGGACAGCTGAGCCGGCTCGATCTGGACGCCGCGCTCAGTCCGCAGACCGTGGCCTGGGCGTTGCTGGTCTGGGCCCGCGCCGGGCTCGCCGCCGGTGACGTCCCAGCCGCCAATGCCCGTGCCGACGTGGCGGTCGCGGTCGGCGCCGACGACGGCGAGTTCGTCCCGATCGACGTCGACCGGATGGCCTCGGACGCCCGCTGGGCCGCTGGCTGGCCGGAACCTGCCGTGGAGTACGTGCTGCGCGCCGTCGAACGGTACGAGGCGATGGCGCGGGAGTGGCTGGAGCAGCCGGCGCAGCTGCCGCCGGCGATGCTCGACCGGCTCAGCGAGCCCCTGTTCGGGTTGTACAGCGAGGCGGCCGACCGGACGCTGGCGGTCGGTGCGTCCGGGTTGGGGTTGACCCTGCGCCGCCGGCTGGTGGACCTGCTGGGAGCGGTCGCGGTGCGCAAGCCCGAGGTGCAGCAGGTGTTGGTGGTCGCGCTGTCCGATCTGTCGGACGATCTGCGCGGGCTGGGCCGCGCGGCCGAGGCCGACGATGTCGCCGAGCTGGCGGCGTCCCTCATCTCGGACGCCGACCGCGAGGCACTGCCGCGCCGAGAGCGGGCTGCGCTCGGGGCGCAGGTCTGGTGGACGGCGCTGCCGTCCGAGGACGTGTTCGGCGTGCGGACCGGGGGGCAGGGCGAGCCGTCCGGATGCCTGGCCGTGCAGCGCGACGCCGCGGATGCCGCTGAGGAGAACCGGCGCGCCGAGGCCGAGGCAGAGCTGGGACGCCGGGCTCGCGACGCGGCTGCCGAGGCGACGCGGCGGGCCGAGGAGACCGCGCGGCGGCGGGCCGACGAGGAGCGGAAGGCGGCCGAAGCCGCCGAGCGTGAGCAGCGGGAGGCCGCGGAGGCGGCCGAGCAGGAACGGCTGGAGCGGCGCCGCAAGCGCGCCGAGCGGATCGCCGAGCATGCGCTGCAGCTGGAACGCGAACGGGCCGAAGCCGAGGCCGCCCTGCGCGCCCGGGTCAGCGACGAGACCGACGCGGAACGCGCCGAACGCGAAGAGCTGGAGTGGCTGGCCGCCGAACTGGCCGCGTTGGAGGCCGCCGAGGCCGTGGAGGCGGTCGCCGAAGAAGAAGCCGAGGACGATCGTGCACCGGAGGGTCAGTCCCCACGGTCCACCGAAGAGGAAGCCGAGGAGGTTGCCGCGGACGAAGCGGAGCAGGCCCGGCTGGTCGAGTTTGTCGAGACCCGGCGGCGCGCCGCGGAGTTGGCCGAGGAGCAGCGCCGGGCCGAGGAGGAGCGGTTGGCCGAAGAGGAAAGGCTGGCCGCGGAACAGGCGGAGCGCGAGCAGGCAGAGCGGGCTCAGCAGGAGGCCGAGCGGGAAGCGGTCGAACGGGAGGAAGCTCAACGGGCAGCGGCCGAGGCGGAGGCCCTGGAGCGGGCCCGTGCGGAGGTTGAGCAGGCCGCCGCGAGCGGGAAGCGGCGCGACGTCCGGGAGGCCAGCGAGGCGCTGGTGGAGGAGCTGCGCGGACGCTATGAGGCCGACCCGGAGCGCTACCTGGACGAGTACCTGGAGGCGCTCGACCAGCTCGCGACGGCACGCTGGCAGGCCGGCGACTGGTGGGGGTCGCGAGGCCCCGCAAAGGAGGCGAAAGCGCTTCGCAAGAAGCACGGCCGCTGAGCTGCCGAGTCTGAGAACGACCCGGCCGGCGTTGTGGGATCCCGCCAAAGCTCGGACGGCCGAGTTGGCCTGTCCGCACAGCCCCGCCCGGCGTCAGCCGGCGAATCTGAGCTGTGTCGCTCGGGTCGCCTCGCCTTGACGGCGCAGAAGTGGAAGATTTCGGGGGCAAGATCGTCCAAGGTGAAGGAGGCGCCAGGTGTTCCAGCGCATCGCGATCGTCAATCGTGGCGAGGCCGCCATGCGGCTCATCCACGCCGTCCGGGACCTCAACGCCGAGCGTCCCGGTGACGAGCCGATCACCGTCATCGCGCTGTACACCGACGCCGAACGCACCGCGATGTTCGCCCGCGAGGCCGACGAGGCCTACCCGCTCGGGCCGGCGGCGGACCGTCCGTACCTGAACCACGAACTGCTGATCGACGTCCTGCTGCGGGCCCGCGCGGACGCCGTCTGGGTCGGCTGGGGCTTCGTCGCCGAGGACGCCGCCTTCGCCGACCTGGTCGAATCGCACGGCATCGCCTTCATCGGGCCGTCCGGCGAGGCGATGCGCAAACTGGGCGACAAGATCGGCTCCAAGCTGATTGCCGAAGAGGTCGGGGTGCCGGTGGCGCCGTGGTCGCGCGGCGGTGTCGACACTCTGGACGACGCGCTGGCGGCCGCCGAACGGGTCGGCTACCCGTTGATGCTGAAGGCCACCGCCGGTGGTGGCGGACGCGGCATCCGCAAGGTGACCAACGCCGACGAACTGACCGACGCCTACCAGCGCACCCGCGACGAGGCCGAGCGGGCGTTCGGATCGGGCGTGGTGTTCCTGGAGAAGCTGGTCACCGGCGCCCGGCACGTCGAGGTGCAGGTCATCGCCGACGGCCAGGGCGCGGCCTGGGCGCTCGGCGTCCGGGACTGCTCGGTGCAGCGCCGCAACCAGAAGGTGATCGAAGAGTCGGCCTCGCCGCTGCTGACCGCCGAGCAGACCGACGAGCTGAAGGCGTCCGCCGAACGGCTGGCGCTGGCCGTCGGCTACGCCGGCGCCGGCACCGTCGAGTTCCTCTACCATCCCGCTGACCAGGCCTTCGCCTTCCTCGAGGTGAACACCCGCCTGCAGGTGGAGCACCCGATCACCGAGGTGACCAACGACTTCGACCTGGTCAAGGCCCAGATTCGGGTCGCCTCCGGCCAGCCGCTCACCGAGCGTCCCACCGAGTTCGGCCATGCCGTCGAGGCCCGGCTGAACGCCGAGGATCCCGACCGTGACTTCGCGCCCGCTCCCGGACGGATCACCCGGCTCGACCTGCCGGCCGGGCCCGGCATCCGGGTCGACACCGGCGTCGCCGAGGGCGACCAGATTCCGGCCGACTTCGACTCGATGATCGCCAAGATCATCGCCTGCGGACGCGACCGCGACGAGGCGCTCGGACGGCTGCGCCGCGCCATGAACGAGACCACCGTGGTGATCGAGGGCGGTGCCACCAACAAGAGCTTCATCCTCGACCTGCTGGGCCGGCCCGAGGTGGTCGGCGGCTCCGGAGTGGAATTGGCCGACACTGGCTGGATCGACCGGGTCCGGGCCGAGGGCGGCCTGGTCGCCGACCGGCATTCCGGGATCGCGCTGGTGGCGTCCGCCATTCA
The DNA here is from genome assembly GCF_047606665.1 of Micropruina sp. GTDB lineage: Bacteria > Actinomycetota > Actinomycetes > Propionibacteriales > Propionibacteriaceae > Micropruina. The sequence goes on along the minus strand of NZ_JASGEF010000033.1, from coordinate 34,382 downwards.
GGCCTACCAGGACACCGAAGAGGTGGAGATCGCCAGGCTGTTGGAGACGGCGCACGGCGGACGCCCGCAGGTGCAGCATTCGGTCGGACGCCCCGTCGACCTGAAACTGCGCGGCGTCACCTATCAGGTGACGACGTTCCGGATCGGTCCGGAGCGTTATCGGGTGCGGGTGGCGCAGGGTGAGCAGTCCAGCACTGTCGAGGCGTCTCTGGAGCGGCTGGACGAGTTCCACAGCCGGCTGCAGGTGGGCGGCCAGCGGTATCGCCTGGTCACCGCCACGCACGGGCCGGTGCACCTGATCGAGGTGAACGGCGTCGCCCACCGGGTCAGCCGCGACGAGGGCGGCGTATTGCGCTCCCCGGCCCCGGCCCTGGTGGTCGCGACCCCGGCCGCGGTCGGCGAAGAGGTCGCCGCCGGGGCGCCGGTGCTGGTGCTGGAGTCGATGAAGATGGAGACCGTCCTGGTCGCCCCCTTCGCCTGCCGGGTCAAAGAGCTGTTGGTGATGACCGGCAGCCAGGTCGAGACCATGGCGCCGCTGCTGCGGCTGGAGCCGCTCTCCGACGCCGCCGACACCGACGAGGTGGTGGCGACCGGGCCGGGCCTGGAGCTGCCGGCGATCGAACCGATCGCCGACCCCAGCTCTCGCGCCCAACGCCTGCTGGCCGACCTGTCGGCTCTGCTGATGGGCTTCGACGCCGACCCCGACTACCGGCCGCTGGCCGGATACCTGGCCACCCGCGACGAGCTGTGCGCCGCCGGAGTGGACGTGATGACCGGCGAGATCGCCCTGATCGGCCTGTTCGCCGACCTGGCCGAACTGAGCCGCAATCGGCCGGCCGGCGAGGACGCCAGCGCCGAGCTGCGGGTGCACAGCGACCGCGAGCACTTCCACCGCTTTCTGCAGAGCCTGGACGTCGACCGCGCTGAGCTGCCGATGCAGTTCACCGAGCGGCTGGCCAAGGTGTTCGCGCACTACTGGATCACCGATCTGATCCGGACCCCGGCCGTCGAAGAGGCGGTCTTCCGGATCTTCCTCGCCCAGCAGCGCTTCGCGTCCGACCTGAAGGTGATCACCTCGCTGCTGGAGCGCTGGATCACCGAGCCCGCCCCGCAGCCGCAGGTGGCCAGCCATGCCCGCGCCGAACTGGAACGCCTGGTCAGGGCCACCCAGCGGCGCTTCCCGGTGGTCGGCGACCTGGCCCGGTCGATCCGGTTCCGCTGGTTCGATCAGCCGCAGGTGGACGCCGAACGCGACGCCGTGCTGGCCGGGGTGGCCGATGAGGTGGCGGCGCTGGTGGCCGACCCGCAGGCCCCCGATCGCGACCGGCGGATCGCCGCGCTGGCCGCCATTCCCGAGCCGACCGTCGGCTTCCTGTCCGAACGGCTGGCTGACGGCGTCCCGGCCGACGAGCCGATGCTCGAGGTGCTGATCCGCAAGCACTACTCCGACTTCGAGCTGACCGAATTGCGCCACCTCACCATCGACGACCGGGCGGCGGCGACCGCCGACTACCGGTTGGAGGGCCGTCCGACACGGGTGGTGTCGACGCTCGGACGCCTCGACGAACTGGCCGGCGACGGCCCGGTCAGCACCCTGGTCTCCGAACTGCTGCGGGCACGGGCCGGCGACGAGGCCGTCGTCGAGCTGTATGTGTCCTGGCCGGACGCGCCCGACTCCGACCGGGCCAGCGCCTACCTGGAGCAGGTGTTGGCGACCTGGTCGCTGAGCCAGAACGTCCGACGCGTCGTGGTGGCTGTCTGCGACCACCGCTCCGAGCCGCGCTACCTGACCTTCCGCTGGACGACGTCCGGCGAGATCGCCGAGGACCAGCGGATCCGCGGCGTCCATCCGATGGTGGCCCGGCGGCTCGACCTGTGGCGGCTGCGCGAGTTCGACGTGACCCGGCTGCCGGCCCCCGAGGATGTGCTGCTGTTCGACTGCGTCGCCAAATCGAACCCGGCCGATCGGCGCCTGGTGGCGATGGCGCAGGTGCGGCAACTGGCGCCGGTGCGCGACGCCAACGGCCGGATGCTCGGCCTGCCGCACGCCGAGCGGGCGGTGGAGAACTGCCTGGAGGCGATCCGGCGCACCCGCGCGGCGCGCGGCAGCGAGGGCAACCGGCTCGACATGAACCACGTCTGGGTGCACGTCTGGCCGGTGATCGACCTCGACCACAAAGACATCGTGTCGTTGCAGACCAAGATCACCCCGCTCGGCGACGGCGCCGGCATCGAGGAGGTGCTCGCCCAGGGCCGGTTCGATCAGCCCGGCCAGGGCATCATCCCGCTCGCCGTCCGGTTCCACTACCGGGCCGGCGCGGGCGTCACGGCGTCCATTCAGCCGCCGCCGACCGAGCCCCTGAAACCCCTCGACGACTACGCCGGACGCGTCTTGCGCGCGCGCCGTCGCGGGCTGGTCTACCCCTACGAGCTGAGCGACGTGCTGGCCGGACCGGGTGGCACCATCACTGAGCTCGACCTGGACGCCGACGGCCACCTGGTGCCCGTCCAGCGCGAGCGCGGGCTGAACGAGGCCGGCATCATCTGCGGCCTGGTCACCACCCCGACCCCGCTGCACCCCGAGGGGATGACCCGTGTCGTGCTCTCCGGCGACCCGACCCGCGGTCTGGGCGCGGTCGCCGAGCCGGAGTGCCGCCGGATCATCGCCGCCCTCGACCTGGCGGAACGGATGCGGGTGCCGGTGGAGTGGTTCACGCTGAGCTCGGGCGCCCGGATCTCGATGGATTCCGGCACCGAGAACATGGACTGGGTCGGTGCCGCGCTGCGCCGGATCATCGAGTTCACACAGGACGGCGGCGAGATCAACATCGTGGTCGCCGGCATCAACGTCGGTGCCCAGCCGTACTGGAACGCCGAGGCGACGATGCTGATGCACACCAAGGGCGTCCTGGTGATGACGCCCGACTCGGCGATGGTGCTGACCGGCAAGGACACCCTGGACTTCTCCGGCAGCGTCTCGGCCGAGGACAATTTCGGCATCGGCGGCTACGACCGGGTGATGGGACCGAACGGTCAGGCCCAGTACTGGGCGCCCGACCTGCCGGGTGCCTTCCGGATCCTGATGGGCCACTACGCCCAGACCTACGTGATGCCGGGCGAGGCCGGGCCGCGTCGCGCGCCGACGTCCGACCCTTGTGACCGGGACGTCTCCAGCTACCCGCACGGCGGCGAGTTCGCCACCGTCGGCGAGATCTTCACCGCCAACCCGGATCGGAAGAAGCCGTTCGACATTCGCACCGTGATGGCGGCCGTCGCCGACGCCGACCATCCGCACACCGAGCGCTGGGCCGGCATGGTGGACGCCGAGACCGCGGTGGTGATGGACGCACGGGTCGGCGGGCATTCGATCTGCCTGATCGGCATCGAGTCCAAGCCGGTGCCGCGGGCCGGGTTCCCGCCCACCGACGGTCCCGACACCTACACCGCGGGAACGCTGTTCCCGCGGTCGAGCAAAAAGGTGGCGCGGGCGATCAACGCGGCGTCCGGCAACCGTCCTGTGGTGGTGCTGGCGAATCTGTCCGGCTTCGACGGCTCCCCGGAGTCGATGCGCAACCTGCAGCTCGAATACGGCGCCGAGATCGGCCGGGCGGTGGTCAACTTCGACGGCCCGATCGTCTTCGTGGTGATCTCCCGCTACCACGGGGGCGCTTTCGTGGTGTTCTCCAAGAAACTCAACGAGAACATGACGGTGCTCGCCGTCGAGGGCTCGTTCGCGTCCGTCATCGGCGGCGCTCCGGCGGCTGCGGTGGTCTTCGCCAGGGACGTCGCGAAGCGCACCACCGCCGACCCTCGGGTCGCCGAGCTGGAAGGCCAGGTGCGGTCGGCGCTGCCGGCCGAACGTGCCCGGCTGCAGGCCCAGCTGGACGACGTCCGGGCCGTGGTGCGGGCGGAGAAGATCAGCGAGGTGGCCGCCGAGTTCGACGGCGTCCACAACATCCAGCGCGCCCGCGAGGTCGGTTCGGTGGACAAGGTGATCAGCCCCAGCCGGATCCGTCCCGAGATCATCGCGACCATCGAGGCCTATCAGTCCCGCTGACGGTTTCGTCATCCCGGCGGCGGCTTCCGTCATCCCGGCGAACGCCGGGATCTTGTCGTCGGCTGACCTGTGCTGCCGAGGTCCCGTGTCAAGCGCGGGATGACCAGACCTGGTCGGGCACCGGTTACGGGGATGCTCGCGGGGCCACTACGCTCCCGACATGGCCACCCTGGTGCTGACCGTGATCGGCGACGATCGCGCCGGACTCGTCAACGCGCTCGCCGATGTCGTCACCGCCCACGGTGGCAACTGGGAACGCAGTCAGCTCGCCGAACTGGCCGGCAAATTCGCCGGCATCGTGCTGGTCCGGGTGCCGGACGACCGGGCCGACGAGTTGGCGGCGGCGCTGAAGCCGCTGAGCGGGCTGCTCGAGGTGGCCCTGCACTCGGCGGACGACGATGCGGCACCGGCCGAGGCGGCGCAGCACATTCAGGTCGATCTGGTGGGCAACGACCACCCCGGCATCGTCCGCGACGTCTCCGGGGTGCTGAGCCGGCACGGCATCAGCATCGAGAAGCTGATCACCGAGACCAGGGACGCCCCGATGGCCGGCGGACGCCTCTTCGAGGCCCATCTGACCGCGCCGGTGGCCGCCGACCAGGATCTCGGTAGCCTCCAGGCCGACCTGGAGCGGCTGGCCGCCGAGATCGTGGTCGACATCACCGTCGCCGCGGGCTGACCTCGTCTCCGGGCGGCGCGGTAGCCTGCTTCGGTGCTGGTTCTGCTGTCGCCCGCGAAGTCGCTGGACTTCGACTCTCCGCTGCCCACCCGCAAGTACTCCGAGCCCAGGCTGCTCGATCGCTCGTCCGAGTTGATCGAGGTGATGCGGGGCAAGTCGACGTCCGAGATCGCCGGCCTGATGCACATCTCCGACGACCTGGCCGCCCTCAATGCGCAGCGCTACGCCGACTTCTCGCTGCCGTTCACCACCCGCAACGCGCGTGCCGCCGTGCTCGCCTTCGCCGGGGACGTCTACCAGGGCCTCGCGGTGCGTGAGCTATGGGACGCCCGCGACTACACCGAGGCGCAGAAGACGGTGCGGATCCTGTCCGGACTGTACGGGGTGCTGCGTCCGCTCGACCTGATTCAGCCGTATCGGCTGGAGATGGGTCTGCCGCTGGCGACCGAGCGCGGCAATAGCCTGTACGCCTACTGGGGCTCGACCGTCACCGACCTGCTGCGAAGCGACCTGGCGGAGTCGCCCGGTGCCGGGGCCGTGCTCAACCTGGCCTCCGAGGAGTACGCCAAGTCGGTCCGCTTCGGCGACCTCGACTGCCCGGTGATCTCGCCCCGGTTCGAGGACACCAACGCCCGCGGCACCCGCGGCGTGATCTCGTTCTACGCCAAACGGGCCCGGGGCGCGCTGGCCTCCTGGCTGGTCCGCGAACGCGTCCGGACGCCCGGCGCGGTGAAGCGGTTCGCCGAGCACGGCTACCGCTACGACCCGGACGCCTCGACCGCCCAGCAACCGGTGTTCGTCCGGAGCTTCGAGGACCGGCCCACCGTCGGACGCTGATCGGCCTCGCGGCTCAGCCGTGACAGACGGCCTCCACGTTGTTGCCATCGGGGTCGCGGACGAAGGCGCCGTAGTAGCCGGGGTGATACTCCGGCCACTCCCGCGGTGCGTGCAGTACCTCGGCACCCAGCTGGCTGGCGGCGTCGAAGAAGGCCTGCACGGCGTCTCGGTCGGACGCGGAGAACGCGATGTGGCTTTCCCGGTTGGAGGTGCCGCTGGCCGCCGAGCTCACCCAGAAATCCGGATGGCCCGGCGTGCCGTAGCCGATCGCCTCCCCGAAATCCATCTGGCGGGTGAAGCCGAGCGTGCCCAGCACGGTGTCATAGAAGCGGACGGAGGCGGCCATGTCGGCCACGTTGACGCCGAAGTGATCAATCATGCGACCAGTCTGTCGGCCGGCACTGACAGTTTTCGGGCCGGCGCTGGGCCGACGCGCTCGACGCCCTCGAGCTGCATCTCGATCGACAGGAGGAGGCATGACCACCGAACGGCTTGGCGAGGTTCTGCGCGAGGACGGTCGCTACGGCCTGCGCTACGAGCGCCGTTTGCGCCACCCTCCCGAGAAGGTGTGGCGCGCACTGACCGGATCGGAATCGCTGCGGCATTGGATGCCCGCCGACATGGTCGGCGAACGACGGACGGGCGCCGACCTGGTGTTCCCGTTCTGGCCGGCCCACGTCGAGCGCTTCGGCATTCCGGCCGAGCAGGTCGCACTCGCTGGCCGGATGCTGGCCTGGCAACCCCCGCGTCTGCTCGAGTACCGCTGGGACGCCGACCTGCTCCGCTTCGAACTCGAACCGGACGGCGACGGCACTCGGCTGGTCTTCACCACCTGGCTGGGCGATGTCGATCAATACCCGGCGCACGGCACGGCGGCCGGCTACCACGCCGCCCTCGACCAACTGGCTGAACTGCTCGACACCGGCTCCGTCGCTGTGCCGGTGATCGACATCCCGGTGGGAGACCTGGAGCAGCGCTACGCGGCCCTGCTTGCCGGCGACGGGAGGAGAGCATGATCTCGTCCGCTGCGGCTGATCACTGTGTGCCCAGGAGTTCCATATCCCTCAACACGCGCGCGGCTTCCCGACGATCGTCCGCAGTCGTACCCATCGGCGCTCGCGGAGGGTAGGCGGCCACGCTGCGGCCGGCCTGCCTTGCCGGAGATGCATTTCTTTAACTAGCCTGTTTCTCACGATGAGAAACGATGCTGTTAGAGAAACGCTGCTGGCGGACGTCGCCCTCCGCAGCATCGCCAAGCTGCTGCCTGCCTCGTGGAGCATCCGCCGACGCGACGAAGTGGCCTCTGGCGGCGCACCACGGGACACATTGATCGAGTTGCACGGACCTGCGGGCGGCAAGATCACGTTCCTCACGAACGCTCAACGCTCGGGCACTATGTCCAACGAGCTGCTGCTTCTCGCTTTGCGTACTCGGCTGTTGTCACGCGGCTGGCCGGTGCTGTTCCTATCGGACTATATCGGCCCGTCCCTTCGAGCAGCCTTGACCGAGGCGGGGATCAGCTACGCCGACGCCACCGGATGGGTGCGGTTGGCCACCGACAGTCCGCTGATCCTGCTCACCAGCGAGGGGGCCAAGAGATCACCACGAACCCCCGGCAGCAAAGCGGTCGTCCGACTCAACGGGCTCGCCGCATGCCGCATAATCCGCGCGCTCTCCACCACGAGCCTGCCCATCGGGGTCCGAGACCTGGCCGGTCGAGCCGAGGTCTCGCCTGGCTCTGTCTCCAAGCTGCTGACCACGCTGGCGCGCGAGGGTGTCGTCGACCGCGACGATCGTGGAGTGGTGACCGCCGTCCGTCGGCGCGCGCTGATCCAGCGATGGGTCCGGGACTACAACTTCACCAAGACCAACGCCTCCGTCGGCTACTGGATCGCCCCGCGAGGCCTAGAACGCACCCTCACCAACCTAGAGAGAACAGGCGCGGTGGCGCTCACCGGTTCGGCCGCGGCACGCAGACTTCTGCCTGATGGCGCCACACCAGTGGTGCCGCTGCGCCTGCTCGCTCTCTACACCGCAGTTCCCGACGTCCTGGCCCGCAGCCTCGGCCTGATCGAAGCAGACCCCGTGACGGCCAACGTGGTGATCGCCGTGCCGCAGGACAGCCAGATCCTCCCGAAAGCGGACGGCCCGCCTGTTTCGATCGCTCCAGTGGCGCTGGTGCTCGCCGACCTGCTCACCCTGCCCAACCGCTCAGACGCCGAGGCTGAACAGCTCATGGACTCACTCCAGCGCTCCGACCCGGCCTGGAAGGCATGACATGACCCAGCCCGCCCCCGAATACGTCGCCGCTCGCCGAGTCCTCCTCGACGTCCTCGCCGCGCTCGAAGAACACCTCGACAGCCTGGTCCTGGTCGGCGCCCAGGCCGTCTACCAGCACACCGGTGACACCGACCTCCGGGTACCACCGATGACCACCGACGCCGACCTCGCAGTCAACGCCACAGTGTTGGCCGACACCCCGGAGATCGCCGGGGCACTGCGAGGCGCCGGATTCAGTCCCGGATCGAACCCCGGACACTGGATCGCACGCAGTGACGTAGCCGTGGACCTTATGGTGGTCCCCCACCAAGCAGGCACGGCGAGAGCCTCTGCGCGCGCTGCCCGCCTTCCACCTCATGCCAAGTCCACGGCCCGCATCGCCCGTGGCCTCGAACCTGCACTCGTAGACAACACGCCCGTCACCATCACAGCCCTCGATGCCAACGACGCCAGAACCTTCAACCTTGCCGTCGCCGGGCCAGCCGCACTCCTGGCGGCCAAGATCATCAAGATCAGCGAACGCTTCAACCAAGCCAGCCGGCAACCCGAGCGTGTCAAGGAAAAGGACGCCCTCGACGCCTTCCGCCTCCTACAGGCCATCGACACACCCGAACTGGTCGAGGCTGCTGGGTGGGCTGATCGGCAGCGGTGCTGGCGTACTGGTGATCGTGGCCACCTGCGCAGCCAACGACTGGACACCCGTGCTCGACCTGCGCATCGTGGCGGCCGCGGTTGGGGTCGGGATGCTCGCCGGCGTCGGCTCCGGAATCCTGCCCGCACTCAAAGCCAGCCGCATCGAACCTGCGACCGCGCTCCAGTCCGGAACCTGAAGCGTTCGGTTGTCGGTGACCTCGGTTTGACAAGGCCGTCGGACGTGAGTTCGTTCAGGGCGCTCTGCGCCTCGTCGTCGATGCGGACGGTGATCAACATGGCGCCAATGTAGGGCGATGCGTCATTCGACTCGATATTCCTCGCCCCAGATCGCGGCGATCGGCATGGCCCAGATTCGGTCGTCGAGGGGATAGGTGGTCGTGCCGGTGTGAAACACGACACCCCGGTGAAAGGTCGCTCCGAGTTGATCGCGCAACCATGCCAGGTGCCGAGCGTCGCGAGGGTGTACCGCGTCGGCAGCCTTGATCTCAATCCCGACGACCTGACCCGCCGCCGATTCGAGCAACAGATCGATTTCACGGGTCTGGTTGGTGTCGCGAAGATGAAATGCGTTGATTGCAGGCGAGGACAACCCTAGGAGCGGTCGCAATTGAGCGGTCACGAAAGTATCGATGAGTCGTCCAAGCCGGTCTCCGTTGCGCAATGCCCCGGCCCGGCTATCACCCGCAAGATGCGTAGCCATCCCCGGATCGACGATGTAGTACTTCTGTCGCTTCACCATGCGGCTGAGGCGGTTGGCGGTCCAAGCAGGCAGGCGCTCGACGATGCGCAGATCTTCGAGCAGGTCGAGGTAAGCCCTCGTCGTGCGGTGATCTAGGCCGGCTGAGACTGATAGCGTGCCGATTTCCGGTTGGCCTGCGGAGTTGAATGCCAGCGCCCGCAGAAGCAACGCCAACCCGGTCGGGTTCCGGACGTCGGCGGCAGCTGGCACATCGTGGCGAACCAGTTGGTCGACATAGCCCTCGTACCAGTTCGAGCGAGCGAAATCACTGAGTCCGTAGGCGTCCGGAAATCCACCTCGGACGGCGTGGTCGACATAGTCCACGAGCGTGGGGGCGGGATCGAGTCTTGAGGTGGGAAAGGGCTGATCCGCGAAGAGCCGCTCGAGGAAATCCGCGGCGTGGCCACGCTGTTCCAGTTCGCCGACGGTGAGTCCGTACATCGGGAGAGGGACGACCCGGCCGGTTCCCGGCCACCCGGTCGACCCCAATCGTGCTCTGACGCTACCGGTGAGCAGAAAGCGTCCTGGGCCGGACTCGGCGTCGACGGCGCGCTTGACCGCCCCCATGGACTCAGGCTCAGACTGCCACTCGTCGATCAGGACCGGAGTGGGGTAGGTGGCCAGCACGGCATCGGGAGAGCCTCGGAAAGCCGAGGCCTGCTCGGGACGATCGAGCCGTAGTACCGACCGCGCACGTCGAAGTGCGGTTGTCGTCTTGCCGCAGCCGCGGGGGCCGACCAGCATCAAGGCCGGCAGTTCGTCCAGCAGCAGGTCCAGTGCTCGATCGACGTAGCGCGGAAGGTAGCCCCCTTCGTTCGTCATCCGGAAGCCTCTCTGATGCAGATCTAGCAGCAACTCTAATGTAGTTTTAGCACGGTATCTAATGCCGGTCTAGCACGGGTCGAGCATCCGATCCTGCTGTGGGCAGATCTGCTCAGGGCAGCGCGCACTGTTCTCACGGTCGCAGTGCCAGCAGGCTCGCGCCATGACCGACACCACCACCGAGCGACTCCGTCTCGACCACCTGTTGCATGACCGGCTCTTCGAACAACGCACCATCGTGCTCAGCGGTCCGTTGGAAGACGACAACACGCTGCGGCTGTGCAGTGCGCTGCTGGTGCTGGCCGCCGACGATCCGGACGCCGACATCCGGTTGCTGATCAACTCGCCGGGCGGCTCCGTCCCCGGCATGTTGGCGATCCGGGACTGCATGCGGACCATTCCCAACGACGTCGCCACCATCAACCTGGGCATGGCCTACAGCGCCGGGCAGTTCCTGCTGTCGTCCGGCACCAAGGGCAAGCGCTTCACGATGCCGCACGGACGCGTGCTGTTGCACCAGGGCTCGGCGGGCATCGGCGGCACCGCGATGGACATCGCCATTCAGGCTGACGATCTGCGGCAGACCCGTGACACTGTGCTGGCCTGCATCGCCGAGGACGCCGGTCAGCCGCTGCAGCGGATCGAGGCTGATTCCCGCCGGGACCGCTGGTTCTCGGCGTCCGAGGCGCTGGACTACGGATTTGTGGACGCCATTGTCGACGGGCCCGAACTGCTGCCGTCGCCGCGGACCCGGATCGGGCTGGGCCAGGCGGGAGGCCTTCGATGAGCAGCTATCCGATTCCCTACGTCACCACCCGCACCGACCGCGGCGAACGGACGGTGGACATCTACAGCCGGCTGCTGGCCGACCGGATCGTCTACCTCGGCACCGCCATCGACGACGGGGTCGCCAACACCGTGATCGCGCAGCTGCTGCACCTGGCCAACGACAACGGCGACACCCCGATCGCGCTCTACCTCAACTCGCCGGGCGGCTCGATCCCGGCCACCTTGGCGATCTACGACGCGATGCAGTTCGTCAAGCCGCGGGTGGAGACCACCTGCGTCGGGCAGGCGGCGGCCACCGCCGCGCTGCTGCTGGCCGGTGGGGCGTCCGGTGGCCGGCAGATCCTGCCGCACGGACGGGTGGTGATCCACGCTCCCGCCGCCGAGGGGCGCGGCACCATTCCCGACCTGATTCTCGAAGCGGACGAGGTCGCCCGCGTCCGTGCCCTGCAAGAGGAACTGCTGGCCCGGCACACCGGCCGGACGCCGGAACAGATCCGCGCCGACCTGGAACGCGACCTGATCCTGACACCGGCGGACGCCGTCCGCTACGGCGTGGTCGACCGGGTCCTGGGGGTGGTTCCGGCGTTAGGGTGAGACGTCGTCCCCTGGCCGGTGGATCGCGACGCGAGCCGGCAGTGAGGAGTTATGGGTATGAGCCAGACCACGGCGCCGGCCACGGCACGCGAACTCACCTTCCGAGGGATCGTTCTCGGCGGGCTGATCACCCTGGTGTTCACCGCCGCGAACGTCTATCTGGGCCTCAAGGTCGGCCTGACCTTCGCCACGGCGATTCCGGCCGCGGTGATCTCGATGAGCGTCCTGCGCTACTTCAAGGACCATTCGGTCGTCGAGAACAACATCGTCCAGACGATCGCGTCGGCGGCCGGCACCCTGTCGGCGATCATCTTCGTGCTGCCCGGCCTGGTGATGATCGGCTGGTGGCAGGGCTTCCCGTACTGGACCACCGCCGCTGTCTGCGCGATCGGCGGAACTCTCGGCGTGATGTACTCCATTCCGCTGCGTCGTGCCCTGGTGACCGGCTCGGACCTGCCCTACCCCGAGGGGGTCGCGGCGGCCGAAGTGCTGAAGGTGGGCGACAGCAGCGGCGGTGCTGCCGACAACCGCAGCGGCGTCCGGATCATCTCGCTGGGCGCCTTCGCCTCGGCCGGCTTCTCGCTGCTCGCCTCGCTGAAGGTGGTCGGCAGCTCGGTGGCAGGCGCCCTGCGGCTCGGCAGCGGCGGCACCATGTTCGGCGCCAGCCTCTCGTTGGCCCTGATCGGCGTCGGGCATCTGGTCGGCCTGACCGTCGGTGTCGCGATGCTGGTCGGCCTGCTCATCTCGTACGGCATCCTGCTGCCGATGCGGTCGGCGGGCCAGCTCGCCGCCGACGAACCGCTGCTCAGCGCGGTCGGCAGCATCTTCTCCTCCGAGGTCCGCTTCATCGGCGCCGGCACCATGGCGATCGCCGCGATCTGGACCCTGGTGAAGATCGCCGGCCCGGTGGTCAAGGGCATTCAAGGAGCGCTCGTCTCGGCCCGGACGCGGCGGCAGGGCACCGCTGTCGACGTGACCGAGCGGGACGTCCCGATCACCTGGGTGACCCTGGTCGTGGTGGTCTCGCTGATCCCGATCGGCTTCCTGCTCTGGGATTTCGCCAGCGGGACGGCCATCCACCACGGGCTGGCCGGCATCGTCACCGCCAGCATCGCGTTCGTCTTCGTGATCGGTCTGCTGGTCGCGGCGGTCTGTGGCTACATGGCCGGCCTGATCGGGTCGTCGAACAGCCCGATCTCGGGCGTCGGCATCATCGTGGTGATCGCGGCGGCGCTGCTGATCAAGATGACATTCGGCACCGCCGATCCCGAGGAGAGCCTGTCGCTGGTCGCCTACACGCTGTTCACGGCGGCGGTCGTCTTCGGTGTCGCCACCATCTCGAACGACAACCTGCAAGACCTGAAGACCGGCCAGCTGGTCGGCGCCACGCCGTGGAAGCAGCAGGTCGCGCTGATCATCGGCGTCGCCTTCGGATCGGCGATCATCCCGCCGGTGCTCGACCTGATGCAGAACGCGTTCGGTTTCGCCGGGGCGCCGGGCGCAGGTGAGAACGCACTGGCTGCACCGCAGGCGGCGCTGCTGTCGTCCCTTGCCACCGGCGTGTTCGGGGTGTCCATCGACTGGGGGCTGCTCGGTCTGGGCGCGTTGATCGGGGTCGTCGTCATCGTGGTGGACGAGGTGCTCGGCAAGACCACGAAGTCGTACCGGCTGCCGCCGCTGGCGGTCGGCATGGGCATGTACCTGCCGATGGCGCTGACCCTGATCATTCCGCTGGGCGCGGTGCTCGGGAAGCTGTACGACCGCTGGGCGGCGCGCGGCAAGGCGGACCGGGTCGAGCATCGCAAGCGTCTCGGCGTCCTGCTCGCCACCGGCCTGATCGTCGGCGAGAGCCTCTACGGCGTCGTGTTTGCCGGCATCGTGGGCGCCACCGGGAAGGACGAGCCGCTGGCCATCGTCGGCGACGGCTTCGAGAACTGGGCCAGCATCCTCGGCGTGCTGGTCTTCCTGGTGCTCACCGGCTGGATGTATCGGCGCACCGCCCGGACGGCCGAACGCGACAGCTGACGCCGGACAGATAACAAGGTGTCGCTGGCTTGGGGGTTCAGCCGAGCCAGCACATCAGGTTCCGCGCGCGGGTGCACTTGCTTCTGAGGCGAAATTGGCACCCGGAACAATCACTGCAGCGTGATTGGTTCTGCCGGTTCCGGGTCGCGTACCGCATCGAGAACGGCGATGTCCTCGTCGGTGAGTTCGAGGTCGCGGCCCAGCGCGGCCAAGGCATCGCCAAGTAAAGTCACGATTGTCATAGCCCCACCTCCGCATCTACGACAGCGCTCTAGCGACGTGCAGTCATAGTAGAGGCGGCGAGCCGGCCCGTGGTCCGTCAGGCGATGTCCACGATCTAGCGGCGGTCGTCGCCATGGTCCACGTCCAACCGCGAAGGGTCTTGCCGATGGTGTAGCACCGCGATGATCTCTACAACCTGGGCTTCATCCCTCACGCGATACCAAATTTGGTAGGGGAAGATGCGCAGGTTCACTCGTCGGGCAGCTCCCCGGACGGTCGGTGCTGAATGTGGGAACTCCTGGACGCGTCGGGCTACGGCAAAGAACTCGTCGGTGAAACGCTCTGTCTGTTCTGGCGCCTCGGTGTCGTAGTAGGCCTGAACTCGGTAAAAGTCGCGCTGAGCACTGGGACTGAGAGTGATGGCGAATGTCACACGTTCCGCCGCGCGTGTTTCTCGAACTCGTCGAGAGTCACGAAACCATCCGGGTTTGCGTCCGCCTCGGTGATGCGCTGATCGATGATCGCCGCGATCTCTGACGGCACCTCGCCGTCGTCGAGTGAGTTCTGCAGAGCGACAATGAGTTCTCGGCGAGCGGGCTCATCGAGCTGTAACGCCCGTTCGAGGAGAGCCTGATCGACCATGCGCCGATGGTACTCGCACGCCCTGACATTGACGATGGCCGACCTCAGGCAGCCAGGCAGACCGGTCCTCGGACCGCGCCGCCGGCGAGGCGTGAACTGATCCGCAACGTCAGTTCGGCGACGCTCAACTCCAGGGCGCCAGCCACGGCCGCGAGCAGTTCCGAGGACGGCTCCTTCAAGCCGCGCTCCAACTCGGAGAGGTACTGCGGGGACATTCCGGCGCGTCCGGCGACATCGACGATCCGGTCGGCCCGTTCCAGCCGTTCGGCGCGCAACTGTTCGCCGAGCGCCTGCCGCCACAGCGGCTCGACGGGCGCCGGCTCACGCTCCGGGCGCAGCGGTACGACGTCTCCCATAGGCACACCGTAGTCCCAGTCCTAGACTCCGGTCATGACACAGACGTCTGATCTGAAGCCCCGCAGCCGTGACGTCACCGACGGCCTGGAGAAGGCCGCCGCGCGGGGAATGCTGCGGGCGGTGGGCCTGGGCGACGAGGACTTCGCGAAGCCGCAGATCGGGGTGGCGTCGTCCTGGAACGAGATCACCCCGTGCAACCTGTCGCTGGACCGGCTGGCGAAGGCGGTCAAGGACGGCGTCCACGCCGCCGGCGGGTACCCGCTCGAGTTCGGCACCATCTCGGTCTCGGACGGCATCTCGATGGGCCATGAGGGCATGCATTTCTCGCTGGTCTCCCGCGAGGTGATCGCCGACTCGGTCGAAACCGTGATGAACGCCGAACGACTGGACGGCTCGGTGCTGCTCGCCGGCTGCGATAAGTCGCTGCCCGGCATGCTGATGGCGGCCGCCCGGCTCGACCTGGCGTCCGTCTTCCTCTACGCCGGCTCGATCCTGCCCGGCATCGCCCGGCTCTCGGACGGCACCGAGAAGACCGTCACCATCATCGACGCATTCGAGGCGGTCGGCGCCTGCGCGGCCGGGCTGATGTCACGGGCCGATGTGGACGCCATCGAACGCGCCATCTGCCCCGGCGAAGGTGCTTGTGGCGGCATGTACACGGCCAACACGATGGCTTCGGTGGCGGAGGCGATCGGCATGTCGCTGCCCGGCTCGGCAGCTCCCCCGGCCACCGACCGGCGCCGGGACGGCTTCGCCCGCCGTTCCGGCGAGGCGGTGGTCAACCTGTTGCGCCGCGGCATCACCGCCCGCGACATCATGACCAAGGAGGCGTTCGAGAACGCGATCGCCGTGGTGATGGCCTTCGGTGGCTCCACCAACGCCGTGCTGCACCTGCTGGCCATCGCCCACGAGGCCGAGGTCGAGCTGACCATCGACGACTTCCAGCGGGTCGGCGCGAAGGTGCCGCACCTGGCCGACGTAAAGCCGTTCGGCGCCTACGTGATGACCGATATCGACCGGGTCGGCGGCGTCCCGGTGGTGATGAAGCTGCTGCTCGACTCGGGCCTGCTGCACGGCGACTGCCTGACCGTCACCGGCAAGACGATGGCCGAGAACCTGGCGCACATCGCCCCGCCCGACCCGGACGGCAAGGTTATCCGGGCGATGCAGCAGCCGATCCACCACACCGGCGGCATCACCATCTTGAAGGGCTCGCTGGCCCCCGAGGGCGCGGTGGTGAAGAGCGCCGGCTTCGACGATTCGGTCTTCGAGGGCACCGCACGGGTCTTCGACGGCGAGCGGGCCGCGATGGACGCCGTCGAGGCCGGAACCCTCGGCAAGGGCGATGTCGTGGTGATCCGCTACGAGGGCCCAAAGGGCGGACCGGGCATGCGTGAGATGCTCGCCGTCACCGGCGCGATCAAGGGCGCCGGGCTCGGAAAGGACGTCCTGCTGCTCACCGACGGCAGGTTCTCCGGCGGCACCACCGGGTTGTGCGTCGGCCACGTCGCCCCCGAAGCCGTCGACCTCGGCCCGATCGCGTTCGTACAGGACGGTGACCCGATCCGGTTGGACGTCGCGAACGGACGCCTCGACCTGCTGGTCGACCCTGACGTGCTGCAGGCCAGGCGCGATGCCGGCGTCACCCACCCGGCACCCAAGTACACCCGCGGTGTGCTGGCCCGCTACCGCAAGTTGGTTACCTCCGCCAGCCGGGGAGCCGTCCTCGACTGAGTGTGTCGCTCTCGTCATCCCGACTTCTGTAATCCCGGCGAACGTTCTGTCATCACATTCCGTCATCCCGGCGAACGCCGGGATCTCCCTGAGGAGGTCAGAGATCCCAGGTCAGAGATCCCGTGCGTCCGCCGGGATGACGGTGGGTCGCCGGGATGACGGTGGCCGCCGCTGGTGGAGTGTGTGTCGCGGCCCTTGTCATCACGGGCGCGGTCTTTCGTCATCCCGTGCTCGCCACGGGATCTCGTCGCCGACGTGCGTGAGGAGATCCCGGCGTTCGCCGGGATGACGTTGGGATCGCCGCTCAATCGACGGCGAGCGGATTGCTTTGCCGGACGGCGGTGACGAGGTCGGTGAGCATCCGTTCCAGAAGTTCGCGATCGCGTGGCGGCAGGCGGTCCGTCAGGGCCCCGGTGGCCTCGATCATCGGCTGGTAGAGACGCCGCAGTTCGTCGAAACGGTCCGTCGAGCGCAGTTGGGCCGAGCGGCCGTCGGTGGGATGCCGTTCCCGAGCGACCCATTGCTGTTGTTCGAGGCGAGCAAGGACGCCGGTCAGGGTTGCCCGCGGCAGGCCCGTCCGGGTGGCGAGGTGCGAGGGGGTGCACGGACCTTCGCGATCGATGACGTCGAGAACGTCCAGATCGCGGGGGTTCAGCCCAGCGGTTACGGCGATCTTGTCGTTGACGATCTGGAGTTCGATCCGCAGTTGCCTGACGGCATCCCTGATCGAGGCGAGGTCGCTCATCGGGCCTTGCGGCGGTTCGTGGTGGGGGCGACCGCCCTGCGCAGGTGGTCGCGGCGACCCAGTTCGGCGACCATGGCGGCGGCGAGATCGGCGCGGGTGGTAGTGCCCTGCGTGGGGTGATCGAGGTCGACGCGGTAGTCCGAGACCTGGTCGGCATCGATCAGCCGGCCCGGTCGCATCACCGTCCAGTCGATCTCGTCGACGGTGTGGAGGTACTCCTCCATGGCGCGCATGTCGGCGTACAGGGTGCGGCCGAGCACGTTGCGGAGCAGTGGAAAGACCAGATGGTCGGCGAACCAGTTCCCTCGCGGCGGCGGATAGGTGAGCCCCGAACTGACCACGACCAGCCGACGGGCCGAGGGGCTCCGCCGCATCACCTCGACGATGTTCCGGGTTCCCACCGAGTAGATGCTGACCGGACGCCGGGTGTAGGCGCAGCCGAGGGTGGACAGCACGGCATCGGCACCGGCGACCGCATCGTCCAGGCCGTCCCCGGAGAGTGCATCGGCCTGCGCGACGGAGAGTTCAGGATTCGGATCAAGCGGCAGCGGATCCGGACGCCGGCTCACCGCGGTCACCGCATGGCCTGCTCGCAGGGCCTCCCGGCACAGCCACAGCCCGGTGGGTCCGGCCGCTCCGACGATGGTGACTCGCACGTTGTCCTCCGATGCTTTGGGCCCGCCCCATGCGGCAGATAGTACGGAAACCGTATCACCAGCCTCTTCGTCATCCCGGGCTTGCCCCGGGATCTCGTCGCCGGCGCGCGGGGGAGATCCCGGCGTTCGCCGGGATGACGGGAGGTCGCCTCAGCAGTCCCGGAGCCGCTGCAGCACGTCGTCCAGCATCTGCTCGGTGAGTTTGCCGGTGAAGGTGTTCTGCTGGCTGACGTGGTAGCTGCCGAACAGCCGCACCGTGTGATCGCCGGCGCCCAACTCAGCCTCGGCGCCGTGACCGAATCGTGGTTTGGGACGCGGCACCGCCCAGCCGAGCCGGCGCGCGGCGGCCAGGGTGGCGTCCCAGCCGATCAAACCGAGCGCCAGGATTCCCCGTAGTCGCGGCCCGATCAGCGTCAGTTCGCGATCGAGCCAGGCCGAGCAGGTCGCCTTCTCGATTGTGCTCGGCTTGTTGTCCGGCGGCGCGCAGCGGACGGTGGCGGTGATCCGCAGATCGCGCAGCGCCAGACCATCGCCGGCATGCGTCGCCGTCGGCTGATTGGCCACCCCGGCGCGGTGCAACGCGGCGTACAACCAGTCGCCGGACCGATCCCCGGTGAACATCCGACCGGTCCGGTTGGCCCCGTTCGCCGCCGGCGCCAGCCCGACGATCAGCAGGGTCGCGTCGTCGTCCCCGAAACTCGGCACCGGACGCCCCCAGTACGGCTGATCGGCGAACGACGCCCGGCGTCCCGTGGTCGCCACGCTCTCCCGCCAACTCACCAGACGGGGGCAGGCCCGGCATACCGACGAGCGTGCCTGGAGTTCGTGCAGATCGGCGTCCGCCGCAAGCCGAGCAACCTCGACGGCATCGTGAGCGACCGGCGTCCGAGCTGTCGCCGGGTCGCCCGGCCACCCGGTGCCCGGCGGCACCGGCGAACCAAACAGCTGCCCGGTGATCGGGTGCGGATCGGTTCGGCCAGGCACCGACTCTGTCTACGCCAGCCGGACAGCGCCGCGCAACCTTCCCCGGGCCTGACGTAGCCTGACCCGGTGCGGATCGCGACCTGGAATGTGAACTCGGCGAAGCAGCGGTTGCCGCGGCTGCTGCCCTGGCTGGACCAGCGGCGTCCGGACGTCGTCTGTCTGCAGGAGACCAAGCTGACTGAGGACGCCTTCGCCGAACTGTTCGCCGCACCGCTGGCCGAGCGCGGCTACGAGCTGGCCAGCAACGGCCAAGGCCAGTGGAACGGTGTGGCCCTGCTCTCCAAGGTGGGCCTGGCGGACGTCGAACGTGGCTTTCCCGGCATGCCGGGCTTCCCCGGCCCGGAGGCGCGGGCGATCAGCGCGACCTGCGCCGGCGTCCGGGTTCACAGCCTCTACGTGCCGAACGGACGGGTCCCGGACTCCGACCACTACCACTACAAGCTGGAATGGCTGGCGGCGTTGCGGGCCAGCGTCGCCGCCGGCCCGGAGCCGGTCGCGCTGTGCGGCGACATGAACATAGCCCCGGCCGACGCGGACGTCTTCGACCCGGCCGCCTACGCCGGCCACACCCACGTCACCGAACCCGAGCGGGCGGCGCTGCAATCCCTGCTCGACCTGGGGTTGCACGATGTGGTCCGCGACCACTGGCCCACCCAGCGGGTGTTCAGCTACTGGGACTACCGCGCCGGCATGTTCCATCAGGATCTCGGCATGCGGATCGATCTGATCCTCGCCGACGCCAGTACCGCGGCACGGGTGGCCTCGGCCTGGGTCGACCGGCAGGCCCGCAAGGGCACCGGTCCCAGCGATCACGCCCCGGTCATCGTCGACCTCGACGAGGCGCCGGACGGCGACATCGGTCCGGTCGTGCCTCCTCCTTCGGCACCTCGGACGCCGCGGCGCGGCACTCGGAAGCTGCCTCAGTCCGGCTGACCGGCGGGCGGTACGAGGGCTGTGCCAGAATCGGAAGACGCTTGTCCACCCCCGGATCGGAGAGCTCATGTTGGTATGCGAGGCCTGCGGCCAGCAGCTGTTCGAGCATGCGCTGCACTGCCCTCGCTGCGGAGCCGACGTGCCCGTCGCCGAAGTCGACCCGGATGCTGCCCAACCGCCTAGCCCTCCGAGCAGCCCGTCTGGTGATGACGATTGGGACCCCGACGAGACCAGCCGGTTCCTGCCTGCCTACGGTTGGCGGCGCGGGCTGCGCAACAGAGTGGCGCTGGTCAGTCTGACGGTGGCATTGATCGCTGCCGTGGCGAGCCTGGCTTGGCTGATCGGGCAGGCGGTCGGCGGCGGTCCGGCCGTTCCGGTGCCCGTCTCCAGCACGCCGAGCGTGACGCCGCGGAGCACCACGCCGCCTCGCAGCGCCGTCGTCTGCACCCCCGAGGTGGCCCGCAGCACGAACACCAGCTGCGCCGTCGCCACCCGTGTGCTGGCCGCCGTCCGCACCATCGGCACCGATCTGCCGGACAGGTTCCGGGTGACGATCGTCGATCCGCAGAGCAGCAAGAACGCCACCTACGTGTGCACGATCAAGTCATGGATCGAATGCACCGGCAGTCGGGACGCCCGGGTCTACGTCCAGCGCCAGGTCTAGGGCGCCAGATCCAGAGAAGCGCTCAGCCGGGTTCGGGCGCGATCCGGGCGGAGACCAGGGTGGCCGTCTTCAGCTTTGCCCATGACGTGTGCACCGTCAGCGTCGACAGTGTCGCCGGGGGATAGCGGTAGGCGATCAGCGCCCGTGCATCGGCGTTCGAGAAGTGATCGGCGAGGCTGTGCACCAGCGCCGGGATGCCTGGGGCATGTCCGACCACCAGCACGTTGAAGCAGCCGTCCCGCAGGGTCATCAACTCTTCGAGAATGTTGCTCGGGCCAGCGTTGTAGATGGTGTCGCACGACCGCACCGGCACGCCGAGACCGAGCGCCTCGGCGGTCTGCATCGTCCGGGTCGCCGACGACGCCAGGATCAGTTCGATCCCGGCGTCCCGCAGATCGGCACCCACTCCGCGCGCCTGCTGGACGCCGCGGGCGCTCAGCAGGCGCGCATGATCGCCGCCGGGCCCATGGGTCTGCCATGCGGCCTCGGCATGCCGGAGCAGGTGCAGCGTTCTCACTCGTCGGCGCTGCGGGTGAACTCGTTCTCGTAGTCGGTGCCCTTGGCCCGATCCCAGCTCTGGAAGATCTCGGCCTCGGCCTCGGAGCGACCGACCCAGACGGCGCCTTCGACCGACTTGCCGGGCTCCAGGTCCTTGTAGACCGCGAAGAAGTGCTCGATCTCAAGCAGGGTGAGTTGCGGCAGATCGCCGAGTTCGTTGAGGTAGTCCTGGCGATGGTCGGCGGTGGGGATGCACAGCACCTTGTCGTCGCCGCCCATTTCGTCGGTCATCCGGAACATGCCGATCGCCCGGCATTCGATCAGGGCGCCGGGGAAGGTGGCCTCGGGCACCAGCACCATGGCGTCCAGCGGATCTCCGTCCTGGCCCAGGGTGCCCTCGATGAAGCCGTAATCGTTGGGGTATTGGGTGGAGGTGAACAGGGTGCGGTCGAGGCGGATGCGACCGGTGTGGTGGTCCATCTCGTACTTGTTCTTGGTGCCCTTGGGAATCTCGATGGTGACATCGAAGTGCAGGGTCTGCGGGACGGTGGGGCGGCTGAACTCGGCCACTACGGTTCCCCTTTCGAAGGCTGTCATGATTGCGTGGATGTCTTCTCTGACCCTATCGCCAACCATACGGCGGGCAACATGCCGAAACAGCTAGCCCGGACGCCCGCACGGCGCGTCTGGACAGTCGTGCTGGCCGTGCTCGCCATCGTGGCGGTCGCCGCCGGCGCGCTGCTGGCCGTGCCCAGCTGGCGTGCGACGGTGCTGCCGTCCACCACTGTCACGATGCTGGCCGCTGCTCCGCAGGGGTACCGGGCGCCGGCTACCGCGAGCCCGCCCGCGCTGCCGTTGGAGGCCGTGACCGACACCCCGGCACCGACGGCAAAAGCGCTGCTCGGACGCCTGGCGAAGCTCCCCGAGGCCGCCGCGGGAAAGACCTCGATGGTGGTGATCGACCCGCAGACCGGCCGGACGCTGATCGACCGCGGCGACCGGCCGGCGATGCCGGCGTCCACGATGAAGCTGCTCAGCTCGGTGGCGGCCCTGGAAGCTCTGGGGGACGGCCGCACCTTCGCCACCACGACGGTGACCCCCCGCGACGGAGTCGTGATCCTGCGGGGCGGAGGCGATCCGCTGCTGAGCGACCGACGGGCCACCGGACGCGCGTCACTGCAGAATCTTGCCGCGGCCACCGCGACCGCGCTCAAACGGGCCGGTGTGACGAAGGTGACGCTCGGCTACGACACCACCCTGTTCAGCGGCGGCTCCTGGCATCGGCACTGGACCGACAACTACCGCTACTCGGTGGCGCCGATCACCGCGCTGACCGTGGACGGCGGCCGCACCCGCACCGGCGAGGCCGACAGGAATTCGTCCCGCACCGCCGCCAAGAAATTCGCCGCCAGGCTCGCCAAGGCCGGCATCGCGGTCACCGCAACCACATCGATGAAGGCACCGGACAGTGCCCGCCAGCTGGCTGCGGTCCAGTCGCCACGGGTCGAGGAACTGATCGCATACGCGCTCACGAATTCGGACAATACTGCCATCGAGACCCTCGCCCGGCAGGCGGCGCTGGTCGCCGGGCGTTCCGGTGACTTCGCCGGGGCGAGCCGGACGGTGCGTGCCACCCTGCAACGACTCGGCCTGTGGGACGCGGGTATGGCGATCGATGACACCTGCGGGCTGAGCCGGGAAAACCGGGTCACCGCCGGCGTCCTGGCCCGGACCATGCGGCTGGTGCTGACCGAGGGCCGTCTTCGATCGCTGCTCGCGGGGCTTCCGGTGGGCGGGGTCAGCGGCACGCTGGCCGACCGCTTCGACGACGCCCGCGAGCGCGCCGGACGCGGAGTGGTGCGGGCCAAGACCGGCAGCCTGCGTGACGTCATCACCCTGGCCGGCTACCTGGTCACCTCCGATGGTGCGCCGCTGGCCTTCGCGCTGATGGCCAACGAGGTGCGACGGGCCGACACGGTCCGCGACTGGATGGACACCAGCACGGCGCGCTGGGCGGCCTGCGGCTGTGGCTGAGTCCGCCGCCCCGGACGTGCCCGACGTGGACTGGCGGGTGGCGTCGGCGACCGGGCGGCTGCTGGTGCCGTCCGGTCCTGATCTGACCCGAGGTGAGGCGGCCGCGGTGGTCGCCGACCTGCGTGCCTGTGCCGACCGGGCCACCGAGGCGGTCGCTGCAGCGAGCGGCCTGGACGCCCCGGCCGCGGCGGATGTCCTGATCGTCGACCGGGCCGGCTGGGTGCGGGGCGCCGTCTCGATGACCGAGGCGATGTTCCGGGCCGCCGGCCAGCAGCCTCCGGCCACGATGCTTCGTCGAATCGGCGGCCGGTTCGCGGCGAGCCAGGTCGGCACCGGGTTGGCCTTCGTGGCTACCCGGATCCTCGGCCAATTCGATCCCTACTCGTCGACGCCCCGGCTGCTGCTGGTCGCCCCCAATGTGGTCGCCGCCGAGCGGGCGATGGCCGTCGAGCCGCACGGCTTCCGGCAATGGGTCTGCCTGCATGAACAGACCCACCGGTTCCAGTTCGGGGCGGCCCCTTGGCTGTCCGGGCGTCTGCTGGAGCTGCTCCGCCAGGTGTTCGCCGACGAGCCGGACGCCCTCGACCGCGTGACGGCGGTGATGTCGTTGCTGGAGGGGCACGCCGACGTGGTGATGGACGCCGCCGGTCAGCAGCTGGTGCCGCAGGTGGCGCGGCTGAGAGAGGTCTTCGAGGCCCGCCGGGACGCTGGAGGACTGATCCAGCTGATCTCCCGGCTGTTCGGCCTGCGCGCCAAGCGTGAGCAGTACCTGAGCGGCGCCCGGTTCTGCCGCGCGGTGATCGCCGAGGCCGGCGTCGACGGGCTCAACCTCGCCTTCCGGGCGCCCGAGCTGATGCCGACGTCCGACGAACTGCTGGCCCCGACCGACTGGCTGCGCCGGGTTCCGGAACGGATCGGCTGATGGCGCGGCGGGCACTTGGACCGGCGACGCTGGCGGTGGTCGCCGCGATCGAGGACGCCCACCGCGGCGAGGACGTGCTGGTCGCCTGCTCCGGGGGCGCCGATTCGGTGGCACTCGCCCACGGCGCCCGGCTGGCGGCCGGACGACGGGGCTTCGCCGCCCGTGCCGTGGTGGTCGACCATGGGCTGCAGGAAGGCTCGGCCGCGCAGGCGTCCAGGGTCGCCGCCGGGCTGACTGAGGCCGGCCTGCCCGCGGACGTGGTGCGGGTGCGGGTGACGCAGGACGGCTCGGGGCCGGAGGCCGCGGCCCGCACCGCTCGCTACCGGGCGCTCGCCGACGCCGGGCGTCCCGTGGAGCTGTGCTACCTGGGCCACACCCGCGACGATCAGGCCGAGACGGTGCTGTTGGGCCTGGCCCGCGGGTCCGGGCCGCGCTCGCTGGCCGGAATGGCGCGGCGCCGCGACGGCTTCGTCCGGCCCCTGCTCGACCTGACGCGGACGACCACCAGGCAGTGCTGCGACGAGCTGGGCCTGGACTGGTGGGAGGACCCGCACAACACCGAGCGCCGGTTCGCCCGGGTCCGGGTGCGCGAGGTCGTGCTGCCCGTGCTGGAGCGGGAGCTCGGTCCCGGCGTCGCGGCTGCGCTGGCCCGGACGGCGTCCCTGGCCCGCGAGGACGCCGACGCCCTCGACCAGCTCGCCGCCGCGATCGACGCCCCCGCCGAACTGCCGTGCGCCGTCCTCGAACCATTGCCGGCCGCGCTGCGGCAACGGGTGCTGCGCCGCTGGCTGCTGGCCCGCGGCGCCACCCAGGTCGGCCGTGCGCACACCCTGGCGGTGGCCGCACTGGTCACCGACTGGCATGGTCAGCGCTGGGTCGAAGTGCCCGGCCTGAAAGTCGTCCGTTCCAGTGGTGTGCTGGTTGCCGACTTTTCGCTCCGCCCACCGAGCCTCTAAGGTGCGCATGTGGACGCCAGCGACATCCGGTCCGACCTTACCGACGTGCTCTTCACCGCCGACCAGATCCAGGACCGACTGGACGCCTTGGCCGCCGAGATCGAGACCGACTACAACGGACGCGAGTTGTTGCTCGTCGGCGTCCTGAACGGCGCGTTGATGGTGATGGCCGACCTCTCCCGCACCCTGAGCCGGCATTGCGAGATGGACTGGATGGCGATCTCGTCCTACGGCTCGGGTACCCAGAGCTCCGGTGTGGTGCGCATCCTGAAGGACCTCAACACCGATCTGGTCGGACGCCACGTGCTGGTGGTCGAGGACATCGTCGACACCGGCCTCACCCTGGCCTACCTGATCCAGAACCTGAAGTCGCGCAACCCGGCCAGCCTCGAGGTGATGGCCATGTTCCGCAAACCGGACGCCCTGAGCAGCCCGGTGAAGGTGAAGTATGTCGGCTTCGACCTGCCCAACGAATTCGTCGTCGGCTACGGGCTCGACCACGCCGGTCGGTACCGGAACCTGCGCGACGTCGCCACGCTGTCCCCGCACGTCTACTCCTGACCTATTCTTGGGGGTCGGCGGCGGCTGCCGCGCTCAACAAAGGTAGGTAATGAAGGCTCAACGACTGTTTCGCGGACCGATCCTGTGGATCATCCTCGCGTTCCTCGGGATCGCGCTGCTGATCGACTACATCGGCAACGCCAACGGCTACCAGCAGAAACCCACCTCCGAAGTGGTCGCCCTGATCAACAGCGACACCCCGCTGAAGAGCGTCACCCTGGTCGAGGGCGAGCAGGACATCCGGGTCGAGCAGCAGGACGGCACCAAGATCCGGGCCAAGTGGATCGGCACCCAGAGCCAGCAGATCATCGACCGGCTGAACCAGCGGATGGCGAACAACACGCTGGGCACCTGGAGCGGCGACGTCCCGCAGCAGGGCATCTGGAGCATGCTGCTGTTCACCATCGGGCCGTTCATCGTGATCGGGCTGATCTTCTTCTTCCTGCTCAACCAGATGCAGGGCGGCGGCAACCGGGTGATGGGCTTCGGCAAATCGAAGGCGAAGCTGGCCACCAAGGACACCCCGCGCACCACCTTCGCCGACGTCGCCGGTTGTGAAGAGGCGATCGAGGAGCTCCAGGAGATTCGTGAGTTCCTCTCCGAGCCGGCCAAATTCCAAGCGGTCGGCGCCAAGATCCCCAAGGGGGTGCTGCTCTACGGCCCGCCCGGCACCGGCAAGACCCTGCTGGCCCGCGCGGTGGCCGGCGAGGCCGGCGTCCCGTTCTTCTCGATCTCCGGCTCCGACTTCGTGGAGATGTTCGTCGGGGTCGGCGCCTCCCGCGTCCGGGACCTGTTCGAGCAGGCCAAGGAGGCCGCGCCGGCGATCGTCTTCATCGACGAGATCGATGCCGTCGGACGCCATCGCGGGGCCGGCATGGGCGGCGGTCACGACGAGCGCGAGCAGACCCTGAACCAGCTGCTGGTCGAGATGGACGGCTTCGACGTCCGCGGCGGCGTGGTGCTGATCGCCGCCACCAACCGTCCGGACGTCCTCGACCCGGCCCTGCTGCGGCCCGGACGGTTCGACCGGCAGATCCCGGTCGAGGCACCCGACATGAAGGGCAGGCTGCAGATCCTGCGGGTGCACGCCGCCAACAAGCCGATGGCCCCGGACGCCGATCTGGAGTCGGTGGCCAAGCGCACCCCTGGCTTCACCGGCGCCGACCTGGCCAACGTGCTGAACGAGGCGGCGCTGCTGTGCGCCCGGCAGAACCAGCGCTACCTGACCAAGGAGCACCTGGACGAGGCCATCGACCGGGTGATCGCCGGCCCGCAGAAGCGCTCCCGGATCATGAACGAGCGCGAGTTGCTGATCACCGCCTACCACGAGGGCGGTCATGCTCTGGTCGCCGCGGCGATGCCGGGCACAGACCCGGTGCAGAAGGTGACCATCCTGCCGCGCGGTCGCGCGCTGGGCTACACGATGGTGATGCCCGATCAGGACAAGTACTCCAAGACCCGCGGCGAGCTTCTCGACCAGCTGGCCTACATGCTGGGTGGCCGGGCCGCCGAGGAACTGGTCTTCCACGACCCGACCACCGGCGCCGCCAATGACATCGAGAAGGCCACCAACGTGGCCCGCGCGATGGTCACCAAGTACGGCATGACCGAGCGGCTGGGTGCGGTGAAGCTGGGCAGCGACTCCGACGAGCCGTTCCTCGGCATGCAGGCCGGCATGGGCGGCGGCCACCGCGACTACTCCGATGCGATCGCCGCGGCGATCGACAGCGAGGTCTCCGGGCTGATCAACACCGCTCATCAAGAGGCGTTCGACTGTCTGGTCACCAACCGTGAGGTGCTCGACGAACTGGTCCGCCAGCTGTTCGAGAAGGAGACCCTGGACAAGGACCAGGTGGCCAAGATCTTCGAGCCGCTGGTGCGCTGGCCGAAGCGTCCGGCCTGGACCGGCTCCGACACACGGGTGCCGTCCGATCTGCCGCCGGTCGACCCGCCGCCCCCGGCGCCGAAGCCCGAGCCCACCTACGGCCCGCCGCTGGTCGGCCCCAACGGCAAGATCCAGGTGCCGGTGCCCACGTCCCAGCCGCCGCAGCCGCCCTGGCAGCCTCCCTACGGGCAACAGCCCCCGTACGGTCAGCAGCCGCCTGCTCAGCCGCCGTCCGGTTGGGCACCGCCGCCGGAGCGCTGAGGTGGCCGTCGATCAGCCGCGGGTGGCCGCGGCCGTTCGCGAGCTGCTCGCCGCCATCGGTGAGGATCCCGACCGCGAAGGGTTGCGCGAGACCCCGGCGCGGGTGGCCCGCGCCTACGCCGAGATCTTCGCCGGCCTGGACGACGACGCCGCCGATGTGCTCGGCACCACATTCGACATCGCCCACGACGAGCTGGTGCTGGTCAAGGACATCGAGATGTGGAGCACCTGCGAGCACCACCTGGTGCCGTTCACCGGGGTGGCGCACGTCGGCTACATTCCGGCCGTCGACGGCCGGATCACGGGGCTGAGCAAGCTGGCCCGGCTGGTCGATGTCTACGCCAAACGCCCGCAGGTGCAGGAACGGCTGACCACCCAGGTTGCGGACGCCCTAGTCGAGCACCTGCGACCCCGCGGCGTGATCGTGGTGATTGAATGCGAGCACCTGTGCATGACCATGCGCGGCGTCCGCAAGCCCGGTTCGAAGACCGTCACCTCGGCCGTCCGCGGCGTGCTGCGCAACCCGGCCACCCGCGCCGAGGCGATGAGCCTGATCATCGGCTGAGCCCCGGACCACCTTTTGATGGTTATGCCGGGAGGGCTTGCTCGCGCGGCGGCCTCGAACCACTTTCTGGTGGTTGTGGGCTGTCCTGGGAGGTCTCAGAACCACCAGAAGGTGGTTCGAGGGTCCCAGGCGGTCGGGCAGCCGCCCGATAACCATCAGAAACCGGTTCGGGAGGCTGGATAGGCTGCCGCGCGTGAAGCAGCTGCAGAAAGTCGGGCGCACCCTGGTGATGGGGATCGTCAACGTCACTCCGGATTCGTTCTCCGACGGCGGTGATTTCGCCACCCCGAGCGCCGCGATCGCCCGCGGCCGGCAGCTGCTGGCCGAGGGTGCCGATCTGGTCGACGTGGGCGGCGAGTCGACTCGGCCGGGCGCCGCGCGGGTTCCGGTCGACGAGGAGTTGCGCCGGGTCCTGCCGGTGGTCGCCGAACTGGCAGCCGAAGGCGCTGTGGTCAGCATCGACACCACCCGCGCCGATGTCGCGCGGGCCGCGGTGGACGCCGGCGCCAGCCTGGTCAACGACGTCTCCGGCGGCCTCGGCGATCCCGCGATGCTGATCACAGTCGCAGAGTTGGGCGTCCACTATGTCGCGATGCACTGGCGCGGCCAGTCCGACGTCATGCAGCAGCTGACCCACTACGACGACGTCGTGCGCGACGTGGCCCGAGAACTCGCCGGACGCCGCGTCGCGGCACTGGCGGCCGGCATCGCACCGGAAAGGCTGATCCTCGATCCGGGGCTGGGGTTCGCCAAGACCCCGGACGCCAACTGGACGCTGCTGGCCCACCTGGACCGGCTCGCCGCCTTGGGCCAGCCACTGCTGATCGGCGCCTCGCGCAAGCGTTTCCTCGGCGAACTGCTGGACGGCCGCGAGCCGGTGCTGCGCGACGACGCCTCGGTGGCGCTCACCGCGTTGCTGGCTCGGCAGGGCGTGTGGGCGGTGCGCACCCATACCGCACGGGCACACGCCGATGCGATCGCGGTGGCGTCCCGGCTTGCCCGAGAGGCTGTCGGTGGCGTGGAGTAGTGTCCTGGTCGGAGGTGAATGCATGGCTCAATCGACTCCCGACCGGGTCCGTCTGACCGGCATGCGGTTCCGGACGACCCACGGGGTGTACGACTTCGAACGGGTCGAACCGCAAGATTTCGTGATCGACGTGAGTTGTGAGTTGGCCCCCCGTCCGGCCTCGGACGACCTGGCCACCACCGTCGACTACGCCGAGCTTTCCCGGGCGATCGCGGCCGACGTCTGCGGGGAACCGGTGAACCTGATCGAGACCCTCGCCGAGCGCGTCGCGGCCACCTGTCTGAGCCGGCCGCCGGTAGCCGCGGTCGAGGTCACCGTGCACAAACCGGAGGCCCGCATGCCGGTCGAACTGGCCGACGTGGCGGTCACCATCACCAGGAGGCGCACTTCATGACCGACTTCAGCCCTAATGCCCACCTCGACTTCGACGTCGACACCCTGTCGGGCATGGTGCCGCTGCGGCAGGTGGTGTTCTCGCTGGGCTCCAATCTCGGCGACCGGCTCGCCCATCTGCAGGGCGCGGTCGATCTGTTGCGAATGACGCCCACGCTGACCATCGTCGACGTCTCCTCGGTGTACGAGACGGCGCCGGTTGGGACGGTGCTCGACCAGCCCGACTTCCTCAACATCGTGGTGCGGGCCGACAGCACGCTGGCGTCCCTGGTGCTGCTAGAACGCGCCCAGGCGATCGAGGAGAACTTCCAGCGCACCCGCGAGGTGCCTGGCGGGGCTCGCACGCTCGACGTCGACCTGGTCGTCGTCGGCAACCGGGTCAAGAACACCCCGGTGCTCACCCTGCCGCACCCGCGTGCGCACGAGCGGGCGTTCGTGCTGCTGCCTTGGCTCGAGATCGATCCGGCTGCGGTCGTCCCCGAGCGTGGCCCCGTGGCCGATCTGCTGCGTGACGTCGATACTTCCGGCGTGCGTCGCCGCGACGACCTCGCCATCGACCTCTGATGCCCGAGCCTCGGCCGAGCATCGAGCGCACCGGCCGCACCGTACTGGTGGTCGCCGGGGTGGTCGGTGCCGGGCTGGCGTGGATCACGCTGTCCGGAGCGGAGAGCTTCGGCTGGCCCATTCCCGCGGTGCCGCCATTCACCGCGGTCGCGGTCGCCGTTCTCGCCCTGGCCGCCTGGCTGGCCGCCCGCTGGATGCATCGCACCGTTCAGGTGCGGCATGCCACCGTTGAACCGGCGCGGGCGATCGCCCTGCTGCTGGCCGGCAAGGCGGCGCTGATCGGCGGCATCGCGCTGGCCGCCGGATACGCGGTGGTGGTGTTGCGCTATCTGCCCCACCTGGACGCCGCGCTCCCCCGCGAGCGGGTGCTGTCGGGCGGGGCTGCCGCAGTGCTCAGCGTGGTTCTGGCGCTTGCCGGCTGGGCGCTCGAGCGGGCCTGTCAGGTGCCCCCGGACGACGAATCCGGCGACGCGCCAGGCGCTGACGACTCCGCTGGAGGCAGCCCCGGTTAGGCTGCCGCCGTGAAGCTGCAACAGGGTCGTTCGCGTCGACCCACCCGTGCTCGGGTGGTGTCCTGGGCGGTGCTCGGCCTGGTCGGCTGCGTGGCCGCGCTCAGCTACCTTTTCGGCGATCAGCTCGGACGCGGCCTGGGTCTGCTCGCGTTGGTTGCGGGCGCCGGTTTGGCCTGCCTGCTGGCCTGGCGCGAGGATCGCGCCGCTCAGCGCCGTCGCGAGGCGCATGCGTTGCACTGCGAACTCGTTCATGGGGAGTGGATTCGCGCCGAGCGGGCTCGGCAGCGCACCGTTGTCGAGGTCCTTGGTCGCCGAGTGGCAGCCGTGCACCAACGGGCCGAACTGGCCGGACGCCGAGTCTCCGCACTGCAGCAGGAACTCTCCACGTTGCGCGGGAATTACGAGGCGCTGCGCGTCGAATTGGAACTCCAGGCCGCCCTGGAATCCGATGCGCAGCTAGTCGGACTGGCGCGCCGCGAACCGGTCATAGACGCGTGGGTCACCGCCCGCGAACTGTGGAGCCGCGATGATGCCGGCGTCCGTCGTCCCGCCTGAGCAGAACCCCTAATCAGATTTGGTGTCGGGCAAGAGCCGCGATTTGTCGGAAAGTCTTGTCCGGTTAATGTTTGCGATTGTAATGATTCGCTGTAGTGTGTAGCCAAGATCGGCCGCTCGGGGGAAGGTCGACGAAACCAAAGCACTCTATGGGAGGATTTACGGATGGCGCAACGTATCGTCTACCGACTTGTGGATGACTTAGACAGCACCGAAGCGGCCGAGAGCATCTCGTTCGGTCTCGATTCGGCGAGTTACGAGATCGACCTGTCGGAAGATAACGCCGCGAGGCTCCGGGACCTGCTGGCGCCCTTTGTGGCCGCCGGACGCCGGGTCGGCGGCAAGGGAAGGGTCGCCGGACGCCAGCGGTCCGGCAGCAACTCGGCCATGGAGATCCGGGCCTGGGCGTCCGAGAACGGCTACGTGGTCTCGACCCGCGGCCGGGTCGCCGCCGAGATCCGCGAGGCCTACGAGCGGGCTCACGCCTGAGCACGCGATTGGGAACGGCCCCGGGGAAAACCCGGGGCCGTTCGCCGTGGGCGAAGCAGGAACAGATCCCCGGACAGCCGGGTTGAATACACTGAGGGTGCCTGGGGCCTCCCCGGCGCCGACGTGAGGAGTGCGAAATGTTCGACCGGTTCACCGACCGAGCACGGCGAGTGATCGTCCTGGCCCAGGACGAGGCGCGCATGCTGAACCACAATTACATCGGCACCGAGCACATTCTGCTCGGCCTGATCCACGAGGGCGAAGGCGTCGCGGCCAAGGCCCTCGAGGCGCTCGGCATCTCGCTGGAGGCGGTTCGCGAGCAGGTCGAAGAGATCATCGGGCAGGGCCAGCAGGCGCCGACCGGGCACATCCCGTTCACGCCGCGGGCCAAGAAGGTGCTCGAGCTGTCGATGCGCGAGGCGCTGCAGATCAACCACCCCTACATCGGCACCGAGCACATTCTGCTCGGCCTGATCCGTGAGGGCGAGGGCGTCGCCGCCCAGGTGCTGATCAAGCTCGGCGCCGATCTCAACCGCGTCCGCAACCAGGTGTTGCAGCTGCTCAGCGGCTTCCAGGGCAAGGAGGCCGCGACGGCCGGTGCCCCCGAGGCCGGCCCGCAGCAGCAGGGCTCCTCGATCCTCGACCAGTTCGGTCGCAACCTGACCCAGGCCGCGCGAGAGAACAAGCTCGACCCGGTGATCGGGCGTGAGAAGGAGATCGAGCGGGTGATGACGGTGTTGTCCCGGCGCACCAAGAACAACCCGGTGCTGATCGGCGAGCCCGGCGTCGGCAAGACCGCCGTGGTCGAGGGCCTGTCTCAGGCGATCGTTCGTGGCGATGTCCCCGAGACGCTGCGTGACAAGCAGATATACACCCTCGACCTGGGCGCGCTGGTGGCTGGTTCACGCTATCGCGGCGATTTCGAAGAGCGTCTGAAGAAGGTGCTCAAAGAGATCAAGACCCGCGGTGACGTGGTGCTGTTCATCGACGAGATCCACACTCTGGTGGGTGCCGGTGCCGCCGAGGGAGCCATCGACGCGGCGTCCATCCTGAAGCCGATGCTGGCCCGCGGCGAACTGCAGACCATCGGTGCGACCACTCTCGACGAGTACCGCAAGTACATCGAGAAGGACGCGGCGTTGGAGCGCCGGTTCCAGCCGATCCAGGTGGCCGAGCCGTCCATCGCGCTGACCATTGACATTCTGCGGGGCCTGCGCGACCGGTACGAGGCGCACCACCGGATCACCATCACCGACGCGGCACTGACCGCGGCCGCTCAAATGGCCGACCGGTACATCTCCGACCGGTTCCTGCCCGACAAAGCGATCGATCTGATCGACGAGGCGGGCGCCCGGCTGCGGATCCGCCGGATGACCGCACCGCCCGACCTGCGCGAGTTCGACGAGCGGATCGCCAAGGTGCGGCTGGAGAAAGAGGCGGCGATCGACGCCCAAGACTTTGAGCGCGCCGCCCGGCTGCGCGACGACGAGCGCAAGCTGCTGATCGCCCGCTCCGAGAAGGAGGAGGCGTGGAAGGTCGGCGACTCCGACGTCCCGGCCGAGGTCGGCGAGGAAGAGATCGCCGAGGTGCTCAGTTCGGCCACCGGCATCCCGGTGTTCAAACTGACCGAGGAGGAGTCGTCCCGACTGCTGAAGATGGAAGACGAGATCGGCAAGCGCTACATCGGTCAGCACGACGCGGTGAAGGCGCTGTCGCGGTCCATCCGGCGCACCCGCGCCGGCCTGAAGGATCCGAAGCGGCCCAGTGGCTCATTCATCTTCGCCGGCCCTTCGGGCGTCGGTAAGACCGAGTTGACCAAGGCGCTCACAGAGTTCCTGTTCGGCGATGAAGACGCGCTGATCACTCTCGACATGAGCGAATACTCCGAGAAGCACACCGCGTCGCGGATGTTCGGCTCGCCTCCTGGTTACGTCGGCTACGAAGAGGGCGGCCAGCTCACTGAGAAGGTGCGCCGCAAGCCGTTCAGCGTGGTGCTTTTCGACGAGATCGAGAAGGCCCACCCCGACATCTTCAACTCGCTGCTGCAGATCTTGGACGAAGGCCGGTTGACCGACGCGCAGGGCCGTGTCGTGGACTTCAAGAACACGGTGATCGTGATGACCACGAACCTGGGCACCCGCGACATTTCCAAGTCGGTGAACCTAGGTTTCAGCCAGTCCTCCGACAGCGTGAGCAGCTACGAGAAGATGAAGGCGAAGGTGTCCGATGAACTCAAGCAGCACTTCCGTCCCGAGTTCCTGAACCGCGTCGACGAGATCGTGGTGTTCCACCAGTTGTCGCCGGCCGATATCGAGCGGATCGTCGACCTGATGGTCGCCGAGATCGAGACCCGGCTGCGCGACAAGGACATGGGCATCGAACTCACCCAGGCGGCCAAGGCGCTGATCGCCAAGCGTGGGTTCGACCCGGTGCTGGGCGCTCGTCCGCTGCGCCGCGCGATCCAGCGCGACATCGAGGACATCCTGGCCGAGAAGATCCTGTTCGCCGACATCCATCCGGGCGAGATCGTGGTGGTGGACGTGGCGCCCCAGGGTTCCGAGCTGCCGTTCACGTTCAACGGCGTCCCGAAGGCGCAGATGCCGGACGTCCCGGCCGAGTTGGGTCAGGCGAGCTGACCCGTCGCGACATACGGCAGGGGGCCCCCGGGCTCAAACCCCGGGGCCCCGGCCCGCTCGGCGTGGTGCACAGCGGCAGAAAGCGAAACACCCCACCCCCCTAACCAATAT
>NZ_JASGEF010000032.1:0-42890 GCF_047606665.1 Micropruina sp. | reverse complement strand
GTGCGCGATCCCGGTGTTCGGCCGTGGTCCCGAAGGAGTCTGTGGTCCGGAAACAGCCCCCATGCGGTGGAACCTATGCGGACTGGGCGAGTGCGGTCGTCCGGGCGTAGCGGGAGTCACCGTCGGTGCGGTGCCACCACCAGGCGAAGACTGCCGCGGAGCCGACCGCGATGAGCGAGGACAGCAGTGCGTCCAGCCAGGTGCCGCTGGTCTCGTTCAGATCGGCCATGCCGAACGCGCCGAGGGCGAAGATGACTGCATTGTTGACCGCGTGCAGGGCGATGGCGGCCTCAAGCCCTCCGGTGCGCCAGGTCAGCCAGGTCGCGGCCACGGCGAACACGCCCACCGCGGCGAGTCCCCAGGCGTCGTAGTCGTGTCCGAGCACGAACAGCGGCAGCGAGATCAGCAGTCCCCAGATTGGCGCCCTGAGCCAGTGCCCGACGACCTGCATCAAGACGCCGCGGAACAGGTATTCCTCACCGGCGGCCTGCAGCGGAATGATCAGCACGGCGACCGCCAGCATGCCCAGCGTCCGGCCGGAGACGACGGGCGCCCACGGGTCGAGCGCCCAGATCACGGCGAGCGGCAGCAGCACCGGCCCGGTCGTCAGCATCAGGGAGCGGGCGAACAGGCCCCAGCGGAAGCGTCCCGCCACCGAGTCGAGGGTGCCGCGGCGTCCCATCAACCGCACGGTAAGGCGTCCGGCGGGAATGAACAGTGCCAGCATCAGACCCAGGAACGCTGCCTGCGCGGGGTCGTTCAGGTCGAGATTCTCGGCGCTCATCGAGTCGGGCGAGAACGGCAGCTGCATCCAGATCACCACCAGACCGACCATGAAGACCAGGTAGCTCAGGATGAACAGTCCGATGGTGGCAAGCGGACGCGACCAGCCGGGCGTGAGCCGGCTCAGCCGGAAATAGGTCAGCTCCTCCTGCGCCGGCGTTGGGGTGGATGTCGTGGTGTGTTCCAGTGAGAGTGTCATGGCTTCACCCTCGCGGTGGGCGCCCACCCGGCGGGATCGGTCGACCGGACGCCTCACGCCGCCGAAAGTCGCCCCTGCCCTCATCCTTTCGGCTGACAGAACCGTCCGCGCCGGATCGGTAGATTGCGCCGGGTGAGCATTCTGCGCGGAGCCCGGACGGCGGCGATCCTGGCCGGGGTCGCCCTGGTCGGGGTCGTGGTGCAGGTGGTCTCGTGGATGATTCTCTACCCCGACCTGCCCCAGCTGCCGGACGCCGAGTTCGAGCCGATCGCGTTATTGATGCTCGGCGAGGTGGTCCTCGGTCTGCTCGCGATAGTGCTGCTTCCGTTGGTGATCGGGGCAGGTGCCCGACCCGGACGGCGCGCCGGCATCGCCGCGCTCGTCATCATCGTTGCCGGGGCGTCCGCGTTCGCCCTACCGGCGTCCCTGATCGCGTTGGGCGTGATGGCGTCCTGGCGCCGGCGGGGCTGGCTGATCGCGGCCGCGGTGGCCTGGCTCGCGGTGCAGATTCCGATCATCGCGGCCGACGCGGACCCGTGGCTGGGCCTCGCCGCGGCCTCCTTGGTGGGTGCGGTGGTCGTGCTGGTGGGACTGTCGGCGGGACGCCGGCGCGAGCTGATGGAGTCCCTTCGCGACCGCGCCGAGGCGCTGGAGCGCGAGCAGGCGGCGGTCGTCGCCCGTACCCGGCTCGCCGAGCGGACCCGGATCGCCCGCGAGATGCACGACACGCTCTCGCATCGGCTGTCGCTGATCTCGCTGCATGCTGGCGGCCTCGCGGTGCACCCGGACGCGGAACCGGCCCGCGTCGAGGAGACCACCCGGCTCATCCAGCAGGCGGCGCAGACGGCGTCCGAGGAACTCCATGCCATGCTCGCCGTGCTGCGCGACGATCAGCACGACGTCCGGCCCGATCTGACCCTGGCCGACCTGACCCGTGCCGACCGGGACGGCCTCGCCGCCGCACCCGGCACCGACATCCAGGTCGACGTCGATCCGGCCCTCGCCGCGCAACTCGGCACCCTGAGCCCGTCGGCATCGAGGGCGCTCGCCCGCGCCGTCGCCGAAGGGATCGCCAACGCCGTCAAACACGCGCCGGGGCGGCCGGTCGCCGTCACCGTCACCGGGACGCCGAGCGAATGGGCGCAGGTGGAGGTACGCAATCCGCTCGGCGCCGGATCCGCGCTAGCCGGCGGCTATGGCCTCGTGGGGTTGCGGGAACGGATCGAACTCGCCGGCGGCCAGTTGGACGCCGGGCGCCACGGCAGCGACTTCGTGCTGCGAGCATGGGTGCCATGGACGTGACCCCGCCCGCCACCGCCCGCACCCTGCTTGTCGACGACGAGCCGCTGATCCGATCCGGACTACGCCTGATCCTCGACGGCACGCCCGGTATCGAGGTGGTCGGCGAGGCCGGCGACGGACGGGCCGGCGTCCAGGCTGCCGCGTCGCTGCGGCCCGACGTGGTGCTGATGGATCTGCGCATGCCGGTCCTCGACGGCATCGCCGCCACCCGCGAGATCGTCGCCGCCGGGCACGGCGCGGCCGTCGTGGTGCTCACCTCGTTCGACACAGAGGGGTTCATCGCCGACGCCCTGGACGCCGGCGCCCAGGGATTCCTGCTCAAGAACGCGCCACCGGAAGAGTTGATCGACGCCGTCCGGCATGCCGCAGCCGGGGCGATGCCGTTCAGTCCGGCCGTATTGCGCCGGGTCACTCAGCTGGCTGCCCGTGCGCCGCGTCCGGGTGGTGCCGACCCGCTGGGCGCCTTGAGCGACCGCGAGCGCGAGGTGGCGCTGCTGATCGCCGACGGCCTCGGCAACCAGGAGATCGCCGACCGGCTCTATCTGTCGCTGCCGACCGTCAAGACCTACGTCGGCCGGCTGCTGACCAAGCTGGACGCCGGCAACCGCGTCCAGATCGCCCTGGCCGTGCAGCGTGCGCGGCTAAGGAACCGCTGATCATTCGCGTCATCCCGGACTTGATCCGACTTGATCCAGGCCGGCGTGCTGGCGGTTGCCGCGGGGCGTCCGCTCTCACCGTCGATTCGGCCCCGCTGCTGTCGCGGATGCTGCTCGCCCTGCTGGTGGTCGGACCGGGGAGGAAGCCGTTTCCGCGGGCTGGTGCAAACCCGGCTCGATCAGGCGTTGGACGGCCGTGCGCGTCTTCGGCACCGAACTGGGCTGGGTGGGTGCTGGCCTCGCTACTCTTCGGTCTGGCCCACCGTCAGTCGCCCGTCGGTGCCGGACTGGCCGGTTGGGCGCTGTGGACGACGGTCGCCGGCCTGCTCTTCGGCTACATCCGGGCCAAGGCTGGCAGTTTCGTTGCGTCCGGGATTGTGCACGGGGTGCTGCCGGCCGTGTCGGCGGTCTTTACGCCAGGGCCGTGAACTCATGCGGTCGGGAGCAGCTGGCAAGGTCTCCGCAAGGTATCTGTGGATTTCCCGGTCGCTCGAGCCAAATTCTTGTGGTTATTCCGACCGTGGAGCGGGCCGATCCGGACTCGAGCCACTTTCTTGTGGATATGGACACCCCGGCGGGGTAGGTCATTTCCACCAGAATTCGGCTCGAGTGCGGACTGGACCTCGACACGGCTGTTATAACCATCAGAATTCGGCTTGAGCGGTCGACCACGGTCGAGCACCGAGTCCAGTGAACCTGCTCACCGTGTCGTCGACGCCCACACGGCCAGCTCGTTGCCGGCCGGGTCGGTGAAGTGGAAACGTCGTCCACCGGGAAAGTCGTCCACCGGGAAAATCGTAGGGATCGGCCAGCACCCTCCGAAACGGACGGCCGGGCCAGGCCAGGCTGCCACAGATCGTCCGGATCGGGTCAGCGCCGGGCGATCCCGCAGATCATCGTGTTGACCGGATAGAAGACGCTGCCACGCAGCTGCACTTCGACGATGGTGGTGTCCGCGAACCCGGCGTGTTCGATGGCGGCCGCGGTGTCGCGATGCAGATCGCACCCTTCGAACAGCCAGGCCCATGGGACGTCTAACGCATGCTGCATGCGCAACCGAAGGCTGCCGGGCGGGGCGGCGACGTGTTCGACGAAACGGAACCGGCCGCCGGGACGCAGCACCCGGACGACCTCGCGCAGCACGGCGTCCGGATCGGGCACGGTGCAGAGCACCAGCGAGCAGATCACCTCGTCGACCGAGCGGTCGGGCAGCGGGAGCCGGTCGGCGTAGCTGGGGAGGAGGGTCAGCGGGACGCCGGCCCGTGCGCAGCGGCGTTCGAGGGCCGGGTGCATGCGCAGGTTCGGCTCGACGGCGACGAGTTGGGCCCCGGCAGGAAGGTAGCGGAGGTTGGCGCCGATGCCGGGGCCGATCTCCACCACCCGGTCGGCGGCGAGATCGTCGAAGGCGGTCCGCTTGAGCGGCCGGGCGATGCGTTCGATGTACCGGTCGAACGCCACAAAGAACCAGGCGTTGAAACGTCCACGGACGGCGTGATCGAAGGTCTGTAGGCCATCGGCCATCGGACTCCTCCCAGCGTCTCGAATACATCGGCACCCCAGTATCGGTGCCGGGCCGCCCCCACGACAGCGGCATCTGTGACAGATCGGCCATTGGAATCGCCATGGGACCAGTTCAGTGCCGACCCCTTTCGGGACACTGTCTTCGTCATCCCGGCGGATGCCGGGATCTCTGCGGCCCTTGATCGTCGAGGGTGGTGGGACCCGAAGCTATGTGCCAGTTGCACGGGGTCTCGACCAGCGGTGGACGCGTCGATCAGTGCCTTCCTTGGTGAAGAACGGGCTTCCGTTGGCCGAGCTTGTCGAGTCCGGTCGGTTCAGTCAGCTCTGCGGACGCCGGCGGTGGCTGGATCCGGCTTGCTGCCAGGGGTGGGCGCCGCCGACGCTGCGGTGGTTGATGCCGGCGGCGTCCCAGCGTTCACCTTGGTGCACCAACCGGGCGAAGAAGTCGTCGGCGCCGGCCGGGGTCGCTGCCCAGGCGATCTCGGCCAGCGCGGCCACCCGCGGGAACGCCATGTACTCGAACTGTTCGATGGTCGGCAGATACTCCGCCCACAGTTGCGCCTGGACGCCGAGCAGTAGGCCGGGTGCGTCGTCCGGCACCCCGAGCGCAGGGTCGTAGCCGAGCACCTTCTGCCACGGCAGATGGCCGCCGATCGCGTGCGGCTCGTTCACGTGGTCGCTCTGGTACTGGTCGATGTAGGTGAACTCGCCGGGTGCCATCACCACATCGTGTCCGCTCGCCAGCGCCTTGACGCCGGGCAGATGGCCGCGCCACGACATCACCACGGTGCCGGGGGAGTCGTGACCTTCGACCACCTCGTCCCAGGCGACCGCCTGACGTCCGTGGGCGGCGAGCCAGTCGCGCATCCGGTCGGTGAACCAGTCCTGCAGGTCGTCGACACCGGCCAGGCCGAGTTCGCCGGCCAGCGTCGTCGCCGCCTTGCTCTGCCGCCATTGAGTCTTCGGGCACTCGTCGCCGCCGATGTGGATATGCCGGGACGGGAACACGTTGATGAGTTGGGTGACGATCTCCTCGATCAGCGCCAGCGTCGCGGGCGCCAGATGCAGAACCTCGTCGAAGACGCCGAACCCGGTAGCCACCGGCTTGCGCTCGGCGTCCGGATCGCCGTACTCCGGGTACGCCGCCAGCAGGGCTCGGACGTGGCCGGGCAGGTCGATCTCGGGCACGATCGTGACGCCGCGACGCTGCGCGTAGCCGACCAGGGCGCGAAGCTGGTCCTGCGTGTAGTAGCCGCCGTGCGGTCGTCCGTCGACCGCGTCCCAGGCCGGAACATAGGTGCCGGTGCGCCACGAGCCCACCCGGACCAGCTCGGGGTAGCCGTGCACCTCGAACCGCCACCCCTGGTCGTCGGTGAGATGCAAATGCAGCACGTCCAGTTTGAGGGCGGCCATCTGATCGACGAACCGGTACAGGGCCGGCAGCGGCTTGAAGTGCCGCGCCACGTCGACCAGGACGCCGCGCCAGCCGAAGCGCGGGGCGTCCTCGATCAGCAGCTGCGGCAGCACCAACGGCGCGCCGGGCAGCGGGGCGGGTCCGGACGCCCAGGCTGGCAGCAGTTGCCGCAGCGTGTGGCCGGCGGCCAGGTAGCCGGCGGAATCGCCGGCCGCGACCTCGACGCCTCGCTCGCCGATCTCCAGCCGGTAGCCGCCCGGCGCGATCCGGACGTCGTCGACCAGCCGGATCAGGCCATCGGCGTCCGGAATCAGGCGCAGCCCGGCGCCGGGGCCGAGGGCGTCCGCCACCAGGTCGATCGCCGTCGGCGAGCCGGTCACCGTGGTCGCCGTGGGCAGTGTCACCGTGCCGTGGCCGAGGGTGACGGACGCCGGCGCGGGAATCAGGCCCAGCGCGTTGACCCGGTCGGCGCCCGCGGTGAGCGCGGCACGCACCCGGTCGATCCACAGCCAGGGCGCTGTCCGGCCTCCCGGCAGTGCCTGGAAGTACTCCCAGACGTCCACGCCGCCGATCTCGGGGTATTTCGCGGCGATCGCCGACAAGGTGGCGCACAACCGATCGATGGCGACGTAGCCCTCGGCGTCCGCGGGATTGCCGACCACGCCGAGAACGAGCTTGTCGACTTCGACGACGCCCCGATCGATCACCCGCTGAATATCGCGGGTGTCCTGCAGGCTGCCGTAGCCGCTGTAGAACTGCAGCTGCAGCCAGTCGATCTGGTCGCCGCGAACCCGGTACAGCTCTTCGTAGTCGAAACCGGACAGATTGGCACCGCCGCACATCGCGGACGCGACCGGGGACAGAACGATGTCGAACTCCGGACCGAAATCGGCCCGCAATGCGTCGATCAGCCGGACGACGCCCGCGAGACTCATCTCCTGCTCGACGTCGATGTCGACGCCCTGCAGGTCATGCGTCCGGAGAAAATCGCGGAACGCCGGGTAATAGGTCGCGAACTCGTCCCCGTCGAGTTTGCCTATCGTTCCGGGGGCCCAACCGCCCACCATTGCCAGCACCCTCACCCCATGGCCGCGGACCATGGCGGCCTCCGACCACAACCTGTCGTGATGCGGATCGTCGTGCGGGTGGTCATTCACCGTGACCGTGGCGTCACTGCGAATGTGCACCGCGGCAATGATCAGATGGCTGAGACCGCCGCTGGAGATCACCGGGGCGAGCGGCACGAACGTCTCGCCGTGTCCGTGGGACTGGTGATAGACGACGACGCGCGGCGTGGCTGATGGCAACGGGGCAACTCCTATCGGCGATCGGGTGATCGGGTCACCTGGACGGCATCAGCGACGGGGCGGCTGTCGACGAAACGGTATCGCGGAACGTGATGTCGCTTCGACCGGCCGTGCGGCGGTTCACGCGCAGCAGCGGTGGTCCGTCCCACCCTCGCGAACCGGCGGGCAGGGGCCGGTCGGCGTACCTGGGACGCATCTGTCTCTGGTGCAGACGGCCACGGTCGCCCAGACTGGAACCCGACCGGGGCCGGTTGAGCCCTGCGATTCCCCCAATCGATGAGAGGACGACATGGCGTCGGACATCAAACACGTCACCTTCCGCAACCCGGACATGTACTGGGACATCGCGGCTGACATCTACTTCCCGCCCGGCTTCGACGAGTCGAAGAGCTACCCGGCGATCGTCTGCGCGCACCCGATCGGCAGCTGCAAAGACCAGACCTCCGGGAACATCTACGCCACCGCGCTGGCCGAGGCCGGCAACGTGGCGATCGCCTTCGACGCGAGCTTCCAGGGTTCCAGCGGCGGCACCCCGCGCTTCCTGGAAGATCCGGCGCAGCGCGTCGAAGACTTTCGTCGCGTGGTCGACTACCTGGTCACCCTGCCCTACGTGGACGGCGACCGGATCGGCGTGCTCGGCGTCTGCGGTGGCGGCGGCTACACCCTCAACGTCGCGATGACCGAGAAGCGGTTCAAGGCCGTCGTCTCGATCACCGGCGTGAACTACGGCCGGATGCTCCGGGACAACACCGGCGACGGGCTGCTCGACGCGCTTCGCGGGGTGGGCGTGCAGCGCACCGCCGAGGCGCGCGGCGCCGAGGGCGTGGTGAACGGCATGCTGCCGCCGACCGCCGAGGGCGCCCAGCAGGTCGGCGACATCGACGTGATCGAGGCGTTCGACTACTACCGCACCGGACGCGGCGAGGCCGCCAACGGCTGCGTGCTGTTCGAGGCCGCACACGGCGCGTCCGCGCTGGGCTGGGACGCCTTCCACCTGGCCGAGCGGCTGCTCGACCAGCCGCTGCTGGTCGTCGTCGGCGACAAGCAGGGTGCGTTCGGCGCCTATCGCGACGGCCTGGAGATCCACGAGCGGGCGGCGTCCACCGACAAGGAGCTGCTGGTCCTGAAGGGTGTCTCGCACTACGACCTGTACGACCAGCCGGTCGGAGCCGGCGAGGCGCTGAAGCGGGTCGTCCCGTTCTTCGCCGAGAAGCTCTGAATCGTCGTACCGCCGGCCCCGGACCCTCAGGGTTCGGGGCCGGTTGCCTTTGTCCCCCGACGTCTCTTTCGGACGCGATGCGCGGGCACGCTCAGGGGCGTGCCGCAGGCGGTTCGGCCGATAGCTGAGTGGGACAGTTCTGGACCAGGATATGTGTCGATTCCGGCGATATTCTGTGGGCGTTGTGCGCGCAGCGGCAGCGTTGTCGCTATGCGCGCGACATAAACCAACCAGTTCTTGAAGAGGATTTCGTCGTCGCCTCCTCGTGACCGCCAAGGGACCTCACATGTCTGAATCGCATTCGTCGGCGAACGTCGCCGACAGTCTCCAACCACCGACACCC
Source organism: Micropruina sp. (assembly GCF_047606665.1). Taxonomy (GTDB): domain Bacteria; phylum Actinomycetota; class Actinomycetes; order Propionibacteriales; family Propionibacteriaceae; genus Micropruina. The sequence goes on along the minus strand of NZ_JASGEF010000032.1, from coordinate 34,146 downwards.
GAGGGCATGGAGCCATTCCGGCTCAATGCCGTCCAGCGCAACACGCTGTTCTTCTCGCTGATGATCGGGTTCTTCCTGATCTTCGTCTGCTACGCCAGCGTCGGGGCCGTGTTCTTGCCCGCGGCGCTCTCCGAACTCGACGAGGCGAACAAGGAAAACAACCTCGCCGCGATCATGAGCCTGACCGCCGTGTTCACCATGTTCATCCAGCCCATCGTCGGCGCGGTCTCCGACCGTACCCAGTCGCGGTTCGGACGTCGGACGCCGTGGATGGTGCTCGGCGGCCTTTCCGGCGGCACGATCGTCATTCTGATGCAGTTCGCCAACACGTTCGCCTACCTGGCGATCTGCGCGATTCTGGTGCAGGTTCTGCTCAACATCATGCAGGGCCCGATCTCGACGATCCTGGCCGACCGGGTCAGCTATGACCACCGCGCCTTCGGATCGTCGTTCGTGGGTGTCGGCCAGGCGCTCGGCATCTCCGGCGGCATGGCGCTGGCCGGCAACCTGATCAACCAGATGGGCGTCGGGTACACCATCTTCGGCGCCACGATGATCGTCGTCACCCTGCTCTTCGTCGTGCTCAACAAGGACATGGACTCCACCGGTCTGGTCCGGGACGCCTTCAGCTGGAAGGAGTTCGGGCTCGGTTTCGTCCGTCCGTTGAACTTCAAGAAGCACCCCGACTTCGTCTGGGCCTTCGGCGGCCGCTTCTTCATGGTGCTGGGCTACCAGGCGATTCAGGCGTACGGCCTCTACATTCTCACCGACTACATCGGCCTGCCGATCACCGAGGCCGGCCAGGTGCTGGGCATCATGTCCATTCTCACCATGATCACGATGATGATCTCGACGGTCGTCTTCGGCCGGCTCTCCGACACCACCGGACGCCGCAAGATGTTCGTCTTCGGCGCCAGCGCGCTGATGGCGATCGCCATCGCGGTGCCGATGGTAGTGCCCACCACCATGTCGATGTACATCTACGCGTTTGTCGTCGGTATCGGCTACGGCGCCTACACCTCGGTCGACCTGGCTCTGATGATCGATGTGCTGCCGTCGTCCGGAGCGGTCGGCAAAGACCTCGGCGTGCTGAACCTGGCCTCGAACATTCCGCAGATCCTGGTGCCGATCCTGGCCGCTTTCCTGATCGCCCTGGTCGGGAACTACACGGTGATCTTCATCTACGCGATCGTCGGCGTGGTGGTCTCGTCACTGCTGGTCTTCCCGATCAAATCGGTGAAATAGCCGGCGCATTCTTCACCGAGGGCGGCCGCGATTCCGAACTCCGCCGCCCTCGGTGAGCCCTCCGTTTCGTCCAGACCACGTCTCTCGCTCAAGGAGCATGCACATGCCGGTACGGCCACGTTTTGAAAATTCGCGAATCCTGGTGTCGAACATGGACGCCTCGCTCAAGTTCTATTGCGACACGCTCGGGCTGGTGCCGGTCGGCGGCTTCCGGGTGAAGGGCGAGGTGGCGTTCGTCGAGATCTTTCTCGCCGACCGGGAGAACCGCCGCTGCCTCACCCTGCAAGAGTCGCCGCTCACCCCGGTCGCGTCCGGGACGACCGGCTACCCGCCCTTCGTGATGACGGTCGCGACGCCGGACGACCACGCCGAGGCGCTGCGCGCCGTTCAGGACGCCGGCTACGAGATCGCGGTGCAGCCATTGGAGATCGGCGACACCAGGTGCTTCATGCCGGTCGACCCGGACGGCTACCTGGTCGAGGTCATCTACCAGCCCGGCGAGGACGATCTGGCCTGGGGGAATGTCGACGGGGAGTATTCGGTCATCGAGGTGGACGGCCTGCCCGACGGTCTGCTCGGCCGGACCCTGAAATAGCCCGGCCACGCGTCGGCAGCCCAACCGCCACGTCGAAATCATTCACTTCACCACAGAGGAGTCATCTCATGGCAACGTTCACAGAGCCGGTGCGCGGCGGATGGTCCGGGCGTATCGCGCAGCTGAACACCGAGTACTTCGAGGCCGCGTCCGACACGTTCGGCGGCAAGGTCGGTGTGTCGGTGTCGTTCCCGAACGGCTACGACCCGGACGGCCCCGCCATCCCGGTCGTCTACGCACTCGATTCACAATGGCACGGCGGAATCTACGAGAAGATGCATCTGGGGCTGACCGGGCCCGAGGGCACCCAGGCCGTGCAGCGATTCGTCCAGGTCAACATCGGCTACATCGACGAGGGCGTCGATGCGCTGGCCGTGCGCAACCGCGACCTGGTGCCCCCTGGTGAACCGGTTCCCGCCGCAATGCGCGACTTCATCACCGAGATGTTCGGCTCGCAGGAGGGACTGGTAGAGCAGTTCTTTGAATGGCTGGACAACCCGCACGCCGACCACTTCCTCGCCTTCCTCGAGAACGAACTGCACCCGTTCGTGAAGGGCCGCTACAACGTGAGCGACGAGAATGTGGGACTGTTCGGGTTCTCCTACGGTGGTCTGTTCGCTATCTACGCGTTGACCCAGAACTCGACGCTGTTCAGCAACTTCGGCGCCGGCAGCCCCGGCATTCTGGTGCCGGACAGCACGATCTGCGATCTGTACCGGGCATTCAAGGACGATCCGGCCAGCGCGGGGCGGGCACGCCACCTGCATGTGACATTGGGCGCGGGAGAGATCTTCGGTCCGCATGCCTTCTATCGCCAGCTGGCGATCGAGGTTCTCCAATTCCTGGATCTGGTGAGCGGCGACCCGGTGCCCGGTGTGACGTTGTCCACCAAGGTCTTCGAGGTCGAAGACCACGAGACCGGCACCATCGACGCCTACCGCAGCTTCGCGCGCACCTGCTACCCGGCGAAGTAATCGTCCTCGGCCGAGCCTGCCGGGCGCCGTTGGTCGAGCTTGTCAGCCTGTCGTTGGTCGAGCTTGTCGTGCTGTCGTTGGTCGAGCTTGTCGAGACCCTTGGTGGTACATCGGCGGCACGGGTTCGACAGACTCAACCAGCGGCAGACCGACGTTCGGCTGGTGTGGGCAAGGGCGTCGCCGGGGACGAATTGCGGCCGTTCGCGGCAGTCGTCATGTCGGCGAGCATCCGCAGGGCCTGCTCCGAGTGCGAACCGGCCCGTGCCGTCCACAGAATGAGTTCCTGGTCGGGGTCGGACACCGAGGCCAGCGTGTCCCATTGCAGGGTGACGTCGCCGATGATCGGATGCCGGAACACTTTCGAGCCGACATTGCGCACCGCGACATGGTGGGCGGCCCACAGCGTCCGGAATGTCTCGTGCCGAGCCGACATCTCATCGATCAACGCGTTCAGTTCGGGATCGTCTGGGTAGCGGCTCGCCGACATCCGAAGATGTCCGAGGCAGGTGATCGCGACCGCCTCCCAGGACGGGTAGAGGTTGCGCATCGCGGGCGAATCGAAGAGCAGCCGCACGTAATTGCGGTCCGATGCGGGAAGCGCACCGAAATCGACCATCAGCGCGGCGGCCAGCGAATTCCAGGCCAGAATCTCCATCCGGGGGCCGACCACCAGGGCCGGAGTGAAGGTGAGTTCGTCGAGCAGCGTGCGCAGCGCCGGACGCAGGCGTTGTGGGCTGGAGGGCGGGGGATGGACGTCGTCCTTGCCGGCAAGCTCGAACAGGTACGCGCGCTGATCGGGGTCGAGCTGCAGACCGCGGGCCAGGGCGTCCAGGACGCCGAGGGACGCCGGCCGCCGACCCTGCTCGATCCGGGTGTAGTAGTCGGTGCTGATCGAGGCGAGCATCGCCACCTCTTCACGGCGCAGCCCGCGCACCCTCCGGCGGGCGTCGCTACGAGGCAGTCCGACTGCCGCCGGGGTGAGTTGCGCGCGGCGGGTTCTGAGGAAGGCGCCCAGGGTCGTGGCGCGATCGACGCTCATCATCGGGCGGTCGCCTGTCGATGTCTCGAGTCACCGATCACCGCGCGAAGCTCCTTGTCCTGGCCGGTCGTCCGTCGGGATGACCTCCGAGTAGCCGCCAGGCACAACCCAGCCTCCGTCAGGGCGTTGACGATCGCGACTCTACCCGCGGGCACGGGCCGGGACCTGGGCCAAGAGTGGCCCATGTTGGGGTGTCTCGGGCGCGGGATAGGGTCGGAACGGGTCGAACGGACGGCGACGGAGCCCGTCCTCGGCCCCCTCGCCGATCCTTCTTGGTGGGAGATCAGCATGCGCTATCCCGACGAACCGTTGCGCCTGCTCGACGGGCTGATCGCGGGGCTCCGGTTCGCTCCTGCCGAGGCTGGGGACGCCCCGACCATCGTCTACCTGCACGGCGGCGAGAGCCAGGCATCCGACGCGGTCGTGCAGCTGGGGGCCGCCGCCTACAACGGCTATCCGGGCATCTCGCTGAACCGTCCCGACTATCTCGACAGCGCCTCGCTGGGCATGCCGTACGACCAGGACGAAGGGTTCTATCTGGCCAGCGCCAAACGGCTGGACGACGCCATCGCCCTCCGTGGACGCCGGCGTCATGGAGGGCGCCTCGCACGCCATTCACGACGGTCCGCGGGGCCGCGGCTATCTGTTCTCTGTGCTCGCCTTCGTCGAGCGGTGCCGCACCGCACCGTGAGCATCACGTCGCAGACAGTGGAGTCGCGGACGCGCCATTGACGCCGACGCGATCCGTGGGTGCCGCGATCCCCGAGTTGGATCGTCCGCTGCCCGATTCTGGGTGACAGCTGCGCATCCACCCGAGGCGATCTGCGGCCGCCAAACCTTACACCGTGCGTCCCGCACGCCCGCGCTCGGGGGCTGCAGCGGATCCCGCCGGTCAGGTCCTCGCCCGGAACTGCATTGATCAGCGTTCCCTCTCACGGTTGACATAAGGCGCAGTTTCTATAGAGACTGGATTAATAGAGGTGATCGGTTGCCTGCTGGCTCGGTGGCCTCACAGATGGCGCTCCTCGGATGCGTGCGTGCGCCTCACATCGGAGTCTCCGCGTGACTGTTCTCGTCGTGCGGCCGAGACGTGGAGGTTGTGGTTGTCGGCGCGTCACGAAGTCGCCAAGCAGTTCGCCCGCACGTACGCGCAAGCGGACAAGGCGCGCAAGGGCGAACTGCTGGATGCACTCGCCGCAACCACCGGATGGACCAGGGACCACTCCCGACGGGCGATCCGTCAGGCGGCCCTCGACCACCACGATGCCGGTCCACGGTCGCGTAAGCCCAAACCGCGAAAATACTCCGACGACGCCCTCGCCGTGTTGCAGGAAGTCTGGAGGCTCACCGGCCGGCCGTCGGGCAAATATCTGGCCGCGGTGATGGACGACATCCTGAACCGGCTGATCCGGTTCGCCGAGCTCGACCAGGTCGGTGCGCGGCTCACCCCGGAGGTGCTGGACGAGGTGCGGTCGATGTCCGCGGCGACCATCGACCGCTACCTGAAGCCGCATCGGGTGGAGGCTCGTCCGGCGAGCCCGGCCGTGCCGAACCTGAGCCAGATCCTGCGGCCGTCGAGCCACGTCTGCGTCGCCGCCGGACGTCCGACGGGTGCCGCCCTGTTGGAGGTGAAGGCGGTCGCTCACTGCGGCGATGATCCCACCGGCGAGTTTCTGTGGACGGTGGCCGCCACCGATCCGATGACAGGATGGACGCAGCTGCGGACCGCCGCCAATCGCTCCGTCCGAGACATCGCCGCGGCCATGGACTGGATCGCCGGCAACGTCGTGCTTCCGCTCGGAGGGGTCGTCGTGGGGACTGGTGCCGACGAGTTCATCCGCGGCGCGGTGGCTGACTGGGCGCACGCCAGGAACGTCGAGATGGTGGGAGTTCCGGATCGGGGCGACGACCTCGCCGACAGCGGGCAACGCCGGACGGGACGACGTGGGCGGCGGGCTAGGTACCGGACCGACGCGGAGCGGCGGTTGCTCGACGAACTGTGGGAGGTGAGCGCCGCGCGCAAGAACCATCTCGTGCCGTGCGTCAAGGCTGTCGGGTGGATCCAGTCGGACGTCGGGCGGAAGCGGCTCTACGACGCGCCGCGCACCCCCTATCGCAGGCTGGTGGAACAGCGTGGGCTTGCGCCGGCGGCACGCGCCCGGTTGGACGACGAGCACGCCCGGCTGAACCCCGCCCAGATCACCCGCGACATCGAACGCGTTCAGGACGAGTTGCGAGGCATTGCCGAACCGGATGCCGAGCCGACCGCCGGCTGATTCTGATCGGGATGCGCCACGGCCGAGGAGGCCGGGGTCGTGCGACGTGGGACGCGGTCGATCGGGTCGTCCTGCCGGAGGTGACCGGGCGCGCCGGCAACGGCGGGTGGGCGTGCCCGACGAGCTCAGCCGGAGCCGCCGTGGCAGAGGTGTGTCACGAACATTTCTTGATGAGGCAAGCACCGGTATTCGCGTACATGATTCTATGAGGCAGGTGGACGTATTGGTTGGTCGCAGATTCGCAGGCAGGTGCGCATGTCCGCTGAATCCCGTCTGCGTGTCGGTGCGTGACGTCGGGGGCATTCTTTCGACGCCGATGCCGTGTCGCGTGCGTGCTTTTGTGAGGCGCGTCCGACCCTTTCTCTCCGGATATCGACATGGTAACGTTCGCGGCGATCCGGACCAACGACGCCCCAGGAGGCCTGTATGACGACTCTGACCCGGGACAAGATCGCGACAGCCGACGCAGCGAACGACGCCGAGGACAGTCGGAAGCCGCTGCTCAGCACCCAGACCATCCTCTTGATGAACCTCGGAGGATTCGGTACGTCATTCGCTTTCGGCCTGCAGCAGACCGCCATCAACCCGCTGTTCGCGATGCTGGGCGCCGACGGACATTCGCTGCCGATCCTCAACCTGGCGGGTCCGATGACCGGCCTGATCATCCAGCCGATGATCGGGGTGATGAGCGACCACACCTGGCACCCCAAGTGGGGCCAGCGCCGGCCCTACATCGTCGCGGGCTGCGTTCTCGCCGCGCTGTGTCTGTTCTTGTTCCCGTTCGTCTCGGCCATCTGGATGGCTGTCGTGCTGTTGTGGGCGATGGACGCCGGCAACAACACCGCCGCCGAGCCCTACAAGGCGATGATCGCCGGCAAGCTGCGGCTCTCGCAGAGAACCCAGGGCTTCCTGCTCCAGGCGATGCTGGGCGCGGCGGGCGGCATCGTCGCCAACATCGCGCTGTTCGGCTTCCAGCAACTCATTCAGGGCAGCTCGGCGGCGGGCATCCCGAACTGGGTTCCGGCGGTGTTCTGGACCGGTGCGGCCTGCGCGCTGATCACCGTGATGATCTCGACGGTCTACACCAAGGAGATTCCGCCCACCGACGAGGAACTCGCCAGGATGCGGGCCAAGAGCGTCGGCCCGGTCGGGATCGTCAAAGAGATCGCCGAGGCGGTCAAGGTGATGCCGATGGGCATGCACAAGCTCGGCCTGGTCTACGCCTTTCAGTGGTACGGCCTGTTCATCTGGTGGCAGTTCGCCTCGCTGGCGATCGGCAAGACCGTGTTCAACGCCGAGCCGGGCGGTCCGGGCTACGAGGAGGCGGTCGGCTGGACCGGCCTGGCCAACGCCTGGGGTTCGGTCGTGCAGCTGCTGGTGTCGCTGGCCCTGATCCCGATCGCGGTTCGTTTCGGTGCCAAGCGCGTCCACGCGGTCTGCCTGCTAGTCGCGGGCGTGGGCTTCACGGTCTTCCCGCACGTCTCCGACAAATACCTGATGTTCCTGCCGCTGGCCGGCTACGGCGTTGCTATGGCGAGCATCGCCTCGCTGCCGTACGTGATGGCCACCTCGATGGTGCCCAAGGAGCGAATCGGCGTCTACCTCGGCATCTTGAACATGATGATCGTGGTGCCCCAGCTGGTGCAGACACTGACCTTCGGCTGGATCTACGAGCATCTGCTCGGCAACGATCCCGGCAACGCTATGACGTTCTGCGGCGTGCTGTTCGTCTTCGGCGCCATCGCCGCGACGTGGGTCAATGCGCCGCACGCCGACGACGAGTCGCCGATCATGCCGCTGGGCTCCCCGCGTCGGATCACCTCGGTCTACAAGCGCGTGATCGTGGGTTCTGACGGCACCCCGGCGTCGCTGGCGACGGTCGGGCACGCCGCCGGCCTGGCGGCAGCCGCCGAGGCCCGGCTGGTGGTGGTGTCCGCCTACAACCCGGACGTCTCCGCGGGCCTGACCAAGCCCGGTGCGAACGAGCACATCGACCTGTACGGCGAGGACGCCGCCCGCGCCGCGGTCGAGGCGTCCGTCCGTGAACTCACCAAGCATCGGTTCAAGCGGATCGAGACCCACATGATCCCGGGCAGTCCCGCCCAGGCCGTCCTGGAGGCGGCCGGAAAGGACCCCGACAATCTGATCGTCGTGGGCAACCGAGGCGTCGGTGCGGCCGAGGGTGAGGCGCTGGGCGCGGTTCCGCGCGAGATCGTCAAACAGGCGGTGTGCAACGTGATGATCGTGCAGACCAACGACGACGGTTCGGTGATCGCCGGCGGCGGGATCCGGCAGGCGGACTGACGCCGTCCGATTCGCCGGGCAGCTACCGCCCGGCAAAACGGCTTCCACTCGGGCGCGTGCCACGCACCCCGACCAATCGACGCACCTGGAGGAGATCACGAGATGAAATGGAAGAACCTCGTCGTGGGGGTCGACGGCTCCGAGAGCAGCCGCGCCGCCCTGCGCTGGGCCTATGACGTCGCGCTGACGCAGAATGCCGAGCTCACCACGATCCTGACCTGGCGGCCGGTGCCGCCGCCACCCGCCGGCTCGGCGTCCACCTACAACCCGGAGTACGACCACGCCGACCAGGCGCGCGTCGCCGAGGAGCAACTGCTCGCGATCATCAGCGAAGAGTTGGGTGACGATCCCGGGGTGCTGGTGAGGCCGAAGGTGGTGGTGGGACGCGCGGCGAAGTCGCTGATCGATGCCTCCCACGATGCCGACCTGCTGGTGGTGGGCAGCCGGGGGATCGGCGGTTTCGCGGGCATGCTGTTGGGATCGGTCAGCCAGCATGTCGCCGCGCACGCGGCCTGCACCGTCGTCGTTGTCCGTGCTCCGGGCAGCGACGAGGCAGCGGCGACCGACGAGTCGCTCGCTGACGACGTCGGCTGACTCGGCGTCCTGGGCACCTCGGGCCTGCTGTCGCGCCCGGCTCCTGCCCAGAGCTGTTGAATATATCTATGTCGGAGGATAATCTCCGTTATATGAGAACTGAGGCACCTCTGCTCGCCCCGATCTTTCGTTCGGACGGACAGGCACGCCTTCTCTCGGCTTTGTTGCTCGGCGACGACGAACTCAGCGTGACAGACCTGGCGACGCGCACGGGGTCTGCCTACCCGAGTGTGCATCGCGAAGTGGCGCGGCTCTTGGACGCCGGGATCCTCGCGGAGCGCCAGGTTGGCCGTACCCGGTTGATTCGGGCGAACGCAGGCAACCCGATCGTGCCTCCGCTGCGTGACATCCTGCTGATCGTCAGCGGACCGGCGGCGCTTCTGGCCGAAGAACTGCGGGGGATCGGAGGCGTGGAGTCCGCGTTCCTGTACGGCTCGTTCGCGGCTCGTGTGCAAGGGGTCGAAGGGCCGGCGCCGAACGATATCGATCTGATGGTGATCGGGACGCCCGATCCCGATCTGGTCGACGAGGCGTGCGACCGCGTCGAGGACCTTGTCCAACGACCTGTGAATGCCACCATCCTGACTGCCGCCGAAGCGCAGCAGGAGTCCGGCTTCCTCACCCAGGTGCGTAATAGCCCGATTGCGCCGATTGTTGGCTCTCCGCCATGGCAGTGACCCCACTGACCACGGCGCAGGCCCGTGCGGTCGCAACCCTGGTTACAGCCCAGTACTCAGCTGCTCTCGGGCTGGGGGTGGGAACATGACCGGGTTCAGCGGGAACAGCCACGAGCCGCGCGCTGATCAGCGCTCGGTGGTCACTCGTGCGACGTGCAGGGCCAGGTATGAGATCTCGTCCGGGGTGAGTGCCGAGCCGAGCCGCAGTTCCAGCACGCCGGCCAACCGGACGGCGACCTCGGCCGCCTTCGGGAACGATTCGCGGATGGCCAGGCCGACGCTGGTCGGCTCGGCGTCCAGTTGCTTGTGGTTGTGGATCCGGACGAACAGGTAGCGCAGGTGGGTGATGAACCGTCCGACGCTGACGCTGCCGGCATCGAGGGTGATGCCGTAGGCCTGCTCGATGACGGTGACCAGCTGCTGGATCACCCCGGTCATTCGGTAGGTGTACGACAGGTCGCCGGTGGCGAAACCTGCGTTGACCAGGTGTAACGCCAAACCGACGGCTTCACTGTCGGGGAGCTGGACGTCGCTGTGGGCGTTGATCTCGCGCAGCAGCGCCCCGGCCTGGCGGTACTCGTCGGTGTACAGGTGCTGAACCTCGGCGAGCAGGGGATAGGCGATGTCTATGCCCAGACTGACCCGGCGGATGGCGAAGCTGACGTGATCGGCAAGGGCGATGACCGCGGCCGGGTTGCGGCTGACCGCGTCGAGGCCGACGGCGCCGATGGACCGGCTGACCAGTTGGATGTGCTCGGGCGGGATGCCTGCCAGCAGTTCGGCGAGATGGTCGGGGTCGCGTCCGTCGGCCGGGACGAAGATGCGGACGACCTTGCCTGCGTCCACGCTCTGACCCGGCCGGGCCTGGAACCCCAGGCCGCGGCCGGTCAGGATGACTTCGCGCCCCCGCTCGTCCAGAGCGAGGACGAGGTTGTTGTTGAAGACGCGCAGAATTTCCATGCGATCACACCGGTGGCCGCCCCCGAGCGGGGGCGGCCACCGGCGACTCCTCTCAGGCCTCGATGTCGATGACCGGGTCGCCCAGGGAGACCGTGCCCGGTGCAGCCGGCGTGACCGACTTCAGAGTCATCGTGTTGATCACCACGACCATGGTGGTGGTGTCGTATCCGGCGGCCTTGACGGTGTCCAGATCGACGGTCGCGAGCGGGTCTCCCACCTCGACCCGCTGATCCTTGGCGACGCCGACCGTGAAGCCCTTGCCCTCCAGCTGGACCGTGTCGATGCCGACATGCACCAGCACCTCGACGCCGTCGTCGGTCTTGATGCCGAAGGCGTGACCGCTCTCCGGCACCGTCATCAGCACACCGGACACGGGCGCGATGACCTGGCCGTCGGTCGGCACGATACCCACACCGTCACCCAGCGCCTTGGAGGCGAACACCTTGTCGGCGACATCGGTGAGCGCGACCAGCTCGCCGGCGACCGGGGCGGACACCGTGCGGGTGGCGACCAGGGTTCCGACGGCGGCGGGGGCCGCAGTGGCGACCGCAGCCGGGGCGGCGGCGGGGGCCGGGGCAGCGGCGGCCTGCTCGGCGGCGAATTCCGCCTTCTGCTCCGGGGTGCGGTAGTCGCTGATGATGACCAGCATCATCGACACCACGAAGGCCGCGACGATGGCGATGGAGTAGATCCACATCGGGCTGAACACCGGGATGGTGAGCAGCGAGGTGAACGCGAAGGTGGAGGCCTTCACGGTGCCGAACATCCACCCCAGGATGCCGATCGTCACGCCGCCGACCGCACAGCCGACCAGCATCCGCGGGTAGATCCGCTTGTAGCGCAGGTGGATGCCGTACAAAGAGGGTTCGGAGATGCCGCCCAGCAGGCCGGCGGCCAAGGCGCCGATCGCGGTCTGCCGCACCTCCATGTCCTTTGCCCGGCTGGCCACGACCAGAACGCCGGCGGTGGCGCCGAAGCAGGCGAAGTTCCAGGTGCCCATCGGGCCCTGGATGAAGTCGTAGCCCAGGGTGCTGATGTTGGCCAGCATCAGGGCGTTCAGCGGCCAGTGCAGGCCGAGCGGCACCAGGAACGGGTAGATCATCGGGATCAGCACGGCGAACAACAGCGGCACCGCAGTGTTCAACCAGGCCAGCCCGGCACCCAGGCCGTTGCCGATCCAGATGCTGAACGGGCCGATCAGGAAGCCGGTGATCGGGACCATGATCAGCAGGCTGAAGAACGGCACGAACACCATCTGCACGTTCTCCGGGAAGATCTTCAGCAACAGCTTGTACAGCTGGGCCAGCACCGCGACCATGATCAGCGGCACGAACACCTGGCCGCCGTAGCCGTTGAGTTGCATCGGCAGGCCGAAGATCTTCGCGACGCACTGGTCATTGCCCAGCACCTCGACACAGACCGTGTCGGCTGCGTCCTTGAGCGACAGGAACTCCGGGGTGAACATGGCGGCCATGATCGAGGCGCCGATCCAGGGATCGATCTTGAGTGCCTTGGAAGCGTTGTAGGCGACCATGATCGGCAGGAAGTACAGCACCGAGCGCCACATGCTGTCCCAGAACACCCAGGTGGCACCGGCGTCGGTCAGCCGGTCGGCGCCCTGGAACGGGACGAGGTGCAGCGCGTCCAGAACGGCCGCGATGGCGATGATCAGGGACGAGCCGAGCAGCACGCCGAGCAGCGGCCGGAACGCGTTCGAGAGGTACTCGAAGAAGGCGTCGAGCCAGGCCACCTTGCCGCGGGCCTTGGCGCGTTCGGCGGCCTTGATGTCGGCATCGCTGACTGCCGCGGACGGCGCGGCGCCACCCTTCATCGACGGCAGGTTGGTGATGTCGGCATAGACCGACGCCACGGCGCCGCCGATGATCACCTGGTAACGGTCACCGCTCTGCGGAACCGAGCCCAGGACGCCCTGAATGGCGTCCAGCGCCTTGGCATCGACCAGGCCGGCGTCCTTCAGTTCGAAACGCAGCCGGGTCGCGCAGTGGGTGAGACTTGTGATGTTGCCGGGACCGCCGACCTTTTCGACGATCTGCTCGGCCGTAGTGGACGCCATTGTCGGTTCCTGTCTACTCGTTAGCATTTGGGGAAATCTGGACTGGAAACAAAAAACGACCCGAGTTGCACCGCTAGATGCGACTCAGGTCTTGCCCCTAGTCGGGTAGCAACCCTTTGGTGAGCTTGCGCTCTCCGAGCACAGTAGCACCCGTGGTGCGGGAGCGTCAGCAAACCTGCGGACGACACGTCAGCGGTCGGGCGGTGGGGGCGGGATCGACCCCACCGCGGGTGCGTTCCCCGGCCAGATCAGCAGCACCCGGCAGGGGGCATGGTCGACCACGAACCGGGTGTGCTTGCCGAGGCTGCCCGGCCCGAGCCGGGTATGGTCGCCGTCCCGGCCCAGGATCAGGTAGTCGGCGTCACCCGCGGCCGCGGTGACGATCCGCTCGGGGAAGCCCGACTCCAGCCGGACTTCGGCGTCCTGACCGAGCCGTTCGCGGGCTTGCCGCAGCATCGTCTCGGCGGCCTCGCGGCCGAGCTGGTCGAGTTGTTCGGTGGCCTGCCGCCGGCGTCCGCGTCCGATCAGCGAACCGAAACCCGTGTCGGGTGCGCCGGCGGACGCTTCCCGGACGCAGATCAGGGTCACCTCGGCCGGACGGGACCCTGCCAACTCGCGGGCGGCGTCGACACAGGCCGGCCAGGTGCCTTCGCGCACCCAGATCGTGATCTTCATGCCATACCTCCGATGGTCAGCGAAATCCACAGTGCCAGCACACCCATGACGATCGCGATGGGGGTGGCCAGCAGGCCGAGCAGGGTGAACTCCTGGATCGGCGTCTCGTGATCGTGGGCCTGGACGATCCGGCGCCACAACAGAGTGGCAAGCGATCCGACGTAGGTCAGGTTGGGCCCGACATTGACGCCGATCAGCACGGCCAGCACCGCGCCCGGACCCGATTGGGCGGCGAACGGCAGCAGCACCAGCACGGCGGGCAGATTGTTCACCAGATTCGCCAGCAGCGCGGCCAGGCCAGCCCAGAGCAGCAGCGCGATCAGCGATTCGCCGGACGGCACGATTCGTCCGATGGCCGCACCCAGACCGCCTTCGACCACCGCCGTCACCACGACGCCCAGCGACAGCACGAAGGCCAGGAAGCCCAGGTTGATGAAATCGGGGATGTCCTTCGCCGTGACCTGCTTCAGCTTCAAGGCACGGGCCAACAGCACCAGCGCGCCGGCCAGGGCGACCCAGGCCGCTTCGATCTGGAACAGGGACGCCACCACGAAGCCGGCCAAGGTGAGCGCCAGCACGAGAGCCGAGAAGCGCGGCAGCTGCGGCACCTCAGGCGGTTCGGGGTTGGTCGCCGGAATCGACAGGTCGGCGGCGAAGAACCTCCGGAACGCGACGTACTCGACCACCAGGACGCCCAGCCAGGGCAGCGCCATCAGCCCGGCGAACGACACGAAGGTCAGCCCGGCCGCCGACATCGCCAGCAGATTGGTCAGATTCGACACTGGCAGCAGCAGCGAGCCGGCATTGGCCAGGTGCGTGCAGGCGTAGGCGTGCGGTTTCGAACGCACCCCCATTCGGGACGCCGTCGCGAAGACCACCGGGGTGAGCAACACCACCGTGGCGTCCAGCGACAGCACCGCGGTGACCGATGCCGCCAGCACGAAGACGGCAATCAGCAGGCGTTGCGGATCGCCCCGGCTCTTGGCGGCCATCAGGGCGCCGGCGTAGCGGAAGAGGTCGTCGGCATCGCACAGTTCGCTGATCACCAGCACCGCGGCAAGGAACGCGACCACCGGGAACAGGTGTTCGACCTCGGCCCAGGCCTTGTCCCAGCCCAGCGCGCCGGTCAGCAAGACCACCAGCGCCGCTGGGACGGCGGCCACCGCCTCGGACAGGCCACGCGGCCGGATCACGGCGAAGCCGAGCACAACGACCAGCATCGATACCGCGATGACCTCGCCCACGGACGTTCACCCTAGTCCTGCCGGACGCCGGCCTGCCCTCACCCCAAAGGGTCGGAGCGAAGCAGACGGGGTCATCCCGGATGACCCGGGATCTCTGCGATGACACTGTCAGGGTCGGGAGAGATCCCGGCGTTCACCGGGATGACGTGGGCCGGGGTGACGTGGATCAGCCGCGACGCAGCGAACGCGGGACCGTCCGGCACCGACCGCACCGGCGTGATCGACTGACCGGAACGGAACGGCGGCGAGGTCCACCAGGGTGACCAGGTCGACGTCGGCCACCCATTCGCCGGCCCTCGGGTCCTTGCCGATCCAGCCGACGCTGCCGATCAGCGCCCGGCGGCGTCCACGTCGACCAGGTAGGGACTGACCCCGGTGGCCAGCCGTTCCGGGCGGCCCACGGCGTCCAGATCGATCAGGCTGAGGGTGTCGGAACCGACGCCGGCCGGGAACACGTCCCGGCGTTGCGCGCCGGTTTGGCGTCGGCGCTGACGAACAAGTTCGACGTCAGTACCCCAACGCAGTGTCCACCACATTGTGCAGCGGACGCCCGGCCAGATAGCGCTTGAGGTTTCCGCAGAAGATCTCGCAGATCCGCTCGTCCTCCTTATTGTCCAAACCGCCCGAATGCGGGCTGATCAGGACGTTCTCCAGATCCCACAGCGGGGAATCGGCGGGCAGCGGCTCGACCGCGAAGACGTCCAGGGCGGCGAAACCGACCTGTCCCGAGCGCAGCGCCTCGACCAGGGCGTCCTCGTCGATCACGGTGCCGCGTCCGACGTTGACGATCGTCACGCCCGGCTTTGTAAGCGACAGCAACTGTGCGTTGACCAGCTTCTCGGTCTGCGCGGTGCCAGGAAGGGTGAGCACGATGTGATCGGCCCGGCCGACGATGCTCGCCAGGTCGTCCAGAGCATGCACCTCGTCGACGTTCTTGACCTCGCTGACCCGGCGCTTCACGCCGAGTGTGGTCATGCCGAGCGCCTTGCAGCGCTTGGCCACCTGCTGCCCGATGCCGCCCAGGCCGCCGATCAGCACGGTGCTGCCCTCGAGCGGACGTCCGACCACACGGGTGGGCCAGTCGTGGGCACGCTGCTGACGCTGCAGCCGGGGGAGTTCCTTGCAGCCGCAGACCAGGCCGAAGATCGCCCACTCGGCCAGCGGAATGCCGTGGGCACCCGCCGAGGTGGTGAACACGATCCGTTGCAGCGCCTCGGCGGGCAGGCCGGCTGCGACCACCTGACCGCCGCCGCCGGCGGCCATCGTCATCACCCAGCGCAGACCGGGATTGGCCGCGACCGTTCGGGCCAGGGCGGCCGGCTGGACGTCCGGGATGCCGTAGAGCACCTCGGCGCTGTCCACCAGGGCGTCGAAACGGGCCTGCTGCTCCGGCGTCCGGCGGAACGAGGGGTCGCCGGCGAAGTCTGCCGGGTGCCGCATCGGCGGCAGCAGCTCCTGGTCGACGACCACCTCGACCCGAGGGTCGACGGCCGCGACCCGGTCGCACAGTTCGGGGGCCAGCGGCGTGGCGACGACCACCCGCACCTTGTCCTGCTCAGGCATGCACAATCTCCTGTCCGGCGTCGTTGAGATCCGTCAGACTACGGCCCTTGGTCTCCGGGGTGACGAAGGTGGTGAGGAACGAGATCAGCGACAGCAGCGCCGAGTAGCCCGCGACCACCCACCAGGCGTTGCCGGTGACGGCGAGGACCGAGGCGCCGACCAGCGGAGCGATGCCGCCGGCGAGGACGGCGGAGAACTCGCGTGCCGTGGCCACACCGGTGAACCGGTGCTGGTTGCCGAACAGTTCGGGCAGCATGGCGCACTGCGGGCCGAGCATCGCCTGGACGCCGACGCCGATGCCGACGCCCATCACCAGCAGCACCAGCCAGATCTGGCCCAGGGTGAGCAGCCAGATGCCGGGGAAGGCGAACGCCATGCTGAAGAACGCGCCCCAGCGGTAGACCGGCACCCGGCCGAACCGGTCGGAGAGGTGACCGAACAGCACCACGGTGAAGATGGAGATCAGCGCGGCCACGACCGCACCCCAGGTGCTGAGCAGGGCCTGGCCCTTGTAGGCGGGCAGGCTGGCCACGTAGGCGAGCAGCAGCGCGGAGTAGATCGACGAGTTGCCGTTCTCACCCATCCGCAGGCCGATGCCGATCAGAATGTTGCGCCTCGAGGTGGCGATGGCCTGGCCGACGCTCTGCTTGACCGGGGCCTCGCGATGGGCCTCGGCTTCTTCCAGGGCCTCGAAGGCGGGCGACTCTTTGAGCCGCATCCGGATCACGACGGCGACGATGATCAGGACGGCGCCGAGCAGGAACGGCACCCGCCAGAGCCAGCCGAACAGGACGTCGCGACTCGCCAAGGCCAGCAGGGCGAAGGTGCCGGCGCCGAGCAGGGTGCCGACCTGAATGCCGACGAAGGGCAGGGCGGCGAAGAAGCCGCGGCGCTTGCGTGGCGCGAATTCGGAGATCAGGACGGTGGCGCCGGCCTGCTCGGCGCCGGCGCCCAGACCCTGGGCGATCCGCAGCGCGACCAGCAGGATGGCACCCCAGATGCCCACCGAGTCATAGGTGGGCAGCAGGCCGATCAGCATCGACGAGCCGCCCATCAGGGCGATGGTGATGATCAGGACGACCTTGCGGCCGATCTTGTCGCCCATGGCGCCGAAGACCAGGCCGCCGATCGGGCGGGCTGCGAAGCCCACCGCGTAGGTGCCCAGTGCCGCGATGGTGGCGCCGGCGGGACCGAGCGGCTTGAAGAAGAGTTCGCCGAAAATCAGTGCGCTGGCCAGGCCGTAGATGTAGAAGTCGTAGTACTCCAGGGCGGAGCCGACCGACGACGCGAGGGTGGCGCGCCGGAGCTGGACCGGATCAACCGACTCCGGCTCCTCCGTGGGTGGGCGGAGAGCGTATGGCTGAGACATGAGAGCTCCTTTGTTCTCGATGTGATGCCACCATCATCCACCATAGATCGAACGATGGGCAATAGATCGAACAACTTCCCGTGAGATCTTCCTTGAACCAAAGGTTGGGACGCGGGGCGTGGCCCGGTCAGCCGGTGGCCATCGGGTTGCCCAGCGAGGTGGCGACCCGGGTAAGTTCGGCGACCAGCCGGTCGCGGACGTCGTCGTTCCATTCGGATTTGTGCTTGGTGATGCTGATCGCCAGGATCGGCGCGCGCACCCCGCGGGTGGGCGCCACCACCGCGAGCCCGACCACGCTGTCGGCCGATTCCTCGTCGTCGATCGCGTAGCCGCGGGCGCGGGCCAGCTGGACGTCCTTCAGCAACCGGGGGACCGTCCGGCGGGATCGGCCGGTCAGCTGCGGCAGCTCATCGATGCCGTGGTAGAGCCGCTCGATCTCGGAGTCGTCCAGTCTGGCCAGCAGTGCTTTGCCCTGCGCGCAGGAGGACGCCGGTAGCCGGTCGCCGATATTAGTGGTCAGCCGGATCGCCGGATGGCCCTCGTAGCGAGCCAGGCAGAGCGTCTCGATGCCGGCCGCGGTCGAGAGTCGCAGCGTCTCGCCGCGAAGGATCTCCGACTCAAGGCAGGCCCGATGGAACTCGCTCACCTGGTCGAGGCGGGCGAGATAGGAGCCGCCCAGCTCGACCAGTTTGCGGCCCAGCGAGTAGCCGAGGTCGCCGCGCCGGATCAGGCCGCCGAGCTCCAGGGCGGTGCAGATGGTGCTGGTGGACGATTTGGGCACGCCGAGATCTCGGCTCAGGTCGGACAGCGTCATGCTGCCGGACTCGCTGGCGGCGATCGCGTCCAGAATGGCAACCGCCCGGCTTACCGCCGGCGCCGCCCCAGGGGGAGTGACATCGGTTCCACCACGCACGGGACACATGGCGGCACCCTAGCGATCGTTCGCTTGATTGAACATAAGCCAATGAACTGAATGGACGCGTGGATGTGCGTTCGTTGGTCGGTTCGGGTGGTGCGGACCTCGTCCGGCCTGGGTCATACTCCCCGCCATGGGACGCGACATCGAGGCCAGGAGCTACACCAGGGAGCAACGTCAGCGGTACCGCGAGAAGGTGCAGCACTGCTTGGACGTCTTCGAGCAGATGCTGGCCACGGACAGCTTCGAGTTCGACGAGCCGCTGAGTGGGATGGAGATCGAGCTGAACCTGATCGGCACCGACTACCTGCCGAAGATGGACAACGCGGAGGTGCTGCGGGCGATCGCCGACCCGGAGTATCAGACCGAGCTCGGGCGATTCAACATCGAATTCAACGTGCCGCCCGGGCCGTTGGCGGGCGACGCGCTGGTCACCCTCGAAGAGACACTGCGGACGTCGATGAACGAGGCGGAGCGGCGTTCGGCGGCCCTCGGCACGCACATCATCATGACCGGCATCCTGCCCACCGTGATGCCGGAGACCTTCGAGGGCGAATGGATGAGCGAGAACATCCGCTATGCCGCGATCAACGATGCCGTGCTGGCCGCCCGTGGCGAGGACATCCACATCGACATCGAGGGGCCGGGCGGCGAGACGCTCACCCGCTACGTCGATTCGGTCGCGCCGGAGTCGGCCTGCACCTCGATGCAATTGCATCTGCAGGTGCGGCCCGACGAATTCGCCGATCATTGGAACGCGGCCCAGGTGCTGGCCGGCCCGCAATTGGCGGTGGCCGCGAATTCGCCGTTCCTGATGGGCCGGCAGTTGTGGGCGGAAACCCGCATCGTGTTGTTCGAGCAGGCGACCGACACTCGCCCGATCGAATACGCGAATCAGGGTGTCCGGCCGCGGGTGTGGTTCGGCGAGCGCTGGATCACCTCGATCTTCGACCTCTTCGAGGAGAACGCCCGGTGGTTTCCTGCGTTGCTTCCGGAACTCGATCCGGAAGATCCGCAGGCGGTCTTCGACGCCGGAGGCATCCCGCAGCTGGCGGAGATGCGGCTGCACAACGGCACCATCTACCGCTGGAACCGCCCGATCTACGACATCGCCGGCGGGACGCCGCACCTGCGGCTGGAGAACCGGGTGCTGCCCGCCGGGCCGACCATCGTGGACACGCTGGCCAACGCCGCGTTCTACTACGGCACGCTGCGCACCCTGGCCGCCGACGACCGTCCGGTCTGGACGCGGATGGCGTTCGCCACCGCCGGAACCAACTTCATCCAGGGATCGCGGCTCGGCATCGACGCCGACCTGTTCTGGCCCGGCGTCGGCGAATTGCCCGCCTCGGAGCTGATCCTGCGCCACCTGCTGCCGTTGGCGTATCAGGGCCTGGACGCCTGGGGCGTGGATCCGGCGGTGCGCAACCGGCTGCTCGGGGTGATCGAGGGACGCTGCAAGACCGGCATGAACGGTGCGCAGTGGCAGATCGAGGCCGTCCGGTCGCTGGAGGCGTCCGGATTCTCCCGTGTGGAGGCATTGCGCCGAATGGTCGCCGGCTATGCCGAGCGGATGCACGGCAATACACCCGTGCATACCTGGGAAATGATCTAACTCCGCTATGGATAGGACTCAGGATTCCCCTCGCGCGCGGGTCGGCCGCGAATTGTTTGTTACGATTCGCGGGTTGGTTGCGAGGAAAGGTGGGGGATGGCCGCGCTGCCACACGATAAGGACCGCACAGCTTCTGTCCGCAGCGCCCGGCGCGTCGACGATCGGACGCCGGCAGCGTCCCATGCCCGACCGCGACGGATGGTGCGTGAACGGAACCGGCTCCTGCCCTATCTGCTGAGTGCGGCGGCGATCGGCATCGCGGTGCTGTTGGTGCCCGCGCTGACCAGGTCGTCGGCGACGGGGGCCGTGCCCGGGCCGGCACCGAGCGCCGCCGTCGTCCAGGACAGCCCGGTGGTCGCCGCGCAGGGGACCCCCACTCCGACGCCGTCGTCGACCGCCGGTGGCGAGACGCCCGACCACGAGAAGACCTTCGCCCCGCAGCTGCCCGCCAAGCTGGCGGCGCCGACGGGTTCGGCAAAGCCCGCGCAGCCCACAACCACGACCACCACGACGACGTCGCCGAAACCGATCACCCCGACCAGGTCATCGAAGCCGAAGCCGGCGCCCAAGCCGTCCAAGAAGCCGAAGCCTCCGAAACCGACTCCCACGCCCCCGGTCACACCAGCGCCGGATCCGTCCGGCTCTGTCGATCCGACGCCCCCACAGCCGCCGTCGGAGACACCCTCGCCGTCCGAACCCGAACACACCGATCCGGCGCCGACGAAGCCGGACCCAGATCCCACCGAGTCGGAACCGGAGCCGACCAGGGCCGATCCGACGCCTACCGAAGCCGAGTAGCACGGCGAACGGGATCTCTGCGGCGAAGTGAACCGTTCCCGCGTACGACGCGGTGCCGGTCGCTAACGTTGGATTCATGGCGACTTCCACGAGTACGCGTTCCAAGCTCTCCATCATCGGAGCTGGCGCGGTCGGTTCCTCACTTGCGTACGCTGCGTTGATTCGCGGCTCCGCCGACGAGATCGCGCTCTACGACCTCGACCAGAAGAAGGTCGACGCCGAGGTGCGCGACCTGGGCCACGGCACCCAGTTCACCCCCTCCTCCGGTGTCACCGGCGGCAACAACATCGAGGTTGTCAAAGACTCCAATGTGGTAATCATCACCGCCGGGGCGAAGCAAAAGCCCGGCCAGACCAGGCTCGACCTGGCCGCCACCAACGTCAACATCCTGAAGTCCTTGATGCCGCAGCTGCTCGAGCAGGCGCCCGATGCGCTCTACGTGCTGGTCACCAACCCGTGTGACGTGCTCACCGTCGTGGCCCAGAAGATCAGCGGTCTGCCGACCTATCGGGTGTTCTCCACAGGCACCATGCTGGACACCTCCCGGCTGCGCTTCGCCATCGCCGAGGTGGCGCGGGTGTCGACCGCGCACGTGCACGCCACCATCATGGGCGAGCACGGCGACAGCGAGTTCCCGGTGTGGTCCAGTGCCCGGATCAACAGCGTCCCGATCCGCGACTGGGTCGACTCGACCGGCAAGCGGATGTTCGACGAGGTCCTGCTGGCCCAGTTGGGTGACGAGGCGATGCACGCCGCCTACACGGTGATCGAGGGCAAGGGCGCCACCAACTACGCGATCGGCCTGACCGGCGCACGCCTCACCGAGGCGCTGCTCAGCGGCAAGCGTTCGGTGCTGCCGCTGTCCAGCGTCCTGGACGGCTTCCACGGCCTGCACGGGGTGGCACTGTCGGTGCCCAGCCTGGTCTCCAGCAACGGCATCGAGCGGGTGTTGGACGTGCCGATGGACGCCCAGGAGATCACCATGCTGAGGCGTTCCGCGGCCACGCTGAGGGAATCGCTGAAGTCGCTGGGCTTCTGACCCGTTCCCGTCCCGGCGCCGCAGTCGTTGCGCTCCCCGAACTTCGCAAGCCCCAAATAGTTCGGGGAGCGTCTTGTTGGGGACGCGGGGTGCCGGTCTATTTGAGCGGCAGGGTGCGGGCGGCGATGTCGTGGGCGAGCTCCAGGGCCGCCTGGCGCTGCTGCTCGGAGCTGCCGCCGAGGCCGAGGACCCGTACGTAGTACCGGGCGTCGACGGCAACCAGTGCGGTCGTGGTGGAGTCTTCGCCGGTCACCCCGGAGCTCTTGTCGCCGCTGTAATTCTCGGTCTGGCTGAGCTTCTGCAGCTCCTCTGCCAGCTCGGCCCCCTTAGGGTCGTGGACGACCTGGACGGTCAGCAGTCCACCGCCGTCCTCGCCTTGGAGCGCGCATTCGCCGGTCCGTAGGCCGGGCTTGAAGGTGGAGATCTCGCGGAGCCCGGAGATCGCCTGGTCGACGACCGATTCGGCCTTGGCGGCGTCCACCCGGTCGTCGCACAACTGACCGCGGGTACCGACCAAGGACGGCCCGGGGTCGGGATCCGCGGAGGCGCAACCGGAGAGCAAGACCAGCAGAACGGCGGCTGCGACGGTCAGGTGCCTCACCATGCTGACAGGTCACCTTCCGTGCGGGCCGGCGAGCGCAGCGACCGGACGCCCGCGGAGCGGCCCGGCAATGACCCGGTACGAGCGGCGAACCGGACACCGGCGGGCGTGAGCGGATCGAACAGGGCGGGCATGCCTTGACAGTACTCTGCGCGCGAGGCCCGGACACGACTTGTTCGCCGATCGTCGGGACACCATGAATGATCCGTGCCGTGGTAACGGACGACGGACGCGCCGAACTGTTTCGGTGAGCGCCTGGATGACTTCCCGCTGCCGGTAGGCTGACCCCGCGCCTCACAGATTGGACGCCGATGCTGCCGTTGTCCGGACCAGGGTTCTCCCTGTTCGAGCAGAACATCCCGCTCGCCATCGCGATCGTGGTGTGCTCGTCGGTCGCCTACGCCGGTGGATCGACTCTCCAACATGTCGCGGTCGGACGCCTGGTCGACCCCGATGCCGACAACCGTGCCATGGGGCTGCGGCAGTTGTGGCGGCTGATTCGCACGCCCTTGTGGCTGCTCGGGCTGTTGACCATCTTCATCGGTGCTTCGGCGCACATCTTCGCGCTGACGCTGGCACCGGTCACGGTGGTCCAGCCGGTCGGCATTCTGGCGGTACCCTGGGCGGTGTTGATGTCGGCGCGGATCCATCGGCACACCGTGACCAGGGCGATGTGGCTAGCGGTCGCGATGACCGTCGCCGGCATCGTGGTGTTCACCCTGCTGGCGGCGGGGGCGGCGTCCACGCACACGGTGCTCGACCCGGTGGCGATCTCGATCGGCTGCGCGGTGATCTGTCTGATCGGCGTGGCGCTCGGCCTGCTCGGCTGGAAGGGGCCGGTCTCGGCGCGCTGCCTGATGTGGGCGTCCGGCGGTTCGTTCTTCTACGGACTGTCGGCCGGCATGGTGAAGGCCACCTCGGAGGTGGTCAAGCAGGACGGCTTCCACGGCATGCCGATCTTCTGGGTGGTCGCGCCGTTCCTGGTGCTGTCCTACGGCATCGGCGGGTTCATGGTGCAGCAGGCGCTGGCCAACGGCCCGGCCGAGATCACGGTCGGGTCGATGACCACCACCGACCCGATCGTGGCGGTAACGTTCGGCTTGGTGGTGCTCGGCGAGGGTGTCCGGATCACCCCGATGGGCGGCATCGGCATGGCGCTGGCCGGGGTGTTCGCGGTCTGGGGCGTGGTACTGCTGTCCCGATACCACCCGGACGCCGCCAAGCCGTCGCCCGCCGTACCGGCAGGTGCTCAGCAAATGGTTGCCGGCTAGGTCTTTTGGTCCATCGCGGCTACGGAAAGGTCCGGGTCAGCCTTTGACCGGGAGCGCCGACATCTGGCGACCCGACCCGTTGGCCAGGATGATCGTGGCGTCCCCCTTCGGCATAGGGAAGAACACGTAGCCGGTCGCCGGGTGACCAGGCGTCGACGTGCCGGTCTGCAGGTCGGGGCTGCGCGGGCTGCCGGTCGGCGTCACCAGGTCGGTGGAGGCGTTGGAGAAGGCCATGAAGCTGAAGTCGATCGATCCGGAGTCGGAGAAGATCCGCAGTTGTAGCTGGAGGCCTTCGTCGGTCCAGGTGGAGTCGAGGATCTCCCAACGTCCGCTGCGGCGTCCGTCCGGCGTGGTGAAGGGATGCCCCGGTCCGGCGGCGGTCGCCGTCGGAGTCGCGCTGGCGCCGGGGGCGGGCTGGTTGCCGGCCAGTGAGCGGACGTAGATGCCGCCGCCGATCACCAGCACCAGCGTGATCAGGGCGACGAGTGTGATCAGCAGCGGCGTCCGGTTGGGCGGCGGGGCGAACTGGTTGATCGAGACCGACGCCAGCGGTTGCGGGCCCAGCGCCTGCCGAGGATCGAAACCGGGCGTGGTCTGCGCGTCCGGCCGGGAGTCGGCGGGGTGACCGGGCCACCAGCCGGACGGCGGCTGGGCTTCGGACGGCGGCTGGGGATTCGGCTGGGCACCCGAGGGCGGCGGCGGGTAGCCCTGGCCATACGGCCGCGTGCCGCCCGGCTGCCACGGCGGCGTCCCCCCGTTGGTGTTCGAGCCGGGGCCCTGGGGAGGGGCGCCGGGCGGCCAGCCGTTGCCGGATGCGTTGCTCATCGCCACTCAGGCTACTCGTGCGGTCCGACAGATTCTCCGGGGTCGGGGACGCAGGCACTCGCCGGCTCTCGCTCAGCCGCTTATCCACATCTCGGGGTGACGTTCGGACGATTTTGATCGTTCTCGCGATCGCGGGCGGTCACTGAGGGCATGACCTCAGATACCTCCGTTCCCATCGCGCGAGTCCACGATCTGCCCGACCTGCTGGGCGTGATTCCCCATCTGCTCGGCTTCCACCCCGAGGAGTCGATGGTCCTGGTCGTGATCGACGACGGCTGCGTGCAGCTGACCGCCCGTGCCGACCTGGGCGACGTTGGGTCTCCGGGCCACCTGGAACTGTTGATCGACCGCATGCTGGTTCGTTGGCCGTCCGGCGGCATGTGGCTGGTCGCCTACACCGTGGCGGAAGCGGAGGGCTGGCGGCTGCTGGAGCGGGCCCGCGACCATCTCGGCCAGACGCTGGTGGGCGACCCGATCTGCGTCGTCGGTCCGTACTATCGGGCGGGCGACAGCGCCGGGCCGGTCTTTCCGCACGATCCGAAGGCCAGCATCACCGCGGTTGCGGCGACCGTGCATGGTCTGCAGGCGCGGCCCAGCCGGGCGATGCTGGCCGAGTTGGTGCGGCCCGATCCCCGCGAGGCGCGCGTTGTCGAGGACGTGTGGGTGCGGGCCCTGGAACGCGTGCTGGCGATCGATCCGGCACGGCGTCCCGACGAACTCATGCGTGCTTTGCGCCGGGCGTTGGCCGACCCGGCGGCGGTCCGACCCGATGACCTGGCCTGGCTGGGCCTGTTGATCAACGATCCGTTCGCGCGCGACCGGGCCGTGCTGTCGTTGCAGCGTCCGAAGGCCGGGGCGTGGGTCGAGTTGTGGACCCGTGTGGTGCGGGCCTGCCCCAACGGGACACAGGATCAAGCGTTGGCGGTGCTGGCGCTGGCGGCATGGGTGAACGGCGACGGCGGCCTGCACGCGGTGTGCCTGGAGGAGATGGACGCGCTCGGCATCGCGCCCGGCCTGAAACGCCTGCTGGAAAGCCTGAACGAGGCAGTGGCTCCGCCGAGCGACTGGGACGAGCTGCGGCTTCGGTTCAGTGAGCTTCTGGATGCGGACGAGGACGTCGCTTGACCAGGTTCCGGGCGCGGCCGGCGTCCGGGGCCCGAGTTGTCCACAGGCTAGCGGCGAATATGAACGAATTCGTGCGCGGGTGCCCACGGTGAGGGCGTGGTGAGCCGAGATCGTTCCGTCGACGACCTGTCCGAGGTCGTCCGGCGACGCCTGGAGGGGCTGCTGGCCGAAATACCCGCGCGCCGCGCCGTCGGTGACGCGGTGTCCGTGCCGCTGGATCCGGATCTCGGTGCCGCGCTCGAGCCGGGTACGGATTTCGACGACGAGGAGGAGCCCCCGCTCCCGGTCGTCCGAGCTTCCGCCGCGCGAGGCGTGCTGGGGCAGCGAGTCCGACGGTTCGTGCGAGAACACCTGGTGGTGGTCGGAATCATTGTCCTGAGCGGGGTGCTGTGGGGTGGCTACAACCTGATGCAGGCCCGCAGCACTCCGGTCGCGACGGCGCCTCAGCCGAGTGTCGAGGTGAGCGTGCCATCCCTCACCCCGAGCCCATCGGCTGCCACCGAACTTCTGGTGCATGTGATTGGCGAAGTGCGCAAGCCCGGCGTGGTCTCGCTCCCGGAGGGCGCCCGTGTCCAGGACGCCATTGCGGCGGCAGGTGGGCTGACCCGCCGGGCTGAGCCGGGTGATCTGAATCTGGCCGCGCCGGTCGCCGACGGCGCCCAGCTGGTGATCGGACGCACCGGCAGCCAGCTGCGCACGAGTACGTCCGCGGGACCGGGCGGGTCGGCCTCCGGCACCGCAAAGATCGACCTCAACACGGCCACCGCCGACCAGCTGGACGCCCTGCCGGGCGTCGGTCCGGTGACCGCGCAGAAGATCCTGGCCTGGCGTTCCGCGCACGGCCGGTTCCGGACGGTGGCCGAACTGCAAGAGGTCGACGGCATCGGCCCCAAGACCTACGCCGAGATCGCTCCCCATGTCCGGGTCTGATGTACCGCCGGTGCCGCCGATCGATCTTCGGCTGGTGCCTGTGGCGGTGGCTGCCTGGGCCGGTATGTGGGTGGCCACGTCTGTCGAGTCCGGCTGGCTCACGCTGGGCGTGCTCGTGAGTGTCGCGATCGCCGCGGTGGCCCGGCGTCGACGCTCCTGGGCCCTCGCCGCGGTCGCCCTGGTCGTGCTGGGCTGCATGGCGACCGGCTGGGCCCGATGGTGGTGGCGGGGGCACGATCCGCTGGTCGGCCTGGCGGCACAGCAGGCCGTCGGCGTCGCCGAACTGACCATCGTTGGGACGCCTCGCACCGGTGAGCGTCAGGGTGTGCGGCCCCCGTGGTGGTCGAGTGCCGCCCGCCTGCAGAGCGTGGACGTCCGCGGCGAGCAACTGCGAAGTGGTGCCCTGGTGCGGGTGAGCGCCAACGGCGACGCGATAGCCGGGTGGGCGGCGCTGGCGCCGGGCACGCGAGTCCGGGCGACGGTTCGGTTGGCTCCGGCCGAGCCGGACGAGGCCGAGATCGTTCTGCTGCGGGCGCGGGAGGGGCCTGCCGTCGTGGCACCCCCGGCACCGCTGGACGCGGCCGTCGAGGCGGTCCGTGCCGGACTGCGGTCCAGCGCCGCCCACCTGGACCCGGAGCCCCGCGCATTGGTCCCCGCCCTGGTGGTCGGTGACACCTCGGCGATGCCGTCCGATCTCGTCGACCGCTTCAAGGTCGTCGGGTTAACGCATCTGACCGCCGTCTCGGGCGCCAATCTGACTCTTCTGCTGGCCTTCCTGGGCACGGTTGCCCGCAGTTGCGGGGTGACCGGGTGGTGGCTGCGCGGCCTGCTCGGTCTAGGTGTGGTGGGTTTCGTGCTGCTGTGCCATGCGGAACCCAGCGTCGTCCGGGCGGCGGCGATGGGTCTGGTCGGCTTGGCTGCGCTGGGCGCCGGAGGTGCCGGTGGGCGTGCGGTGCGGGCGCTGTGCGTGGCCGTGCTGGTGATCGTCTTCGTCGATCCGCCGATGGCGCGCTCGGCCGGATTCGCCCTCTCGGTGCTGGCCAGCGCCGGGATCGTGGCCTGGTCGCGGCCGTGGACGGACGCCCTGGCCCGCTGGCTGCCACGAGTGCTGGCGGAAGGTCTGGCCACGCCGTTGGCGGCGCAACTTGCCACCCAGCCGCTGGTCACCCTGCTGTCGGGGCAGATCAGTCTTGCCGGCCTGGTCGCCAATCTCGCGGCCGGGCCGCTGGTGGGTCCGGCGACCGTCCTGGGCTTCCTGGCCGCGACACTCGCCCTGCCATTGCTGCCGCTGGCCGCGGTCTTCACCACCGGCGCCGGCTGGTGTGCTCAGGGATTGTGCTGGATCGCCCGGCTGGGCGAGTTGTTCCCGGCAGCGGCGGTCGCCTGGCCGGCCACTCCGATCGGTGTGGCGTTGGTGCTCGGCGGCTGCGTCGGCCTGGTGCTGGTGATGCCGCGGCTGTTGCGAAGCGCCTGGTGGGCGGCCGCGGCCGGGTTGCTGCTGATCGTCACTCTGCTCCGGCCGCCGAGTCCGCCCGGCTGGCCGCCGGCCGACTGGCTGGTGGTCTTCTGTGACGTCGGCCAGGGGGACGCCACGCTGCTGCGGGTCGGACCGCATGCGGCGGCGCTGGTGGACGCCGGACCGGATCCGGCAAAGCTGCGCAGCTGCCTGAGCGGGCTCGGTGTCGACACGGTGCCGTTGGCTGTGCTGACGCACTTCCACGCCGATCACATCACCGGAATCACCGAGGCTGTGGACGGTCATCACACGCGTGCGGTCGCGGTGTCCTCGGCGACAAGTCCGGGGTTCGGACGGGCGCTGGTCGAGAGAGCGGCCGCCGGCGTCGGGCTGACGACGGTCCGGCCCGGCAGCCGCCTTGACGCCGGGCAGCTGAGCATCGAGGTGCTCGCCGAACGCACCACCGAGACGGTGCCCACCGGCGACGAAGGAGAGTCGGCGGGGGAGAACGACGGTTCCCTGGTGATGCGGGCGAGCGTGGGCGGTATCCGGGTGCTGCTTCCCGGCGATGTCCAGGAAGACGGGCAGCGCAACGCGCTCATGACCTGCCCCGATCTTGCCGTGGATGTCCTGCTGGTGCCGCATCACGGCTCCGGCCATCAGCTGCCGGAGTTCCTGGCCGCCAGCCGGGCGTCCGTTGCGGTGTTCAGTGTGGGCGCCGACAACGACTATGGGCACCCTGCGGCCCGCACCCAGAGCGCGGTCCGCGACCTCGGCATGCGGGTATCCCGCACCGACCAGCAGGGTTCGATCGCAATCAGCAAGAGCGGCGACGCCCTGCTGGTCACCACCCAGCGATGACGTCCATCCGGTCAGGGACGCCACCCGTGGCCGGAAGCAACGACGCCCGCCCGTGCTCGTGAGTTGCCTTCTCGGAAGGCGTCCGGCACCTGCCTCGAGATGTCGGTTATCGATGGCATGCTGAGGCCATGACCGCGCCATTCGCGACCGCGACCCTGATTCAGGGCCCCGAAAGCCTGCTTGCCGAACGTGCGGTGCGGCAGTTGCTGGAGCAGGCCACCGCGGCACAGCCGGACGCCACCGTGAGCCGAGTGCCGGCGTCCGGACTCGACCGGGGCACCCTCGCCGAGATCACCACCGGATCGCTGTTCTCGGCGGCCACCGTGGTGGTGATCGAACAGCTGGCCGAGTTGCCTGCCGACCTGGCGGACGATCTGCTGGCCCTCGCGGTGGAGCCCGGCGACGACCTGGCGCTCATCCTGGTGCACGAGGGCGGCGTCAAGGGCAAGGCGCTGCTCGACCGGCTGCGCAAGGCGAATGTCGGCCGGATCGACGCCCCGGCGGTGAAAGCCTGGGAACTGCCCCAGTTCGTCTCGGCGGAGGTACGGCGCCGGGGCGGCCGGATCGACCGGGCCACCGCCGAAGTGCTGGTGAGCGCGGTCGGCAGCGATCTGCGCAGTGTTGCGGCCGCGGTCACCCAGTTGCTCGACGATACCGAGGACGCCACCATCACCCCCGCCGATGTGCGGCGATACTTCGCCGGGCGCGCCGAGGTCAGCGGCTTCGCGGTCGCCGACCATTGCCTGGACGGCAATCGGGAGGCGGCGCTGGACAGCCTGCGGTGGGCACTGGAAACCGGTGTGGCGCCCGTCCTGCTGACCAGCGCGGTCGCCTCCGCACTGCGGAACCTGGGCAAGTACCTGGGTGCCCGCGACGATCGGCTCCGGGACGCCGACCTGGCCCGCCGCGTCGGCGTCCCACCATGGAAGCTGAAAGACCTCGCCCGGCAGTCACGAGGTTGGAATGCGCCTGCTGTTGCCACCGCCATTCAACTCGCCGCCACCGCGGACGCCCAGGTGAAGGGCGCCGGAGGCGACGCCGGCTTCGCCTTGGAGATGCTGGTGCTGGGCGTCATCGATGCCCGCGGACGCGCCCGGCGTCCCTAGGAAGACGCTCATCGAGCTTGCCGAGACCGCGAACGGCGGCACTGACCGGATCAACCGGCGAACGGTGGCGTGCGAAACCCGCCCGGGCGGCGGGGGGACGACCGCCCGGACGGGTTCGCGGAGGGGGAGGGTTGGCGCGTCCCCCTGCCCTGTGATCTCAGCGCTTGACTGAGATGTGTACGTGATCGAAGTGGTTCGCGGTCGCGCCACCTCGATTGGCCATCTTGCGCCAGTGCGGGTTCTGCACGGTCCAGATCTTCTGCCGGAAGATGACGTAGTGGATCTTGTACTTCTTGGCGGTCGACTTCCTCGTGAAGTACTTGGCGATCGACCAGCCGAGCGAGGCGTTCTTCCTCCAGTTCGGGATCATCACGTCGATGGCACGGCCGGCCGGATGGTCGCCGGAGTACTTGCTGCCGGCTCGCCAGCCACCGATGGACTTCACCTTCCGCCAGTCGTCCCGCACCTTGTTGGCCACCTTCTTGGCTTTGCCGGTGAGGCGCTCGTAGTTGTGCACCGTCGCCTTCGGACCCTTGGGGTAGAGGTTCGGGGCCCGTGTCACCGGTGGGGTCGGGGTCGGCGTGGGTGCTGGGGCGACGGGAGGAACCGGTGCGGGCTCGGTCGACAGGGTCGGATCGTCCGACGGGGTCGCGGACGATTCCACGGAGGGCGTGGGCACCAGCCCGCCGATGCCTTGCGCATTGGCCTGCAGGGCTCCGCCGAACACGCCGACACCTAGCGTCAGGACTCCTGCCGTCGAGGCGCCGGTCAACGCTAGCCGCTTGCCGATGCCCATGTGGTCCCCGATTTGCTTCGCGGGCTCGTCGGCGAACCCTGCCGATCCATAGTGTCGCACGGACCGTCTGAGAAAACCTAACCACACTCTCAGCTTTACTGCAATTCGCTCAGGATCCTGGCTCCGACGGACAGAGTCCGCGGAGCCAGGACGACGCGGCGTCCCGGCGCCACTTGGAGACTCACAGGCGCCGGCCCGGACGAGCGGGCGGCGCCTGTGTGGTCAGTTCAGAGCGCGGCGGCCTGAGCGGCGATCGCCGACTTGCGGTTCGCGGCCTGGTTGCGATGGATGACGCCCTTGGACGCGGCCTTGTCGAGCGCGCGGCAAGCGGTCTGCGCGAGGGTCTGCGCCTTCTCGGTGTCGCCGGCCAGGGCCGCCTCACGGAACTTGCGCACGTGGGTGCGCAGCGTGGACTTCACGGCCTTGTTGCGCTGACGAGCCTTCTCGTTCGTCTTGATGCGCTTCATCTGGGACTTGATGTTCGCCACAGGGCATGCCTCTTCGGTACTGGGTGCTCACGGTAATGCGCCCGCAGCGGACGCGACCACTCACGCTATCAAAGCCCCTTCCACCGCACCAAAACGCGGCCACCCGTGCCGGCGACGCTCCGGCCCGATGGACACCAGGTCTGCTGCCCAGCTGCTTCCGGCCTCCCGCATGACTGGCAGAACCGGATCACCTCGTTCTCGGAGCGGCCCTTCGGGTCGAAGTCCCACTCGTCCTTGCCGCGGCCGATCGGCATGCCGGTCCGCGAGTTCTTGAAGGTGTGGTCGAAGCCGAGGAATTCAACGACGCCGGAGTGGAGACGCAGGCCGCCTTGCACGGGCCGAGCGCCGAGTCGAGCTCGGCTCGGAGTCCGCGTTTGATCTCCACCTGGCTGTCGTCGGTGATCCACGGCACCCGGATCGGGCGGAAAGGTCGGCTGCAGTCGGGCAGTCGCGTTGCGCACTCTGCCGGTGTGAGGTTGTGCCCGTCCGCGACAGCCCAGATAGCGACTCTCGGGACTGCGCGCCGATCGGTAGAGTGACCCTTCGGACCAGACACAGGACAGGTGAATGAGCGGACCTCGCCCCGGCGCCACGCCCCCGGAGAGCATCCGGAATTTCTGCATCATCGCGCACATCGACCATGGCAAGTCGACCCTGGCCGACCGGATGCTGCAGTCCACGGGCGTGGTCGATGCCCGGTCGATGCGCGCCCAGTACCTCGACCGGATGGACATCGAGCGCGAGCGCGGCATCACGATCAAGTCGCAGGCGGTGCGAATGCCCTGGCAGGTCGGCAGCACCCATCACGTCCTGAACATGATCGACACCCCTGGTCACGTCGACTTCACCTACGAGGTGTCCCGGTCGCTGGCCGCCTGCGAGGGCGCCATCTTGCTGATCGACGCCGCTCAGGGCATCGAGGCGCAGACCCTGGCCAACCTGTACCTGGCGCTGGACGCCGACCTGCACATCATTCCGGTGCTGAACAAGATCGACCTGCCCAGCGCCCAGCCGGAAAAATTCGCCGCCGAGATCGCCCACCTGGTCGGCTGCGACGCCGACGACGTGTTCCGGGTGTCGGCGAAGACCGGCGAAGGCGTCCGCGAGCTGCTGGACGCCATCGTCGACCAGATCCCGGCGCCGGTGGGCGACCCGAGCGCGTCGGCTCGGGCGCTGATCTTCGACTCCGTCTACGACACCTACCGCGGCGTGGTCACCTACGTGCGGGTGGTCGACGGCGCGCTGGCGCACCGCGACCGGATCCTGATGATGTCGACGAAGGCCACCCACGAGGTGCTCGAACTGGGCGTGATCAGTCCCGAGCCGTTGGCGGCCAAGGGCCTCGGCGTCGGCGAGGTCGGCTACCTGATCACCGGCGTGAAGGACGTCCGGCAGTCGCGGGTCGGCGACACGGTGACGCTGACCGCGCGGCCGGCGGCGCAGAACCTCGGCGGCTACCGGCAGCCGAACCCGATGGTGTACGCCGGTCTGTACCCGATTGACGGCGCCGACTTCCCCGAGCTGCGCGAGGCGCTGGACAAGCTGCAACTCAACGACGCCGCGCTCACCTACGAGCCGGAGACGTCCGGTGCGCTCGGTTTCGGTTTCCGGGTCGGCTTCCTCGGGCTGCTGCACATGGAGATCGTCCGCGAGCGGCTGGAGCGCGAGTTCGACCTCGACCTGATCTCGACGGCGCCGAACGTGGTGTACCGGGTAGTGATGGAGGACGGCTCCGGGCATGTCGTGACCAACCCGTCTGAGTATCCCGAGGGCAAGGTTGCCGAGGTGTGGGAGCCGGTGGTGAAGGCGACCATCCTCACCCCGACGGACTACATCGGCACGGTGCTGGAGCTGTGCCAGGCGCGCCGCGGCGTCCAGACCGGGATGGATTATCTGAGCGAGGACCGGGTCGAGATCCGCTACCAGCTGCCGCTGGCCGAGATCGTCTTCGACTTCTTCGACGCGCTGAAATCGCGGACGAAGGGCTACGCGTCGCTGGATTACGACGAGGCCGGCGAGCAGGTCGCGAAGCTGGTCAAGGTCGACATTTTGCTGCACGGCGAGCCGGTGGACGCCTTCAGCGCGATCGTGCACGCCGATGCCGCCTACGCCTATGGGGTGGCGATGTCGAAGAAGCTCAAAGAACTCATCCCGCGACAGCAATTCGAGGTGCCGATCCAGGCCGCCATCGGTTCGCGGGTGATCGCCCGCGAGACCGTCCGGGCGATCCGCAAGGACGTGCTTGCCAAGTGCTACGGGGGCGACATCACCCGCAAGCGCAAGCTGCTGGAGAAGCAGAAGGAAGGCAAGAAGCGGATGAAGATGGTCGGCCGCGTCGAGGTCCCCCAGGAGGCCTTCGTCGCCGCGCTGTCCACCGGTGAGACGTCCAAGAAGTAGGCCCTGCACGTCCTGCCGTCCTTCCCAGCGGTGCCGACCGTCCGGTAAACCCCTGACTAGCTAGTGGGCACGGTCGCATGTTCGTTGGCGTTGGTGCAGCGGCTGCCCCACGGCTCTTGACCGGGGCATCGACTGCTGGAACCGGTTTCTGGTGGTTATCGCGACCGTTACCGGCGCCGCTGCCTGCTCGAACCGGTTTCTGGTGACTACCGATACCCCCTGGGGGTTATCCACATCCACCAGAAAGTGGTTCGAGCAGAGACAGCGAGCCGATACCGGTCGGATAACCACCAAAAACTGGTTCCAGTGCCCTCCCGGCACCGGCGACCCACG
>NZ_JASGEF010000031.1:0-26225 GCF_047606665.1 Micropruina sp. | reverse complement strand
CTGCGGTGAAGCCTGGGGTGGGTTCGCCGGATTGTGGGTATGTGTATACCGAGCCGTCGTTGCCGGAGGGGAAGTATCGGGTGCGGGCGGTGGCTGATTGGGATGTGAGTTGGTCGGTGGCTGGGTTTTCTGGGGTGGTGCCGGCGTATAACGAGGCGTCCGCGAGTATTCCGATCGGTGAACTCGTCGCCCTGAACCGATAACCGCGCCGGTCGTACGGCACGCCGGTCGTACGGCAACCGATGAGAAGGCGGCCGACAGGGCGTGAGTCGCAATCGGAGCGGTCCACCGCTCGGTGGCAGGCGGGCCGATCCCGCTAGGCTGACGCGGTGCGTGTCGTGTTCGCTGGTACCCCGGAGGTTGCCCTGCCCGCTCTGCAGGCCGTAGCCGACTCGCACCACGAACTGGTCGCCGTCGTCACTCGACCGGATGCTCGCCAGGGTCGCAGCAAGCGCCTGGTTCCGAGTCCGGTCGCGACTTGGGCGGCCGAGCACGGCATCGAGACCTTGAAGCCGGTCACCCCGCGCGAGCCGGGGTTCGGCGTCCGGCTGCGCGAGTTGGCTCCTGACTGTTGTCCGGTGGTCGCCTACGGTGCTCTGGTTCCCGCGGACGTCCTCGCCATACCGCGGCACGGCTGGGTGAACGTGCACTTCTCGCTGCTGCCGGCCTGGCGCGGAGCCGCCCCGGTGCAGCGCGGAATCCTCGCCGGAGATACCGAGACCGGCATCACCATCTTCGATCTGGTACCCGCGCTGGACGCCGGCCCGGTGTACCGGCAGGAGCCGTCCCCGATCGTCGACACCGAGACCTCGGGTGACCTACTCACCCGGCTGGCCGCACGTGGCGCCGAGCTTCTCATCGAAGTGCTCGACGCCCTGGACGACGGCACCGCGTCCGCCACGCCGCAGCCCAGCGAGGGCATCACCCAGGCACCCAAACTCACCGTCGCGGACGCCCGGATCGACTGGACGCGTCCGGCGATCGAGATCGATCGGCAGATCCGGGCCTGCAACCCGAACCCGGTCGCCTGGACGACCCACCGCGGCGAGCGGTTCAAGGTCCACCTCGGTCGCGCCCAGGCCGGCACCATCCTCGCCCCCGGTGCGATCGATGCCGGACGCCGGACGGTGAACGTCGGCACCGGACGGGGCGTTCTGGAACTCCTCCAGGTGCAGCCGGCCGGAAAACGACCGATGGCGGCCGCCGATTGGGGCCGTGGGCTGGGCAGTGATCCGGGAGCGTTCGCGTGACTGGCAACAAGGATCCGGATCGGGCCGGGACTGAGAGGCCCAATCCGGACCGCTATCGACGGCCCCGACCCAAGCACCGCGGCAACCGCCAGGCAACCACCTCCGATCCGGCCCGAATCGCGGCCTATCGGACGCTTCGCGCCATCACCGCCGACGACGCCTACGCCAATCTCGCGCTTGCCGAGCACACCGCTGGCCTTTCCGCGCGCGACGCGGCCTTCGCGACCGAGCTTGTCGCCGGTGCGTGCCGCAGCCTCGGCCTCTACGACGCGATCATCGCCTCAGCCGCCGGACGCCCACTGCGCAGCCTGCAGCCGGCCGTCATCGATCTGCTGCGGCTCGGCACCCACCAACTGCTGGAACTGCGGGTGCCCAGCCACGCCGCCGTCGCGGCGACCGTCGAACTGGCCCGGCAGGTGCTGTCGCAGCGGGTGACCGGCGTTGTCAACGCCATTTTGCGCAAGGTCGCGGCGCTGGGCGCCGAGGGCTGGGCCACCCGTCTGCGCACCGAACGCGCCGACGCCGAAGCACTGCTGGTCCGCCACCCGCAGTGGATCATCGACGCCTACGCCGACCTGCTCCCTGCGGGCGAACTACCCGCCGCACTGGTCGCGAACAATGAGCCGCCGGTGCCGCACTTGGTGATCCGGCCCGGCCTGGCCGAGGTCGCCGAGCTGGGCGGACGCCCGCTGCGCTGGTCCCCGTTCGGGGTCGAGGCGTCCGGCAACCCGGCCGATCTGTCGGCGGTGGTGCAGGGTCGGGCCGGCGTCCAGGACGAGGGTTCGCAGTTGATCGCCTGGGCACTCGCCCGTGTCGGTGCGCCGCCGGGGCCCTGGCTCGATCTGTGCGCGGGTCCGGGCGGCAAAGCGGCACTGCTCGCCGGACTGGCCCGCGACAAGGGCGAACGCCTGCTGGCCAGCGAGCTGCAGCCGCATCGCGCGGCACTGGTCGCCCGTGCACTGGACGTCTACCCGGAGCCGAAGCCCGTCGTCATCGCCGCCGACGGGACCCGTCCGGCCTGGCCCTCGAACCGGTTCGTGCGGGTGCTGCTGGACGCCCCCTGCACCGGCCTGGGCGCGCTGCGCCGGCGTCCAGAAGCCCGCTGGCGCCGAAAGCCGTCCGATCTGGACGCTCTGGTGCCGCTCCAACATCAGCTGCTCGAAGCCGCAATCAACGCGACCGCACCGGGAGGCGTCATCGCCTACGCCACCTGCTCGCCGCATCGCCGCGAAACCAGCGCGATCGTCGAGGCGGCCGAGGGCGTCGAGATCATGGACGCCCACGCCGTCCTTCCCGAGATTCCGGACGCCGCCCGCGGCCGCTACCTGCAGCTGTGGCCGCACCGGCACGGCACCGACGCCATGTTCCTCGCGCTGCTACGCAAGCCGGTCGCGACCTAATAGGGTCGGACTCATGACGATGCGGATCACGCCCAGCATCCTGAACGCCGACCTGGCCAATCTCACCGCTGAGATCGCCCGGATCCCCAGTGCTGACGGGGTCCATGTCGATGTGATGGACAACCATTTCGTGCCCAACATGACCTTTGGGCTCCCGGTGGTGGAATGCATCCGGGCCAACACGACGGCGTTCCTCGACATTCACCTGATGATCGCCGAGGTCGACCGGTGGGCGCCGGCTTTCGCGGACGCCGGCTGCGAGTCGGTCACCTTCCACGTCGAGTCGTCCCATGCGCCGATCAAGCTCGCCCGCGAACTGCGCTCCCTCGGTGCGCGGGCCTCGATGGCGCTGCGCCCGGCGACCCCGATCGAGCCGTATGCCGACATGCTCGGTGAGCTCGACATGGTGCTGCTGATGACCGTCGAGCCGGGCTTCGGCGGCCAGAAGTTCCTCGATCTGGTGTTGCCGAAGATCCGTCGCACCCGTGCGCTGATCGAGGTCACGGGCGGCGAGATCTGGCTGCAGGTCGACGGCGGCGTCTCGGTGGAGACCATCGAGCGGTGTGCCGAGGCGGGCGCCGACACCTTCGTCGCCGGCTCCGCGGTGTACAGCGCGGAGGATCCCGACGCGATGGTGATCGCGCTGCGCGAGCAGGCGATCGCGGCGTGCGCCCATTGACCAGGCAGCTGGTTGCGGTCCTCGGCCGTGGTGTGGTGCCGACGTCCGATCCGATCGCGACCGCCGACGATGTCGGCCTGGTCAGGGGAGATGGCTGCTTCGACGCGATGCGGGTGCTCGGTGGGGGGCCGGACGCCGTGGTCGAGAACCTGGACGCCCATCTGGTCCGATTCGCTGGTTCGGCGATCACCCTCGAACTGCCGTTCGACGCGGACGCCTGGCGTGCCCTGATCGCGGACGCTGTCGCCGCCTGGCAGCCGGTTCCCGAGGCGGTGTTGAAGCTGGTGCTGACGAGGGGTCCCGAATCGACGCCCGGCGTCGCGACCGGCTTCCTCACCCTCACCGAACTCGACCTGGCAGCGATGGCGAAGGCACGCGTCGGCGTCGGCGTCCGCACCCTGAACCGCGGGTACGCCAGTGACGCCTTCGCGGATGCGCGTTGGTTGTTGGGCGGGGCGAAGCTGTTGTCGTACGCGGTCAACGCCGCCGCCAAACGTGAGGCCGGGCGGCAGGGTGACGACGATGCGCTGTTCGTCAGTGCGGACGGCTATGCCCTGGAAGGGCCGACCGCGGCCGTGATCGTGCTGCGCGACGGCACGCTAACCACGACACCGCCCGGTGTCACCGGAATCCTGGATT
This sequence comes from Micropruina sp., assembly GCF_047606665.1. Taxonomy (GTDB): domain Bacteria; phylum Actinomycetota; class Actinomycetes; order Propionibacteriales; family Propionibacteriaceae; genus Micropruina. Next base: position 22,257 of record NZ_JASGEF010000031.1, on the reverse strand, counting down.
CGGTCACCGCGCGCCAGATTCTCGCCGGTGCGGCCGCCGAAGGTGTGCCGGCTCGCCACGGACTGATCCGGGTCGACGATCTGTTCACCGCGGACGGGGTATGGATGGTCTCGTCGATCCGCGGGGCTTGCCCGGTCGTCCGGCTGGACGGACACGATCTGCCCGTCGACGCAGACTGGCACCGGCGGGTCACCGATTGGAGCGGTTTCGGAGGCCTCGCGGCCGGCCGCGACGAACTGCGCTACGCCTTGCCGCTGATCGCCGATTTCCCGGACGCCGCCAGCCGGGTCCGCGGTCTGGTGGCGGCTCGCTGCCGCGCACACCTCGCCGCCGGCGGAACGCTCAATGAGATCGCGGTCGCACTGGGAGTGGCGCTCTGGGCGGCCCGGCCCTTGGCAGACGACGAATGGCCGGACCTCCGCTCGCAGTGACCTTGCGGACGTCCGCCGGGCAAGCTTGCCGAGGTCGTGCCCTGCGAGCCACGGAGACATTCGCGCTATGATTCTGTACATGACCACCTTGTCGCTGGCCGAGGCCAGGGCGAACTTGTCGAAGCTTGTGGAGTCAGCTGTCACCGTCCACGAGCGCTTCGAGGTGACGCGGAACGGGCGTCGGGCGGCCGTCCTGATGAGCGCGGACGACTACGACCAGCTTCTGGAGACTTTGGACATCCTCAGCGATCCCGAGGAGGTCGCCGCGCTGCGGGCGGGTTTGGCCGATCTGGCGGCGGGCGAGCTGAGTTCGGCAGAAGAGGTTCGGGCAGGCATGGCGGCGCGTGGCCGGTGAGGAGCGCTCGGCGTACGACGTCGTCTTCACTCGATCGGCGCGGCGAGCACTCGAGCAAGGTCTCCCTGAGAAGGTCGCGACCGCGGCCTTCGAGTTCATCATGGGGCCGCTGAGAGAGAACCCTCACCGGGTCGGCAAGCCGCTACGGGAGCCGCTGGCACCGCTCTTTGCGGCCCGTCGCGGCGAGTACCGCGTGATCTACCGAATCATCGACGCACGGGTCCTGATCGAAGTGGTTTCCGTCGTCCATCGCCGGGACGCCTATCGCGGGTGAGGCAGCGAGGTCAGCGAATGCCGGCCGCCGGGGGATTCCTCCGCCGCCGCAGATACCGCTGGATCTCGGCCGCGATCGCCTCGCCCTGGGGCTCCGGCTGGTTCTCGTCGCGACGCTCTTCGAGCGCCGTGATGTAGGCGGAGATATCGCTGTCCTCGGACGCCAACTCGTTGACCTGGCTCTCCCACAAGGCGGCTTGTTCGGGCAATTCGCCGGTGTCGAGCGGGGTGTCCAACAGATCTTCCAGCCGATCGAGCAATGCCAACGTCGCCTTCGGGTTCGGCGGCTCTGCCACGTAATGCGGCACCGACGCCCACAACGAGGCCGACGGCACCCCGATCACGGCGCAGTCCTCGGCGAGGACGCCGAGAATCCCCGTCGGACCCTCATAAGTCGACATCTCCAAACCCAGTTCGGTCGCCAACTCCACGGTCGAGGCGGAGGCGTGGACGGGGACCGGACGCGAGTGGGGCGCGTCGGTGAGCATGGCGCCGAGGAACACCACGATCTCCGGGCCCGCGGTCCGGATCGCCGACACCAGTGCCGAACTGAAGCCGCGCCAATGGAAGTTCGGCTCCGGTCCGCCGATCAGCACCAGGTCGCGTTCCGGCAGGGACGCCACCAGCACCTCGGTGGTCGGCCATTGCAGCGTCCGTTCACCGCCGGACGTCATGGCGACGGTCGGGCGGTTGACCTGGAAGTCGTAGTAGTCGTCGGGATCCATGGCGAACGCCAGCCGCGCCGAGGTGATCTCCGCCAGATGGTCGATCACCCCGCTTGCAGCGTCCCCGGCGTCGTTCCAGCCTCCGAAGGCGGCCACCACAGCCGGCCGTCGGAGGTTCTTCAACGACTTCACCTGAGCCATAGCGGCCATGCTACTCAGCCGGTCGGCTGCCTTGTGAGAACCCCAACGGCGTGGTCACGACCGGTTTCTCGGACGCCGCGACACGCCGTCCGATGGAATGCTCGAACCCCGACCCGAGTTGTCGACGGACATGACGACGACAGTGGTGGCCGCGAGCTATGGCGGCTCCGAGGCCCTGCAGGTGATCACCGCTCCGACACCCGAGCCGGGTCCCGGCCAGGTACGGGTCGAGGTTCGCGCCATCGGTGCGAACCCGGTGGACTACAAGACCTACAGCGGCGGCATGATGGCCGACCCCAGCCGGCTTCCGCTGCCGCTGGGCTCGGAGGCATCCGGGGTCGTGGACGCCGTGGGCGACGGCGTCACGTCAGTGGCGGTCGGCGATGAGGTGATCGCCTACCGGGCGCCCGGCAGCTACACCACCGACCTACTGGTGCCGGAGTCTGCGCTCACTTCCAAGCCGTCCGGTCTGGGGTGGGCCGAAGCCGCTGGACTGCTGCTGACCGGTGCCACCGCCTGGCATGCGCTGGTGGCGTCGGGTGCGCAGGCAGGCGACACGGTGTTGGTGCATGGCGGAGCCGGCGGCGTCGGCCAGATGGTGCTGCAGCTCGCGCGGTTGTGGGGCATCGGGGTGGTGGCGACGTCCGGTCCGTCCAATCAGGAGGTCCTCCGGGAACTTGGGGCGAAGCCGATCACCTACGGTGAGGGGCTATTGGACCGTGCCCGGGTGGCCGCACCAGACGGTTACGCCGCTGCCCTCGACATGGTCGGCACCGACGAGGCGATCGACACCTCGCTGGCACTGGTGCCGGGCGATCGGGTGATCAGCATCGCCGCCTTCCGCCGCGCTGCCGACGGCATCACCCTGATCGGCGGTGGCCCCGGCGCGGATCCCGGTACCGAGTTGCGCAACGCGGCCCGAGCCCAGCTTGCCGAACTGGCCGGCCGCGGCGATCTGGTGGTCGCCGTCGACCGCACCTATCCCTTGACGGACGCCGCTGCCGCACACGACTACCTGCGTGCCGGCCATGCGCGCGGCAAGGTGATCCTGGTGCCCTGAGGTGCTTTGCAGATGTTCGGGGCCGGTCCCATGTGCGATTTTGGCGCCGGTCAAGAGGTATGTGAAGTTCGGCATTCGAACCCCGGAGTTTGTCGGCGCGATTGCGCCGTAGAAGGTCTTGCTTTTGGCAGCTTCCACCCCGGAACCGCGGCTATGCGTAGGACACAGGTGGTGAAGGGCTGGCCGATGTAGGCTGTAGTTCGCGTTCATGCAGTCGCGAGCGCAATCGCACGTCGCGGGTCAACTCTTCCGACGGTGGACAGGGTTCGGAATCGGTCAGACCCCGTCCTCTGGATGCACTCGTCTCGGAGATCGAGCAGGTTCGGTGGAATTCGGTTGTCTGCGCTCATACCGATGTCTTCGTAGACTGCCGTGGCTGCTCCGAACCACTTGGCGGCCGACGCGTCGCGCCGACGCAGCGCGGCGCAACAGCCAAGAGAGAAGAGGATGTCGGCCACCGGGACGGGATTTGTGTAGTCTTCATCAGCAAGCCGCAGTGCTTCGATCAGCGCACCTTGTGCCCCGGCGACTTCACCCAGTGAGATAAGAGCTATTCCGTGCATGAGCAGTACGTGTACGGCCACCATCTGGCCCACCTGGGGGAGACGGTCCAACGCCTCTTGGGCGTAGATGCGGGCGTCCTCGTACCGTGCGAGCTGTATCAGGGTGTCTGTCACGTTCAGCAGACACGAGACCAGGTCGTGGACATCCCCGGACCGGCGGGCATCGTCGAGACCCGCGAGTCCGGCCTCGAAGGCGCGAGCGTGGTCTCCGAGATGTGCGGCTACGAAGCCGTCGGCATCACGTGCCAAGGCGATGAGTTCGGGGTCATTGCTGGTAGCTGCCAACTCCTGTGCTCGTCGACAGGCCTCGTTCGCTTCAGTGGCTCGCCTGTTTTCGGCGGCAAGCGCGGCCCGGCAGCACCAACCGTTGACATGGACGCGATCAGGCGCGAGTCCTGTCTCGGCAGCTTCGGTGAGTGCGTCGGCAAGTCTTCCTTCGGCTTCGGGTCCGTGAAGGTAGAACGCGAATGTCGCGGAGAGCACATTCAGCCAGGCGCGGGTGGGAGCCTCGTGTCCGTCAAGGTTCCGGACGCGCTCAAGCATCAGCCGGCCCCGCGCGATCTGGCCCGTCAGCAGCCAATAGCGGTGAATCGCGCGGGTGAGAAGAAGGGCTTCCTTGACTGCGCCTGCTGATGAAGCATGGTTCAGTGCGGTCGCGATTGCGTCCTCGTCGCGACTCAGGCGTCGAACGGCGGCCGTTGCGCCAGGGCCACTTAGCTGCGGGCCAAGTTCACAGGCGAGTGCGATCACCGCACGGGTCATCGTTGTGCCCAGCGAGTGATTCGGACCCGTGGCCACCACGAAATCGCGGACGAGCGTCGGCAGCCGGACTCGGCCCTCACTATCGGGGACCGCAAGGCCACGGAGTACCAACTGATCTAGAGCGTCGAGGACGGATGCGCCGACCCAACTTGCTGCCGCTTTTTCCAGTAGTTCAACGGTGACGGATCCCTCGAATGAGGCCATAGACTGCAACAACCTTTGGGCTGGCTCGTCAAGTGTCTGGACCGTGTCTTCCAGGATCGCCCGGATGGTAGCCCTGCGAGATTCGGCGCCCGGACGTCCGACATCGAGCACTGAGTCCACCCGACTTTCGAAGCGCTCCAGGAGTTGGCCAGGGGTAAGGGTGCGGGTGCGGGTTGCCACGAGTTCGACCGCTATTGGTATGCCGTCCACCAGACGGCATAGCGTTTCGATCGCCTTACGTGCCGGCGCTCTGGCGTAGCGCGCGCCGACCTTGTCCGAAACTCGCAGAAAGAGCTCCGCTGCGTCTCCTGCCGGGCCCGCATCGTTGCCAAACCCGGGCACTGGCACCAAAGACTCGCCAGGAGCCCCCAGTGGACGCCGGCTCGTCACCAGCAATCGGAGGTGATGCGACTGCCTGAGCAGGTCCGTGATTGGGCCCACGAGGCCATTGATCTGTTCGACGTTGTCCAGAATCAGCAAGCCTTCGAAATCCGCTAGGGACTGCGCCGGATCGGGTCCGCCAGTGCCTGCGAGGTGAGCGATACGAGCGAGTGCAGAATCGGCGACTAGCTCGGTTTCTAGCGGACAGAAGACCACGGTTCGGTCGGCGGCAAGCTGGTGCCCGATGGCCAATGCGAGCGTCGTCTTGCCGATTCCCCCGATGCCAACGAGGGTGACTAGCCGTTCACCAGTAGCTAGTCGCCTCTGGAGTTCCTCGGCCAGCCCATTGCGGGGTACGAACGTGGGTGGAAGTGCCGGCAGAGGTGAGATGTCCGATACCGGAGAACCAATCGCGGCCGGTTTCTCTAGACCGGGGAGTGCCTGGTTGAGGATCTGAGCCTCCAGGTCGACCAACGCAGGTGTCGGATCGATGCCCAACTCGTCGACGAGAATTCGCCGTAGTCGCTGGCAGACCGCAAGCGCCTCATCCTGGCGACCCCGGTAGTAGAAGGCCCTGGCGAGAACCGCCCATGCAGACTCGTCATAGCGTGCCTCGCTCACTGCCTTCTGAGCAGTTTCTGCGGCCTCCCCGGCCATCCCGGCCTGTAGTTGCGCCTCCGCGAGTTGGATCGTGGCGTCGAGCCTGGCTGAGTCGAGAGCAGAGCGTGCGTTCGCGGTGAACGGAAGGGCATCCAAACCGTCGAGCGCCCGTCCCCTCCACAAGCCGAGTGCCTGGCCGAGAATGGTCACCGCGCGTTCGGCGTGTCCCGCTCTGAGTGCGGCCGTCCCTTCGGCGACACCAGCCCCAAACTGGGCAGCGTCCACCTCCACCTCGCCGCGCAGCACGTAGGAATCGCCAACGCGCTCCAGACTGCCACCGAGGCGAGCAATGGCCTTGCGCAGCCCGGATACATATACCTGGATGGCACCGCGCGCCGTGTGTGGAGCCTCGTCGGCCCAGATGGCGTCGATCAGTTGGCTGGTGGAGACGGGGCGTGGAGACTGCAAGGCGAGAAGTGCGAGGACACCCCTCTGTTTGGTTCCTCCGAGCGGTGCCGGGTCAGGTTCCGGTACGTCTGTCCGTACGGACACCGGCCCCAGCACCAGCACAGCACTCATGCCCGACATTGTCGGGCCTGCGACCCCCGCTGCCAAGTCTCCGCAGACCCTAACGGTGCAAAACCCGACCAAGCCCGCAGACCGCAGGCGCGGCTGTCGCCAGTGATGGTGACAGCCGCACACGTAGTGAATGGGTGTGATCTGGTTCAACTGCGGGTGATCGGAGGTGCCGCATACTGTCCTTCGGTCGCTATACAGCGACCGGACGCAGATAGAAATGCGGCAATCGTGACGCACCGGCGGATAAGATGTCTCGATCCATGCCCCGTGATTGCCGATCACAGTGAGGATGGCGGAGATTCGTGACTCACCGGACTCGAGGCGGTCAAGAGGTGCCCTTTTGGGAGGCGGTGTGCTCGACTTTCATCCGTGCCATGGCCCGAGTTCCGGTCGCTCCAATAGGTCCATCTAGTCGGTCGGGTGCATCAGGTCCCTGTGCGACAGATGAGGATCACATTGCGGAAATAGTTGACGCCAGGCTGCACATAGAAGACGCCGGTGTCGCCCGAGCAAAACACCCGCGGGTACAGCCGCTTTCCGGCGGCGAACTTCCACCAGTAGCCCGCCGTCACGTTCAGCGACACGCACCCACTCGTATTCGCATAGAACGGCCCGTAGGGGAAGAAGGAGTTTCCGCTGGCCCGGTAGGCGAAGGTCATATCTGAGCCGCTTGCCGGCCAACGATACCCGTTGTAGTACGCCGTGTAGCAAACATTCACGCGACTGATGCTGGCCGCGTGCGCAGCTGGGCTGTCGAAGACGCCTGTGCCGATGAAGGTCAGGAAGAAGGCGACCAGGACGCCCGCGATACGGGAACCGAACCGGCGCGGCCTGGTGGAGGCCTTGGTGGTACTGGGCGGGGCGGTCTGGATGACTTGCAGATCGGTGGTGCTGCTCATGACGGCAGTCCTTTCTGGATGTCGCGTCGACCGTTGGGGTCGAGGCTGTTCCAGGGTGTCGGGCTACGCTTAATGCGCGCTTAAGCCTGGCGGTGCCGATGGTTGAGCTTTTCGAAGCCAGGCTTGGAGTCCGCCGCACGGGTCTCGCAAGCCCAGCCTGTGGCGGTTCAATCCACCGGGTCGTAGCCCAGGTTCGGTGCCAGCCATTTCTCCGCCTGGGGCAGCGTCCAGCCCTTGCGTTCGGCGTAGCTCTCGACCTGGTCGCGGGCCAGGCGTCCGACCACGAAGTAGCGGCTGTCCGGGTGGGAGAAGTACCAGCCGGAGACGGCGGCACCGGGCCACATGGCCATCGACTCGGTGAGTTGGATGCCGGTGCGGCGCTCGACGTCCAGCAGGTTCCACAGCGTCTGCTTCTCGGTGTGGTCGGGGCAGGCCGGATAGCCGGGCGCGGGGCGGATGCCGCGGTAGCGCTCGGCGATCAACGCGTCGTTGTCGAGAGCCTCGTCGGGCTGGTAGCCCCAGAACTCGCGGCGGACCCGTTCGTGCAGGCGTTCGGCGAATGCCTCGGCTAGCCGGTCGGCGATCGATTCCAGCAGGATTCCGCTGTAGTCGTCCAACGCTTCGCGGAACGCCTTGACCCGTTCTGGCGCGCCGAGCCCGCCGGTGACCGCGAACGCACCCACCCAGTCCGCCAAACCGGTCGACTTCGGCGCGACATAGTCGGCCAGCGAACGGTTCGGGACGCCTTCGCGGTGATGACCCTGCTGCCGCAGGTGATGCAGCCGCAGCCGCACCTCGCTGCGGGATTCGTCGGTGTACAGCTCCAGGTCGTCGTCCACCGCGGATGCCGGGAAGAAGCCGAGGATGCCGTTGGCCTTCAGCCAGCCCTCGGCCACCACGGTGTCGAGCATGGTCTGGGCGTCCGCCCACAGCTTGCGGGCCGCCTCACCCGAGGCCGGGTTGTTCAGAATGTCGGGGTAGCGTCCCTTCAACTCCCAGGCGTTGAAGAACGGTTGCCAGTCGATGTAGTTGCGCAACTCGGCGAGGGGGTAGTCGAGGAACTCCCGCACCGGCTGCGAATCCAGCATGGCCGGACGAGGCGGCAGATACCCGCTCCAGTCGATCGGCGTCCGCTCATTGAGCGCCTCGGCATAGGGGATCAGCGGACGGTCGTTGCGCTTGGCGGCGTGCCGTTCCCGGATCGACTCGTAGTCGCGGAACACCTCGGCCATGAAGTCGGGACGCTTCTCGTCCGACAGCAGCGCGGCCGCGGTCGGCACCGATCGGGAGGCGTCCTTCACCCACACCACGGGACCTTCGTAGCGGGGCGCGATCTTCACCGCGGTGTGGGCCCGCGAAGTGGTCGCCCCGCCGATCAGCAGCGGCAGCTTCAAGCCGAGCCGCTGCAGTTCGGCGGCGAAATTCGACATTTCGTCGAGCGACGGGGTGATCAGCCCGGACAGCCCGATCATGTCGGCGCCGACTTCTTCGGCGGTGGTCAAGATCTTCTGTGCCGGCACCATCACGCCGAGGTCGATCACTTCGTAGTTGTTGCATTGCAGCACGACGCCGACGATGTTCTTGCCGATGTCGTGCACATCGCCCTTCACCGTGGCCATCACGATCCGGCCCTTGGTGTATGCGGCGTCGCCCGGCTTCTTCTCGGCCTCGATGAACGGAATCAGATGCGCGACCGCTTTCTTCATCACCCGCGCCGACTTCACCACCTGCGGCAGGAACATCCGGCCGGCCCCGAACAGGTCGCCGACCACGCCCATGCCGTCCATCAGCGGACCCTCGATGACGTCCAGCGGGCGCCCGCCAGAAGCAGCCAGCTCGACCCGCAACTCTTCGGTGTCGGCGACGATGTGCTCGTCGATGCCCTTCACCAGGGCGTGGGTGATCCGCTCCCGGGACGGCAGGGTGCGCCACTCCTGCACCGCCTCCTCGACCTGGGCTCCCGAGACGTTGAACTCGGCGGCGATCTCCAGCAGCCGTTCGGTGGCGTCCGGACGCCGGTTCAGCACCACGTCCTCGATCCGTTCCCGCAGCCGCGGATCGATCTCGTCGTAGACCACCAGGGCGCCGGCATTCACGATGCCCATGTCCATGCCGGCGGAGATGGCGTGGTACAGGAAGACCGCGTGGATCGCCTCGCGCACCGGGTTGTTGCCGCGGAACGAGAACGACACGTTCGACACGCCGCCCGAGATCAGGGCGCCGGGCAGGTTCTGCTTGATCCAGCGGGTGGCCTCGATGAAATCGACGCCGTAGTTGGCGTGCTCTTCGATGCCGGTGCCGATCGCGAAGACGTTCGGGTCGAAGATGATGTCATGGGCCGGGAAGCCGACCTCGTCGACCAGAATGCGGTACGCCTCGGCACACACCTCTTTGCGGCGCTCCAAGGTGTCGGCCTGGCCGTCGCTGTCGAAGGCCATCACCACGATCGCGGCACCGTATTTGCGGCACAGCTTGGCGTGGGCGATGAACGGCTCCACGCCCTCTTTCATCGAGATCGAGTTGACGATCGGCTTGCCCTGCAGGCAGCGCAGCCCGGCCTCGATCACCTCCCATTTCGACGAGTCGACCATCACCGGCACCCGGCAGATGTCCGGCTCGGAGCTGATCAGCTTGCAGAACCGGTCCATGGCGGCGACGCCGTCGATCATGCCCTCGTCCATATTGATGTCGATGACCTGGGCGCCGTTCTCGACCTGCTGCCTGGCCACCTCCAACGCCGTGCCGTAGTCGCCTTCGGTGATCAGCCGCCGGAAACGCGCCGAGCCAGTGATGTTGGTGCGCTCACCCACATTCACGAACAACGAATCGGGCGCGATGGTGAGCGGCTCCAGGCCGGCCAGCCGCATCGCCGGCACCGGAACCGCCGGCGTCCGGGGAGCGGCCCCCCGGCTGGCCCGGACGATCGCCTCGACATGCTCGGGTGTGGTTCCACAGCACCCGCCGAGGATGTTCACCAGGCCGTCGGTGGCGAAACCGGCGACGATCGTCGCCATTTCCTCCGGGGTCTGGTCGTATTCGCCGAAGGCGTTCGGCAATCCCGCATTCGGATAACACGACACGTAGCAGTCGGCGACCCGCGACAACTCCGCCACATACGGACGCATCTCGGCCGCGCCCAGCGCACAGTTCAACCCGACCGCCAATGGCCGGGCATGCCGGATGCTGTTGTAGAACGCCTCGGTGACCTGGCCAGACAGGGTGCGCCCCGAGGCGTCCGTGATGGTGCCCGAGATGATCAGCGGCCACCGGCGTCCGCGCTGCTCGAACAGGGTCTCCAGCGCGAAGATCGCAGCTTTGGCGTTCAAGGTGTCGAAGATGGTCTCGATCAACAGAATGTCCGCGCCGCCGTCGACCAGCCCGTCGGCCTGCTCCAGATAGGCCTCGACCAACTCGGCGTAGCTGACATTCCGGGCCGCCGGATCGTTCACGTCTGGCGAAATGGACGCTGTCCGGTTCGTCGGGCCGAGCGCCCCCACCACATAGCGCGGACGGCTCGGGTCGGCGGCCGTCGCCACATCGCAGGCGGTCCTTGCCAGCCGCGCCGACGCCAGGTTCAACTCGTAGGCCAGATGCTCCATGCCGTAATCGGTCATCGAGATGCGTTGCGCGTTGAACGTATTGGTCTCGATGAAATCCGCGCCGGCGTCCAGATAGTCGCGGTGAATGGACGCGATCAGTTCCGGCTGGGTGAGCGAGAGCAGGTCGTTATTGCCCTTGAGGTCGCTCGGCCAGGCGGCGAACCGCTCCCCCCGGTAGTCGGCCTCGCTCAACTTGAACCGCTGGATCACCGTGCCCATCGCGCCGTCCAGGAAATGCAGTCGGGTGGCCAGCGCGGCCCGCAGGGTCGCCGAGGCGTCCGGACGCAACTCGCCGGGCGGAACCCACGGCTGCGGTGGCGTCAAGGTGTCCGAGCTGCTGCTCACGATGCGCGTATTCCTTCCCGAACCGGCCAGACCTCTGCCAAAGGGGTTCCGCGCAACTGTACGCCTGCGGACCCGCCCGGCATGGCCCGATCCACGCCGGCGCCGGAGGCCCTACCCTTGGTCCGTGTCTCCGATCGCCCGCTCGCTGCTGTCCATGGCGATCGCATGGTGCGTGGCGCTCGGTGCGACCGGCTGCACTCCGCCGCCCGCGCCGCCCCCGTCCAGTCCGAGCAGCGCCAGCACGCCGGCGCGTCCCTTCACCGTGCTGGCCGCGCAGAAGGCGACAACCACCGACCCGGCGGCCGTCCGCAACGACTCGGACGCCATGGTGACGCTCGACCTGTTCCAGCGGCTGATGCTGGTGCAGCCCAGCACTCAGCTGCTCAAGCCCGACCTGGCCAAGGAATGCCTGTTCACCGGTGCGCAGGTCTACGAGTGCACCCTGCCGAAGGACGTCCTGTTCTCCAGCGGTCGCCCGCTGACCAGCTCGGACGTCGAATTCAGCATCAAGCGCGCGCTGCGACTCGCGCCGGCGAAGATGTCCCTGCTCGGCGCCCTGCGCAGCATCGAGACACCCGACCCGACCACCGTCCGGTTCCGGCTGAAGTACCCCGACAACCAGTTCGGCTACGGCCTGGCCGTGCCGGCGGCGTCCATCGTGGACGAAGCGGCCTACGGCGCCGACGAGATCCGCCCGGTCGATCAGCCAGCGGTCGGCAGCGGGCCATACCAACTGGAATCGTGGGACGACAAGGGACTGACGATCACCAAGTTCGCCCAGTACAAGGGTCCGCTGGGCACCGACATGCCGCGCATCCGGATCGCCTGGGCCGACTCGCCGACCGCCGAGCAGGCGCTGATCGACGGGCAGACCGAGATCGTCTGGCGGACCCTCAGCCCCGCCGCCGTCGACCGCCTGCAGAACCGTGCCTGGACCGGCCATCAGCAGAACGACCCGGCCGGCTACTTCCGCTGGGGGCTGCCGCGGGCCGTGCTGCAACGGCTGGTCTGGCTGCCTCGCGGTCCTTACCGGTCGGACGCCACCCTGCGCGCCGCGGTATCGCTCGCCCTGCAGGAAGACCGGACGGCCAGCTCGATCCTGCCGACCATGATCGAAGGGCACGCCGACTCCTTCGCGCTCGGCGGCAACCCGAAGATGCCCGCCCTGGTGAGCGGCATCGCGCTGACCATGCGCTTCACCGACTCCTCGCCGGCCATGGCAGACCTCGCGAACCGGGTGCGCGACCGGCTGGAGGAACAGCTCGGCATCTCGGTGAAGCTGGTCTCAGAGGCGGAGCAGGCTGATCTGGAGTTGCGCGACAGCGCGCCGCTGGTGAACACGGCGCTGGGCTGGCTGCAGGACTATCTGAAGAATCCGCTGCCCGGCAGCGCGGGCAAGCTCGCCGATCTGGAAGAGCGGGTCCGATCGAGCAGTCGAGACGAGGTTAGGCTGCCGGCGCTGATTGAGATTCAGAAGCAGGCGGCGGTGGACGCCACGGTGGTGCCGATCGCCGAGACCGAAGGGGTGCTGTTTCTGCGCGACCGGGTCAACCTGGTCGGCGAAGCATTCGGACCTGGGTGGCAATTGGCGTTGTGGGGAGCACGATGGCGGAACTGAACGGGGTGCGCACCGGACCTTTGCAGGCCGGCGAACGGGTCACCCTCACCGACCCGAAGGGACGCCGGCACTCGGTACTGCTGGCGTCCGGGGGCACGTTCCACACCACCAAGGGCGGGATCAGCCACGACGCGCTGATCGGCGGCCCGGACGGCAACGTGGTCACCTCGGCCGGTGGGGTCGCCTATGTGGCGTTCCGGCCCTTGCTGGAGGAGTTCACCGTCACCATGCCACGCGGAGCGGCGGTGATCTACCCCAAGGACGCCGCGCAGATCCTGGTGCAGACCGACATCTTCCCCGGCGCGCGGGTGCTGGAGGCCGGGGTCGGCTCGGGATCGCTGAGCATGCATCTGCTGCGCACCATCGGCTCTGAGGGGCGGCTCTATTCCTATGAGCGCCGGGCCGACTTCGCCGAGATCGCGAAGCGGAACGTGCAGACGTTCTTCGGCGCGCCGCATCCGGCCTGGGAGGTGCGGATCGGCGATCTGGTCGAGGTGATCGGGGACGAGGAGATCGATCGGGCGATCCTCGACATGCTGGCGCCCTGGGAGTGCATCGACGCCGTCGCCCAGGTGCTGGTGGCCGGCGGCATGCTGTGCTGCTACGTCGCGACCGCCACCCAGCTCGGCCGCACCATGGACACGCTGCGGGCCCACGGCGGGTTCACCGAGCCGGCCGCGAGCGAGCTGTCGTCGCGGCAATGGCATGCCGAGGGGCTGGCGATCCGGCCCGGCCACGCCACCACCGGGCACACCGGATTCCTGGTCTTCACCCGGCGGCTGGCTCCCGGCGTGACCGCGCCGCTGCGCCGACGGCGTCCGGCACCGGGGGCGTACGGGCCCGACTACAAGGGGCCGCGTCCGCCTGGGGTCGGGGTGGAAGAGGCGTCGGAGTGAGCGAGCCGCCGGCGTCCATCGAGCAGTTCCTCGAGTTGGCCGAGGCTCGTGGCCGCGCCGCCGAACTGGCGGAGCGCCGGCTGGCCAACGCCCGCGCGGACGCCCGCTCGCTTGCCCAGACCAACGAGAAGCTGAACACCACCCTGCGTGAGGCGCGCGAGACGCTGATCGGTCTGCGGGCCCAGCTGGAGGCGTTGTCGAAACCGCCGCAGGCGCACGGCGTCGTGGTCGGTCTGGCCGCGGACGGGCTGGTCGACGTCTCCGTCGGCGGCCGGGCCTTGCGGGTGGCGGTCGCGCCCGAGGTGGCGTCCGATGAATTGGCGGCCGGCGTCCCGGTGCTGCTCAACGAGGCGATGATGCTGGTCGGAGTCGGTCCCGAGCCCACCCAGTTCGACGTGGTCATGGTCAAGGACGTGCTGGCCGACGGACGGCTGCTGGTCGCCGGGGGAGGCGATGACGAGCATCTGCTGACCGCGGCGCCGGGGGCGTCCGATGCCCAGCCGGGACAGAGCGTCGCCGCCGACCGCCGCGCCGGGGTCGCGCTGTGGGTGGTGGAACGCACCGAGGTCAACGACCTGCTGCTCGACGAGGTGCCGGACGTCGACTACGCCGACATCGGCGGGTTGGGTGGCCAGATCGAGCAGATTCGGGACGCCGTCGAACTGCCCTTCCTGCACCGCGACCTGTACGCCCGTTATCAGCTGCCCGCGCCCAAGGGCGTCCTGCTCTACGGTCCGCCCGGATGTGGCAAGACGATGATCGCCAAGGCGGTCGCCAACTCGCTGGCCGAGCAGGTCGGCGGGGGCGTCGGCAGCCACTTCCTGAACATCAAGGGCCCCGAGCTGCTGAACAAGTACGTGGGTGAGACCGAGCGGCAGATCCGGGTGATCTTCGCCACCGCCCGCGAGCATGCCGCCGACGGGCGTCCGGTCATCGTGTTCTTCGACGAGATGGACTCGCTGTTCCGCACCCGCGGCAGCGGGGTCAGCTCGGACATGGAATCCACCGTGGTGCCGCAGCTGCTCAGCGAGATCGACGGCGTCGAGGGCCTGTCGAACGTGATCATCATCGGCGCCACCAACCGCGAGGACCTGATCGATCCGGCCATCCTGCGTCCCGGCCGGCTCGATGTGAAGATCAAACTCGACCGTCCGGACGCCGCCGCGGCCGCCGAGATCCTCGGCAAGTACCTCACCGATGAGGTCCCGCTGCGGACTCCCGGTCATTCCGACGAAGCCGACTCCGGTCGTCCCGGCGAACGCGACACGGGTCGTCCCGGCGAGTCCGACTCCCGTCATCCCGGCGGATGCCGGGATCTCGCCACCGCCAAGGAGTACCGGCAACAGCTGATCAAAGCGACCGTCGACGCGCTCTACGCGACGACCGACGAGAACCGCTTCCTCGAAGTGACCTACGCCTCCGGCGACCGCGAGGTGCTGTACGTCAAGGACTTCGTCTCCGGCGCGATGCTCGCCAACATCGTCGGACGGGCCAAGAAGTCCGCGATCAAGGACATCCTGGCCGGCGGTCCGGACGGCGTCCGGCTGGAACATCTGCTCGGCGCCTGTGCCGACGAGGTCACCGAGAACGAGGACCTGCCGAACACCACCAATCCGGACGACTGGGCCCGGATCTCCGGCCGCAAAGGCGAGCGGATCACCTTCATGCGCACCCTGCGCGGAGCCCGCCAAGTCAACCCGTAAGTCCGGTGACCGAGGGGACGGTTCTTTTCGGTACCGCTGGAGCGGCAGAATTCGTCGGTCGAGGTCTTGTTACGGTACTAGAACATTTCCACATGTAAGCGTACGCTGCCATTCATGCGCAGAGGTTCGAGATCGGCCCAGGACCTGGGGGCGAGGCTGCGGCTGCGACGTGAGTCGATGGGGCTGACCCAAGGCGACGTCGCGGCACGGGCCGGGGTCACTCGCCAATTGGTGTCGCGCATCGAGCATGGTCACCCTCGGGCCGAATGGGGCGGCGTGATCGCCGTCGTCCGCGCCCTGGACGCCGCAGTCCTGCTGGTCGACGCACCTAGTGAGACCTCAGTCGACCTCGACTCGTTCTTCGAAGGCTGACGATGTCGCCACAACGCTCCCGACGGCTGTTCGCGTTTCTGCACGAACGCCGTTTCGGACGGGTTCGGCGTCCGCACTGGGACCGGCTGGCGCGGCGCGCAGGCATCGACGCGGACGAACTGTGGTTGCGGGTGTCCGAGTTGGCTCAGCGGCTGCCGGACGCCTTGGATTCGGCGATCACGGCCACACCGCTTCCTGACGCAAACGACCTGCCCGCACGCTATCTGGACCGCCTCAGCCAGTACCTGACCGAAGCCGGCTTCGAGCACTAGTCCTTCCAGCGTCGCCGCTGCCGGATCGAAAGGGAACCGTCCCCGGGTTCAGGGGACGGTTCCCTTTCGGTTCACGCTTGGCGGGCGCTCTCTGGTTACTCCGCGGGCGCGGGTTGAGCCGGCCGGCTGCCGGACGAGCGCCGACGGCGTCGGCGACGCGGCTTGTCGGACGCCGTTTCGGCGGCCGGATCGGTGCTGGTCGGCGCCTCGGTGGTATTGGTGTCCGGCTGGATCGGCTTGTCACTGGAACGGCGGCGGCGCTGGCGGCGGACGCGTCCGTCACCGGTCTCCACCCGCTCGGCCTTCGGTCCGCGTTCCCGTGGCTCGCGGGGTGCACGCGGTTCGGCCTCCTTGGGCGGAGCGATCCGGCCTTTGGTGCCCGGCGCGATGCCGAGATCGGTGAACAGATGATGCGAGGTCGAATAGGTCTCGGTCGGATCCGGGAAGCCGAGGTCGAGCGTCTTGTTGATCACCTTCCACCGGGTCAGGTCGGCCCAGTCGACCAGGGTCACCGCGACGCCTTTGGCGCCGGCCCGGCCGGTGCGGCCGATCCGGTGCACATAAGTCTTGTCGTCGTCCGGGCATTCGTAGTTGACCACGTGCGAGACGCCGGTGACGTCGATGCCGCGAGCCGCCACGTCGGTGGCGACCAGGACGTCCACCTTGCCCTCGTGGAACCGCTTCAGCGACTTCTCGCGCAGCACCTGATTGAGGTCGCCGTGCAGGGAACCGACGGTGAAACCGCGGTCGGTGAGCTCGTCGGTCAGCCGCTGCGCCGAGCGCTTGGTGCGGGTGAAGACGATCGTCTTGGTGCAGCCCTCGGCCTGCAACAGGCGTCCGACCACCTCGGGCTTGTCCAGATCGTGCGCCTGGTAGACGAACTGATCGACCTCGGGCACGGTGACCGAGGCGTCCTGGGTCTCGGCGCGCACGTTGACCGGCTGGTTGAGGTACATCCGGGCCAGGCCCACCACCGCGGACGGCATGGTGGCGCTGAACAGCATGGTCTGCCGGGTCGGCGGCGTCTTCGAGATCAACCGCTCCACATCGGGCAGGAAGCCCATGTCGAGCATCTCGTCGGCCTCGTCCAGTACCAGCACCTTCACCGCCGACAGGTCGAGAGAGCGGCGGGTGACCAGGTCGAGGAGCCGTCCGGGGGTGCCCACCACGACGTCGACACCGCTGGTCAGCGTGCCGACCTGGACGTCGTAACCGACGCCGCCGTAGACGGTCAGCACCCTCGCCTTGCGGACGGCGGACGCCACTTCAAGATCGGCCGCGACCTGCAGGGCGAGCTCGCGGGTCGGACACATCACCAGGGCCTGCGGTTTCCCCTTGGGTGAATGCCCGGCATAGCCGGGGTCGGATTTCAGGGTGACGCGCTGGAGCAGGCTGACCCCGAAAGCCAGCGTCTTGCCGGTTCCGGTACGGGCCTGCCCGATCATGTCGGTGCCGTTGATGGCGATCGGAATGGCCAGGGCCTGAATCGGGAAGGGGTGTTCGATGCCCACCGCCTGCAAGGCCTGGACGATTTCGGGAATGACGCCGAGATCGGCGAATGTGGTGGGAGACTCAGTGTCCTGCTGCGCCTCGGAAGCGTTGTCGCTCAGTGTGGTGGCCTCACGTGCACCGGCCGTCAGGCCGGAAAGATGACACCCGTTCCGGCGGCGTGATCGTCAGCCGCGCTGGAACTGGGGACGCACAAGGGATGTGCGTTCGGCCGTCAGTCTAGCCCCCACCGGCGGACAGTGCCTCAGAGCGCGCCGAAGCCTACCCGGCGGGCCGCTTCCTGACCCAGTTCGAGGTAGGCGATCCGGGCCGCCGGAATCAGCACCTTGCGTCCGCGGTCGTCGGTGAGCGTGAGCACCGCGCCCTCGGCGACGGCCTTGCCGAACGCGGCCTCGACGTCGGCGGCGGTCTCCTCGGACTCCAGCACGATCTCCCGCGGGCCGTGGACGATGCCGACCTTGATCTCCATTGCTTCTCCTCACCAGGCAGACACAGAACTCTGCACCGACCCTAGTCGGCTCGCTGCTCGTGCACGGACGCCGTCCGCTGCCAGCGCAAAATGCCGACCCGATCCCGAGACGGGCCGAGCGGGGTCACGACGCCGGGGGACGGGTGTAGATCCGGGCCACCAGGTCGTCGATCGCGGGCTCGGTCAGGGTCAGATCGTCCACCCGTGCCTGCTCGGCGACCGCTGCGAACAGGTCGGCGGCGCTCACCGCGCCGGGGCGGAACGAGATCCGGACGCGGTGCCCGCCGGCCTCGATCTCGGCGAGCCGGGCGCCGTCCGGCAGGGTCAGGCCGGTGACCGGCTCGGTCAGGTCGGCGACCAGGACGCGTTCGGCGTCCGTCACTCGAGCCAGGTCGGCCGCGGTGCCGTCGAAAGCAAGCCTGCCGTGGTCGATGATCACCATCCGATCGCACAGCCGTTGTACGTCACCCAGGTCGTGCGTGGTCAGGAACAGCGTGGTGCCGCGTTCGGCCCGCTCCCGCTGCAGGAAGTCGCGCAACGCACCCTTGCTGAGCACGTCCAACCCGATCGTCGGCTCGTCGAGCACCAGCAGTTCGGGGGAGTGCAGCAGCGCCGCCGCCACCTCGCCGCGCATCCGTTGCCCTAGCGACAGCTCGCGGACCGCCTGGTCGAGGAAGTCGGCCAGCGCCAGTTCGTCCACCAGTTCGGCCAATCGCGGACGCCACACCGACGCCGGCAGCCGGTGCATGGCGGCCAGGATCTGGAAGCTGTCGGCCAGCGGCAGATCCCACCACAACACGCTGCGCTGGCCGAACACCACACCGATCCGCCGGGCCAGCCGGCGCCGGTTCGGCACCGGATCGAGTCCGCAGGTGCGGATCGTTCCGGCGCTCGGGGTGAGGATGCCGCACAGCATCTTGATCGTGGTCGACTTCCCGGAGCCGTTGGCGCCCAGGTAGCCGATGGACGCGCCGGCGTCCACGGTCAGGTCGAGCGCGTCCAGGGCGCGCAGCACGCCACCGCGCCGGCGGTAGTCGCGGGTCAGTCCGCGGGCCTCGATGATCGCCACGGTTCAGCCTCCCGCCCCGGTGTAGTGACGGACGGCGGCCCGCCACAGCAATCCCACCACGGCCCACAGCAGTATCGCGACCGGGAACCCGAGCCAGGCCATCCAGGCCTCGAACGGCCAGGGCAACGAGGCGCCGGTGAGCACGGCGGCCGGGACGAACGCGACCAGCGTCGCCGGCACCACGAAGGTGAAGAACACCCGCACCGGCAGCAGCAGCGCGCCGGCCGGCACGCCGGCCACGTAGCGTCCGCCGTAGGTGATCGAGTTGCCGGCCTGCGCGCCGTCGATCAGCCAGAACTGCAGGCTGCCCGCAGCCAGGAACAGCGCGCCGAAGATGAGCGTGCCGGCCAGCGGCGCGACCACCGCGAGCACCACGGACGCCGTCGTCAGAACGACACCGGCCACGGTCAACGCCCACAGATAGACGGCCAGCCCGAACGCCACCCGACCCAGCCGGCGCAACTGGACATCGGCGGTGATCAGCTGCAGCAGCAACGGCACCGGACGCACCAGCAGCGTCTCCAGCTGCCCCGTCCGGATCGCCACGTTGACCGAGTCCAGCTGGCCGAACACCATGTCGGCCAGCCCGAACGCGATCGCCGCCAGTCCGTACACCACGCAGGCCTGCGGCAGGGTCATCCCGCCGAAGACCGGCGCATTGTGCAGCAGCACGTAGATCTCGGCCAGCTCGGTGAGTCCGAGCAACGCCTGGGACGCCAGGTCACCGACGAAACTGCCCCGGTAGACGGTCTGCGACCGCAGCCGGGCGGCCAGCATCGTCCAGACCATCCGCGACATGCTCACCTGCTCAGCCACCCTGGATCACCACCCGGGACAGTCCGCGCCGCAGCACCCACTCCGCAAGGCCGCCGAGCACGACGACCCAGAACAACTGGACGGCCAGCGTGGCCGGTGCCGAACCGACGCCCATCGCCAGATCGATCGGGGCCTGGAACATGCTCGGGAACGGTGTGACAAGGGTGATCGCCAACAGCCAGTCGGGGAACCACGAGACCGGAACGATCAGGCCGCAGAACAGATTCATCACGATCATGTAGAGGTTGAGGTAGCCACGCACCTCGAGCACCCAGAGCGCGGTGAGGTTGAGCAGCAGCCATCCTTGAAAGGCGATGGTCACGGCCAGAATCAGTGACAGCAGGGCGATCATCCATTGGCCGGGATGCAGCGGCAACGCCAGGCCGGTGGTGGCCGCGCCGATGGCAAGCATCGGCAGCACCCGCACCAGCAAGGCGCTGCCGGCCCGTCCGTACTCGGCAGCCAGCCAGCCGGCGACCGGGGCGACCGGCCGGAGCAGGTCGACCGCGACGTCCCCGGCCTTGATCCGCTGGGCGATGTCGCTGACTGCCCACAACGGCACCACGCCCACCAGGCACTGGCCGAGCCAGACGTAGCTGGACGCCTGCAGCGCGTCGTAGCCGGCGATCTCACCACCGGCGCCGGCGACCGCCGCCATCAGCAGGGACGCCCGGACCAGCCCGAACACGCAGTTGGTGACCATGGTGGCCACGATCGCCACCCGATAGCGGAGCTGACGCCGGAAGCTGCTGGCCGCCAGTTCCCAGAACGCACGCACCCGCGACAGCCTAGGAGGTTCCGCCGGCCCCGCGCCGCTGCTGCCTGAGTCACGTCCGAGGCTCCGGTGGCCTTGGTGGGGTCGAGGCGTGAGTTCTGTGCGGCAGCTGCATCTCCCCGTGTGGGGACCCTATCTGCTCGTCGCCGCACTGGCCATGGCTGCGTTGCTGCCGTTGTTCTCCCGACTGCCCAAGGTGGCGGTGGTGGCCTGCTTCGATCCAAGCCATCTGCTGTACAGCCTGGTGCCGAGCAGCGAGCCGGCCGGCGCCGTCCATTGTGTGAGCGCGCCGGCTCGGGTGGTGAGCTGGACGCTGCTGGTTGCCGCCACCCTGGTGGTGCAACTCGTGCTGGTGCCGGCCGCGTTGCTCGCGGCAACCCTGATCCTGCGGGAGCGCGCCGCCTGATCGGCATCGGCCGCGAGATCCTGGCGGCCGCACTGGCCTGGCTGACCGCCGTTGCCGTGGCGGTATGGCCGCAGCCGGCGCCCGTTCCGGTGCGGGTGATCGCCACGCGTCCTGGCTGGAACCGGGTCAATCCCCGTGGAGGCCCGCCCACCCTTTCCTGAAACCCGACCCCCGTGTGGCGTCCGACGGACGTCGCGTCCGGGTCGGCTGAGTTCGCAACACAACCGAAATCCGGAAAATCAGCCCGAGAGGTCTGACTCAGGTCTGACATCCCATGCGTTCCCGCCCGCCTCGCCACTGACCCAGGTGATCCTGACCTGCCAGGGCGGCGCGATCGGTCGCGTTCCGAACGACGCCATGGCATTCGGCAATCGGCAGGCACTTCGTCCGACTGCGGCAGCTCAAGAAGGTCTGGGATCCCGACAACCTGTTCCGGCACAACCAGAACGTTCCACCAGCGGATTAGCACCGGGCCTGGTCAGCGCGTTCGCGCGAAAAGGAGCACCTCGGCATTGTGGCCGGAGCCGGTCAGCTTTGCGTCACATGTGTGCAAAGGCACCGACAACGCTTCCGCCAAGGCCAGGTAGCCGGCGTCGTAGCTGGTGAACTGATGGCGCAGTTGCCAGATCCGATCGGCTAGCGGCTGGCTCTCGTGGCGGACGATGGTGAAGCCGAAATAGTCCTGGATCGCCTGCTCGGCCGACTCGGAATCGAGGTGTCCACCGAGGGTGAGTCCACGCAGAGCCGACAGCACTTCCACGTCGAGCAGGTGAGGTACGTGAATCTCGTTGCGCAGCGCGTCGAGCAGCGTGTCACCGGCGTCCCGCCCCACCAGCGCCTCGACCATCGCCGAGGCATCGACGACGATCATCGACGGTCTGCGCGCACGGCCGCCACGATCTCGACCGTGCTGGGCCCACGGCTGCGGTCGCGGTTCCGTAGCCGGGCGACAATCTCGTCGTTGGTCGGCCGTGCGGCGAGCTTGGCGAGTTCGCCCCCGACATACACCGACAATGACTTGCCCTCGGCTGCCGCGCGCAGCTTCAGCGTCTGTGCCACGGACTCGGGGACGTCCCGGATGTACAAAGTCGTCATGGACACCATGCTAGCAATCTGCAAGCATCTGGGTTCCGCGAAGGTGGCGGCGGACAATGGCGTTGTGTCGAATCTGGCTGACGCGGCGTGTCGGCGGCCACGAGAAACTGCCCGGAGACGGCCACGAAACTGCCCGCTGGCGGTCATGAGAACTGCCCGCTGACGGTCATGGGATCTGCCCGACACGATGTCGTCTGCCTGGCCGCGTTGCGTGGTTGAGGCCCCTTCCTCGGGTGCGATGAGCGGTGCTTGAAGTCGCCATCGCCCCGAGGAAGGGACACAGTGAAGTCTGCCGAGGAGATCATGAAGATTCTGGATGCCTACGACCTGACCGGGTCGT
>NZ_JASGEF010000030.1:0-37742 GCF_047606665.1 Micropruina sp. | reverse complement strand
GGTCCATTATGCCGATATCAGGATTATGCCGATGATGGCGGGGGTTCCCTGGTGGGAGGCGGGTTCCGCGCTGTCGTGGTCGGCATAATCCGGTGATCTGATCGACGCTCTTCTCATCCCGTTTCGTGGAGAGGAGAGGTCATGGTCAAGGTGTTGCGTTCGATCGTGTGTGGCCCGTTGGAGTCGCACGCGCCTGGTTTCGCGGTGGAGTTGCTGCGGCAGGGTTACTCGCGAAGTGGTGCCGATCAGCATGTGTGTTTCATCGCTCATCTGGATCGCTGGATGCTCGCCGAGGGTGTCGGCCTGAACGGGCTGGACACGTCGATGCTGCGGCGGTATCTGGAGGAGCGACGAGTGGCGGGGTATCGGGAGTATCTGTCGATGAAGGCGCTCGTGCCGTTGTTGGGCTATCTGTCGCCGCTGGGTGTGCTGCCGGTGGAGGAGCCTGCCGTGCTGGGTCCGGTCGAGGAGCTGCTGGCCTGCTACCGCCGCTACTTGCTCGTTGAGCGCGGCCTGAGGGTGGGGACGGTTCGCGGCTACCTGGACAACGTCCGTCCGTTCGTTGCTACTCGGCTGCGCGGCAGCATGCTGGAGCTTGCCGGGATCAGCGCAGGCGATGTCACCGGGTTCGTGTCGTCTGCTTGCCTGGGCCGCGCTGTTGGTTCGGCGAAGCTGATCGTCTGCGCGCTGCGGTCGCTGCTGCGATGGCTGCATCTGACCGGGCAACTGCCGGTGCCGCTGGCTGCGGCGGTTCCGGCGGTCGCCGGGTGGAAGCTGTCGAATCTGCCGGAAGCCCTGGAACCGTGTCAGCTGGACCGGCTGCTGGCCAGCTGCGACCGGCGCACGCCAACGGGTCGACGGGATTACGCGGTGATGCTGCTGCTGTCCCGACTGGGGTTGCGCGCCGGGGAGGCCGCCCGGCTCGGGCTGGACGACATCGACTGGCGGCGCGGTGAGATCACCGTCATCGGGAAGGGCAACCGGGGTGAACGGCTGCCGCTGCCGGCCGATGTCGGGAAGGCGATCGCGGCGTATCTGCGGCGAGGTCGCCCGGCCAGCGCGGAAGGACGCAACGTGTTCGTGCGAGTCCACGCGCCACGGGGGGCGTTGACCACCGGCGGGATCACGATGATCGTGTTCGCCGCTGCGGCCCGCGCGGGGCTCGGGAAGATGCACGCGCACCGGCTGCGGCATACCGCCGCGACCGCGATGCTGCGCGCCGGCAGCCCGCTTCCCGAGGTCGGGCAGGTGCTCCGGCACCGGTCCGTGCTGAGCACCGCGATCTATGCCAAGGTCGATCGTGACGCGCTGAGCGTGCTGGCCAGACCCTGGCCGACCGCGATCCCGGATGGTGTCTCATGACCGGGCTGCGGGACCAGCTCGCCGACTACCTGACACTGCGTCGCGCGCTCGGCTACCGGCTGCAGCGGCCGGAGAAGCTGCTGGACCAGTTCCTTGAGCACCTCGAACATCACGGCGAGGAAGTGGTCACCGTCGTCAGCGCGCTGGACTGGGCGCGGCTGCCGGCCAGCGGGGCCTCGAACTGGTGGGCCTACCGGCTGGGTGTGGTCCGCGGATTCGCGACCTACCTGCATGCGATCGACCCGGCACACGAGGTTCCCGCTACCGGCCTGCTGCCGCAGCGGCCGCTGCGCGCCAGTCCGTACTTGTATTCCGATGCTGAGATCGCGACGCTGATCGCCGCCACCGCGACGCTGCGCACCCCGCTGCGGCAGGTGACGTTCGCGACGCTGATCGGGCTGCTCGCGACTACCGGGATGCGGATCGGGGAAGCGATCAGCCTGGACCGCGGCGATGTCGACCTGGCCGGCGGACGACTCACGATCCGCTCCGGGAAGTTCGGTAAGACCCGACAGTTGGCGCTGCACCCCACCACGATCGAGGCGCTGAACACCTATCGGCGGCTGCGCGGCAGGTTCGCACCGCGGACGGGGACGTCGGCGTTCTTCGTCTCGATGGCCGGGACCCGGCTGATCTACTGCAACGTCCACAACACCTTCCACCGTCTTGTCCAGCTCACGGGTCTATCGCCGCGGTCGCCGTCGTGCCGGCCACGCATCCATGACCTGCGCCACACCTTCGCCGTCAAGACGATGCTCGACGCCTATGCCGCCGACGAGGACGGGCAGACGAGGCTGACGTTGCTTTCGACCTGGCTCGGCCACGTCCATCCGGCAAGCACCTACTGGTATCTGTCCGCAGCGCCAGAGCTGATGGCATTGGCCGCGGGGCGCCTCGAAACGCACCTGGCCGGCGGATCGGAGGTCCGGTGATGAGCGCGCTGGCCCCGACACTGCAGGCGTTCTTCACCGACCGGCTGATCCGGCAACGAAACGCCAGCGCCAACACCATCGCCGCCTACCGCGACACCATGCGGCTGCTGCTCGGCTATGTCTCCGCTCGCACCGGCGTCCCGCCGTCTCGGCTGGACATCGGCGAGCTGGACGCGGCGATGATCGGCGGGTTCCTGGATCACCTCGAGCACGAACGCGGGAACAGCGTCCGCACCCGCAACGCCAGACTCTCCGCGATCCACTCCCTATTCCGATACACGGCCCTGGCCCACCCCGAACACGCGGACACCATCGCGCGGGTGCTCGCGATCCCACCCAAACGGTTCGACCGGGCGCTGATCGCCTACCTCACCGACAACGAGGTCGACGCGCTGCTGACCGCCTGCGACACCCGCACCTGGACCGGGAGGCGCGACCACGCACTCCTGCTGCTGGCTACCCAGACCGGGCTGCGGATCTCCGAACTGACCGGTCTCACCCAGGGCGACGTGCACCTCGGCGCCGGGCCATACGTGGCCTGCCACGGCAAAGGCCGCAAGGACCGGATCACTCCGCTCACCCAGGACACCGTCACCGTCCTGCGCGCCTGGATCACTGAACTCGGCCCGCAGCCAGACGCCCCGCTGTTCCCGTCGCGTCGTGGCACCCGGCTCAGCCGCGATGCGATCGAGCGCCGCCTCGCGCACCACACCGCGACCGCGACCGCGGGCTGCCCATCGCTGCGAGGCAAGACGATCACCGCGCACGTCCTGCGACACACCACCGCGATGCGGCTGCTGCACGCCGGCGTCGATACCAGCGTGATCGCGCTCTGGCTCGGACACGTCAGCGTCGAAACCACCCAGATCTACCTGCACGCCGACATGACACTCAAAGAGAAGGCCCTCGCCCGAACCAGCCCATCCCAAGGCCAGCACAACCGATACCGGCCCCGGGACAACCTCCTCGCATGGCTCGAAGCCCTCTGATTATGCCGACCACGACAGCGCGGAACCCGCCTCCCACCAGGGAACCCCCGCCATCATCGGCATAATCCTGATATCGGCATAATGCACGATGCAGGTCTGCACGATCGTGTCCGGCCACACCGTGTTCACACTGTCAGGCAGGCCGGACAACCCGTCACACACCACCATTAGCACGTCTTCCACGCCACGGTTCTTGATCTCGGTGAGCACCTGCAGCCAGTACTTCGCACCCTCGCCGCCGTCGCCGGCCCACAGCCCGAGGATGTCCCTGTTGCCTTCGGTAGTGACCGCGAGAGCGATGTAGATGGGCCGGTTCGCGACTTGGCCGTCACGGACCTTCACGTGGATCGCGTCGATGAACACCACCGGATAGACCGGGTCCAGCGGCCGGTTCTGCCACTCGGCCATCCCGTCGAGGACCTTGTCGGTGATCGTGGAGATCGTCGTCTTCGACACCTCGCTGCCGTAGGTGTCGGCCAGGTGCGCACTGATGTCACCATGGGTCATCCCACGGGCCGATAGCGACAACACGATGTCCTCGATCGACCCCAGCCGGCGCTGCCGCTTCGCCACGATCCTCGGCTCGAACGTGCCGGCACGATCCCTGGGGACATCGATCGTGACCGGGCCGGCTTTGGTCAGCACCGTCTTCGAGCGGGTGCCGTTGCGGGCGTTCCCGTCCACCGAGGCACCCTTGGCGTGCTTGTCGTAACCGAGGTGATCGGTGATCTCGCCCTCCAGCGCGGACTCCAACACCAGACGGGTCAACTCGGCCAGCAGACCACCCTCACCATCGACCGGCAGCCCTTTGCGTTGCGCCTCGCCCACGAGCTGCGCGACAAGCCCCCTGTCCACCACCGGTGCCACCACGGCTCCAGCCACGTCCTTCTCCTGCCCCACGGCCATCTCAGCGACCGTCTCAACCTGCGTACTCATCGTGTTCCTCCTAGATCGGAGTTACACCGTTGAAAGTACAGTCCCCCCCTGAAACCGCCCCACCCCAACCGAAATTCCCGAATCCAGCAATTATCTCACGAAACAACCTGACAGGACACTAGATCGGAGTTACACCGTTGAAAGTACAGTCCCCGTCTTCGTGATCGCCGCATCGTCGGCCCGGTTGCGGGCGAGGCGGTCGACCTTGTGCACGATCACGAAGTCCACCGGCCGGTCCTGGATGTACTCCAGCATCCGCTGCAACTCGGGCCGTTCCAGCGACTTGCCTGAGCGGCCGCGTTCGACGAACTCCGCGACCACGAGGGCGCCCATCTCCAAGGCCCGCCGCCGGTTCGCCTCCCGCTGAGCCGTCCAGAGATACTCCAGCAGGGCGCGCTTACAACGATCTGCGCAACCTCGCCCGGAAACAGCAGCGTGACCCTGCCGAGTACATCACGCTGTACGCGCTCGAGGGCTTCCTCGCACGGCTCGCAGCATCGGAGTTCGCGGCAGGTTTCGTGCTCAAGGGGGGCGTGCTCATGGCAGCGTTTGCCGCACGTCGACCGACCCGAGACATCGACTTCGCCGCGCGCGGTTTCGCAAACGACCTCACGGAGATCGAACAGCGTGTCCGCAGAATCCTCGCTGGTCCTCGTGATGACGGGCTCGAGTTCGACGTGGACTCTGTCAGCGGCGAGCCGATTCGTGAGGAAGCCGACTACAACGGCATCCGGGTCAAGGTGACTGCGCGGTTGGCGACAGCGCAGGTCGCACTGCATCTCGATGTGAACTTTTGGTGACCCGATGTGGCCTGCGCGACGGAGGCTGTTTTGCCGCTCCTCCTGGGCGGCACGCTTCGGCTCCTAGGATATCCCGACCACATGGTGCTCGCAGAGAAGATCGTTACAGCGCTCGAGCGAGGTGAGCAGAACACGCGCTGGCGTGACTTCGCCGACATTGCCGCGATCTCACGCTCTCGACGCGTTGAGGGGGCTGATCTCAAGGAAGCGATTGATGTCGTTGCTCGGTGTCGCCAAGGCCAAGTCAGCCTCGATCCTCTTGGGCCGCTGCTCTCAGGGGTGCCCGAACTCGCACAACACAAATGGGAAGTCTGGTGAAGGAAGCAACGGCTCGAGCAGTCGACACCGGCCAACTTCACCGACCTGCTCGAAGCCTGCTTGGCTTTCGCGGAGCCCGTCCTCGCGAACGAGACCACTCATCTGCGATGGAATCCGACACGTCAGTCCTGGGAAACACGGCCCCTACGTCAGCGTAGTCAGAGACAGACTCGGTACTGGGTGTTCGACGACGCCCGACAGTCCTGGCGCTGCGTGCGAACGTCGTCAACGGCAATCTTCAGTCGGCCGTCGGCTTCGCGAACGCAACATAGTGACGGTCGAGGAATCCCGGTACATGCTGTTGCTGCCCAGCGGCTTGAATGAACGCGGCGACGACACCGCTCACGGCTCCGCCGGCGATGGCGGCGGTTGTTCCGCCGACGACGGCGCCTCCTGCTCCGCCCAGGCCGCCGGCGATGAAGTTGACGAGGTTTTCACGTCTCCACACGCGCGAGCGCTCAGCCTCCTTGTGCAGTTGCTGTCGTGCCTCCGCAAGCATCTCCGAGACGCCTTGCTGGACGGTTGCGGGACTGTTGCCGATCTGACGCATGCGTTCTGCGTAGTCGAGCGCCTCAGCCAGGTCATGCCGCCAGGTCGCGAGAGCGTCGCTTGACTGCCGAATGGAGACCAGGTCAGTAGGACTCAGCGCGTCGATGTTCGGAACGCTGGTACGCGCGACCTCGTGGACCCGCAGCTGCTGAACTGGGTCCGGCGTGCCGACGAAGAGCAGGCGTCCCATCAGCGGCGAGGCGCAGAGCACGTCCGATGAGCCGCCGAGAAGCTGAATGAGCGCGATGGTCGAGGCGGTACCTGTGATCGCGTTCTCGACGATGCTTCGTGGATTGAGGATGCGAAGGACGTCGATGAATGTCTCGGCGAGGACGGAGTCGCCTTCCTCCACGGCATGTCGAAGGGGCGCGACATCTGGGGAACGATTGCCCGCACGAATCTCTCGCCACAAGCCCTGCAAGGCGGGAGACAGCCCCGAGACGAACTCCACCTCGAACTCGTCCCACGCGTCCTGGACGGTGTAGGAGGCAGATTCTGCATCCAGCGCCGTCAGGATGTCGTTGCCCAGTTCGCCTGCGGCGTTGAGTTCCGCGCCGCCGGTGTAGAACGTGGCGACGATGTCGTTGTCGAGGAGTGCGGCGATCTCCGACAGCGAGGCGACCGCGGATGAGATGCCGAGACGTGACACCTCCCGAAACTCGCGGTGTTGAGAGAGGTGCATCTCGGCGGCGTGGCTCAGCGGATCCTCAATCACCAGCCCGTGGCTGTAGAGCAACGCACGGATGATTCCCGACGAAAACTCGCCAGTACCACTCACTCGCGGGTCTGTGGCCGCCGAAAGGCGAATGCCCGACGGCGAGTAGTCCGTGGCAGGGGACTCGTTGTTCAGATGATCGAAGAACAGCGACGCGCGGAGAGGGATGAGCGGCCAGATTTCGGTGACCGGACGTGCTGGCAAGGCCGCCGATCGAGGAGTATCAAGGATTCGTTCCGCAAGCTCGTCCACCTGGCCAACTGTCAGCGACTCCACGGCGGCGACGAGGTCCGGGCCGGCGGGCGCTTCGAGCGCAGTGCGGACAACATCGAAAGCACTCGCCATGCCCGGAGCATACGGGCACCTTCATGTCGCCTCCAGGCCGGTGTTTGTGGCTGGTGACGATCCGCATCGTCGCTGTGGCGTCCGTGATCGTGCCGCTGGCACGCTACTCGGCGACGAATATCAGGTTCTGTCAAGACCGGCGTGTATGCACGACCCGGTCCTGCTCTACGGCCCGGCGAGCGACGATTGGGGATCGAGCACGCCGCTGAGCATCGCCAAGGTATCGGGAACCAGGGAGTAGTAGGCCCACTTGCCGCGCTGTTCACGTGTGACCAGGCCGGCGTCGACAAGCTGCTTCATGTGATGCGACACCGTGGGTTGTGACAGGCCGACCGGCTCGGTCAGATCGCATATGCACGCCTCCCCGCCGGACTGTGCCGCGATCATCGACAACAGCCGCACCCGCGTCGGGTCGCCGAGGGCCTTGAACACTCGGGCCAGCTTCTGTGCGTCCTCGACCTCCAGCACGCCCGCTGTCACCGGTGCGCAGCATCTACCGGCGTCGGTCGTGGTCGCCAGCGGCAGCGAACTCGTCATGCCTCAACCCTACCCTCATATTGACAGCCGTCGATGCATTGATCATTATCAATATGACTTGATCCGACGGCTTGAACGGAGTGCGCACCATGAGCGACATCGCCGAACTGAGGGAGCAGATCCGGGCCCGGTACGCCGAGGCTGCGACAGCAGCGGCGTCCGGCACCCGCAACGTCGATCTGCTGATCGAGGACGCCTGTTGCGGCACCTCATGCTGCGGTGGCGCACCAGCCGACCGCGACATCGCCCAAACCATGAGCGACGACTCCTGCTGCGACTCCTCGTGCTGCGGCGACACCACGTCGAAACGCAGCTTCGGCGCCGTTCTCTACGATCTCGCCGACTCCGACGGCCTGCCGATCGAGGCGATCGAGGCGAGCCTGGGCTGCGGCAACCCGACCGCCGTCGCCGAACTCCGCGAGGGCGAGCGGGTGCTCGACCTGGGCTCGGGCGGCGGTATCGATGTGCTGCTGTCCGCGAAACGGGTGGGGCCGACCGGGTTCGTCTACGGGGTGGACATGAACTGACGAGATGCTGGAATTGGCCGAGGCCAGCAGGGCCAGGGCCGACGTGGGCAACGTGGAGTTCGTGAAGGGCACCATCGAGGACGTGCCGCTCCCGGACGACTCGGTGGACGTGGTGATCTCCAACTGCGTGATCAATCTCTCGACCGACAAGCCCGCCGTGCTCGCCGAGATGTTCCGCGTCCTCACCGCAGGTGGTCGAATCGGCATCGCCGACGTCGTCGCCGACGACGAGCTGAGCCCCGAACAGCGCGCCGAGCGCGGCTCCTACGTTGGCTGCATCGCCGGAGCCCTCTCCACGAGCGAGTACCTCGACGGGCTCGCCGCGGTCGGGTTCACCGACGCCAGCGTGGAATTCACCCACGAAGCGGCCGCGGGGATGCATGCCGCCATCATTCGCGCCACCAAGCCCACCGACTGACTCGCCAGGAGGGCACTGGGTTTCTGGCGCTTCGCTGAACCGGCGTCCCGTCAGAACTACGACGTCAGGGCGGGGTCGAGGTTCTGGGATCCAGGCCTAGGCTGTCGCACATGCCGGACGCCAAATTCGCCGACCCTCGGCTCGCGCCTTTGTACGACCTCTTCGAATCCGAGCGGAAGGACCTCGACGCCTACGTCGCGATCGTGGAAGAGTTCGACGCCCGGCAGATCCTGGACGTCGGTTGCGGCACCGGAGTGTTCGCGCTCATGCTCGCCGAACGCGGACGCGAGGTGGTCGGGGTCGACCCGGCCGCGGCGTCCCTCGACGTTGCCCGCTCAAAACCCGGTGCCGACAAGGTGCGATTCCTTCTCGGCGATGCCACGACGCTGCCGCCGTTGCAGGTCGACCTGGTGACGATGACCGGCAATGTGGCGCAGGTCTTCCTCACCGACGCCGAATGGGCGGCCACCCTGGCCGGCATTCACCAGGCGCTGCGTCCCGGCGGACGGCTGGTGTTCGAGTCGCGCGACCCGGCGCGTCGGGTCTGGCAGGAGTGGATCCGCGACTGGACGCCGGAGCACGTCAAGATCGCCGGCGTCGGCACCGTCGAGTCTTCGGTGCAGGTCACCCACGTGGACGAACCGCTGGTGACCTTCGACGACACCGTCACGCTTCCGGACGGCACGGTGATACCGACGTCATCGACGCTTCGCTTCCGCGAACGACACGAGTTCGAAGAAACGCTCGCCGCTGCCGGGTTCGAGCTCGACGAAGTGCGCGACGCACCCGATCGGCCCGGACTCGAGTTCGTCTTCGTGGCGACCCGACGGTAGGGCGTCCGGCATTGCCCCGTGTGGACGGCACGGACGGTGTCCGGCGGGTGCCAGGCGTGAGGTTCGCCATCGGTTGCTCCCGTCCGGGATTGCTCGGTCCCCTCCTTGGAGGTCAGCGGTACTCCTCGGCGATCATCCAATGATCGCGTATCCGGAACGCCGGGATCGTCTGACGTTTGGCCTTGTTGCTGGCCACATTCCCGCGGACGCCGTTGGCTCGTGCCCAGTCGGCCAGCGATACCACGCGGCGGCTGGTGATCAAGGCAATGCGTTTGTGCAGTGACTCGAGCAGCAGGAGTGTCAGGAGTCGGGTCATGCCGTCGTGGGCGTCGGTCGTCGCGTAGCGGTCCAGCAGCGGGTAGTAGTCGGTTTGCCGGTTCTTTGCCCGGACGATGACCGGAGGCAGACCGGCGTCCTGCAGCTGCTTGTTGATCAGGACGCGCCCGATCCGTCCGTTGCCGTCGACGAAGGGATGAATCACCTCGAACTCGCAATGGAACCGCGCGACCGCATCGACCGGCGAGGACGTGACGTCCGCCCGGTAACGCGTGAGCGCGTCCGAGATCAGTCCGGAGACGAACTCGGGGTTCGCGCCGAGATGTGCCCCGACCCGGACCCATTCGCCCGCGCGGCGGAATCGTCCC
Source organism: Micropruina sp. (assembly GCF_047606665.1). Classification (GTDB taxonomy): domain Bacteria; phylum Actinomycetota; class Actinomycetes; order Propionibacteriales; family Propionibacteriaceae; genus Micropruina. Next base: position 27,837 of record NZ_JASGEF010000030.1, on the reverse strand, counting down.
GCCACGTCATCGCGAATGCTGTCCAGGAGCATGCCGTGCCAGCGCAGGATCAGGTCGGTCGAGAGCGGCTCGGACGTCAACAGCAGGTCGGTCGTCACGGCGGCCAGGTTTCTGGCTTCGTAGATCTCGCGCAGATCGTGGCGTCCCGACGGCAACTGTCCGGCGAGGATCCGCTCGGTGTCATCGAGCGTGAGCGTCGAGTTCTCGATCGCGTTCGACTGCTGAACCGTCTCGGCCAACTCGGCCAGCGCGATCTGCTGGAGCGCTTCGGGGTGGTGAGCCGCCACATCGCGGTACGCGCCCAGCAGCGCGTCGGTTCGCTCACGGGTGGTGCGGTTGATCACGATGTGATCCTCATGAACCGCAACCTACCGTGAATTTCTGTGGGAAACGTAGGGAATTCACGTGGTGCTGGCCGGCGGTTCGTCGCCACTGAGATCCCGGGTCGGAGCCCGGGATGACGGCGGTCGCGATGGCGAGGTGGCCGGCAGCGACGCAACTAAAGAGGAGGGCCGGCAGCGACCCAACCAAAGAGGTGGGCCAGCAGTGACGCAACCGGAAAGCGGAGTGGGCTGCACCCCGTCCGGGTAGGTCGGGCGTAAAGCGCGCGAGCCCCCTGCCAGGGACTGAAAGACAACAGCAGAAGTAGGGCGAGCTGCGCACGGGCGGGACGGGGTGCAGCCCACTCCGCGGAACCAAACCTGACCACCGAGACTCGACCACAGCAACAGGGGTCTCGACAAGCTCGACCAACGGTGGCTGGGTCTCGACAAACTCGACCAGCGGTGGGATGAAAGAAGACCGTCCCCGCGACCCACGACGCGGACCGTTCTCGACAAGCTCGACCCGCGGGAGGGTTAGTTCGCTTCGTACTGGCGCGCCTGGCCCTGGATGCCGCTGAAACGGAAGGGGGCGGACGTCACGTGTGGGGTCTCGCGGTCCTGGCTGCTCTCGGTGTGGGCGGAGTGCAGAGCGCGATAGCCCTCGATGTCGAGCGGATGGCGCGCCTCCAAGGCGGCGAGGGTTGCCTCGCGCCGGCGGTGTCGCGCGTAGTCGGGCTGGACGATGCCGGTGAAGAACTCGCCGACGCTGCCCGAGCCGTAGCTGAACAGGCCGACCCGGCGTCCGGCCAGGTCGTCGGAGTTGTCCAGCATCGCGGCCAGGCCGACGTAGAGCGAGGCGGTGTAGCTGTTGCCGAGCACCCGGTTGTAGTCCAGCGAGCCCTTCAGCGCGTTGATCGAGACGGCGTGCGAGGTGTGCTGGGAGAGCCGGGCGTGCGCCTTCTGCGCCATCTTGGTGAACGGCTGGTGATAGACGAACCGCTCGATGGTGTGGAAACCGGCGCCGCCGCGGGCATGGAAGTCGTCCCAGGCGCCCATCAGCGAGGCCAGGTAAGCGCGCAGCGACAGGCCGCCGTCCACCATCGCGGTGGTGGAGTCGTTGGGGCGCCAGAAGTCGTTCACGTCCGCGGTGTGGATCCCGGTGGTCGGCTCCAGCTCCAGCAGCGCCGGATCGGCGCTGACCAGCATCGCCGCGGCCGCCGCACCCTGGGTCGGCTCACCGGGGGTGTCGAGCTGGTAGCGGGCGATGTCGGACGCGATCAGCAGCACCTGCTCGCGGGGATCGCGGGCCACGATGCCGGCGGCCAGCTGCAGCGCGGCCGTGCCCGAATAGCAGGCCTGCTTCAACTCGACCACCCGGACACCGCTGGGCAACCCGAGCAGCTTGTGCACGAAGACGCCGGCCGCCTTGGACTGGTCGATGCCCGATTCGGTGGCGAACAGCACCGTCCGGATCCGTTCGGTGCCGTGCCGTTCCAGGATCGGCAGCGCCGCAGCGGCGCCCATCGTGACGATGTCCTCATCGGGCGCCGGGAAGCTCATCGCCTCTTGTCCCAGGCCGGTCAGGTACTTCTGCGGCGGCACCCCGGCCGCCTCGGCCAGCTCGGTGAGGTCGACCACGTAGTGCGCGGTCGCGACCGAGAGGTCATGAATGCCGATCGATGTCATCAGCGGTTCCTCTCTCGACGTTCGAGCAGAATGTGGGCGGCCATCAGCTCACCCGGGTTGGTCTGGGCGGCGAGCAGCGACAGCTCCCCGCACAGCACCGTCGCGGCGATCAGCCCGGCGAGTCGTCGGGCGTTGCCGCCCGGTGGGGCGTCCGGGTCGACGCAGCCGAGCCGTTCCAGCGCGCGCTGGGTGTGTGCCAGGTGCTTGCCGTTGCCGACCGCGCCCACGATCAGGTGGGGGAGGGTGCAGGAGAAGTACAGCCCCTCGGGCCGGGTCTCGGCGTAGGTGAAGCCCTGGGAGCCCTCGACGATGTTGGCGGCGTCCTGCCCGGTGGCCAGATAGATGGCCAGCAGCATGTTCGCGAAGTGGGCGTTGGCCGAGCGCAGCGCGCCGGCGATGGTGCTGCCGACGAAGTTCTTCCGGATCACCAGTTCGGTGATCGCCTCGGGGGTGGAACGCAGCGATTTGGCGACCAGTTCGCGCGGGATGAGGATGTCGCAGGCGACGTTGCGGCCCCGTCCGAGGATGCCGTTGACGGCGCTCGGCTTCTTGTCGGTGCAGTAGTTGCCCGAGATCGAGCCGTAGCTGAGCCCCAGGTCCCAGCCGAGGATCTGCTCCATCAGGGCGTCGGCGGCGCGGGTCACCATGTTGTGCCCGGACGCGTCCCCGGTCTCCAGCGCGAACCGGACGAAGAGCAGGTTGCCGACGATCTCGTCATGGATGTCGACCAGCGTGGCGTGCCGGCTGGTGCCGCCGACGGCCTGGTCCAGTTCGGGCTTGCGGGCTGCGATCGCGCGAGCGGCGCGGTCGGCGGTGGCGGCGTCCGGGGCGATGAACAGCACCGAGCGGGTCATCCGCTCACCCAGCACGGTGACCTGGATGCCGCCCTCGACCTGCCGGGAGATCCGTGCCCCGCGACCCACCGACGGCCACAGCGGGGTTTCGTAGGTGGCCAGCGGCACCTCGAACTCGCCGGCGACCGTGTCACCGCTGACCCGGATCGGACCCACCCAGCGGGTGGGGATCACGGTGTTGTCGTCATCGCTCATTCGGTCCTCCTGAGGTGGGTTCGGACGCCTGGGGCTGGGACGTCCGGGATGGGGGCGCTTCGTCGCGCCGGTGGCTGAAACAGCTGGGGTCGATGCCGCGCAGTTCGCAGAATTCCTTGATCCGGCCGCGCAGCAGCAGGTCGGTGTGCCGCAGCTCGGACGGCTCGGCGGCGCCCAGCAGGGCATGCAGCTGGCGCAGCTGGGTCAGCCAGCGCTGCACCAGCGGCACCAGCGCCTCGGCGCCGCCTTCGGTGGCGGGCTTGAGGAACACCCCGGCCACGCCGGCGGCCCGGGCACCCAGGGCGAGTGCCTTCACCACGTCCAGCGGGCTCCGGACGCCGCCGGAGGCCAGCAGTTCGGGGCCGCCCTCGCCCGTGGCGTCCAGCAGGCAGGCGAGCGCGGATTGGCCGTAGCCGGCAAGGAAGGCGTAGTCGCCGAACCTGCGCCGGGAGTTCTCGATGCTGACGAAGTCGGTGCCGCCGGAGCCGCTGACGTCGGCGATCCGGACGCCCAGCTCGGACAGTCGAAGCAGGGTGCGACGGCTCAGCCCGAACCCGACCTCCTTGACGATCACCGGCACCCCGGCCGCCGCGACGATCTGCTCGACCGAGCGGGCCCAGCCGGAAAAGGCCCTCTCACCCTCGGGCATCACGGTCTCCTGGGCGGCGTTCAGATGAAGCTGCAGCGCGTTCGCGCCGATCAGGTCGACGACCTTCCGGGCGTCGTCACCCGACCGTCCGGCGCCCAGGTTGGCCATGATGAAGCCGTCCGGGTTCTCGTCGCGGAGCACCCGGAAGCCGTCCGCGGTCTCCGGAAGCCGCAGCGTGATGCTCATCGAGCCGCAGGCCATCGGCAGTCCGGTCTCGCGGGCGGTGATGGCCAGTTCGCGGTTGATCCGGGTCGCGGCGTCGCTGCCTCCGGTCATTCCGTTGATGTACAGCGGCATCGGCCAGGTCAGGTCCGCGAGCCGCACGTCGAGCCGGACGCGGGATTCGTCGATGCCGTCCAGCGCGTGGTGGACGAACTCGACCTCGTCGAAGTCGTTGCGGGCCACCGGGGCCAATTGCTGCTGTCCCGCGAGGGCGATGTGGTCGTCCTTGCGGCGCTGGTGCTCGTTGCTGGCATCAGCGGTCATGCGGCTGCCCCCTCGGGTGGATGGACGTGCAACTCCAGGCGGCGAATGTCGTGCGCCTCCCAGTCGGCCAGCAGATCGCGGCGCGACGTGGCGGCGGGAGCCAGCACGATGCCGCAGTCGCCGCCACCGGCACCGGACGGCTTGCCGGCCGCACCGCTGCGTTCGGCCGCGTCGCACAGCGCACGCAGCGCGGGCGTTTCGATCACGATGCCGCTGAGCCGGCCGAAGTCCTGCAGCACCCGGCGGGCGGTCCGCAGACACTCGAGCACAGCTGGGCTGTCGTCGACCTGCAGTGCCTGCTCGAGGGCTTCCACGGTGCGGCGGCTGGCCCCCAGAATCTGCTCGTAGGAGTCAGACCAGTCCTCGCGGCCATGGCGGACGCCGTCGACCAACCGCTCGGTGGAGGCCGGTGACCCGGTCCAGCCGACCAGCAGTTCCAGCTCGGACGGCGGCGCCAGCCGGGTGGTCCGGTAGCTTTCCCAGGCCTCGGAACGGAGGGTGCCGGCCACACCCGAGCTGACCAGTTCCGCGCGCAGGGTGCTCCGGTCGGGTGCGCTGTAGCCCACCCAGCCGCCGAACGTGCAGGCCGCCAGATCGCCGCCGGACGCCTTCGGGCTCACCCGGATGGTCGCCAACAGGGCCAGCTTGAACCGCTCGGTGCGGCTCAGCGAGAGCCGGTAGAACTCGTTCAGCGCCGCGATCACCGCAACCGTCACCGCCGCCGACGAGCCGAGGCCGAATTTGCGGCCCTGGGCGTCGTCCAGCTCGCTGCTGATCGCCAGGTCGAAGTAGCGCGGTGCGATGCCCAGCTCGTCACGCAGCCGGTCGACCACGTCGAGGGCGCTGAGGACGTAGTCAGAGGACCGATGCTCGACCACCACACCGACCCCGCCATCACCACGGGTCCACTCCAGCGGCGCGTTGCCGTACTCGCTCGAGCGGATCCGGCCGACGTCGCTGCCCTCGGTGAGTTCCACCGACAGGTAGCGGTCGACAGCGATCAGAACCGCCGGCTCGCCGGGTTCGACGACGGCGTACTCGCCGGCCAGGAACAGCTTGCCGGGCGCGCGGGTGGTGATCATCCGGCGGCTCCATCGGTCAGCCCCACCTCATCGGTCAGGCCTGCCTCATCTGTCAGAAGGGTGGCGCCGGGGCCGGGGCCGACGACTCTCGTCTCACCCAGGACGGCCAACTCAGTCGCCACCTGGACGGCGTCCTCCGGTCTCGCGATGACCACCACGTTCGGACCGGCGTCCGCGGTCGCGTAGCACTCCAGACCCGCGGCACGCAGCTCTTCCACCCGGTCGAACGCGGCGATGCTGGCCGGCTTGAGATAGCGGATCGGCGGATCGGCGGACTGGATCAGCGCATGCATCCGCAGCGCGTGCAGTTCGGTGAGCAGGCCCAGCGCGGTGAAGTCGTCGGCGCGGCAGGCCGCCAGGGCGGCGTCCAGGGTCTGTGCGGTGGAGCTGATCCAACCGTCGTAGAAGGGGGAGGTGTGCGCGGTGCGCACCATCGCGTCCCGGCTGGAGACCCGCTTCGCCGATCGGTCCAGAGTGAGGATGATCATCGTGAACTCGGGCCCGCGGACCGGTTCGGCGAACGACTGGGCGTCGTCGCCGGCATGCCATACCGCCAGGCCGGCGATGATCGAACGGGCCGCCGAGCCCGAGCCGCGCCGGGCCAGCCGGCTCAGTGCACGGGCGTCGAGCTCCAGCCCGTAGGCGGCGCCGGCGGCGACCGCCAGCGCGGCGAACCCGGCGGCTGAGGAGGCCAGTCCGGCGTCGGTGGGGATCTCACTGAGGGAATCGACACGGGCGCGGGCGGTCGAGCCGGCACGCTCGCGAACCAGGTCGAGGAAGCGGGTCACCCGCTGGGTCGGAATGGCGGCACCGGGGACGCCGTTGAGGGTGAAGCTGTCGGCCGCGGCGTCCGGATCGAGCCGGACAGTGGTGGTGGTCGCGTAGGTGTCCAGAGTCAGCGACAGGCTGCCGGCAACGGGAAGGATGAGGGAGGTGTCTCGTTTGCCCCAGTACTTCACCAGGGCGATGTTCGGAAACGCGCGTGCCGCCGCCTCGCTCATGCCGATCCTTCCACGGTGGTCGTCCAGGTTCCGCCGGCTCCGGCGGCATGGAGCCCATCCAAAACCTCGTCGACGTCCTCGGCACGGGAGAGCGCCACCACGCATCCGCCGAGGCCACCGCCGGTGAGTTTGGCGCCCAGTGCGCCTGCGCGCCGGGCAGCGGTGACCAGCCGGTCCAGGCCGTCCGAGCCGACGCCGAGCCGGTTCAGCGACTCGTGGGCCTCGTTCATCGCCGCCCCGAGTGTGTCGAGATCGCCCTGCTGAAGACAGCCTGCGACCACCCTGGTCAGTTCGGACAGCCGATCGACAAGGCCGTTCACCAGTCCGGGCTGGGCCTCACGCAGCGACCGGACGCCGCCGACGGCGGTTGCCGTCGAACTGGGTATGCCGGTGTCGGCGACCACGAAGACGAAGCGCCCACCGACCGCGACCGGAGAGATGGCGCCCTGTTCGAACAGGATCGGGACGTTCGACAACACAGCGGCGGTGTCGATCCCGCTGGCCTTGCCGTGGGCGATCATCTCGGACCGCTGGACCAGCTCGGTACGTTCGGCCAGCCCCAGCGGCACACCGGACGCCGTCGCGACAGCATCCACCACGGCGGCGGCCACCGCCGCGCTGGAGCCAAGGCCGCGCTGCATCGGGATCTCGCTGGTCACGCTGAGTCGTCCGGTCAGGTGGGGTCGTCCGGTCAGGTGGGGTGGCACAGCCGGGTCCGAATGTCCGGTCGCGGTGGAGCTGACCTGCTGCACGGCCTGCTGCCAGGCGGTGGTCACCGGCGCCATCGCCGCAGGCGCATCGTCCACCGTGCCGTGGTGCAGATCGCAGTCCAACGCCCACGGGCCTCCGACATGGAGTTCGGCACGGGTGGTCAGGCCGTGCACAGGCAGCGCGATCGCGGGCGCGCCGTACACGACCGCGTGCTCGCCGATCAGGATCGTCTTGGCGTGGGCGGTGCCGACGCCCACCGGTGCTGCCGTGAGGCCGGCACCACTAGGCGAGGGGCGGGGGGTAGTCACGATGATCTCCAGGGACGGACCGGTTCGGGAAGAGAAGTCTTGGCGAGCAGACCTCGCGTTACGATTTAGGTAAGGCTCAACTAATCTATATGGGTGAATCGAGGAGCGAGCCCGGAGTTCCCCGTTTCCTGTTCGCCGGCGACGGCGACGGCGACGACCTCGCTTTCATTCAGGCCACACTACGGCGTTTGCTCGTGAACGCCTATGGGCAGGTGATCGTCGAGGTGGCCACCGCCGATCAGGTTCGCGTGCTGGAGGTGTCCGACGGCTCGGCATCACCTGCGCGGCGCGGCATCCAGTAGCCCCGGCGAGACGGGCGAACCGCGTCGACAAGCTCAACGGTGATCGTCGGTGGCTGCTCGTCGCCGGCCAGGATCTGCGCCGGCTGCGGTCAACATGTCGACTCCGTGAAGCGTACCGTCCCGGCCGCTCAGTGGTGCGGTGGACACGACGCCTCCGCCGCGCGGCGTCCGGTCTGTTGAGCCGGCTGTTCGGCCGCTGACCCGTGGTCCGCTCGGCGACTCGTGTCGGGCGAAGCCCTGATCGCCTTCGTGGGTGCGGGAACTCGGCACCGAGGGCAGGGGATTCCCTGGGCTCACCCCGAAAAGGGGCCGTTCCGGTGGAATTCACGGTCTCGGCGGCTCATCTAGAGGGGTGGCGTATCTGCTTCGCGATGACGATCAGCGGTTGACCTCCGCCGGGGTGTCCACGATGAGGGACGCCGACGCGGGGGAGTCTCCGCGTCCGAGGCGCAGCGACCTGATCGTGGTGGGCGGTGTGCCCGGTGCGGGCAAGAGCACCGCGATCGCGAGGGCTGCGGCGGGTCTCGGTCACGTCAGCGTGATCGATCCCGAGCAGGTCATTCAGTGGCTGCGGCGCCGGCTCCCGGCCTCGGTCCCGTACCGCAACTACCGCTGGCTCATCCACACCACGCACACCATCCGGGTGGTTGCGTCCCTGCTGAGCGGGCCGATCACCGGTCATCGACTGGTGATCCACGATCCCGGCACACGGGTCCGCCGTCGGCAGTTCCTTCTCGCGCTCGCCGGTTGGGCCGGCTGGCGGGTGACGCTGCTCTTCGTCGACGTCGATCACGACAGTGCGCGGGAAGGCCAATACCGGCGGGGACGGGTCGTCGCCTCGTTCGAGGATCACTGGCGCAGTTGGGAACGGCTCAAGCCGGTACTGACCGAGATGTCGCTGGGCCGCGCCGGACTGCCGGCAGGCGTCGACGCGATGCTGCTCGTGGACCGATCCCAGGCCGCGGATGTCCTCCGGCACCGGCTCAGTAGCGAGGGTCAGGCCTGGAGCCGATAGCCGAGGCCGGGCTCGTTGATCAGGTGTCGGGGTGCGGCCGGGTCGGCCTCGATCTTGCGGCGGATCTGGTTGGCGAAGACCCGCAGGTAGTGATGCTCGCGGCCGTAGCCGGGGCCCCAGACGGCGCGCAGCAGGTCTTCGTGCGCGACCAGTCGGCTCTGATGGCGGGCCAGTTCGGCCAGCAGCCGCCACTCGGTCGGAGTGAGATGGATCGGCTCCGAACCACGGGTGGCCAGGTGAGCGGCGAAGTCGAGGGTCAGGCACGGGTGTGGGCGGGCGAGGTGAACACCCGGTGGATCCAGCTGCCGAGCGGCACATGGATGACGACCAGGATCACCACGACGGTGAGCACGTCCAGCACGGCGGCGAGAGTCGGAGGCATCGCGCTCAGAACCGTTCCGGATGCGCCAGGGCGAAGCCCAGATAGATGAGCAGTGCCAGGCCGATCAGCGCGGCCAACAGATCCTCGATCACGTCTCGATCGTGCGCCCGTCCGTGGCGGCCGTCCGCTGTCTTGACCGAGTTCTGACGAGTCTTGACGGTTCCTTGACGCCCACAGGTCGCGCGCTGCGGTAGAGCTGTTGGGCTTCGACGGCGTCCGCTGGCATGAGCGGACGCGATTCAGCCCCAGTGGTCACCGCTCATAGACTGACTCACCAGGGGCGATGCAGCCCCGGACACTCCGCCTGATTGAGGAGGCCCCGATGCTGATCGGGCTGCGCGACGCACTCGACTTCGCCGAAAGCAGGAACTGCGGTATCGCCGCGATCAACACGCCGACGCTGGAACTGTTGCTGTCGGCGATCAGAGTGGCCGAGCGCTACCAGGTGCCGCTGATCGTCCAGCATGCCCAGGTCCACGAGACGGTGAACGCGATCGAAGATATCGGCCCGGTGATGGTCGAACTGGCTCGGCGATCCAGCACCGGCCTGGTGGTGCACGTCGATCACGGTGAGACCGTCGACTACGTCGAGCGCGGCTTCGCGGTCGGCTTCAACTCGGCGATGTTCGACGGCTCTCGGTTGCCGTACGACGACAATGTCGCGCAGACCCGTGCCGTGGTCGAGATCGCGACCGCGCGCGGCTACGGAGTCGAGGGTGAGCTCGGCGTCATGCCGGGCCGTGAGGACGGAGTGGAGTCAAAAGGGGTCGCCGACCAGGCGCTCTACACCCGTCCCGAGGACGCCGCCGCGTTCGTCGCCGCGACCGGCGTGACCGCGCTGGCCTGTTCGTTCGGCACCGTGCACGGGCTCTACAAGGCGGTCCCGAAGATCGACTACGAGCTGATCCGCGAGTTGCGCCGGGCCGGCGGGGTGCCGATCGTCATGCACGGCGGCTCGGGTTTGAGCTGTGATGAGTACCGCAGTTCGATCGAGCGCGGCGTCCGCAAGATCAACTACTACACCTACGCCGACAAGGCCGGCCTGGACGCCGCCCGGAAGGTGCTCGACGACCAACCCGACACCCACGTCTTCTGCGACCTGACGGTGGCCGCCACCAAAGCCATCGAAGCCAACCTGGACGACCTCGTCCGCTGCCTTTACCGGGTGGTCTGACACCACTCGACGGTTGAGCTCATCGAAACAAGACGGAGGGTGTCGACGGGCTTCACTGTGGGCGACCGAAAGAACCGTCCCCGGCGTACCACTGCCCTCTATTGAAGAGGTCTCGACAAGCTCGACCAACCAGACGTTCGAGCGGTCGGTCGAAGGTCCTATGTGGTGCAGTCGGCGCAGACGCCGAAGAACTCCACCTCATGGTCGATCTCGGCGAAGCCGTATTCGCCGGCGATGTTCCGGGTCTGCTCTTCCAGGCCGGGGAGGTTGATCTCCACCGTCCGGCCGCATTTCCGGCAGACCAGGTGATGGTGGTGGCCGGGGGTGCAGGTGCGGTACGCGATCTGGCCGTCCGGGGTGCGGATGGTGTCCAGGTCGCCGCTGGACGCCATCGCCTGCAGCGCCCGGTAGACCGTGGCAAGGCCGACCGTCGATCCGTCCCGGCGGAGCCGGTCGTGAATCTCCTGGCTAGTGGCGAAGGAACTGCTGGCCTCGACCGCATCGCGGATCTCGGCGCGTTGCCGCGTCCGTCGTGGTGTTCGTTCAGTGCTCGTCATAGTGACCCTCGTGCGCGGCGTGCCGGTGACCATCGTGAATGTAGTCCAGATGACCGCCATGAGGTACGGCACGGTGCCCGCAGGTCTCGGAATGGACGTGCGGATGCTCCTCGGTGATCTCGTGGGAGCGCGGTGGTTGATCGTCGGTCAGCTCGATGGCCGGGGCGTTCCTGCGGGCCAGCAGCAGCGAGAACGGCCAGCTCAGCGCGAACAGGCCGATCGCGATCACCACGATCAGTGCGCCCGGTGCGGTGTCGAACTGGTAGGAGCCGATGGTCCCGCTGACCGCGGACAGCAAGCCCAGCCCCATCGCGGCCAGCATCGAGCGCCGGAAGCCGATCACCAGATGGTTGGCGGTGGCCACCGGCACCACCATCAGGGCGCTGACCAGCAGCAGCCCCACCGTCCGCATCGACACCGTGACGGTGACCGCGGCGAGCGCCACCACCAGGACGTTGTAGATCCGGACCGGCAGCCCGATCGTCCGGGCGAACGGCTCGTCGGCGCTCACCGCGAACAGCTGCGGCAACAGGCCGAGGCAGACCAGCAGCACCACGGCGCCCAGCGCCGCGATGATCCACAGCTCGGTGGCGCTGATGGTGAGCAGCGACCCGAACAGGAAGGCGGAGAGGGTTCCGGTGCCCTGGCCGGCCAGGCTGGCCAGCAGCAGACCGCCGGACAGGCCGCCGTAGAACAGGATGGCCAGGCCGACGTCCCCGCTGGTCCGGCCCAGTTCGCGGAGCAGTTCGATGCCGATCGCGCCGATTACGCAGACTACGATGGCGACCGGCAGCGGAGCGGTGCCGGTGAGGAAGGCGAGCCCGACGCCGGCCACGGCCAGGTGACCCAGGCCGTCGCCGAGCAGGCTGAGCCGGCGCTGCACCAGGTATGTGCCGATGGCCGGCGCAGTCAGTCCTGTGATCAGGGCGGCGATCAGCGCCCGCTGCATGAACTCCAGAGCGAGCCATTCCATCTCAGACCACCTCGAGTCCGGTGCCGTAGACGTGGCTGCGCGGCAGTTCGTGCACCTCGTGCCCGCCGGGTGCCGGCTGGAACGGTCCGTCGGCGATCACCCGGCCGTCGGCCAGGGTGATCGCGCGGTCGATCAGCGGCTCGAACGGGCCGGGCTCGTGCAACACCATTACGACGGTGTTGCGCCGTCGGCGCAGGCCGGCCAGCACGTCGGCGAGCACGCTTTGGGTGGTCTGGTCGACCCCGGCCAGAGGCTCGTCCCAGACCATCAGGTCGGCCTCGCCGGCCAGCGCGCGGGCGATCAGCACCCGTTGCTGCTGGCCGCCCGACAGCCGGACGAACGGAGCCTGGGCCTGGTCGTCCATGCCGACACGGGTGAGGGCGTCCGTCACGGCCTGACGATCGGACGCCGTCGCCGGCCACAGCGGACGCCGCAGCCCGAGGCGTCCCGAGGCCACGACCTCACGGGCGGTGGCCTGCTGCACCAGGATGGTGCTGCGCTGCGGCACGTAGCCGATCCGGCGCCAGCCGCGGAACCGGCCCAACTCGGTGCCGAACAGCTGGATCGTGCCCCGATGCGGCACCAGCCCCAGCAAGGCCCGCATCAGCGTGGTCTTGCCGGAGCCGTTGTTGCCGGTCACGGCGACCGCCTGCCCGACGCCGATCTCGAAGTTCGCCTGGCGGACGATGGGGACGCCCGACAGCACCACGTCGACCTGGTCTGCGGTGATCGCCGGAGCGGAGTGCCCTGAGGCAGGGGTCATGAACAGCCGTTCGCCTTCTGTAGCGAGGTGAGATTGGATTTCATGACCTCAATGTAGTCCGAACCGCGGGACTCCTCGGTCAGGCCTTCCAGCGGATCGAGGACGTCGGTGGCCAGCTGCAGGTCGCCGGCGATCGACTTCGCCACGGTCGGCGAAACCAGGGTCTCGAAGAAGATCGTGGTGACGCCGTTGGCCTTGGCCAGCTTCTGCACGGCGGCGATCCGGGCCGCGGTCGGCTCGGTGTCGGGCTCGATGCCGCTGATGCCGACCTGCTCCAGGCCGTAGCGGGCAGCCAGGTATCCGAACGCCTCATGCGAGGTGACGAACACCTTGCGCTGGCAGGAGCCGAGACCGGCGCGGTAGTCGGTGTCGAGCTGCTGCAGCTGGGTGATCAGTGCGTCGGCGTTGGCGGTGAAGGTCGCCTTGGCGTCCGGCATGGCCTCGGCGAGGGCGTCGCGGACGTGTTCGGTGACGGCCACCATGTTGTTCGGGTCGAGCCAGGTGTGCGGATCGAGCGCGCCGTGATCGTGTTCGTCGCCGTGCTCTTCCTCGCCTTCGTCGTGCGCTGCCTCGTGCAGGGTGAGGAAGGACGCGGTGTCGACCGTCCGCTTCGGCGTCACGGTCTGCAGCGCGGAGTCGACGGCTGCCTGGAAGCCCTTCTGGAAGATCAGCAGATCGGATTCTGCGATGCCGGCCACCTGCTTCGGCGACAGTTCCAGATCGTGCGGCTCGGCGCCGGGCTGGGTCAGGTCGGTCACGGTGACCAGGTCCTTGCCGACCTGCTCGGTGACGTACTCGAACGGATAGAACGAAGCGGTCACCTTCAGCGGTGTCACCGCCGCGGAGGCGGACGCGGAGGGGCTGGCCGAGCCGGTCGATGTCCCCGTCGAACATCCCGCCGTGATTGCCAGCCCGAGGGCTGCCGCCGCCGTCACTACCGCCCTGAACGTCTTCATGACAATCATTCTCATGGTGTTCGGAGTGGGTGTCAAAACGGGCTCCAGGCAGGTCATGCTGGCTCCCACTCGGAATGCCGGCTCCCACTCGGAATGCCGGCTCCCACTCGTCATCCCGGCGAACGCCGGGATCTCGGCCGCGATATCTCGTCCGCGCGACACGGGATCACGGGGCAAGCACGGGATGACGCGTTGTCGCCGGTTGGCGGGTTCGGCCGGGATGACGGTGCGAGCCGGGGACTACACGGCTCAGTCCCTCGGTGGGGGTGGCTGGTACGGCTCGACCAGATCGTTGGACGGGCCGCCGGGCTCCACGCCGCCCTGGACGATGGTGGGCGCCGCCGTAGTGAGCGGTGCTGCCGTGACAGTGCGCTTCCGAAGGCGATGTTCCACGGCACGGGCCAGCCTGGTCAGCGACCAGTTGATCAGGATGAAGAGTCCCGCGGCGACTATGTAGGCGGGCGCCGGGTTGGCAAAGGCGGAGCCCAAGGTCTTCGACCAGGTGAGCAGTTCTGAATAGGTGATCTGGTAGCCGAGTGCGGAATCCTTGACCACCACGACCAGCTGGCCGATCAGCGCGGGCAGCATGGCCACCAGTGCTTGGGGCAACTGGATCGAGCGCAGCGTCTGGCTGGGAGTGAGACCGATCGACAGGCCGGCCTCGGACTGGCCCTTGGGCAGAGCATGGACACCGGAACGCACCAACTCGGCGATCACCGAACCGTTGTAGAGGGTGAGTGCGACGACCACGGCCATCAGCGGGTTCACATCGTTGCGGAACCAGCGGACCACCAGCAGGGCATTGAACAGGAAGATCATCATGATCAGCACCGGAACAGCCCGGAAGAACTCCACGATGACTCCGCTCACCCAGCGGATCCAACGGGTGTGGGCCAGCCGTCCGATACCGAGCAGCAGGCCGAGTGCGCCCGCCAGTACGACGGAGAGGGCCGCGGCGATCGCCGTCCCGATGAGGCCCCTGGCGAGATAGTCGCGCCATGCGCTCACCGTGAGGAACGGCATCCACTTCTCGGCGGTCAACTGCCCTCTGGCTTCGAGTTGATAGACCACCGCGGCGAGAATGCCGATCACGATCACCACGCCGACAATGGTGAGGATCAGGTGGCGCCGCCGGGCCTTGGGTCCCGGAGCGTCGAAGAGGACCGCCTGGGCGCTCATCGTTTCACCGCCAGACGCTGTGAGAGATGAGTGAACCACACGCCCAGCGGGAGAGTGAGGATCACGAAGCCGAGGGCGAAGATCGCGAAGACCGGGAGACTGCCGGTCTCATTCTCGACGATTGTCGCCATCAGGCCGGCGGCGTCCGATACTCCGATGACGGCAGCCACTGTGGTGTTCTTGATCAGCGCGATCAGCGTCGACCCCAGCGGAGCGATGGCGCCGCGAAATGCCTGAGGGAGCAGTACCTCGGTCAGTGACTGACGGAAGGTGAGCCCGATCGAGCGTGCAGCCTCGGCCTGCCCCGGCGGGATGGTGTTGACTCCGCTGCGCAGCGCTTCGCAGACGAAGGCCGCGTGGTACACGCTCAGCACGATCACGGCCCAGATGAAGGCATTGGTCTTGGCATCGTCTGACCATCTGAGGCCGAGGATGAAGCTGGCGCCCAGAATGCTCGCCACCATCAGCACCGTCAGTGGTGTGTTGCGCAAGATGTTCACGTAGCTGGTGCCGATGAACTGCAAGACCGGCACCGGTGAGACACGGCATATCGCCACCAACGTGCCGAGGATCAGTGCTCCGAGGGCCGAGAGCACCGCCAACTCGATGGTCACCCAGAAGGCGGCCAGCACGTTGTACTTTGCGAGAATGTCGCCCATCAACGTCGACCCTTCGACTCGCCGGAGGGTGCCGCGGTGGGCGACACCCTCCGATGGGAATTACGAGCAAGCGGCGGGTGTGGGCGGATTGCCCTCTCCCGGCTTGTACCCGGCCGGGCCGAGGTTCTTGTCGAGGAACTTCTGCCAACTGCCGTCGGCGAGCATCGACTTGATTGCGTCGGTCACCTTGTTGCACAACTCGGTGTTGCCCTTCTTCAAGCCCACGCCGTAGTTCTCGACGGTGAACGGCCTGCCGACGACCTTGAGCGTGCCTTTGTACTCGGGCTGGGCGGCGTAGCCAGCCAGGATGGTGTCGTCGGTGGTGAGGGCGTCAACCGTCCCGGCGGCGAGTGCAGCGACGCAATCGGAGTAGCCAGAGAAGTTCTGCAGGTTGACCCCCGGCACCTTCTGCTCGACCTGCTGTGCCGAGGTGGAGCCGGTCACCGAGCACAGCTTCTTGCCCTTGAGCGAGTCCACGCCGGTGATCGAGGTGTCGTTGGCGCGGATCAGGAGATCCTGGCCGGCGACCAGGTAAGGCCCGGCAAACGAGACCTTCTCCTTCCGCTGGTCGTTGATCGAATAGGTGGCCACCACCAGGTCGACCTGGCCGCTCTCGATCAGCGTTTCCCGTTGAGCCGAAGGCGCCTGGGTCCACTGGATCTTGTCGGGCGTGGTGCCGAGCTTGCCGGCGATGTAGGTGGCGACATCGACATCGAAACCCGAGTAGGTCTCGCCCGTCTTCAGCCCCAGGCCGGGCTGGTCGAATTTGATGCCGATCTTCAGATTGGACAGGTCGGTGGTGGATCCGCCGCCACAGGCGGTCAGGGATAGCGCGAGCGCGGTGGCCGCTAGGGTGGCGCCGATCTTCTTCAGCGTCATGGTCGAACTCCTTTGCGATTCGGGTTCTGTTGCTCGGTCAGTGGGTGAGGATCTTCGACAGGAAGTCCTTCGCGCGGGCCGATGTCGGGTTGGTGAAGAACTCGGCCGGTGTGCCGGTCTCGACGATCTCGCCGTCGGCGAGGAACACCACCTTGTCGGCGGCCTTGCGGGCGAAGCCCATCTCGTGGGTGACCACGATCATGGTCATGCCCTCTTTGGCGAGTTCGACCATGACGTCCAGCACCTCGTTGATCATCTCGGGATCCAGCGCCGAGGTCGGCTCGTCGAACAGCATCACCTTGGGGTTCATCGCCAGCGAGCGGGCAATCGCGACCCGCTGTTGCTGGCCGCCGGAGAGTTGGGCCGGGTACTTGGCCGACTGATGGGCGACGCCAACCCGGCCGAGCAGTTCCATGGCCCGCTGCTCTGCCTCGACCTTTGGCGTCTTGCGCACCTTGATCGGGCCCAGCGTGACGTTGTCCAGGATCGTCTTGTGGGCGAACAGGTTGAAGGACTGGAACACCATGCCGACGTCGGCACGCAGGTTGGCGAGCTCCTTGCCTTCGTCGGGTAGCTTCTTGCCGTCGATGGTGATGGAGCCGGTCTCGAAGGTCTCCAACCGGTTGATCGTGCGGCACAACGTCGATTTGCCCGACCCGGACGGGCCGATCAGGATCACCACCTCGCCCTTGGCGACGGACAGGTTGATGTCCTTGAGTACATGCAGATCACCAAAGTGCTTGTTGACGCCTTCGATCACGACGAGTGGCTCTGGCATCTCGGCACGTTAACCCGGCTACTCATGAGTTGACAAGCAATTTCGACGCCGTCCGTACGGATTGTCATCGTTTTGCAACCGAGCGGGGGCGGCGTCTGGGTCGACTCTCAGCCGCGCAGATGGGCAGCCAGATCGGCTGCTGCGGAGGCGATCCGCTGCATCTCCTGGCCCCCGTCGCACGTGATCAGCGCGACAATGACGGGTGGTCCCCAGGCGAGCGCCCGCACCTCGCCGCCGCTGGCCTGCCAGCGCAGGACGGCAGCCAGATCGTCGGACGGCTCGCTCGGTTCGGTCACCAGATCATCATGCTCACCAACCCGGAGCGCGAACAAGGGTCGGTGAGGTTGGATGGTGGCCATGCCGACCGTCACCCTGATCACCTCCAGGCAGGTGCTGATCGACCCGGCGCAGGGCGACCCCGAGCTGCTGCTGGTGCAGGCCGAGCTGGTCGGTCGCGGCGCCCGGTGTGAGCTGGCCGATTGGCGACAGGCGTCCGTACTGTCGGCCAGTGACCTGGTGGTGATCAAGTCACCCTGGGACTATCCGCGTCACACGGCCGAGTTCCTGACCTGGCTCGATCGGACCGAGTCCCAGACCCGGGTGCTGAACCATCCCGAGGTGATCCGCTGGAACCTGGACAAGCGCTACCTGGCCGAGTTGGCCGGCCGCGGCGTCGAAGTCTGTCCGACGGTGTTCTGCCGGACGCCGGACGAGGTGCGTGGCGCCATCGCCACGCTGCCGGGCCGGGTGGTGGTGAAGCCGACGGTGTCGGCGTCGTCGGCCAACACCGGGCTGTTCGAGCCGGACGACCCGGCCGCGCTCGACCTGGCCCGCCGGATCGTCGAACTCGGCAAGGAGGTGATGGTCCAGCCGGCCATCGCGTCGATCGCCGAGCTCGGCGAGCGGTCGCTGGTGTACATCGACGGTCGCTTGGTGCACGCCGTGCGCCGCGGACCGCTGCTGGCGCTCGGCGGCGGGATGCTGCCCGCGGGTGACCGTGTTGCCTCGGTCTGCCCGGTCGATGCCGCCCCGGACGAGCGGGCGCTGGCGGAGCAGGTGCTGGCCGTCGCCGCCGAGTCGATGACGGCGCGGAGCGTCCGGGAATCGTTCCTGTATGCCCGTGTCGACCTGGTTCGCGACGCCGCGGGACGTCCGATGCTGGCGGAGCTGGAATTATTCGAGCCGAGTCTGTTTCTGCGGCTGGCTCCTGGCGCGAAACAGCACTACGCGGACGCCGTGCTGGCACGCTTGGAGGTATGAGCGCGCAACGAGATCTCGGCCAGTCGATGCTGCAGGTGATCTTCAGCTTCTTCGTCGGCCTGGTGGTGACGGCTTTCATCGGAATCGGCGTCAACACCTTCTATCCGGAACCCAATTACTCCACAAGCCCCGACGGCGCCTGGAATGCCTATCGGCTGACCACGTCGATCATTTTGTTGATCTGCGCGACCGTGGTGATGTTGTTGTCTCTGGCGATTGCGAACACCGGTTCGGTGCTGGCCAACGGGGCGCTGCTGGGTGGCCTGTTCACGATGATCTATGCGGTGGGCATCGGCATCTCGGCCGGCCAGCAGTGGCCCCGATTCCTGGTGATGAGCATCGCCCTGGTCGTGACGGTCGGTGTCGGCTGGTGGAAGTTCAGCCGTCGCCGGGCGGGGACGGCGACGCCGGCAGGCTCGGCCGATGCCGGCGTCCTGCCGAGCGAAGCCGAGGCCCGGCTGACCGCGGTGGAGGCCAAGCTGGACGCCCTGGGCCGGGCGCTGCGTGACTAGGCCCTCCCCAATCAGTTCTGCCCTCCCGTCGACAGGAGGGCAGAACTGATTAGGGAGGGCCTAGACCCGGAACGATGCGGACATGAGGCTCGCACAGCCGGCTGAGGTCGTCCGGATCGGAGGTCAGCACGGCCACCGGCCGAGTCTGGCGAGAGGCGAGTTCGGCCACGGTGGCGTCGATCGCGTGGCTGTGGCCGTGCCTGCCGGACGCCGCCAGGAGGGCCGCCGCGGCCCGCGCCGATCGCTCGCTGACCGGCTCGACACGGGTTCGGGACAGTACCCGATCGAGTCGGCGGCGGTTCAGCCACGGGTGCGAGACCTCCACGATCGTCATCGCGGAGACGACCAGATCGGACTGGTTTCGATGCGCCGCTGCGAGCAGCGCCATCACCGCGGCGTCCTCGCTCAGCCAGCTCGAGAAGCCCTGGGAATCCAGGACGACTGTGCCGCCCCACGGGGTCACGCGACTGCGCCCTCGCTCGCGCCACCGAACAGCGCGACCTCCGCCGCGTAGCCGGACAGATTGTCGGTCAGGCCGCGAGCTGTCTCCACCAACTCCTCGGGGAGCGTGATGGTGATCTTCCGGGTTGCCATGCCCTCACCATGCCGCGGTATGGCCGCAAGGGTTCCCTAGGGTGTGGCGATGACCGCAACCGCCATCGCCGCACGGATCCACCCCGAACTGTGCGCGCTGCGCCGCGAGATCCATGCCGACCCGGAGTTGGGCAACCACACCCCGCGGACGCAGGCGCGGATCCTCGCCGCGCTGGCCGGGCTCGATCTGGAGATCCGCACCGGGACCTCGCTGACCAGCGTCGTCGCAGTGCTGCGAGGTGGCGCCGAGACCACCGCGACCAGGCCGGTGGTGTTGCTGCGCGCCGATATGGACGGTCTTCCGGTGACCGAGGCCACCGGCCAGGAGTTCGCCGCCGACACCGGAACCATGCATGCCTGCGGCCACGACCTGCACGTGGCCGGACTGGTCGGCGCGGCGAAGATCCTGCACGAGTTGCGTTCCCAGCTGCCGGGCGATGTGGTGTTCATGTTCCAGCCCGGCGAGGAAGGGCCAGGCGGTGCCGGTCCGATGATCGCCGAGGGCGTCCTGGACGCGGCCGGACGCCGGGCCGACGCCGCCTACGGACTTCACGTGATGGCCGCCCAGTACCCGTTCGGGGTGTGGAGCGGGCGTCCCGGCGTGCTGATGGCCGCCGCCGACCACTGTCAGGTCGTCGTCCGCGGACGCGGCGGGCACGGCTCCCAGCCGCACAACGCGCTGGACCCGGTGCCGGTCGCCTGCGAGATCGCGATCGCCCTGCAGACGATGGTGACCAGGCAATTCAGTGCCTTCGACCCGGTCGTGGTGACCGTCGGCCGGATCGCCGCCGGCAGCAAGGAGAACATCATCCCCGACGACGCGCAGCTGGACATGACGGTGCGCACCTTCTCGGCGACCAACCACGCCGGCATCCCGGAACGGATCGGACGCCTGGCCCGCGGCATCGCCGAAGCCCACGGGATGACCGCCGACGTGGACTATCAGCGTGGCTATCCGGTGACGATGAACGACGAGGCCGAGTATGCGCACGTGGTGGATACCGTCGTCGACCTGTTCGGCGCCGACCGCTACGTCGAGGAGCCCTTCCCGAAGGCCGGCGGCGAGGACTTCAGCCTGATCGGGCAGCAGGTGCCGAGCGCGTTCATCTTCGTCTCCGCCTACCCCGGCGCCGACTTCGCCACGGCCGCCACCAACCATTCCGCGCGAGCGCTGTTCGACGACGGAGTGCTGGCCGACTCCGCCGCGCTGCTGGCCGAAGTGGCGATCAGGCGGTTGCGCCGCGGCTGAGGCGTCGGCGTCCAGCCCGGATGGCTACCGACCAGTGACATCCATGGTGAGAAACACCTTGTCAGCGGCGCGGTTGGTGAGCTGCGCGGCGAGTCCGCCGTCCGTGGTCGCGGCGGCGAACCGGACGGTGGACGGCAGCCGGACCGGCTTGCTGAACCGCACCGACACCTGGAAGGAATCGGGCAGCCGCGGCTGGAAGGCGGCCAGCGCGCGGGCGTGGGTCCACATGCCGTGGGCGATCATGCCCGGCAGCCCGAACGCCTTCGCCGCCAGCGGGTTGAGATGGATCGGGTTCACGTCGCCGGACACCGCCGCGTAGCGCCGGCCCAGGTCGGACTGCAGCCGCCACAATCCGGCGGTGGGCAGGTCGGCCACCGCCGTCCGAGCCTGGTCGTCGGCCGGTCGAGCCTCGCCGGTTGTCGTTGGTCGTGCTTCGTCGGGTTCGGTTGGTTGAGCTTGTCGAGACCCCGCTGCCAGCGACGCGGAACGGTTCAGATAGGTCGAGCGTCCCGTCCAGACCGGCTCGCCGGCCACCAGGACCTCGCCGACCAGGTCGACCAGGACGCCGCGGCGATGTGGCCGCAGGGCGTCGGCGTGCACGGTCAGCTCCATCGGCTCGGTGATCGAGACCGGGTGAACCTGAGTGAGGGTGTTGCTGACGTGCACCATGCCCAGCGGCGCCAGCGGGAAGTCGGGTGCCGTCATCAGGGTCAGCTGCAGCGGGAAGGTCAGCACATGCAGCCAGGTGGCCGGCAGCCGATCGGTGAGGGTGAAGCCGCATACCTGGTTGTAGGCGGCGACTTCGGCGATCTCGCAGCGGTGATGCAGCAGGTGCACCACCCGATCGGGCAGACCGGCGGCGGCCGGCGGCCGCGCCCGCGGCGAGAGGGCGCGGGCGTATTGCCCGGTCGCTGTGGGCATCCCGTCCAGGACGACGACGTCGCTCATCAGCGCCCCACGATCAACTGGCCACAGACTCGGAGCACCTGGCCGTTCATCGGTGTGGCCGGGTCGGCCAGGAAGACGATCGCCTCCGCCACGTCGACCGGACGCCCGCCCTGCAGCAGGCTGGACGAACGGCGGAAGATCTCCCGGTCGATCACCGGAATGGACGCCGTCATGTCGGTCTCGATGAATCCGGGGGCGACGCCGTTGACGGCGATCCCGCGGTCGGCGAGCTGGGCCGACAAGGCCCGCACCATGCCCATCACCCCGGCCTTGGACGCCGCGTAGTTGGTTTGGCCACGGTTGCCCGCCCAACCGCTGGTGGACGCGATGGCCACGATCCGGCCGCCGTCGGCGACACCACCGGCCTGATCGGGGTCGAGCAGGATGTCGTTGATCCGCAGTTGGGCGGCCAGGTTCACCTCCAGCACGGCGCCCCAACGCTGCTCGTCCAGGTTGACCAGCAGTTTGTCCCGGAGAATCCCGGCGCAATGCACCAGGGCACCGATCCGGGCGTCCGGGCCGTACCGTTCGACGACATGCCGGGCGATCCGCGCGCCGGCGTCCGACGCGGTGATGTCGAGCTGCAACGCGGTGCCATGGATCTCGTTGGCGACCCCGGCCAGCGCCTGGCCGGCGACCGGGACGTCGACCACCACCGCACGAGCGCCGTCGGCGGCGAACCGGCGGGCGATCGCCGCGCCGATGCCGCGGGCGGCACCGGTGACCACCACGATCCGCCCGGATCGCCGGTCGAGACTCTCGTCGTGTAGCCGATCGAGCTTGTCGAGACCCTCGCTGGTTTCGACACGCTCAACCAGCGGAGTCAGTACGAAGGGCTGACCGTCCACATAGGCCGAGCGTCCCGACAAGGCGAAACACACCACCTGGGCCAGCTCGGACGGCGTCGTCCCGGCCGCGACCTGAATCAGGTTGCAGGTGGCGCCGAAGCGGAGCTCCTTGCCGACGCTGCGCATGATGCCGTCCAGCGCCTGCCGGACGGCCGCGGTCTCCACATCGGACGCCGATGCGGGATCGGCGGCCACGATCAGCACCCGACCGGACGGTTCCAGCGCCTTCACCGCCGGACGCAGCGCCGCCCGGACCTGTTCCAACTGCCCGATCCGGTTCGCCGCGGTGGCGTCCACGACGATGGCGCCGAGGCGTCCCGGGTAGGCGGGCGGACGCTGTCGGCCATCGGCGTCGGTGGTCCGGGCGTCCGGGGTGTCGATCAGGGCGGGCTGGACGTCGATGCCGAGCGTCGCCAGGGCGTCCGGAACCAGCGAGCCGGCGTCCGGCTCGACAACGTCCAGCCCAACGACGCCCAGCGCGATTGGTCCGGACGGCATCGCCTCGCCGCGACGCAGCACGGTGGCCTCCGGCAGACCGGCCTTGGCGGCGACCGCCTTGCCGATCCGAGAGTCCAGGACGCCGGAGATCAGGTCGTCGATTGTCATCAGCAGGCCTCCACGATCGCGACCAGGCCCTGACCGCCGGCGGCGCAGACCGAGATCAGGCCGCGACTGCCGGCACCCTTGGCGGCCAGCATCTTCGCCAGCGTGCCCAGGATCCGGGCCCCGGTGGCGGCGAACGGATGCCCGGCGGCCAGCGACGAGCCGTTGACGTTGAGCTTGGCGCGGTCGATCGAGCCGAGCGGGCCGTCCAGGCCGAGCACGCCGCGGCAGTAGTCGGCCGACTCCCAGGCGGCCAGCGCGCACAGCACCGTCGACGCGAACGCCTCGTGGATCTCGTAGTAGTCGAAATCCTGCAGCGACAGCCCGGTGCGGGCGAGCAGTCGAGCCGTGGCGTGCACCGGGGCCATCAGCAGGCCCTCATTGCCGAGCACGTAGTCGACGGCCGCGGTCTCGGCATCGACGATCCGGGCCAGCACCGGCAGATTCCGCTGTCGCGCCCAGCCTTCATCGGCGAGCAGCACGGTCGCGGCGCCGTCGGAGAGCGGGGTGGAGTTGCCGGCGGTCATCGAGGCGTCCGGACCGTCACCGAACACCGGACGCAGCTTCGCCAGCTTCTCCACCGAGGTGTCGGCGCGCAGCGGCTGATCGCGGGTCAGGCCCAGATAGGGGGTGACCAGGTCGTCGAAGAAGCCGGAGTCCCAGGCGGCGGCCAGGTGGTGGTGGCTGGCCGCGGCCAGTTCGTCCTGCGCCTGCCGGGCGATGCCCCACTGTGCGGTGGTCAGCGCCTGATGTTGGCCCATGTTCAGCCCGGTGCGGCGCTCGGCGGCCTTCGGCACCTCCGGGGCCAGGTCGCCGGGCCGGACGCTGGCCAGCGTCTTCGCCTTGTCCAGCGGAGTCTTGGCGGCATTCAGCCTGATCAGCGTCTTGCGCAGCCGGTCGCTCACCGCCACCGGCGAGTCGGACGCCGAGTCGACGCCCCCGGCGATGGCGACGTCGATCTGCCCGACCCGGATCCGGTTGCTCAGCTGCACCGCGACGGCGAGGCTGGTCGCGCAGGCCTGTTGGACGTCGTAGGCGGGGGTCGCCGCACTCAACGCCGAGGACAGCACCGCCTCGCGGGTCAGGTTGAAGTCGCGGCTGTGTTTGAGGACGGCACCGGCCCCGACCTCGCCGAGGCGCTCGCCGGCCAGCCCGAATCTGGCCACCAGGCCGTCGATGGCGGCCGTCAGCAGGTCGATGTTGGTGGCGGAGGCGTAGGCGCCGCCGACCTTTCCGAACGGGACGCGGTTGCTGCCCACGATCACCGCGTTGCGCAGGTCTGCCATCGGGTCTCCTCAACTGGACAAGTTATCGACACTCACGGTAGCAGGTACAGGAAGTATCGGGTAGTGTGGCGGTCGTGAAAACGCAGCTGGACGGACGCGACACCCGGTGGACGGAGCACCGCCGGCAGCGCCGCCGTGAGCTGGTGGAGTCGACCCTGCGCGCCATTCGCCGGCACGGCGCGACGGTCGGCATGGACGAGATCGCCGCCGAGGCGGGCACCTCGAAGCCGGTGATCTACCGGCACTTCGGCGACCGTCCCGGCCTGTACCGGGCGGTGGTCGAGAAGGTCGCCCAGTTCATCCTCGACGACCTGCGTGCCTCGGTCGACTGGGAGGCGTCCGTCGACGGCGACGACCTCGGCCGGCTGATCCGCGACCTCACCCACAGCTACTTGCGCCTGGTGCAGCGCGACCCGGAGATCTACCGCTTCGTGATGGCCCGGCCGCTGGTGGACGGCGATCTGAGCGACGACCCGGTGACCGGGCTGACCATGCGGATCGGCGAGCGGATCGCGGAGTTGCTGCATGCCGGCGGCCTGCCGGCCGACCGGGCGGACACCTGGGGGCACGGTCTGGTCGGCTGCGTCCGGGCCGCCACCGACCAGTGGATCCGGGCCGGAATGAACCGTCCGGCTGCTGAGGTCGCCGACGACCTGTCCGACTTGTTCGCGCCCGCCTATCGCGCGAATCGCCTTGTCAACACCCTGGAAGGACACCGATGAGCAGCATCGCAGCCACTCGCCGCGCTACCGAAGAGACGTTTGCCGCACCCGGATTGGGCGACGCGCTGCTGGCCGCGTTCGAGGGCCCGCACCACCAGCGCCGGACGGCGGGACGGGCCGCCTTCCCGTCCGCGGGCATGCTCCGGGACCCCTCGTTGGGGGTGGACGAGGCCCGTGCCTGGACGCTGCGCCGGCTCCAGGAACTGGTCGCCGTCGGCTTCGGGCAGGCCATCGTCGGCGTCGAGGAAGCGACCGCCGACATCCAGATCCAGTCGCTGGTCGACTTCGAGACGGTCGCCTACGGCGACCTGTCGGTGGCGATCAAGTCCGGCGTCCAGCATGGCCTGTTCGGGGGAGCGATCGCCGGCCTCGGCACCCCCGAACATCACGAATCGTTCCTGGCCGACGCGCTCAGTCTGCGGACCCTGGGCTGTTTCGCGATGACCGAGCGCGGACACGGCAGTGATGTCGCCTCGCTGGAGACCACGATCAGTTACGACCCGGACGCCGACGAGTTCGTCGTCCATTCGCCCAAGGAGTCGTCGGCCAAGACCTACATCGGCAACGCCGCCGCGCATGGCCGAATGGCAGCCGTCTTCGGTCAGCTGGTGGTCGACGGCATCGAACGCGGGGTGCACTGCATCCTGGTGCCGCTGCGGGACGTCGACGGCCGCACCCTGCCCGGCATCGCCATCGGCGACAACGGCCACAAGGGCGGTCTGCTCGGGGTCGACAACGGCACCATCGCCTTCGACCACGTCCGGGTGCCCCGCGAGATGCTGCTCGACCGATTCGGTTCGGTGGACGCCGAGGGCCGCTACGTGTCGACCATCGAGAACCCCAACCGGCGCTTCTTCACCATGCTGGGCGCGCTGGTGCGGGGACGCATCTGCATCGGCGGCGGGGCGGCGATCGCCGCGCGCCGGGCCTTGTCGATCGCGACCCGCTACGCCGAACGCCGGGCGCAATTCCGGCACCCGCATTCCGACGACGAGTCGCCGCTGCTGGACTACCTGTCGCACCAGCGCAAACTGCTCCCGGCGATCGCCCGTGCCTATGCGCTCGGCTTCGCCCAGAACGACCTGATCGACGCCTACGGGACGGTGAGTTCGGACGGCGCCCACGATCCGCGGGCGCAGCGGGCGCTGGAAACTCTGGCCGCCGGACTGAAGGTGCTGAACACCGACTTCGCCAACACGGCAATCCAGACCTGCCGCGAGGCCTGCGGCGGGGCCGGATACATGAGCGAGAACCAGCTCACCCAGCTGCGGGCCGACACCGACGTGTTCGCCACCTTCGAGGGCGACAACACGGTGCTGCTGCAGCTGGTCGCCAAGGGCGTGCTGACCGACTATCGCGACGTCTGGGGCGGCCTGGGCAGATTCGGCCTGGTGCAGGCGTCCGCCCGCCTGGTCGGCGGAGCGGTGATCGAGCGGACCGGGGCCGGGCTGTTCGCCGAGCGTTTGGCGGCCGCCGCGCGGCGCAAGGGCGATTCGGCCGCCGTCTCCGACCGGGGCTGGCACGCCTGGATGTTCGAGGAGCGGGAGCGGCACAGCGTCGACTCGCTGGCCCGCCGGATGCGCTCCGCCGACCGGGATTCCTTCGATCAGGTCAATGCGATGCAAGACCACGTGCTGTTCGTGGCCCGCGCGCACATGGAGCGGGTGGTGCTCGATTCGTTCATCGCCGGCATCGAGGCCTGCCCGGCGGGCCCCGCGCGGCAGACCCTGAACGAGCTCTGCACCCTGTTCGCCCTGACCAGCCTCGAATCGGACGCCGGCTGGTACCTCTCCCACAACCGCATGTCAGACACCCGCGCCAAGGCCCTGCGGCGCCAGATCAACCAGCTCTGCCACGATCTGCGTCCCCGCGCCACAGCACTGGTCGACGGTTTCGGCATCCCCGCCGACTGGCTCGGTTCCGCGATGCTGGACGCCTGACTCCCTCACCCGCGAACGTTGGGGACGGTTCTTCCGTATTCGAATCTCGCATGTCCGGGGACGGTTCTTCCGCGTTCGGAATTCGCATGCGCGAGAACCGTCCCCTCGCGTTCGGAATTCGCATGCGCGAGAACCGTCCCCGAAGATTAGAACCGTCCCCGAAGATTCGTCCCCGAAGATTCGTCGGCTGGCCTGATCAGCGGTGCGCAGATCAGGGGAGCCCGGCCCAGCGTCCGGAGGCGGTGGCTGCTGCACCGACGACCACGACGATGATGTAGGGCCCAGTTCAGCTTCAATGCCAGGGCGGCGGCGCCGATGCCGAGCAGCCGCGAGTCGAGCACCAGCGATTGGCCTTTGGCGACGGTGTTGCTGACCACCAGGGACGCCAGCAGGCCGACGGTGAGGGCTGCCGCCAGGGACGGGACGAAGGGCCGGTCGAGCACCGACTTGGGCAGCAGGTAGCCGGACACCTTCAGGGCGTACGCCGCCGCGCAGGCCAGCAACACCCAGAGCCAGAGGTCCATTACGCGGCCCTCCGTTGCTGCGCCGCCCATACTCCGGCGGCCACCACGGCCGCGATGATGATCGGCAGTCCGGGCGGCGTGAGCGGGGTGAACACCACGGTCACGAAGGCGCACACCACGGCGATCGCGATCGGATTGCGGCCGTGCAACCGTGGCCACAACAAGCCCAGGAAGGCCGCGCAGGCGGCGCCGTCCAAGCCCCACATCGCCGGATCGCCCATCGCGTTGCCGGCCAAGGCGCCGATCAGGGTGAACAGATTCCAGGCGACGAAGACGCCCAGCCCGGCCGTCCAGAAGCCGCGGCGCTGCTCGTTAGGGCCTGTAAGGAATTTTCGGGGCGTGTTGGCTGTTCGGCCAGCTGTGACGGTGATTGAGAGATGGACTGAGGAGCGGCTTCAGGCGAGGTATGGGGTCTTGCTTCCGCTCCTAGATGAGCGGT
>NZ_JASGEF010000029.1:0-56928 GCF_047606665.1 Micropruina sp. | reverse complement strand
GTGGTCGGATCACGTACTGCACCGGGAACCGGACGTCGGTGAGGTTGCGGTCCGAGGCCACGTGCAGGTGTTCCAGGTGGTAGAGCAGGGAGGGCCCGTCATACCACGGCGTCCGCTCGCTGCGGGTGACCACGTTGTCGCCGGCTAGCGCCGAGATGGGGATGAAGGCTAGGTCGTGCACGTTCAGCCGAGTGGCGAAGGCGCTGAACTCCTCCATGATCGCGTCGAACGATTCCTGCGCGTAGTCGACCAGGTCCATCTTGTTGACGCAGACGATCAGGTGCCGGACCCCGAGCAGGGTGGTCAGGAAGCTATGCCGGCGGCTCTGTTCCGTCATTCCCTTGCGGGCGTCCACCAGGATCAGTGCCGCATCGGCGGTGGAGGCGCCGGTCACCATGTTGCGGGTGTACTGCGGATGCCCCGGTGTGTCGGCGATGATGAACTTGCGGTTCGGCGTGGTGAAGTAGCGGTAGGCCACGTCGATCGTGATGCCCTGCTCCCGCTCGGCGCGCAGCCCGTCGGTGAGCAGCGCCAGGTCGACGTAGTCGTCGCCGCGCTGGTTGCTGACCCGCTCGACCGCTTCGTACTGGTCGATGAAGATGCCCTTTGAGTCGTACAGCAGCCGGCCGATCAGGGTGCTCTTGCCGTCGTCCACGCTTCCGGCGGTGGCGAACCGCAACAAGTCTCCCGACATCAGAAGTACCCTTCCTTCTTCCGGTCTTCCATCGCAGCTTCGCTGACCTGGTCGTCGGCGCGGGTCGCGCCCCGCTCGGTGTAGCGGGTGGCGGCGATCTCGGCGACGATCTTCTCGTTGGTGTCGGCGTCCGATTCGACAGCCGCGGTCAGGTTGGCGTCGCCCATCGTCCGGTAGCGCACCGAACGGGTGAACACCTCTTCGCCGTCGCGCGGACGGATGAACTCGTTGACCGCGTACAACATGGCCTGCCGCCGGACGACCTCGCGCTCCTTGGCGTAATACAGGTTCGGCAGCGGCAACCGCTCCTCGGCGATGTAGGCCCAGGTGTCCAACTCGGTCCAGTTCGACAACGGGAAGACCCGGATGCTCTCGCCGACGTTCACCCGGCCGTTGTACAGGTTCCACAGCTCGGGACGCTGATTCTTCGGATCCCACTGCCCGAACTCGTCGCGGAACGAGAACACCCGCTCCTTGGCACGGGCTTTCTCCTCGTCGCGGCGGGCGCCACCGAACAGAGCATCGAAGCGATGCTCCTCGGCGGCTCGCAACAGTACCGGGGTCTGGATCCGGTTGCGTGAGCCGTTGGACTCCTCACGGACGAAGCCCTGCTCGATCGCCTCCGGCACCGACGCCACCAGCAGCTGCACCTCGAGCTGCTCGGCCCACCAGTCGCGGAACGAGATCACCTCGGCGAAGTTCAGCCCGGTGTCCACATGCATGAACGGGAACGGGATTCGCGAGGGCGCGAAGGCCTTGCGGGCCAGCGCGCTCATCACCACCGAGTCCTTGCCGCCCGAGAACAGCAGGCACGGACGCTGCATCTCGGCCGCCACCTCGCGGATGATGTGGATGCTCTCGGCCTCCAGCGCCCGGAGATGGCTCAGTACATACGTGCTCATTGATTTCCTTCGATCTGCGCCAACAGTGCCACCAGTTCGGCCACCTTGTCCGGGTGGCACACCAGCAGGTCCGGCAGCCACGGGTTCTCGCGGTTGTAGACCAAGGGTGACCCATCCAGCCGGCTGGCATGCAGGCCCGTCCCCAGGGCGACGGCCACGGGTGCGGCCGAATCCCATTCATACTGGCCCCCGCCGTGGATGTAGGCGTCCGTCTCGCCGGTCACCACCGACATCACCTTGACGCCCGCCGATCCCATCCCGACCAGCTCGACGTCGAGGTGCTTGCCCAGCTCGGTGACCAACATCGGCGGGCGGGTGCGGCTCACCGCCACCCGTAGCGGGCGTCCGGCGGCGTCGGGGAGGGTGACTGGCCCGGCGTCCGAGCGGTGCACCTGGTTCCGCGCGGGCAGACCGACCACGCCCGCGGTCAGCCCCGCGGCACGCGTCCACAGTGCGATGTGGACGGCGAAGTCGGTGCGCCAGGAGCCGTCCGGCTGCCGCTCGGTGAACTCGCGGGTGCCGTCCAGCGGGTCGATGATCCAGACCCGCTCGGCGTCCAGCCGGCGGGGGTCGTCCGCGGCCTCCTCCGACAGCACCGCGTCGTCGGGCCGATGGGTGGCCAGTTCGCGCAGCAGGTAGGCGTTCGACTCGGCGTCGCCGGTGGCGCCGTCGATGTCGTCGCCGAGCTGCTCGCGCAACCGGAGCAGGATCTCCCCGGCGCCACGAGCGAGATCGACGGCGAGATTCAGATCAGATGTCATAGCTGGGTCCCTGGTAGAGGTGGCCGCCGGCCGTCCTGGTCAGCGCGTCGGTGCCCCGGCGGACGGCACGGGCCTCGAGTTCGGCGAATACCAGGTCGACGGCGTCGGTCATCGAGATGGTGGAGGTATCGATCACCAGATCGGCATGAGTGGGTGCCTGGTAGGGAGAGTCGATACCAGTGAAGTTGGGGATCTGGCCGGCCCGAGCCAGGGCGTAGAGGCCCTTGCGGTCGCGGCGCTCGCATTCCTCGATCGGGGTGGAGACCCAGACCTCGAGGAAGTCGGCGTTCAGGTCGGTGGCCATCTTCCGGGCCTCGGCGCGGACATCGGCGAACGGTGCGATCAGGGCCGTGATGGCGATGCCGCCATTGCCGGCCAGCAACGCCGCGACCCAGCTGACCCGGCGGACGTTCGCGGCGCGTCCGGCCTCGTCGAAACCGAGCCCGGCCGAGAGCATGCGACGGACATCGTCGCCGTCGAGCAGGCTGACCGGACGGTCGCTGCGCGCCTCGACCGCGTCGCGGAGCGCCTTGGCCAGCGTCGACTTTCCCGACCCGGACAGGCCGGTGAAGAACACCACGGTTCCGCCGCGGTCCTGCACCGACGGGCCGCCGCCGTCGCCGTCGCCGACCGTGACGTGGTGCAGGGCGCCGAACGCCTGGGCGACCGCCGCCGGCTCTGGGAGCAAACCGCGGCGCAGGAACTTGCCGTCGGCCTCACCCGGCCACGGCACCCGGGTCACGGTGTGCTCGGCCTTCGGCTGGGCGCCCGCCACGGCCTGGATCTGGGCCACCAGGTCCCGGCCCGCGCGGGTACGGCCGGCCAGCACCAGCCAGCTCACCCGCATGTCGCTGTGCATCAGTACCTCGATGCGGGCCAAGTCGGCGTGGGACGGGATGCCCTTGACCACCACGGCGAGGTCGGCGGGTTCGCCGGCGTCGCGCGCCGGCTCGACCACCCGGAGTGTCCGGGTGGACACCATCGCGCCCTCCATGCGGCCCAGCAGCAAGGGGGTCGCCTCGACGTCCCGGACGACGAAGGCGGGCTTCCCGCCAAGCTGGGCCAGGCCGTTCTCGGTGAGCTGGAGTCGCGGCCCAGTCAGCCCGCGCTGGCGGAGGTCGACGAGATCCAGATCGACCCCTTCCACCACTATCGACGGCAGTTCCGAGATCTTTTCCCAGCCCGCATCGTCGTATTGTGCGTCGTTCGTCACTGCGACTTGTCACCACCTGATTCGAGTGTTTGCCCGGCCGGCTGCTGGGCGCGGACTCCGCGATATCGCCGGCGCAGCACCGCCCAGATCGCCGGACCCAGCACGATGGCGGCGCCGGAACTGATCAGCACCCATTCGGTCGAGGCTCCGACCAGCTTCAGCCCGGACGCCATCAACAAGATGGCCAGCGCCCTTCTGATCAATCCGCCCGGCGCACGCGACGACACCTGAGCGCCGATGAAGGCACCCGGAATCGCACCGATCAGTAGGGCGGCGGTCAGCCCGAAGGAGACTTCGCCGAACAGCAGGTGGCCCAGCGACGCCGACGCAACCAGCGGAATCGCCTGGACCAGGTCGGTGCCGACCAGTTGGGACGGCCTCAGCGTCGGGTAGAGGAACAGCAGCAGGGTGATGATGAGCGAACCCGCGCCCACCGACGTAAGGCCGACCAGCAGTCCGCCCAGCGCGCCGAGGAGCACGGTGAGCAGCCGCTTCACCTGAACCTCTGGCCGCTCGGGTTCGGCAGGACCCTCGCCTGCGGCGCTGTTGTAGCGCAGCATCATCGACCAGGCGCGCATGATCAGCCCGGCGGCCGTGATGAGCAGGGCGACGCCGAGAATGGTCAGCAGAATCTGTTCGAAGCCATCGTGGATGCGCAACTGGTCGACGAAGACGGCGCCGAGGAATGCGGCCGGAACCGAACCGACGCAGAGCCAGAAGACCAAAGGCAGGTGCGCCGTCTTCCGCATGATGTGGACAATGGCGCCGGCCGGCTTCATGAACAGGCTGGTGACCACGTCGGACGAGATCGCAGTCAACGGATTCACGCTGAAAAAGAAGACCAAGGCCGGCGTCATGAGTGCGCCGCCGCCCATGCCGGTCAATCCGACCACGAATCCGACGGCGAGCCCGGCCAGGACAAAGGCCGGGCTGATGTCGGGCATCGGGCTTCCCTTCGGCGTGAGCTATGAACGAGCCGCATCCTACCGATACGCCACGCTGCGGCGGTGTCAAGGCGGGTGCTGTGGTCGCCGGCCTCGATGAGGGTTGGGTAAGCGTGTGTCTTGATCGGGAACAGGACGGCGTCGGGGCGTGAGTTGGGCCAAGTTGTGCGACCGGGCCCAAGTCAGGTCTTGACGCGGTTCACCGGAGACTTTACCCGACCCGGTCTGCCGACGCATGTCGTCAGCGTGAGTCGATCTAAGCCCTATTCCGAATTGAGCTAAATTATAAGTAGCATTAAGAAATTTGTGCTGCTTTCGTGCATGCGATGCTGGGTGTCGCTCCTGGGGGCTCCAGACGGCGTCATTCGGATCGGCCGCACGTGCTGCACCCCCGCATAGGGGCTGGCTGCTGGGGCCGCGAGCGCGCTTCAGTTCGGGCTCAGCGTGCCCACGGGAGGCGGGAGCGCCCGGTTGGCGGGCGCCACCCACGGGTCCTGCCCGGCGACGTCAGCGGGTGACGTCGGAACCGATCTCCTCGAAGAGGTGACAATCTGTCGCACGGCCGCTACCATCGCCGTAGGGGGGAACTCGCGACTGGGTTCGCGTGGTGATGCATCGGGGGATGCGCATCACATCAAACAATCGTCGTTTTCTCCTGACTTGTCCGTAAGCGTCTCGGGGGGAAACGCTGTGGGGGATTTTCGTACCGTTATATCTGCGGCCGTGCTGGCCGGGATACTGCTGAGTGGCTGCACGTCGACGCCACCGGCCACTACACCATCACCGTCGGCTCCCGTCGGCGCGTCTCCGGCAGATTCGCCGGTGTCGTCCGCCAGCCCGGAGCCGACGTCTGAGTCGACCAGCACCGCAACCACGAAGAACCAGCCGGTTCCGAAGGTGCAGCGCAGTGGCGCGGCGTCGCCGACGATCGTCGCCAAGCCGGCCGGAACTGGCGGCAAAGTGAGCTATTCCGACGGTGTCGCGCTGCGGATCCGCAACGTGACCTTCGGCAAGGAAACCAGGGAAGGCCCGGGCCAGTTCCCCGGCCGCGCCTACGCCGTGCTCGAGCTGGAGATCAGGAACGGCAGCAAGCAGGCGTTGTCCCTCGACACCGTGGTGGTCACCGTGCTGAACAAGGCCGGAAATCAGGTGAACCCGGTCTACACGGACGAGGCCAAGGTTGCCGATTTCTCCGGTGAACTCAAAGCCGGTGCGACGGCCAAGGCGGCGTATGCGTTCGCCGTGCCGAAGTCGTCGCGCAACAAGGTCACCGTGGTCGTCGACTTCGACGGGGTGCACACCTCGGCCGTTTTCCGTGGAGGGCTGACGTGACCACCAAGAAGATCGTGTCGCTGGTGCGCTCGCGTGCGGCCGGGGCCGTGGTTGCGCAGATCTGGCAGGCGTTCGGCAGCTTCGGGTTGCAGATCGTTGCCGCCTGGACGCTGGGCGCCGAGGGCCTGGGGTTGATCAGCCTGTCGCTCGGTGTGATCGTGTTGACCACCGCACTGGCCAGCGGCATGGTGGGCGACTCGCTGGTCATCCTGGACCGGGCCCGAAGCCCGGTTCGAGGCGCGCTGCAGACCTGGGCACTTCTGCTCGGTGGCGTGACCGCGCTGGTCACAGGTCTGGCGATGGGTCTGACCGCGCTCACGCCTCTGCAAGCTGTCCTGTTCGCCGGCGCACTGGTCGCATTCCAGTTCGAGGAACTGATCCGGCGGGTCTTCATGGGCGTCATGCAATTCTGGCGCCTGGTGGCTATCGACAGCGTCGCCGTGATCACAGCGTTGGCGATCATCGGGGTCACCGCAGCCACGCACGCCGTCAGCGTCGAGGCATTCTTCGGCGCTCTGCTGGCCGGGCAGACTCTGGGCATCGTGGTCGGGGTCCTGCTGCTGCCAGCGTCCGAACGGGTGTGGGCGAAGATGCGTGGATCCGATATCCGCCAGGTGGCTATGTTCGGAGCCTGGCGCGGAGCCCAGGTCGCCGTTCCGCAGCTGATGCTCACCGTCGCACGGGTCCTGGTCACCGCCTTCGCCGGCGGCGCCGCACTCGGCCTGGTCGAGGGCGCTCGCATCTTCGTCGCGCCCGTCCTGCTCACCGTCCAGGGCTTGGGTTCCTACCTGTTGTCCGGCTACGTCCGCGATTCCCGGCTCGGAGTCGTCCGGCTTCGTCGCCGAGCCTGGCGGGCATCGCTCTCCATGATGTCCGGGGCATTGCTGCTCGGCATCGCGATCGTTCTGGTCGCCCCGTACCTGAGCCACCTTGTCAGTGGGTCGACCTTCGATATCGAACGACTCACCGTCGCCGGCTGGGTGGTCTACGTGATGGCCTCAGCCTCATTCCAGCCGTTCGCCAGCCTGGCCGCCGTCATGGGCCGCCAGCGCCGGGTGTTCGTCTGCCGCATCATCGACGCCGGCTTCGCCGTCGTCCTTCTCACGTCGCTCCTGGCCCTGGGCGGTAGCCCGGCCTGGACACCTCTCGTCCTTGCCGCCGGACTCTTCGTCGGCGGCCTGCTGGTGCGCCAGGTCGTTCTGGCACCGCTGTCCGGGACTACCACTCATGCTTCTGCGAACGAACTCAGGATGAGCAATGTCTAATTCAATCTTGTCGCGCCTGCGGGCGCGTCTCAGCGGCCTGGTCGCAGGCACGCTGATCGTCACCGCCGGGCTTGCCGGCGTGGTGCCTGTTCAGCAGGCCGAAGCGGCCGTGCTGTCGACCGATCCCGCCACCGTCACCGCCGAGGCGTTGCCCACCTGGCAGCTCAACGGCGTGGTGTGGAGCACCGTCGTGGTGGGCAACACCGCCTACGTCACCGGTGAGTTCACCCAGGCCAGGCCGCCGGCAACTGCGGTCACGAGCTCGCTGGCTGTTGATGCCAAGAACATCTTCGCGTTCGATGTCACCACCGGGAATCCGGTCACGTTCAGCCACTCGCTGAACGCCCAGGGCCTGGTCATCCGCGCCAACGACAGTGGCACCCGGCTCTACGTCGGCGGCGACTTCACCGAGGTGGACGGCGTGGCCCGCAGCCATATCGCCGCCTTCGACCTGACCAGCACCGGCGCCCCGCTGACCACCTTCAATGCCCGGACCGACGGCCAGGTGCGTGGCCTGGTGCCGATCGGCGACACGGTCTACGCCGGAGGCAACTTCCGGGCCGCCAACAGCCAGGCCCGCGCGCTGTTCGCCGCCTTTGACGCCGGAACTGGGAACCTGACCGCATGGGCTCCGGCGGGCGACACCTCCGGCTACGTCTTCACCATGGTTGCGGCGCCGGACAAGTCGCGGATCATCGCCGGCGGCTCGTTCACCACGATCAACGGAGTGGACGCCTACGGGATGGGCTCCATCGACGCGGTCACCGGGGCCACGCTGCCGTGGGCCGCAAACACGAAGTTGAAGGCCGCCGGCAACGACGGCGCCATCGACACGCTGTCGACCGACGGCACCTCGATCTTCGGCGCCGGCTATTCCTACGGCACAGGTGCCGCCTTCGAGGGCACCTTCTCGGCCGACCCGACCACCGGCGCGATCAACTGGGTCAACGACTGCCTGGGTGACACCTACGACACCTTCCCGATGGACGGAGCGCTCTATACCGTCAGCCACGACCACAACTGCACGATCGCCGGCGCCTTCCCCGACACCGACCCGCGGGCGCGCTGGCAGAAGGCCAGCGCCGAGCGGATCGGCCCGACCATCGGCACCATCGCCAGCAAGGACGTCTACAACTGGGACTACACCGGCATCCCGTACACCGGCCTGCTGCACTGGTACCCCGATCTGGAGTTCGGCACGTACACCTCATCGAAGCAGGCCGCCTGGGCGATCGGCGGCAACGGCGACTACCTGGTGATGGGCGGGGAGTTCCCCTCGGTGAACGGCAGCGCTCAGCAAAGCCTGGTCCGGTTCGCTAAGAAGCCGATCTCGAGCGGCTTAAAGCCGACCGCTTCGACGGGCTCGACGCCGACGCCGGTGCCGGCCGGCACCGGGACGGTGCGGGTGGTCTTCGGCGCCATGTTCGACCGCGACGACGCATACACCGAGTACGACATCTATCGGGGCGTCGGCTCGACGACGAAGAAGGTTGGCACGATCAGCGCCTCCGACGCCGAGTTCTGGAGCTTGCCGACCTACACCTTCACCGACACCGGCCTGACCGACGGAACCCAGGTGCGTTACCAGACGCGGGCCAGGGACGCCGCGGGGAATTCTCAATGGTCGGCCTGGTCGGGCTACGTGACGGTGAGCAGCGCGACCTCGGCCTACGCCGGTCTGGTCGCCGGGCAGGGCGCGACGCATCTGTGGCAGCTGGGTGAGGCCACCGGCAGCACTCTCACCGTCGATGCGATCGGTTCCGCGCACGGAGCACCCAACTCCACCGCCACTCTCGGTGGTGCGGGCGCGTTGACCAACGAGACCGGCACCTCGCTGACGATCACCTCGGCCGCCGGTGCGGTGACCACCACCACGGCGGAGCAGGCTCCGACGACATTCTCGGTCGAGGCGTGGGTGAAGACCACCAGCACGCTGGGCGGCCGGATCGTCGGCTTCGGCGATCAGGTGAACACCAGCAACGTGTCTACTCTGTACGACCGGGTGCTGTACCTGGACACCGGGGGCCGGCCCAACCTGATGATCAACGACACGGCCGTCCGCACGGTCACGTCCACAACAGCCATCAACGATGGCAACTGGCACCACGTGGTGGGCACCGTCGACGACGGCGGCATGCAGCTGTTCGTGGACGGTATCCGGGTGGCACGGGACCAGCGGTACACGACGCCACGGACATACTCCGGGTTCTGGCGGATCGGCTGGGACACCACCACCGGCTTCACCAACAAGCCGTCGAATTCCGGTTTGGTGGGTTCGATCGACGAGGTGGCGGTCTACCCGCGGGCCCTGTCGCTGACCGAGGTGCAGGCGCACGTCACCGGCAGCGGCCGGACCGGATCGTGGACGGCGCAGCCGACTGACGAGTACGCCGCCGCCGTGGTGGCGAACACGCCGGACCTCTACTGGCGACTGGACGAGAGCAGCGGCAGCGCCCTGGACTCGTCCGGGTCGGGCAATGTGGGCAGCGTGACCGAAACCCTGACCCGCGGTGTCGAGGGTGCGATCAGCGGAAACGCCGCGGCCACGTTCAACGGCAGCAGCAACATCGTCGTGGCCCAGCGTCCGTGGGTGGCGCCGCAGCGGTTCACCGCCGAGGTGTGGTTCAAGACCACGACCGCCAAGGGCGGCAAGCTGATCGGCTTCGGCACCGCGACCAGTGGGCTCAGCTCGTCCTACGACCGGCATGTGTGGATGCTGAACACCGGCAAGCTGGCCTTCGGCACGTACCCGGGCTCGCAGCAGATCATCACCAGCGCGAACAGCTACAACGACGGCCAGTGGCATCACGTGGCGGCCAGCCAGGGCGCGGACGGCATGAAGCTGTACATCGACGCGCAGCTGGTTGGCACCAACGCGACGACCACCGGCCAGGTCTACACCGGCTATTGGCGGATCGGCGGCGACAAGAACTGGTCGGGCGCCAGCAGCAGCTACTTCGCCGGCACGCTGGACGAGGCCGCCGTCTACCCGAGCGCGCTCACCGAGAACGACATCCGCGCGCATTACGCCGCCTCGGGCCGGACCGCTCCCAACCGGGCGCCGTCGGCTGCCTTCAGCTACACCAAGTCGTTCCAGACGGTGAACGTGGACGCCAGCGGATCGACCGATCCGGACGGCGCGGTCGCGTCCTACGCCTGGGACTTCGGCGACGGCACCACGGCGACCGGTGTGACCGCCAGCCACACCTACGCCAGCGCCGGCACCTACTCGGTGACGCTCACCGTCACCGACGCCCAGGGCCTGACCAACAGCACCACGCAGTCTGTGGTGGCGGCGCAGAACCAGGCGCCGGTGGCCGCTTTCGCAGCCACGGTCGACCTGCACGAGGTGGCCTTCGACGCCGCCGGCTCGACCGATCCGGACGGCACCGTGGCGTCCTACGCCTGGGACTTCGGCGACGGGAGCACCGGAACCGGCGCGACCGCGTCGCACACCTACGCGAGCGCGGGCAGCTTCACGGTGAGCCTCACCGTGACCGACGACCAGGGTGCGACCAACACCGTCACCCAGACCGTCGAGACCGTCGATCCGCCGAACCAGTTGCCGACCGCGGCGTTCTCGTCGCAGCTGGGGGACCTGGACGCACAGTTCAGCGCGGCCGCGTCCAGCGACGCAGACGGCACCATCGCCGGCTACGCCTGGGACTTCGGCGACGGAAGCACCGCAACCGGGGTGACCGCGTCGCACACCTACACCACTGCCGGCAGCTACACCGTCACCCTCACGGTGACCGACAACAGCGGCGGCACGGCCACGGTGACCCACTCGGTGACCCTGCTGGGGGCGAACCAGTTGCCGACGGCGGCGTTCAGCTGGACCGCGTCCGACGGCAAGCTGAGCTTCGATGCCGGCGCCTCCACCGACCCGGACGGCACGGTCGAGTCCTACGCGTGGGACTTCGGCGACGACGAGTCCGGCACCGGCAAGACGCCCACGCACACCTACACGGCGTCGGGGACCTACACGGTGGAACTCACTGTCACCGATGACCGGGGCGGCGAGCACACGGTCAGCCACGATGTGACCGTCGTCGTGAACGGGAAGCCGACCGCGGCCTTCACCAGTTCGGCCAGCTTCCTTGAGGTCAGCTTCGACGGCACCGGCTCCACCGACGCCGACGGCACGATCGCCGGCTACGCCTGGGACTTCGGGGACGGTTCGACCGGTACCGGCGCCAGCCCCGAGCACAGCTACGCTGCCGCCGGCAGCTACACGGTGAAGCTGACCGTGACCGACGACGACGGCGCCGAGGACTCGGTGACCAAGTCGATCACGGTGAACGCTCCGGGGCCGCTCGCCACGGACGCCTTCGGCCGGACGGTCAGCAACGGCTGGGGGACAGCCGACGGGGGCGGCGCGTGGACCATCAAGACCGGATCGGCGCGCTTCTCGGTGGCGGGCGGCAAGGGCAAGGTGACCATGATCACGGCTGGCAGCGGGTATTCGGCGATGCTCGACTCGGTGAGCACCACGAACACCGACCTGTCGTTCGACGTCAGCGTGGACACCGCGGCGACTGGTGCCGGGGAGTACTTCAGCGCCTTCGGGCGAAGCGTTCAGGGCGTCGGCAGCTATAGCGCCAAGGTGCGGGTGCAGCCGAGCGGGGCCGTTCAGCTCTATCTGCTGAAGACCATCGGCAGCACCGAGACCGTCTTCGTCAGCCAGACGGTGTCGGGCCTGACCTACACCACGGGCGAGACGCTGAAGATGCGTCTGCAGGTCACCGGCACCGACTCCACGACCCTTCGGGTCAAGCTCTGGAGCAGCGGCAATGAGCCAACCGCCTGGAACCTGTCCACCACCGACTCGACCGCCTCGCTGCAGGCAGCCGGATCGGTCGGGCTGAACACCTATGTCTCGGGGACCAGCACGAGCCTTCCGATCGTCTACTCGTTCGACAACCTGGTGGTTGCCGCGCCCTGACAAGCCACGGGAACAGGCCGGCCGGATCGTGACGATCCGGCCGGCCTGTCTTCTTGTCTAATTCTCATATGGCGCTAATAGCCAGCGCCAGTCACCTTCCCGAATCAGTCTCGCCCGGATGACAGTGTCGCACGAGGCGTGCTACCCTTCGTCCGTTGCTTTTTGGGGGGGGAGACGGCATACGTTTCGTCGACGGTCAGTTGACGAGGCGGCTAGGGCTATCTGGGTTTGTGCCCGCTGAGCGACGAAGGGGTCATCAGGTTCAGGGGGAACGCGCCATGCCCAAGTCCACGCCGCTCGTGCGGGCCATTTCGACAGTCGCGGCGACTGTGCTGGCACTGGTCGGCATCGGAGTGGGGGTGACGCCGGCGGTGGCCGCCCCGGCGCCGATCCAGCCGCAGCCGCTTACTTCGATCACCGCGGACCGGTTGCCGACGGTGCAGATCAACGGCGTGGTCTGGTCGACCGATGTCGCCGGCAACAAGGTGTATGCGGGCGGTGCGTTCACCAGGGCTCGGCCGGCCGGTGCGGCTGCCGGGACCAACGAGACGGTCCGCAACAATCTGCTCGCCTTCGACATCACCACCGGCAATCTGGACACCAGCTTCGCGCCCGATCTGAACGGGCAGGTCTTGGGTGTGGCCGTCTCACCGGACAAGTCGCGCGTCTACGTGGTGGGCGACTTCACCACGGCCAATGGCCAGGCCCGACGTCGGGTGGCCGCCTACAGCACCGCGACGGGCGAACTGATCACCGCCTTTAACCCGGTGGGTGTCAACTCGCGTGCGCGAGCGGTGGCCGCCACCAACGACACCGTCTATGTGGGTGGGAGCTACCTGAGCGCCGGGGACACAACCCGCAACAGCCTCGCCGCCTTTCGTGCCTCCGACGGCGCGCTGCTGCCGTGGGCTCCTGCCGCCGAGCGCTCCGTGTGGGGTCTGGCAGTCAGCCCGGACGGGGCCAACGTCTTCGCCGCCGGTCAGTTCACCACGATCAATGGGCAGAACGTCTACGGCATGGCCAAGATCGGCGCCACCAGCGGGGCACTCGACACGGCGTGGGTGCCGGAGGTCCGCAACCGCGGCGATGACGCGGCCGTGGGCAGCATCAGGGTGCAAAACAACGCGATCTACGGCACCACATGGCTCTTCGGTCCGGGCGGCAACTCGGAAGGCGCATTCAAGATCCCGCTCTCCTCTCCGACCGGTGTGGTCGACTGGGTGACCGACTGCCACGGCGATGCCTACGGTTCGTTCGTCTCGCAGGGGACGGTGTATGTGGCCGGCCACTCCCACTACTGCGGCAACATGGGTGACGGCTTTCCGCAGTACACCACGACGCGTTTCCAGCACGCCCAGGCGTGGAGTGACACGGTCACCGGCGACATCCTGTACGACGCCCACGGCTACTACAGCTGGGCCGGCAAGAAGCCGGGCCCGGCGATGATCAACTGGTTGCCGAATTTGTCGATCGGCAGCTACACCGGCCAATATCAGGCCGGCTGGACAGTGACCGGCAACGACGACTATGTCGTCTACGGTGGTGAGTTCCCGCAGGTCAACAGCACCGCGCAGCAGGGCTTGGTCCGTTTCGGGAAGCGTCCGGTAGCGCCTGGTACCCAGGGTCCGATGTTCGCCGATGGTTCGTTCGTCCCGCAGATTGCGGCCCGGAGTGGCACGTCGGCGCGGGTGACCTGGCCGGCCGCCTATGATCGCGACGATCTATCGCTGACATATCGGCTTTACCGCAACAACACATTGATCAACACGCAGGCCGTCGACTCGAACTGGTGGACATTGCCGGCGCTCGGCTTCCTCGACACGGGTGTGGTCCCAGGCGGTACGTACAGCTATCGGCTCACCGTGAGCGACCCAGGTGGCAACATGGTGAACTCGACCACGGTGTCGTACACCCAACCGGGCAGCGTGGCAGCCCCGAACAGCTACGCCCAGACGGTGTTGAACGCAGGCGCCAAGCTCTACTGGCCGCTGAACGACACCGGTACTGCCCCGATGACGATCCGTGATCGGGCGGGCCTCAACGACGGCGTCGCCGGCAGCGATGTGAACGCCGGCCAGCCCGGCGCGATCGCCGGCGATGCCGGGATGACCTTCGGCACCGCACAACCGGCCCAGCTTTTGGGACGGATCTACGCCCACGGCACCGAATACGCGCCCGACACATTCACCACACAAGCCTGGATCAAGACGACCTCCACCACGGGCGGCCGCATCTTCGGCTTCGGCGACCTTCAGACCGGAAACTCCGGTCATCGCGACCGGCAGATCTACATGACGAACGCCGGCAGGCTGGTCTTCGGCGTTCGTGCTCAGGACGGCACTAACCGAGCCATCGCGAGCGGCAAGTCCTACAACGACGATCAGTGGCACATGGTGACCGCGAGCATGAGCGCGCAGGGGATGCAGCTGTACGTGGACGGCGTCCGTGTGGCGTATCGCCCCGACACGACTCAAGGAGAGGCCTACCTGGGCTACTGGAGGGTTCAGGGTGACCTTATGGACGGCTGGATGTCGCGTCCGACGAGCAATAATTTCGTCGGATCGATCGATGAGGTCGCGGTCTACCCGACAGCACTCAGTCAGGCCACCATCCTGGCTCAGTACCAGGCCAGCGGGAGGACGCCCGTTGTTCGGCCGGCCCCGGCCGACGCCTACGGCGCCGCCGTCTTCGCCGACGATCCCGACCTGTTCTGGCGGCTCGGCGAGTCGACCGGCAGCACCGCCGTCGACACGGGCCCGTCGGCCAACGACGGCACCTACCGCCAAGGCGTCACGCTCGCTGCCTCGGGCG
This sequence comes from Micropruina sp., assembly GCF_047606665.1. GTDB lineage: Bacteria > Actinomycetota > Actinomycetes > Propionibacteriales > Propionibacteriaceae > Micropruina. Next base: position 42,061 of record NZ_JASGEF010000029.1, on the reverse strand, counting down.
TTCTGGCGGGGAACACCGCCGCCCAGTTCGACGGTGTGGACGACATGGTGAGTACCAACGGGGGGTTTACCAACCCCACCACGTTCTCGGTCGAGAGTTGGTTCAAGACGACCAGCACTGCCGGCGGCAAGATCATCGGGTTCGGCAACGGGCAGAGCGGTGACTCGACCAACCATGACCGGCACGTTTACATGTTGGGCAATGGCCATCTTGCCTTCGGCGTGTACACGACGCAGCGCAACATCGTCGAGACCACGACGTCGTACAACGACGGTGGATGGCACCACGTGGTCGCCACTCAGTCCGCTCAAGGCATGCGGCTCTACGTCGACGGGCAACTGCAGGGCAGCAACCCGCAGGTGGTCTCGGCCCAGGTGTACAACGGCTTTTGGCGGATCGGCGGCGATACCACCTGGGCCGGCAACAAGTACTTCGCCGGTACCATCGATGAAGCCGCGGTGTACAGCTACGCACTGTCGCCGGCGCGGGTCCTCGCGCACTACCAGGCCAGCGGCGGGGTCGTGACCAATCAGGCGCCCACCGCGGCGTTCACAGTGACCAAGACGAACCTGGCCATCTCGGTGAACGGTTCCGGCTCGACCGATCCGGACGGCGACTCCCTGACCTACTTGTGGGACTTCGGCGACGGCGCCACGAGCACGTCCGCGGTGACCACCCACACCTACCAGGCCGCCGGTACCTATCAGGTGAAGCTCACTGTCTCCGATGGTCAACTGGCGAACAACAAGACCGAGTCGGTGACGGTATCTGCCGCAAATCAGAGCCCGACCGCTGCGTTCACCACCTCGGTGAACAGGTTGAACGTCACGTTCACGGAGGCGTCCACCGACCCGGACGGGACGATCGCGAGCTATCTGTGGAACTTCGGTGACGGCACGACCAGCACGGTGAAGAACCCGCCGGTCAAGACCTACGGCAGCGCCGGCACGTTCACGGTGACTCTGACGGTCACCGACAACGGAGGCGCGACCAACTCCGTGTCGCACACCGTCACGACGGTGGCGAACGCCAAGCCGACGGCCGCGTTCACCAATACGGCAAACAACCTGGCGGCGACCTTCAATGCCGCGACTTCCAGCGATGCCGACGGCACCATCACCGGTTACGCCTGGAAGTTCGGCGACAACACCACTGGCACTGGGGTGAGCCCGACCCACACCTACGCGGCGGCCGGGTCGTACGCGGTGGAGTTGACGGTGACGGACAACGACGGCGCAACCGGTGTGCTGACCAAGACGGTCACGGTCACTGCCGGCGCGACCCAGATCGCGGCGGACGCCTTCAACCGGACGGTCAGCAATGGCTGGGGCAATGCCGACGTCGGTGGCGCCTGGACCCGATCCGGATCGGCCTCCAGCTTCGCGGTCTCGTCCGGGACGGCCAGGATCACGATGTCGGCCGGCGTGGGTCCCGGCAGCTACCTGAATAGCGTGTCGGCTCGCGACGTCGAGTTGCGCACCAACGTGAGCTACGACAAGCCCGGCACCGGCGGTGGCACGTACACGTCCTTCATCGTCCGGCGCAACGGCTCGACCGACTACCGGGCGGTGGTCCGGGTGACGGCAACCGCGGTGACCGTGCAACTCCAGCGGACGGTGAATGGGACGGCGACAGTGCTGGGCAATACCGTCACCCTTTCCGGGGGAGCGCTCCCCGCGAATCAGGTGCTGCAAGTCAAGTTGCAGGCCACCGGCGCGAACAGCACCACGCTGCGGGCCAAGGTGTGGCGGGCCAACACCACGGAGCCAACGGCCTGGACGGTGACCGCCGACGATTCGACGAGCGGTCTGCAGGCTGCCGGGTCGGTGGGGCTATACAGCTACATGTCGGCTTCGTCGACGAACAGTCCGATCGTCGCTGGGTTCGCGGAGTTCGTCGTTGAGCCGATCTGACGGTGAGTCGAACGGACGTCAATGCGGCCCTGTGGAGATGAAACTCCACGGGGCCCCATTGACGTTGGTTGATCGGTCGATCGTGACTGACCTGATTCGACCGCAACCAGGGATCGCTGGTGCCCGCAACGCGACGCGACCCGGGCTGCGAGGAAGGTGTCCTTGGCCCGGGACGCCGACAGCGGCAGCGCCGAGGGCACCTTTGAGGTAGGTGTTCCCGGGTCGGCATCGGCTGGACTTGACGATCCCGGCAGATTCGTTCGCGCCGGGGGCAACACCGGCCCAGGAAGTCAAATGAGCGGGTGTGGCGAACACGGTCATGTCGATGCCGATCTCGGCGATGATCCGTTCGGCGCGTTTGGAGATATCCATGCCGCAACAGCGTGGATGAACAACGTCCATCTCCCTACTCCTCCCTCCCCCAAGGCTGGGGACATCCGGGGTGTCAAGGGCCAGTGAGAACTGCCCAGTGGCGGACATGAAACCTGCCCGGTGGCGGCCTTGGGATCTGCCCAAGGGGGGCTGCGGCCGCCACCGGCCAGGACGTGTCAGGTCAACGGGCTCACCCCCTGACCGGTGAGTTCTTGGGTGAGTCGGACGGAGCCGCCGCTGGTCTGGCAGACGTGGGCGTGGTGGTGCGCACCTTCGGGCTGGATCTTGGAGATGGCTTGTCGGATCTCGTCGGGGGTGTAGCTCGCGGACGAGGGTGTGCTTGATGGTCCAGCCGGTGCGGGTCTCGAGTCCGTGACCTGGGCACGTTGACGGCGCCCTGACGGCGCCGACCTCGCGATGGTGGGGAATGCGGCTGGGCGTGGTGCGCACACTTTCCCACCTACCTGGACTCGCCGACGATTCGGTGACGAGCAGTCTGCAGGCTGCCGGGTCGGTGGGGCTATACATCTACACGTCGGCTTCGTCGACGAACAGCCCGATCGTCGCTGGGTTCGCGGCGTTTCGTCGTTGAGCCGATCTGACGTCATCAACGAGTCGAACGGACGTCAATGGGGCCCCGTGGAGATGACACTCCACGGGGCCCCGTTGACGTTGGTTGATCGGTCGATCGCGACTGACCGTGATCCGGCCGCCAACCGCAGGCCCGGAATCACGGTGTCGCGATCACCAGTTGCCGAGTACCTGACTTCCGGCCGGCCGGCCGATCGCGGACGCGACATCGGACGGCAGCCCGACGGCCACGCTGCTGGTGACCGACTTTACGGTGGAGGTCAGCTTGTTGTTCCCGTCGACGATGCTGGTGCCGACGTACTCGCGTCCGCGCGACTCCTGACCGGTCGTGGACTTGAAAGCAGCCAGGTTGGTGAACACGTACGGGTTGGGATTCACCTTGCCACGGCTCCAGATCGCGAGCCAGGTGGGCTTCGATGAGGAGAGTCGGCCGTAGACGTTGCCGTTGTAGGTGATGCCCATCTGCTCCGCCGTCTTGCTCGCGCTGTAGTCCTCGACGCAGACCAGACAGTTTGCGGCACTGGTCGGGTTGGCGATCACGTTGTTGCTGACGGTCACCGGGCCGAGGGTCCAGGGCATCGCCGGGTCGGGCCAGGCGATCCGCTTGTCGACGGCGGCGTCGTTGCGATTGGTGTTGCGTCGGGAGTCCTGGACGACGTTCAGCGGGCGGCCGTTGCCGACGAAGATGTTGTTCCAGATCTTGACGTCACTGGTGTTGTTCACCTTGATCCCGAACTCGCTGTTGCCGGTGAAGGTGTTGTCACCCACGATCGCCTTCGCGGAGATCTCCAGGAAGAGGCCGGTGCCGTCGTTGTTGCTGAAGTCGGACTGCCGGAAGACCGAGTTGTACACCGACATGTCCTCCCAGAACCCGTGGCCGTAGTTGCCGGAGAACTTGGATTCCGTGACAGTGATGCCACGGCTTACCCCGAGCTTGATGCCGCCGGAGACCGGCGCGTGGTTGAAGTGCTCGTCGTTGTTCTTGGTGGCGAGCACCCGTGTGAGCTTCAGGTTGTCGGCGTTCCGGCCATGGATGCCGAGCATGCCGGAACCCGTGATCGTCACCTGGTTGAGCTGGACATTCTCGCGCTGGACACTCAGACCGGTGGTCGCCGAATCGGCGACGACGACGTTTTCCAGTCGGATGCCGGGCTGCTCGAGGGTCACCGCCGCGATGTGGAACACTGACGGCGAGTAGCGGCGGATTCCGATTCCGCGCACGACGGTGTTGGCGGCGCGGACGTTGAGCGCCTTGATGATGGTGCTGGCGTCAACGGTCTTGCCGTTGGGATTGGTGCCGATGTAGAGCTTCGACGTCGACTCGTCGAGGTAGAAGGTGCCGTCTTTGACCAGGCTCTTCGACTTGACCTGCTGTAGCGGGCTGCCGTTGACGAACACCTGGTCGGGATGGGCGGCCATCGGGTAGGTGTTCTTGTTGACGAACTGCCAGTATGCGCTGGTGCCGTCGGGCGCGCCCTGGGTGTAGGTCGGCGAGTGATCGAATCGGGTGGTCCAACCGTCCTTGCGCCAGGTGGAGCCGTCCGCGACCCATCCGGTGACCGGCGTGGATCCGTCGAGCCACACGGCCTCCTTCGGGTAGTTCTGCAGGGTGACCTGCTTGCTGATCGTCACGGTCTCGCGGTAAACGCCGCCACGGACCACGACGGTGCCGCCGGAGGGGGCAAGGGCAACGCCGCGGGCGATGGTGCGGACGGGTGAGCTTGAGCTACCCGAGTTGCTGTCCTTGCCGCTGGTCGCCACGTAGATGGCGTTCGACGGCGCCGTGTAGCTGGCTGAGCCGACGGCGACCGAGCCTGCGGAGCCGCTGGTCGTGGCAGAGATGGTGGATGTGGTGGATGCTGAGGTTGTGGTGGGAGTCGGCGTCGAGGCCGCGGCCGCCGCCGCGACGGTGGCAGCGGTAGCGGCCGGCGCGTAGAAGGCGATCCCCTCCAGCGACCAGCCGGACGATGTCAGGGACTTTCCGGTGTCCGCGGTGCCGAGCCGGTGCTTCCCGTTCTTCACATACGAGTTGATCGGCTGAGTACGCCCGGAGACCGCGGAGGCCAGGGCGTAGTAACGGATGCCCTGGTCGACATAGCCGGCGGCGCGGGCCTTGCTGAAGGCGGCCGAACCGGCCAACGCATCGGTGAAGTCCACTTTCGACGAGTTCCACAGCCGGTGGACCGCGGTGAGACCGCTCGCGCTGGTGCTGGAGGCCTTGAAGGGGGTGCCGAGGTCAGTGGTGTAGCCGTACTGGCTCGCGGCGGTCTTCGCCTCGGCGGACCAGGGGGTGACCAAGCTGGCGCCGGTGCTCGGGTTGAGCCGCTGGTAGAGGGCATCGTCCATCACGGTCACGGTGTCGGCATGGGCCGGATACGCCGGGAAGGTGAGGACGAGTGGGACGGACAGGGCGGTCGCAAGGACGGCTCGGAGGGACGTTCGCAATTGGGGTCTCCTATGAGGGGTGCAAAGAGCATCGAGGCCGTCCCCCCGGACCAGGCCCGACTGCACCTTGAGGAGGCGCAGTCAACTCTCATGTTGTAGGTCGCTAGCATCCTAGATCATAAGAGTTAGCTTAAGCAATCTCATGCAACCCTCAACATTGCTTCAGGGGTCTAGACGACCGCCAAGCCACGCAGCCTGAGCGCCCCGTCGCTGGCCGAGCTGCCGATGTGGAAGTAGCCGCCCCGGAACCGGGAGTCCTTGGCGCTCAGCACCGTCCCGTCGTCGCGCGTCCAGCGGATCTCATCCGGGGTGACGTCGAGCGTCATCCGCGCCCATACGCCGCGCTTCATCGGCACACTGGACGTCGGCCCGACCAGCTGCCTGCCGTTCTTGTCACCTTCCACATGTGCGGCCAGACCCATCGTTCCATCGGCGCGAAGCATGGCGTGGTAACCGTCCGAGTCACCCAGTCGGTGCTCGTAGTAACGGTCGTCGGCGTGCCCGAACGCGATCGAGACATGCTGCCAGGTGTCGGACGGTATCGGGTCGAACGACGCGTCGAAGGCGATCCGATAGGACGTCGCGGTGATCGGAGCGAACTGACCCAGGGTGAGGAATGCCTGCTGCCCTCGAGTGGGAATCTCGATCACCCCGACCTCTGGCCACTGCAGGCTGAACGCGTCGCTCTCCGGATTCCGGGTCAGTGCTCCGGGGGCGAGTTGACCCGACGCCCAGTCGTCGGTCTTCGCCACGGGGACCGTGCGACCGGTGTATCCGCTGCACGAGATGACCATGCCCTGCACGCCGAGCAGAGAGAAGTATTCGATCTCGTGGCGGCGGTGGACCGGGGCCACCCAGATCGGGATGCCGGTGCGGACGGCGGCCTGGAGGATGTTCTGGGGTAGCAGGGTCAGATTGTCGCGTGCCGGAAGCATCAACGCGTCACGTCGCGGATCCAGCCGGGCGGCAACGGATTTGATCGCCGATTCGGTCGCCACCTCGGCACTGCCCAGGTAGGCAACCACCGGATGGCCGGCGTCACGGGCGGTCTCGATCCGCGGCGAGGCGTGGTCGAACTTCAGGATCACCGATTCCTTGATCTGCTGTTGCTCGAGCAACTCGATGAGGGGCTGGTAGGCGGCCTCGTCCTTGGCCTCGATGCACAGGATGACCTTGCCGCCGACCTCGTTGAGGACGTCGACGAGTCGGGGAATCGCCGGCATGTTGGCACCTTGCCAGCGCGGGCCGAGCCGGGCGATGGACACCCTGCCAAGGTCCAACTCGGTCGACGACTGGCTGCGGACTTCGCCCGTCAGGGTGGTGACTCGTTCCAGCGTGAGATCGTGGAGGCAGTACAGCACGCCGTCAGAGCTTTGTACCACCGAGATGTCTAGGCACTCGGCGCCCCATTCCAGCGCTTTCAGGTAGCCCGGCAGGGTGTGCTCCGGCATCACGCCGCTGGCGCCGCGATGGCCGATCGTGTAAGGCGGCTTGCGCCGATCGATCCAGGAGTTGACGGTGAGCCCGCCGGCGTCGGTCGGCGTCGGCGCAGGGGCCGGACGATTCGCGTATGCGGTGACAAGGGTGCCACCGATGCCGGCCCCGACGAGGGCGGATCCGCCGCCGATGAGCAGATCACGCCGGGACAGTGGGGTCATGTGTCTCCTGGGCGTCGGGACCAAGAAGGTCATCCTAGTGGCCTTGGCGTTGGGCATTCGGCCAAGGCGGGTGGTGAACTCGGGGCTGTGGCGTTCAGATTCTTGCGGTAGCCGCCTCGAAGAGCAGCGTGCCCAGACGCCTGCTCATCGTGTTTGTCAGGTGCACCCCGTCGGTCGTCACCGGCGTGGTTCCGATGAAAGCGGGGCACTGGCCGTCCACCGTGCAGGTCCAGGGCTGGGTGTCCAGGTAGACGGCCCCGCCCTGCTTGGCGGCGTCCTGTTCCAACGTCTTGAGCGTGTTCCACGATGTTGTGACGTCGGACAGGCAGTCCGGCGGGGAGCTCAGCGGAGTGGCACACGCCTTGATGTTCTGACGGTTGGGCGGCGGTGCGACCACGATCACCTTGGTGTCCTTCGATGCCAGTGACTTGATCGCCGCCGTCTCGGCCTGCTGGAACGCTGCCGACGCCTCCGCGCCCTGGGCGCCGACGATCCGGGTCAGCGTCTCGTTGGTGGTGGAGATGATCACGATGGCCGGCTTCAGTGCTTTCGCACGGGCCAGCGCGAACTGCTGGTGAGCTCGGCAGCTTTCGGTGAAGCCCATGTCGCGTCCTGTCGACACGACATCGATGCGCGCTGCCGGGCAGTCGTCGAAGGTGAGCCCTTGCACCGTCCAGCCTTTGCTTTCGAAGCCGGCGCGGGCCGCCGGGATCCAGCTGATCGCGGCCGAGTCGCCCAGGATTGCCACCGTCTTCTTTGGATCCTTGCCCTTGCCGAAGCGGCAGGTGGCCTCCTTGTCGGCACTGACCTTGGCGCAAGCGTTCCACTCGGCTGCCCGTGAGCCGGCCAGCTCGTCCAGGGACGGGTTCAGCTTGGGCCAGGCGGTGGCTACCACCGCCGCCTCGATCTGCCTCGTCCAGGCCGCGGGTGCTTCGCCGGGGAGTGCGGGCGCGCTCGTCGTGGCCGTGGTGCTGGGCCAGATCGGCTGGGCCGGGGGGCCGGGGACCCGTTGCGGAACCAGCGCGAACGCGACGGCGGCGGCGGCTGCCGTGGCCAGCACGATGCTGGTACCGATCCGCACTCGATCGGACATCACCATGGCGTCGTCCAGCCCGTCGGGGAGAAGGCCGTGTGATCGGACGACCGTGCCATCCGGCGGGAGGCGCTCACTGCTCCGCTCCCGTGGTAAGCATCGGCGTCTGCTGCGTCCGGGCGACGGACTCGAGGTCGCCGACGATCCGGACAGCGCCGGGATCCAGGCGATCGGCCATCGGGCCGAGCAGGATCAACCGAAGCTGACCGTCGGGGGAGGCGGCGATGCGGGCCAGCGGCCAGAGCAAGGCCACGAGGCCCAGTGCTCCGCCGACTGCGGCTCCGATGGCGATGTTACGCAGTGGGTCAGGGCTGGTCGGCGCGATCGGAGCCTGGGCTGGCTCGATGGCTTTGAAGTCGACCTGTGGTGCCGTGCCAGTGCCGGCTTCGAGGCCGGGGACCAGCTGGTCGAATTTGGTGGCCATGGCGGCGGCGATGAGCTGAGCCTGGCCAGGATCCGGATCCGTCGCTGTCACGGTGATCACGGCGGTGCCTGGCGGATTGGTCGCGGACACTCGCTCTGCCAGGTCGACGGCTGTCTCGTCGAGCCCGAGGTCTTCGATCACTCCGTTGAGCACGACCGGCGATGTTGCCAACTCGACGTAGGTGGCCATGCGTGCCGATACCATCATGGTTCCCTGATAGATGTCGGCCGCACGCAGCAATCGGCCTGCGGCGGTCGCGTACAAAGTGGCCGATGACTGATAACTGCGTGGCGCGAAGAAGTTCACCAGGCCGGCGATGACCAGGCCCAGAGCCAACAGATTGCCCGCGACGAGCAGACGATTCTTGATGCTGCGCACGTTTTCCCTCGAAGTCGTTGTATGCGACGGTTGCCACATGAATGAAGGAGTTGAATGACGGTCAGGCGAAGCCAGGGCCGAACGACGAGCCGGTGAGACATCGGGTAACGCCAGGGCTGTGAAACAGGTGAGAAAGGCTGTGCTGGCGTCGAACAGTCCGCTCTCCAGGATCCCGCGGAGCGAGAGGAAGAGAATCAGCGCCAGACGGAAGCCGCGCAGCTCACCGGGCAGTCGGGCAACCCGGTACACCCCGTAGACGATCAGCGCCAAGCAGGTGACGATGCCGAGATAGCCGCCCTGGACGAGTGCGGAGACCCAGCTGCTGTCCAGAATCTGGTGGGACCACCACTGTCCGGGTACCTCGATCTGCTTCAGCGTCAGGCCGCCACCAAGCCAGGTCTGCCATTCGGACGACTTGGGCATCAGCGCGGACTGCCAGGCGATTGTCCGGTTGCTCAGTGAACCGATGTCATCAGAACTGCCATCACGGGTGAGTGCTCCGGTGAGGGCGTCACTGTAGAGCAGCCCGAAGGCGACGATAGGCAGGCTGAGGACAAATGGGATGAACACCCGCAGATGGAACCGACGCGCGGTCAGCACCAGGACGGCCGCCGCGGGGAGGATCATCACCAGCGAAGTTCGCGAACCCGATGCGATAAGCGCCGTGCCGGCCAAGGTCAACACCACCAGGTCGACGGCGTTCTCGCGTCCGTTCGTGGCCCGATATAACAGCCATAGAATCGCGACCGCGCTGATCGCGGCGATTTCATTGGGATGAAGCGGCGGTATGCCTCCGGCCAGACGTCCGTCCGACGGTCTCAACCCACCTGTCAACACGCTCACCGCGGCAACGGTGGCCAACGCCCCGACCAGCCCAGCCATCACCGAGTAGCCGTCGTAACCGCTGAGCAGCAGATTGACGATCGCAATCAGAATCAGCACCCGCACGGCGATCACCGTCGAAGACAGCAAAGCGTCCTCGGCCCATCCCCCGAAAACGGTGATGCTCAGGTAGAGGGCCACCAGGATCGCGGGCCAGGCGGGCACCGTGAGACGGGGCCGGGTGCGGACCAGGAACCAGGCTGTGACCGCCGCTACCCCGCTGAGTAGGGCCTTGGTGATCACGACGCCGTCGAACGCGCCTTCGAAATAGGTTCCCGAGCGCCATGGCTCGGTGGCTACGACGGTGATCAGCATCGCGAGGTACGGCCCCTTCGCGAATGACCTTTGGGCACGGGGGAGGACCAGCATGACGACTAGACCTGAGTTCGTGACGACGGCGGGTCAAGCGCGCTGCCGCGTTTGCGTGGGGCTCGGACCCGAGCCGGCGCGCCGGTGCGGCTGGCGCTGGCGCCCGGTTCCGGTTCATCATCATGGGCGGCGACGGCCAGCGGGTCGTCCCCGAGCTTCTCGTTGGGATGGCGCAACCGGCGGGCCGAAACCAACGGCCGGCCGATCCGGTCGAACATGACCAACCCGACCAGCCCGAGACAGCCGGCGCTGAACGCGCCTAGACCGGCGATCAGCGCAGGCCGCGGGGTGGTGGGCGAGCGGGGAGAGGTCGCCTGTACCGCCACCTCGACGGTTACCGGCGACGAGCCGTTCACCGTTTCGATCTGGGTGATGTAGCGGGCCAGGTGGCGGGCTGCGGAGTTCGCCATGTCGCGAGCTCCGTCGGCGCTCCCCGCCTCTGCGGTCACCTGCACCAGTGGGGTGTCGATCGGGTTGCTCGCGGCCAGCTCGACTTGAAGGTCTTCAATGGTGGCGGTGTCACCCAGGTCGCTGCGAACCGCCTCGAGGACAGGCAGGCTGTCGACAAAGATCGGATAGGTTCGGGCTCGGCTGATTGCATACTGCGCCGCCTGGTAGTTGGCCGTCGAGTCCGTGCCCGGGATCCCTTTCACAAGGCTGGTCGCCATAGCGGTGTAGGTCGGCGGCAAGGCTCGCGCGCCAAGGTAGCCGCCAACCGCGCCGACAGCGACTAACGCCGCTAAAATAAGCCAATGGCGACGAGCAATTGTGCCGAGTTCTTGCATCGACAACGCTTCAGCCATTCAAAGCCCTCCAAGCGGTACGCCAGCATTCGTGTCCATATCGTACGCGGTGCGTGGCTATCGGGGCCATTTGGTCCTCTCGGCCAGCTGTTCGCGATGCGGGTCTCGAGTCCGGAGCGGCGCCGGCCTGTCAGTGATGACCTGACAGGACCGACGCCGCGGGGTGGGCCGGTGGCTGGGATCAGCGGGTGAAATCGAGCCCGGTCCTGGTGGTGCTGCCAGACAGGGTCTGGTTGGTGTAGGGCGCGTAGACGGAGTCGGTGACCGAGCCCTTCGCGACGCTGATCGTCACCAACCGGACCGGGTTGGTGGTCCGGCTGTGGTAGCACTGCAGGAAGCTGACGATCTTGTTGCCGTTGACCCCGGTGTCGGTCCGGGTCGCCGCCGTTCCGACGTGTCCGGAGAGCACCATCTTGATGTTCGGGTAGACCTTGATCAGGTTGTCGAAGAGGTACTTGGGTGAGGTGGAGCCATAGCCCCCGTTGCTCGTGCCGATCGTGCCGCTGCTGTCCATGTAGGAGTGGGTGGCGACGATCACGTTGTAGTCGAGGTTCGCGGCAACCACCTTCTTGGCCCACGCGATCGCGGCCGGACGTGCCCACAGCTCGAGGTTCAGCACCATCCACTTCTGCCCGGCCGCGGAGAACGTGCTGTAGCTGTTGTCGACCTTGCCGGCTTCGAACTGGCCCTTCATGTTGGTGAAGTATGACTCGGTGAAGGCGTTGTTGAAGGCCGTGGTGTCGCGCACGGTGACCGATGCATTGGCGCCGGGGCAGGCCGACCCTCCTGCGCAGACCGCGGCGGTGTCGTGGTTGCCGACAGTGAGCGAGTAGGGGATCTTGCCGTTCAGCGGTGAGAGGCCGTTCTTCGCGCGGGTGTACTGGGCCGGCGCCACATTGCCCCAGTCCACAACGTCGCCGACATGGGTGGTGAACTTGAGGTTGAGCCGCGAGGCGTTGTTGACCAGCCAGGTCGACCGGTTCTTGAACCGGGTGTCCGAGTCGGTCCAGGTCTCCTGCTGGGTATCGGGGATCACCGCGATGGTGAAGTCGTCACTGGAGGAGCTTCCGGAGACCTGCGCGGCGGAGGCAACCGACTGTGTCGCGGTGCTGGCCGCGCTTGAGGTGGTCGTTCCGGCCACCGCGTAGAAGATGCCGGAGCTGGCGGTCTTCCATCCGCTCGCTGCCAGCTTGTCCCGGTCCGTGGTTCCGACGGCGATCCGGGTCTTCGTCCCGTTGGACATCCGGTAGCCGGATGCCAGACAGCCGTTGCCGGTCGTGGCCGCGTAGAACTGGCGGAACTGGGCCTTGTACCCCTTGGCCTTGAGCTGGTTAAGGTCGCTGCCCTCCGCGGCCCAGGTGAAGTCGCGAGTGGTCGAGTTGTAGGCGCGCCAGACCGCGACCAAGCCGGTGCCACCCGCCCGCGAGGCCTTCAGGGCGACGCCGTCGCTGGTAGTGAAGCCATACTTCTTCGCGTCGTTGAGTTCGACGCTGTACTGGCTCAGCAGTGAACTCCCAGTGGTCGGGTTGACCAGCCGGGTCATCGGAACGGTGAACTCCGAACAGGTGCTGGAGACCGCGACGGCCGGGTTGACGCCGAGTCCGGCGAGGGCGAGTGGAGATGCGGCGACGACGACGAGCGTGCGCTTCCAGTGCTTCATGGGGGAACCTTAGGTGTGAGCGGGCGGGAACGGGGAGCAGCCTACATAACCTAAGTAAAGATGTGAAATCTCAGTCAAACCTCAGGTTTGGTGGGCGGTCGGAACGGTCAGGGCTAGTGGGGGCCGGATGTCATCGGTTCGTCTCAGGAGCGTCTCACCGTATTGTAAGTATTGGTGCTGGTCGGACGCTGTTTGGTGTGGGGAGCCTCGACCCAGTTCCGGCCCCTCTTGCGGCCCGAGTCGACCTCGATCAGGCGGACCGGATCGGTGGTCTTGGAGTGGTAGGTGGTCAGGAACGTGTTGTCCGCCTTGCCGGGTTCGAAGCTCCCTGCCGGGGCGCCGAGGTCCTGGGCGGTGAAGTACTGGTTGAAGGTTCGGGTGGCCAGCCGCTTCGATCGTCCGGCGAAGCGGTGGGTCGCCGCTCTTCTACACCTCGGGCTGGGTGTCCGGAATGACCGCGAAAGTGAACTTCTTGTCATTGGTGGAACGATCCGAGATCACCGGCTCGGGGACATTGGTGGGAGGGCCATGGTTGACCGGACTCGCTGCGACCTGGAATGCCACCGGCCCGTTCTTCCAACCGGTTGACGACAGGCTTGCCGGGGGTGATTTTCCTACCGAGGATCGATGGATGGATCCTCGTTCGGGAGCCCAGACGGCTTGACTGCACCAGGAGTTCTCGCGGGCGGCGTAGGCGGAGATTCCTTGGTCTGCATAGCCGGCCCGCAGCGTGGCGATCCGATCCGTCGCGGCCTCGTAGGAGAAATCGCTGCTTTGGTACAGTCGATGCACGTCCACCTGAGATTTCGTCCGGTACGCGGAAGCGTGTAAAACCGTCCCTCGGAAGTCGGTGTATCCGTCCTTCGAGGCATTCTTGGCTTCGGTGGCCGACCGGGTCGGCAGGCCGGCGCCGGTTTGCGGGTTGATGCTGGAATAGACCGGCTCGGTGAGAGCAGCGCAATCGAACATTGTGAGTGGATGGGCCGGCGACGGGGTAGCAACCGCAGTCGCGGCCGGTTCTAAAGTGGCGAGGGGGTGCACAAATGCGAAGCAGCGAGGTCATGGGGGTGGGCTCCTGCGTGGGGGTGGAGTTGTGTCACCCAGTGTGAGCTTCGGCATGGTCATTGTCAAAATTGCTCGAAAGTGACGCACGCGGGGCCGTCGTGGTCGTCGCAAATTCTAGGATTGCTATCCGTGACTAGCAATTCTCGGCGTACTAAATCGCGCAGACGGCTGCATGCCGCAGGCGTCCGCTCTGGCGGTCTGCAATCAGGCGAGGGGAGTGACCATCAGGTCAGCGATGCGCATCGTGACCGGCGCGGTCGCGCTACTCGACAGATAGGAGTTGAACCCGATGCCGCCGCCGGCCTGAAGCTGTGCGGTGGCGTCGGTGGCAGTCACGGCCCAGGTGCCGGGCTCGGCGCTCCCGTCGGGCCAGAGCCTGGCCGACAGGGCTGTGGACCCGGCGCTCGAGGTGACCTGGAACGCGATCCGGTAGCGCGCGTCCGCTGCCAGGACGAGGCCGGGCAGGGTGGCCGACCGGAGCACGGTCTCGGTGGAGCCGACCTTCCGTGCCAGAACCAGCTGGAACGCGCCGGATGGACTCACCACCACTTTCAGCCGGTAGTCGTTGCCGTTGGCTTGCCGGCGGACCAGCACGGTGCCGTAGATGGTGCCCGCGCTCGCCGTCCTGCTCCACGCCGTGCTGGCGCGGAGGTCGACGTTGGTGCCGTTGACCGCCAAGCCGGTCTCCGCGGATGTCCCCGGCGTGCTGAGAATGTGGTTCCCGGCTCCGTTCGACACGCTGTAACGGCTGCCGGTGCCCGTCCAGGTCCCGCCGACCTCCGCGGCTCCCCACCCGTTGGCGAACGAACGGGCGAAGGTATCGGACGCGATGATCGGGGTTTCCGGAGGCGTGGCGGCGACGGTGACCGATCGGGTGGCGGAGGCGGTGCTGCCGTCGTCATCGGTGACGGTGAGCGTGATGGTGAACGTGCCGTCGGAGGCGTAGGTGTGCGTTGTCGACGGGCCGGTCGCCGTCGCGCCGTCGCCGAACTGCCAGGCATAGGCGGCGATGGTGCCGTCCGGATCGTGGGAGCCCGTGCCGCTCACGGCCACGGTGCGTTCGTCGATCGACGGGGCGGCGATGACGGCCGTGGGCGGCTGGTTCGCGGGCGGCTGGGCGTCCGGACGGGTGACCGTGAAGCGATCGAAGGTCGCCGTCGCCGGGCCGGCTGCGGAACCGGACGGATAGACGTCGATGCCGAGACTGCCGGCCTCCTGCAACCCTGCGGTCGAGTCCGTCGCGCTCACGGTCCATGCCGCGGGCTCGCTCTGGTCGAGTCGCCACAGCTTGGCCCGCAGCGTGGTCGGCGACGATCCGTCGAGCTCGAATTTGAGCCTCAGATACTGCCCGGACGAGATGGTCAGTCCGCTGATCGTGGTCGACGCCAGAGAGACCTCCGACCCGGTGTAGCGGATCAGCGAAAGGTTCACACCGCCACCGGCCAGATAGCGGATCTTCGCGCGATAGCTTCCCGCGTCGGCGATGCGGCCCAGTACCGATACGTAGGTTCCCGAGCCGGTGGCCACCGGACTGACCGCGAGATCGGTCTGAACGACGGCGTCCGCGACCGAGACCGTCGGCAGGCGTACGCCGCGGGTCGACCCGGCCGGGGCGACGATGCGGCCCACGGCGCCATCGACCGAGAACGCGGTCGCTCCGCTGGTGTACTGCCAGGCCTGGCCGGCCGTGGTGGCGCCCCAGCCGTTGGTCACGTTGCGGGTGAACGTGTCGTCCACCACGGACGCCGACGGCGCGGTCCGCACCTCCCAGACCGGCGAGGTGGTGCTGTCGTCGCCGTCGCTGGTCACGGCCCGCCATTCGTACCGACTGTCCTCGTCGAGGCCCGTCCAGGGCCGGCTTGCGACAGTCCCGGACGGAACCGTTGCCGTCCCGATCGTCTCGAACGGTGCCGGCTGGGTGGTGGCGAGAGCGAACGGCAGGGTGAACTGCGAGTCGGCGTCCGTCTCGAATGTGCCGAGCTTGGGCGAGTAGGTGTGCGCCGTCATCGTGTTGGCCACGGGGTCGAAGGTGTAGTAGCGAAGCCAGCCGTCGCCACCGTTCGCCCGGCTTTGATAGTCGGACAGAATCTGCTGGACGGGCTCGCCGCATCGATTGAGGTCCGAGCGATTGGCTTCGCCCGCGTCGCCGTTGTGGAAATGCCCGTTGAGGACCAGCTTGATCTGGCATTGCTGCGAGACGAAATCGGTCCACAGCTGATTGGCCGATGTGCCGCCGGGCCGCTCCGGGGTCGTCCGGCGCAGCCCGTTGACGCCGACGAAACTATGAGTGACCAGGATCGCTATCCGATCCGGATAGGCGGCCAACACCTTGGCCGCCCAGTCGGTCGCGTAGCTGGGGGCTTCCCATTCGAGATTGAGCACCAACCAATCGCGCCCACCCGCGGAGAACAGCGCAAAGTTGTTCATGTTGCGCCGGTCGACCGGGTCGGGACCGAAGAGATTCTGTCCGAGATAGCCGCCGTAGCGGGTGGTGCCCGGCGTCCAGGACGCGTTCAGATAACGCGACGGCGGAAAGAACTGGTCATACTCGGTGAACGCGCCGGTGTCCTCGTGGAAGTCGTGGTTGCCGGCCACGACCGTGTTCGGCATTCCGGCGTCGTCCATCACCTTCATGGCCGTCGAGGTATGGCCCCATTGGGTCAGATTGTCTTCCTCGCTGACCAGATCGCCCAACCCGACCACCATGGCCGTGTTCAACTGGCTACGGGTGTCAAGCACCCACTGTGCCTGCTGGACCATCGTTCCCTGGCGATTGTTGTAGGTGTAATTCTGTACGTCCGGAATCGTAACGAGCGTGAATGGATCCGCGTCGCCGAGAACCGGGACGGTGGCGCCTCGCTTGCGCCCCTCGAATCTTACTTGGAGGTCGCCACCGTCGGGATCGTTCGGCCGCACCGACAGTGTGAGTCCCGCGGCGGTCGCCGTCGACCCGTCGGCCGGCGAGACCAACTGTGCGACGTCCGGTGCTGCCGCCATCGATGGGGCGGCCGACAGCATGGTCGAGAGCAGGGCGCCGGACACCGCTGCGGCAACGATTCGAATGGCCCTCATTGCGCCAGACCCTCTCAGCCGATCTGTTCATCGTCGAACGACGGTCTGGGGGCCCCGCCGAGGACAGTGTCGACAGCGCAGATGTCGATGTCAACGGGCATTTGTGCGTAGGGAACCGCTTCCCTAGCGCGGTCAGGTCAGTCGGCGGGCCTCCAGGTAGTACCTCTTGTCCTGTGCCTCGCCGAGCGAGAAGGTCTTTCGGGGCAGTGCCCCGTCGGCGACGATCGAGGCGAAGAACGAGTCCTTGGAGACCGGCGGCAGCAGCAGGCCGAGATTGCCCGGACGGCGTCCGAGATCCTCGGTGACGTCGGCGCCGTGAATGTAGTCGACCTCGGCGAGCTGGTTGTCGAGAAGGGAGTCGATCGTCCGCTGCAGGGTTCCGGCGGCGATGCTCGCACTCGGGCCATCCAGCGAGTAGACGGCGAAGCCGTCCTCGTCCAGGTAACCGAAGCGTTGGGTGTCCGTGGACTCGATCGCGGCAAGCACCTCGTCCCTGGACGAGGCAGCAGATCGGGTGAATCCCCGGCATTGAGCAGCCAGGACCTGCTCGAACACCGCGCGGTCGGTGTGAAAGAGCACCCGATGGATCGGCTCGAACTCCAGGCCGGCATCGTGGATGTTCTCCAGCTCCACCAGGCAGTAGCGCGCCGGATGACTCTCCAGTTCGTCGGGCGACAGGGAGGGCTTCACGTTCTCCCAGATGCTCTTCGCGGTGGCGAAGCTGTGGTTGCCGTCGCCCATCGCGAACAGCAGCGGATTTGCCGGGTCAAGAGAGTCGAGCAGCTGGCCCAGCCCCAGGGCGACCCCGGTCAGATCGTTGGTCGAGCTCACTGCCCAGCCGGTGACCCTGCCACCGTCCAGCATCAGGTCGGTGTCGTACAGCTCGGTGAGGCGAGAGGTGGCGGCGGCCAGCGGTTCGATCACCGCGCGGGCACCGTCGCTGATCAGCACCATGATGTGGGGCAATTCGAGGACGGCGCCCTCGCGGACCAGGACGCGCGGTGGCAGCCGGTCCAAGATCGTGCCTTCGGTGGCCCGGATCAATGTCCTCGAGTCCGGCTCCCAGGAATACTGCTCCAGGTCGAGCGCCACCATCAGCCCCCACCGGACGACGCCATGGCCGGTCTCGCGACGCACCAGGACCATGGTGGCCGGGTGCGTCGTGAACAGGCCGTCGGCGACGTACTGCCGCATCGCGGCATTGATCGACGCGATCCGGGCGTCGGCGTCCGGTTCTTCCAGGTATGCCTCGGGAAAGATCAGGTTCAGCGTCGACGGCTTGCCGTCGGCAACCGTGGCGACCTGCTGCCAGTACTCGGGCTGGCTGGTGAATTGGTCGCAGGCGACGACCGCCCAGGCGTTGAGATCGACGCCGGGGCGGGGCAGCAGGATGTCCGGCACCCGTACCCCGACCCGTGCCAGTGCGGCGTGCAGGTCCATGACGGCCACGTTAGCGAAGCCGGACGGGCTCCATGGCCCGGATCAGCCCGCGAGGTACGCCACCAACCGCTCGTCGGCGTCCACCAGGGTGAACCCGGACGCCTGCAGCTTGGCGAGGTCGAGGGTGCTGTGCACCGGACGTGGCGCCATCGTCTTGCCGGCGAAGTACTCCGCGGTGCTCACCTCGGTGACGTCCGAGGCGGGGCGTCCTCGCAACTCGAAGACCCGCTTCGCGATGGCGGCCCAACTCATCACCGGCCCGGCGTTGGTCAGGTTGTAGACCCCGCTGGGCGCGTCCGAGCCGACCAGATGGGCGATCCCGGCGGCCAGATCGGCGGTGAAAGTGAGCCGTCCGAACTGGTCGCCGACCACGCTGGGTTTCACCCCGCGCTCGGCCAGCGACGCCATGGTGCGGACGAAGTTGCCGCCGTCCCCGATTACCCAACTGGTCCGGACGATCCAATGCCGGGGGAGGGTCGCGACCAGCGCGTCCCCCGCGGCCTTGGTCTGCCCGTACACGCCGAGCGGGCTGAGCGGCTCGTCCTCGCTGTGCGACGTGGCGGTGCCGTCGAAGACGTAGTCGCTGGAGACGTGCAGCAACGGAATCCGGTGGGCGCGGGCGGTCTTGACCAGCCGTCCCAGACCGGTCACGTTGACCGCCCAGGCCGCGCGGCGTCCCTCGTCGGTCTCAGCGGCGTCGACCGCGGTGTAGGCGGTCGCGTTCACGATCAGCCCGACCTGGCTCCACGGAACGCCGCCGAAGCTGGCCGGGTCCGTCACGTCGAAGTCCGGACGCCGCAACGGCAGCGCGTCGGGCCAGGTCGCCAGCAGTGCGCGTCCGAGCTGCCCGGACGCGCCCACCACCACCGTGCGCTTGGCGGGCATCGGGACCACGTCGCCCAGCAGTGGGTGGGCGCGGTCGGCGTCCGAGATCTCGGCCTCGGCCAAAGGGATCGGCCACGGGATCGCCACCGTCGGGTCGGCCAGGTTGAGATAGGTGTATGAAGCCCGAGCCTCGGGGCTCCAGTGGTCGTTGACCAGATAGGAGTAGACGGTGCCCGGCTCCAGCGCCTGATAGCCGTTGGCCACCCCGCGAGGGACGAAGACGGCCGTGTCGGGCCCCAACTCCACGGTGACGGAGGTGCCGAAGCCAGGCCCCGGCCGGAGGTCCACCCAGGCGCCGAAGATGCGTCCGGTGGCAAGCGAGATCAGCTTGTCCCAGGGCTCGGCGTGCAGGCCGCGGGTGCTCCCGGCTGCGGCGTTGAACGACATGTTGTTCTGCACCGGGCCGAAATCGGGCAACCCGAGGGCAGTCATCTTCGCCCGCTGCCAGTTCTCCTTGAACCAGCCGCGCGCGTCACCGGGCATCGGCAGTTCGATGACCAGCAGACCCGGGATCGCGGTCTGCCGAACGGACAACTCCGCCATCACTGGCCCGTCGTGGCGTACTTGGCTTCGGTGGCCGCCTTCACCGGACGCCACCAGGCCTCGTTGGCGCGGTACCAGTCGATCGTGTCGGCCAGGCCCGACCGGAAATCGGGGAAGCGCGGCGTCCAGCCGAGTTCGGTGCGCAGCCGAGTGGCGTCGATGGCGTAGCGCAGATCGTGCCCCGGGCGGTCGTTGACGTGGTCATAGGCGTCCGCCGGCTGGCCCATCAGTTCCAGGATCAGCTCGATTACGGTCTTGTTGTTCAGCTCGCCGTCGGCGCCGATCAGGTAGGTCTCGCCGATCCGGCCGCGGTCGATGATGTCGAGGACTGCCGAGTTGTGGTCGTCGACGTGGATCCAGTCGCGGACGTTCAGGCCGGCGCCGTACAGTTTGGGCCGGACGCCGTCGATCACGTTGGTGATCTGCCGCGGGATGAACTTCTCGACGTGCTGGTAGGGACCGTAGTTGTTGGAGCAGTTGCTGATCGTCGCCTGGACGCCGAAGCTGCGAACCCAGGCCCGGACCAGCAGGTCGGAACCGGCCTTGGTCGAGCTGTAGGGGCTGGACGGGTTGTAGGGCGTGGTCTCGGTGAACTTGGCCGGGTCGTCGAGCTCGAGATCGCCGTACACCTCGTCGGTCGAGATGTGGTGGTAGCGCTTCTCGTGCCTGCGGACGGCCTGCAGCAATTGATAGGTTCCGACTAAGTTTGTCTGAATGAACGGCGCCGGGTCGTTGAGCGAGTTGTCGTTGTGCGATTCGGCGGCGAAATGCACGGTGACATCGTGTGCGGCGACCAGTTGGTCGACGAGTGCACCGTCGCACACGGAGCCGACGACCAGGCGGAAGCGGTCTTCGGGCAGCCCCTCGAGCGAGGCCGGATTCCCCGCGTAGGTGAGGGCGTCCAGCACCGTCACCGTGTGGTCGGTGTGTTCCAGGACATGCCGGACGAAATTGCAGCCGATGAACCCGGCTCCGCCGGTGACGAGAAGCGACGACATGGTCGGCATCCTATTGGTTTTCGCCGGCTCGTTTTTGCGCGGCGCTGGTTCATGGAAGGATGCCAGGCATGCGCGGCATCATTCTGGCGGGTGGCTCCGGCACTCGGCTCCACCCCATCACCCTCGGCAGCAGTAAACAGTTAGTACCGGTATATGACAAGCCGATGATCTATTACCCCTTGTCGACCCTGATCTTTGCGGGCATCTCCGAGGTGCTGGTGATCAACACCCCGCACGAGCAGGCCGCGTTCCAGCGGTTGCTCGGCGACGGCTCACAGTTCGGCATCTCGATCAGCTACGCCGTCCAACCCGAACCCAAGGGCCTCGCCCAGGCGTTCACCATCGGCGCCGATTTCCTCGACGGCGACGCCTGCTGCCTGGTGCTGGGCGACAACATCTTCTACGGCCAGGGTCTCGGCACCCAGCTCAAGCGCTTCAACGACGTCGATGGCGCGGTCGTGTTCGGCTACTGGGTGGCCGATCCGACCGCCTACGGCGTGGTCGAACTGGACGCCAGCGGCCTGGCGGTCTCGATCGAGGAGAAGCCGCAGCAGCCCAAATCGCACTACGCCGTCCCCGGTCTGTACTTCTACGACTCCGATGTGGTGCCGATCGCGCAGAACCTGGCGCCGTCGCCGCGCGGCGAGTACGAGATCACCGACGTCAACCGGGTCTACCTGGAGGACCGGAGGCTGCAGGTCTCGATCCTGCCGCGGGGGACCGCCTGGCTGGACACCGGAACCTTCGATTCCCTGAACGACGCCAGCAACTTCGTCCGCACCATCCAGGCCCGGCAGGGTCTGCAGGTCGGCTGCCCCGAGGAAGCTGCCTGGCGGCAGGGCTTCCTGTCCGACGAGGGGCTCGCCGAGCGGGCGGCCGCGCTGGCGAAGTCAGGGTACGGCGCCTACCTGTCGTCGTTGCTGCTGCCCTGACCTTTGGTGAGCTGGCCGCGCTCGGCCAACTCATCGACGATCCGGGCGTACATCTCTTCATCGATGCGGTACTTCGCCCGATAGATGAGGTAGCCGGCGACGATCAGGATCGGCGGCAACACCAGCATCGCCATCCGCATCATCAACAGTCCGCCGGGCGTCACGTCGTCCCGGGTGGCGGCGGAGTTGATGCCCGACAGCACCACCACGACGCTGACGATCTGGGTGCCCAGCGCGGCGCCCACCTTGTTGATGAACGGTTGCAGGGCGAAGGTGACGGCCGCGTTGCGGTTGCCCAGCTTCCAGTGCCCGTACTCGATGCAATCGGTCAGAAAGACCAGCATCAGCACGACCACGAACGACTGCCCGACGAACAGCAGCAGACCGGCGGCGCCGATCCAGACCATGTCCATCGGGGAGAAGAAGAACAGCAGGTAGCCCGCCACCATCGTCGTGGTCGCGCCGGTGTAGAGCGTGCGCCGGCTGAATCGGCGGCGGAACAGTGGGAAGACCAGGAATCCGGTCAGCTGCGCGACGCCCAGCACGGCGCCGAACGGGGTGTACATGGCTGCGTCCCGGTAGGCGTACTTGAAGAAGTAGACGCCGAACGAGGTGGTGGTGACGTAGCCGGTCATGAACAGCACCATCGCGATCGCCGTCCACAACAACTGATCGTTGCCGGTCACCACCCGCCACAGGCCGCGCAGGGTGACCTTGGGCTGCTCGACGGCCAGCCGGGGTTCGCGGACGCCGAACAGCGTGACCAGCTGCCCGGCCAGCATGATCGCGACGACGGCCGCGGTGAACAGGAACCAGGCACGGGTGTCGTCGCCGAGCGCGCTGGTGACGGGGAGGATCGCCACCACGACGCTGAACAGCCCGATGGTGGCGAAGATCTTGGCCAGTGCGCCGATGCGTTCCCGTTGTTTCTGGTCGAGGGTGAGGGCCGGCAGCAGTGCCCAGTAGGGAATGTCGTTCATCGTCCAGGTCAGGCCCCAGAGCAGATAGATCAGGGCGAACGCGATCACGTAGCTGGTGTCCGGAAGGCCGAGATCGGTGAACAGCAGCAGGGTGCAGACCGCCGAGGCCAGCGCGCCGACCGTGATCCAGGGCTTGTAGTGTCCCCAGCGGCTGCGGGTGTTGTCGACGATGGAGCCCATCACGATGTCCATCACGGCGTCGAACAACCGGGCCCCGAGAATCAGCCACCCCGCCCACCAGACGAATGAGTCGGACGCGTTCAGTACCTCGCTGAGGAAGACGATCAGGTACAGGCTGACCAGCGCATAGACCATGTCGCGACCCAGCGTGCCGACGCTGAACGCCCAGCGGTTCCGAGCGAACAAGGCGTCGGATGAACTCGTGGGCCTCGGTGCCATGCCTCAGGGTAGAGCGGATGGATGGATCTCGGTAGATCGGCGCGGACGACGGCATGGCCAGACGTTCGTCCCCAAGGCGGCTGGCAGCGATATCGTGTCGCACGTTGTCGGACGCCTGTCGTGCCGCGCGGGCACTGAGCGAGACCCGGAGGGACCCGCGGAAGAGGGCTCATGTTAGCCTGACTAAATAACGGTCGAAGAGTTCTGGTGGCCGGGTCCGACGCACTGCCGCGTTGTGGAACTTACGTCCGAGGGGAAGTGACCATGCCTCGAAAGGGTGCTGTCCGCACGCCGCCCACCGGACGGAGGTGGGTCGCACCGATCGTTCTCGGGTCCGTCCTGATGTCCGTCGCGGTGGTCGCATCCGACGCGGCGACGGCGAAGGTTCCGCCGGTGCGCGATCGCACTGCACGCATGGTGACCGCCGACGCGCTGCCGACCGTGCAGATCGACGGTGTGGTGTGGACCCAGGTGATGATCGGCAACACCGTCTTCGCCGGCGGGGAGTTCACCGCGGCCCGGCCTGCCGGCGCGCCGACAGGCAGCCAGGAGACCCCGCGTGGGAATCTGCTTGCCTATGACCTCACCACCGGTGAGTTGAAGACGACGTTCGCGCCCGGTGCGTTCAACGGGCCGGTGAAAGCGTTGGCGGTGTCCGCCGACAAGAAGGTCCTCTATGTCGGCGGGGACTTCACCATGGCGGGGACGACGGCCCGTGGCCACTTCGCGGCATTGGATCCGTCGACGGGTGCCTTGCGGACGCCGAAGGCGTCGTTCAACGGCTCCGTCAACGCCCTTGCGGTGAATTCCACGACGGTCTTCGCCGGCGGCACCTTTACTTCTGCCGGTGGTAAGAAGCGCACCCGTCTGGCGGCGGTCAATGCGGGTTCGGGCAAGCTCACTGCCTGGAAGGCCAGTGCCAATCGGACGGTCAAGGCGCTGCTGCTGACCTCCGGCAGCAAGCTGCTGGTGGTCGGCGGCTCATTCACCAAGCTGAACTCCACGAAGGCGTCCGGCTCGGGCGCAGTCAGTCCCACCACTGGCAAGACCAAGACCTGGAAGGTCAACAAGGTGGTGAAGAACGGCGGCAAGGCATCTGCCATTCTGGCCCTGGCCACCGACGGCAGCACCGTGTATGCCGGCGCCTACACCTATGGCACGGGGAACTTCGAGGGCGTCTACGCGGCATCGAGCACGGACGGCACTCTCCGCTGGTTGCAGGACTGTCATGGCGACGCCTACGGCGTAGTGCCGATCGGCGATGTGGTCTACAGCGTCGGACACGCGCACTATTGCTCCAACATCGGCGGTTTTCCCGACACCAGCGACAACTCCCAATTGCGTAGCGCCTGGTACCGGGGGATCGCGGTGACCAAGACGGCCGAGGGCACCGTCGCCAAGAACACGCAGAAGTCGGCCAAGACCTACACCGATTTCAAGGGCAAGCCGGCGCCGTCGTTGCTGAATTGGTTCCCGCACATCTCGGCGGGCACATACACAGGCATGTTTCAAGGAGCATGGTCGATCGTGGGTAATGGCACCTATCTCGCGCTCGGCGGCGAGTTCCCGAAGGCCGGCGGGGTGGCTCAGGAAGGCCTCGTGCGGTTCGCCATCTCGACCGTGGCGCCGAACAAGGTCGGGCCCGCCGAAGATGACTCGGGACTCGTCCTGACTGCCACGCCTCAGCCCGATGGACGCGTCGTCCTGGAGTGGAACCAGCTGTGGGACCGGGACGATCTGACGCTGAGCTACGCACTCAGCAGGGACGGCACGGTGATCGACACCCAAACGGTCTCGGTGCCGTTCTGGAAGCGATCGACGATGTCGTTCACCGATGACGAAGTGACGCCGGGGGAGTTGTCGAACCCCGAGTATCAGGTCACGGCGTCCGATCCGGACGGAAACAGTGTCGTCTCATCGGTGGTCCGGGTGGTTCGGCCGAGTGGCCCGGATTCTCGTCCGCCGAACGGTGACCCCGAGCCGGCGAGGAAGGACCGGGTCGTCGCGACCACCACGGGCCGGAAGTGATCGCGGGCGGTACGCGGGCTCAGCGGGGCGGGGTATTGCGCGAGTAGATCTGGTGCGCGACATAACGCTGGTACATCTCTTCGGTGACCTGGCGGTGGGCGGCGATCTCGGAGAAGAACCGTCCGGATTCGCGCATGGTGCGTTCCTGGGTCTCGTAGTCGACGCCGATCAGCCCGAATCGTGCCGACTCGCCCTCCAGCCATTCCCAGTTGTCCATGAAGGACCAGTGGTAGTAGCGCTCGATGGGCAGGTCGGACGCCGCGATCCCGGCCAAGTGCTCGTGGATGAATCGGCTGCGGAATCCGTCGTCGGAGTTCGCAGTGCCGTTCTCGGTCACATAGAGCGGACCGGGATGGGCATTGTGCAGCCAGCTGGCCACCTCGATCAGACCTTGGGGGTAGATCTCCCAACCGAGGTCGTTGATCGGGACGTCGGCGCCCACGCCGTCGTCCAGCCGGCTGACGGTGCTGCGCGAGTAGTAGTTGATGCCGTGAAAGTCGTAGTAGTGGCCGGGGTGGATGCCGGCCGGCTGGGACAGCGGCGCCAAGAAGCGGCCCTTGCACATGGCCTTGGTGATCACCCGCTGGAACAGCCATTCCATGGTCTGCGCGGACGCCCAGTGGCCGGGATGCCACGCGATGCGCGGACGGAACACCCGCAGGTGCTGGGCGACCCCAACACGGGCGTCCGGCTGCAGTTCGTGGATCAGCCGGTAGGCATCGATGTGCGCGGCGGCCAAATTGGTATAGACCTGGGTGAGCGTCTTCAGCGAGCGGAGGCCGGGGGGCCAGACGCCGAAGTAGTAGGCATGTGTCGCGTAGATGTTCGGTTCGTTGATGGTGATCCACTCGTTCACCAGGTCACCGAGCGCCGACAATATTCGTTGCGTGTACCGCTGGAAGACGTTCGTGCCTTCGGCGTTGAGGAAGGCGTCGGCATCTTCGAACCAGGCCGGATTGTTGAAGTGATGCAAGGTGACCAGGGGCTTGATGCCCGCATCGACCAGGCTGCCCAACTCGTCGCGGTAGTGGTCGATCGCGGAGGAGTCGAACTCGCCGGGCGCGGGCTCGATGCGAGCCCACTCCAAGCCGAGCCGGTAGTGCTGGACGTTGAGCTCCTTCAGCAGTTCGATGTCTTGCGGCACCCGGTTCCAGTGGTCGCAGGCACGGGCCGGGGTCGAGCCGTCCTTGATCCGCCCCGGTTCGCTGGCCCAGCGGTGCCAGTTGGTGGCGGCGTGGCCGCCCTCGATCTGGGTGGCTGCGGTGGCGACGCCCAACTCACAGTTATTCAGCGTGAACGCGTGCACACCGTCCCTTTCGCTTGGCTGACTGCCATCGTCGGACGTGTGGCAAGGGGTGTCAAACGAGCCGGGTCACCGGACGATGGTGATGGTGTCGTGCCCGCTGCTGTACTCGGTCGCGCGGCCGCCGGCGACGGCACTGTAGACCGTGTTGTCGACGCGGCCCGTGGCGGTGTCGATGGTCAGCACCCGGACGGGGTTGTCGGCGCCACCCAGCTTGTCGCCGAGGTAGGACACGACGGTGTTGCCGTGGATGGTGTCGGTCCGACTGGTGTATTTTCCGGTGTGGCCGCAGGCGACGATCTTCACGTTGGAGTACTTGGAGACGATCTGATCGTAGATGTATTGTCCACTCGTCTCTCCGTAGCCGGCGTTGCTGCTCGAGATCTTTCCGCCACTGTTGAGATAGTAGTGGGTGATGATGATCACGTTGTGGTCGGGATGGTTCGCGACCACTTTGCGTCCCCATTGCACCGCCGCCCGGCGTGGGGCGAATTCGAGGTTCAGCACCAGCCATTTGGTGTCTTTGACGGTGAAGCTCGTCCAGGCGTTGTCTACTTTGCCGGGTTCGAACACGCCACCGACCTTGGCGATCAT
The DNA here is from genome assembly GCF_047606665.1 of Micropruina sp. Taxonomy (GTDB): domain Bacteria; phylum Actinomycetota; class Actinomycetes; order Propionibacteriales; family Propionibacteriaceae; genus Micropruina. The sequence continues at coordinate 15,234 of NZ_JASGEF010000029.1, read as the reverse complement.
GCTGCTCAACGGGAAGCTTTTGTTGAACTCGGCGGTCTGGCGCACCAGGAGGCTGGTGTTGCAGGCTTTCGCGCCGAGCCGCTCCACGCATTCCGGGTTGCCGACGTAGGCGGAGCCTCCGTAGCCGCGGGAGCCTTGGACCCCGTCCCAGCCCACGGCGCGGGTGTCGTGGTTTCCGACCGCGAGCGAGAAGGGAACGCCGGCCTTGGTCAGGTTGCTCATGGCGGCCGTCGCGGTGGCGTACTGCGAGGGGACCAACCAGCCCCAGTTCACCATGTCGCCGGTGTGCAGCACGTAGCGCAGGCCGAGCGCGTCCTTGTTCGCGGCCAGCCAGGCTGTGCGGTTGGGGAAACGTCGGTCAGAGGCCGAGTCGGTCTCGTCTTGGGTGTCCCCGATCACCGCGATGCCGAACGTCTCGCCGCCCGCCGCCTTGGGGTTCGATGCTGTCGCCATTCCCACCTCGGTGGCCTCCGCCAGCGAGAAGGCGGTGACGGAGTTCACGCTGTAGCCGAGTGAACTGGATGGGCTGCCGGACGGCGTCCGCGCCCACAGGTAGAGCGCGCCCTTGCCCGAGATCCGTTCGGTCGAGGAGTCCTTGGCGGCCACCAGCCACCCGCTCGGTTTGTTGCTGCCGTCCTTCCAGGCGCGCAGATAGAGCCGCACGGCCTTCTTGGCGGCGACGGTGGCTTCGAGGTGAATCCGCTCGCTCGGCTGAACCGAGAAGCCCAGCGGAATGGCACTCGACAGGGTCGTTTCGTTGCCGGAGGAGACCCGGCTGAAGGCTGCCGAGACGTCGCCGTTCGCCGCGATGGCGAGCTTCGCGCGATAGCCGGTTGCCTTCGTCTTCGCCCGGAACTGAAGGCCGAATTCCACCGCGGTGCCGGGGACGGTGACGGTCACGTCCGCGATCTGGGTGGTGCGGCTGGGGCCGATCCTCGCCCAAACGGACGTGTGTGTCTCGAGCACGAGAGTCTTGGAGTCGGCGGCCTCTGAGTTGTTCGGGACGGCCCCGGCAAGCAGCAAAGCTGCGGTCAGGATGAACGCCAGGAACTGCGGCCAGGTGCGACGGGCAGACCGGGACGAGGGGCGTGGGACGGTGTGGGGGATCACGTCGGGTTCTCCGGGTTCACGTTTTCGGATCCCGGACGCATGTCCGGAACTTGGCGTCCTCCCGAAATCCAGCCCCCCGCGGCCAGGCGACCAGTGTGCGCTTTCGTCGCCCTCGATCTCAAATTTGGGTCGGATGTCGAGGACCGTGCCGGGTCCGCTCAGTGCGAATGCTCCGGGTGACGAGATAGGCCCGGTCGCGGGCCATGATCCGCGTCGGGCCCACCCTTCCGCGCAGCCAGGGCAGGTAGGGCAGGTGCGCGTTGTAGACGCACCACAGTTCGCCGCCCTCGGTCAGGATCTCCCCGGCCTGGGCGAACAGCGCACGGGTCGGCGAGGTGTCCTTGGCCGCCCGGACGTGGAAGGGCGGGTTGGTCACGACCATCTCGACCGGTTCGTCCCAGCCGCGCAAGCCGTCCCGGCGGATGACCTCGACGGACAGGTCGTTGGCCTCCGCGGTCAGCCGGCTCGCATCGGTCCCGCTCCAGGCCACATCGACGGCGTGCACCCGCATCCCGCGGCGGGCCAGCAGTGCGGCCAGGATCCCGCTGCCGCAGCCCAGATCGATCGCCGTGGCGGCGTCCGGCAGCCGATCGAGGCAGCCGGCCAACAGGGCCGTTCCGTGGTCCAGCCGATTGCTGCCGAACGTCGCGCCGTGGGCCACGACGTCCAGGCCGAGTGACTCCACGCGGGCCGTCTGGGGCCAGGAGGGCGCTCGCCGGATCGGGTCCGAGGCCAGCAAGGCGCGCGCCTTGCGGTGCCCCAGTGAGGCGGACACCGAGCCGAAACACCTGGCCAGAGCAGTGTTCATCGACCGTGAGAGTTGCTTGTCCCGCTCTGCGGAGATCACTCGGACGTCCGGATCGGAAGTGGCAGCGATCAGCTCGGCGTACTCCTGCACGGCGCTCACTGCCCGCGGGAGCCGCCACAGCACCGTCCGAGCTCCGGTCACCGCCTCATCCGGGGTGGCACGCCGCCACGCCACGGGCACCTGCTGCTCGGCGCGCACGTCGTCGCACCACACCCGAGGCTGGTAGCCGCGGGCCGCCACCGCACGGCTGAGCGACCCGGCCACATCGTCCAGGATCGCCACCGGAGGGACGAGATCCCCGGCCTGGATCAGCAGGATCTCGGTGACCGGGTCGGGCCGCTGTCCGGAGGAATCGTTCATGAGGCCAGGTAACCATTTTCGGAGGCACGTCGTCCCGTTCCCACGAGTCGGGAGTCCGTCGAATCATGGCGTCCGCGTTGCGGTCTCGATCGACAAGCGTCTGCTCTCAACGGGCAGACACGGGCGTCCGATCATCGACTCTGTACCCATGGTGCCGCCGGACTCGGTACGGTTGGTTCGGTCGACCGGTTCCCGGACCACGCTCCGTCGGGCACCGGCACCCGGAGCCGCCGTCGTTGGCGTCCCATGCAATGGAGCATCCGAAGGAGATTCATCACACGATGACCAAGTATGTCTACGAGTTCAGCGAGGGTGACGGTTCGATGCGGAACCTGCTCGGCGGCAAAGGTGCCAACCTCGCCGAGATGACCGGGCTGGGCATGCCCGTGCCGCAGGGTTTCACCATCAGCACCGAGGCCTGTACCCGCTACTACGCTGACGGAGAGAAGATCGGCGACGACATCCGCGAACAGATCGTCGACTACATCGGCAAGCTCGAAGAGCTGACCGGCAAGAAGTTCGGCGACCCGGAGAACCCGCTGCTGGTGTCGGTGCGGTCGGGTTCGCGGGCGTCCATGCCGGGAATGATGGACACCATTCTCAACCTCGGCATGAACGAGGACGTGGTCGCGGCCTTCGCCGCCAAGACCGGCAACCCGCGCTTCGTCTACGATTCTTACCGCCGTTTCATCCAGATGTACTCCGATGTCGTCATGGAGGTCGGCAAGGCGTACTTCGAGGAACTCATCGACGAGATGAAGGAGCGCAAGGGAGTCAAGGACGACCTGGAGCTAGACGCCGACGATCTGAAGGAACTGGCCCGCCAGTTCAAGGAGGAGTACAAGACCAAGATCGGCTCCGACTTCCCGTCCGACCCGATCGAGCAGCTGTTCGGCGCCATCCGCGCGGTGTTCCGCTCGTGGGACAACCCGCGTGCGGTCTACTACCGCCGGCTCAACGACATCCCGTCCGACTGGGGGACCGCGGTCAACGTTCAGTCGATGGTGTTCGGCAACCTGGGCGACACCTCCGGCACCGGTGTGGCGTTCTCGCGCAACCCGGCCACCGGCGAGCCCGGCCTGTACGGCGAATACCTGATGAACGCCCAGGGCGAGGACGTCGTCGCCGGCATCCGGACGCCGCTCACCATCGATCAGCTGAAGGCGCAGAACCCGGGGTTGTACGACGAGTTCCAGGAGATCGTCACCCGACTGGAGAACCACTACCGGGACATGCAGGACATGGAGTTCACCATCGAAGAGGGCAAGCTCTTCATGCTCCAGACCCGCAACGGCAAGCGCACCGCGGCCGCGGCCTTCAAGATCGCTTGCGACTTGGTGGACGAAGGGATGATCGACTCCAAGAAGGCGGTGTCGATGATTGATCCCAAGCAGATCGACGCGCTGCTGCACCCGCAGTTCGACCAGGCCGACCTGGCTGGCGCGACCCCGATCGGCAAGGGTCTGCCGGCGTCGCCCGGCGCGGCCTGTGGCCAGGTCGTGTTCACCTCCGAAGAGGCAGCCGAGCGGGGCAAGCGCGGCGAAGACGTCGTGCTGGTCCGATTGGAGACCACGCCGGAGGACATCGAGGGCATGCACTACGCGAAGGGCATTCTGACCGCACGCGGCGGAATGACCTCGCACGCGGCCGTGGTGGCTCGTGGCATGGGCACCTGCTGTGTGTCAGGTCTGGGCGACATCACCTTCGGGGTGAAGAGCTTCAGCCTCGGCGGCAACACCTACAACGAGGGTGACTGGATCTCGCTGGACGGGTCCACCGGCAACGTCTACGGCGAGGCCATCAAGACGGTGCCGGCCGAGATCGGCGGCTACTTCGGCCGGATCATGGAGTGGGCCGACGAATACCGCACGATGAAGGTGCGCACCAACGCCGACACCCCGCTGGATGCTCAGCAGGCCCGCGACTTCGGTGCCGAGGGCATCGGCCTGTGCCGTACCGAGCACATGTTCTTCGAGCCCGACCGGATCTCGGCGATCCGCGAGATGATCGTCTCCAAGAGCGTCGAACAGCGCGAGTCCGCACTGGCCAAGCTGCTGCCGATGCAGCGCGGCGACTTCGAGGGCATCTACGAGGCTATGGGGGGCTACCCGGTCACCATTCGGCTGCTCGACCCGCCGCTGCACGAGTTCCTGCCGCACGAGCATTCGGACGTGGTCGCGCTGGCCCGGCAGATGAACATGGAGACGATCGCGCTGGAGGCGGTGATCGAGTCGCTGCACGAGTTCAACCCGATGATGGGCCACCGCGGCTGCCGGCTCGACGTCACCTACCCCGAGATCGGCGCCATGCAGACCCGGGCCATCATCGAGGCGGCGATCAACGTCCAGAAGCGGCACCCGGAGTGGGATCTGGTGCCCGAGATCATGATCCCGTTGGTCGGCGAGGTGAAGGAGCTGGCGTTCGTCAAGAAGATCGTCACCGACACCGCGGACGCGATCATCGCCGAGTCCGGCGTCGATCTGAAGTACCTGGTCGGCACGATGATCGAGATCCCGCGGGCGGCGCTCACCGCCGATGAGATCGCGACCGAGGCCCAGTTCTTCTCCTTCGGCACCAACGACCTGACCCAGATGACGTTCGGCTTCAGCCGGGACGACGCCGGCAAGTTCCTGGAGTCGTACTACGAGAAGAAGATCTACGAGAACGACCCGTTCGCTCGGCTCGACCAGGTCGGCGTCGGCAAGCTGGTGGAGACCGCGGTGAAGCTGGGACGGCAGACCAACCCGGACATCAAGCTCGGCATCTGCGGTGAGCACGGCGGCGACCCGTCGTCCATCGACTTCTGCCAGCGGTCGGGCCTGAACTACGTGTCCTGCTCGCCGTTCCGGGTGCCGATCGCCCGGTTGGCGGCGGCTCAGGCGGCGCTCGCGAACGGCTGATCGACTTTTAACTGAGTGAAACTAAGAATAGGCATTTGGGCCTGACTTCTCGTAGCGTAGTCAGGCCCAAATGCTTCTAGTTGGCCGTCATCGGTCAGCGGCGGAATGTGCTTACGACAAGCACTTCTTCCCTTCATCGGCGCTCGTCCGAAGGCGCAACCGGGGAGAGTCGTCCGGGTCCCGTGGTTGAGCTGAAGCATCGAATCCCCTAGTTGAGCTAAGTTTGCCACATTTTGTCCACTGCCCTTGATATGCGAGACTAGCCACACGCCCGCCACCCCCAAGGCCCTCGAAGGAACTCGTATGTCGAGTGCGACCACCCCCATTCGCACAGTTCAAGAAGATTCTCCACGTTGGGTAGATGTTTCACCCTGGGTCGCCTCCGCGGCCGTCACTGAGCAGTCCGCTCCCAGTTGGTACGTCAAGTACCGGCGCCTGCTGCTGGCCGGCGACACCGCGGCCGTGTCGCTCGCCATCCTCGCGAGCTTCGGCCTCCTCTTCACGGTCGGTCAGCCGCTCAAGGGCGCCGAATTCCTCAACTACGGTTGGCTCGCCCTGCTGTTGACACCGGCGTGGGTGATCACATTGGGCGCGATCGGGACGCGCGAACGCGAAATGATCGGCAGCGGCCTCCAGGAGTACCGCCGCGTGATCGTCGCGAGCCTGGCACTCTTCGGTGGCCTGGCGATTCTCTCGTACCTGTTTGAGTCGTCCCCCTCCCGTGCCCTGTTCGTCAGCACGCTCCCGCTGGGCATCTGCCTCCTTGTGCTGGAGCGCTGGTCGCTTCGCAAGCTGCTGCATCGGCTGAGACGTCGCGGCCGGGCCCTTACGCCCACGCTCGTGGCTGGAAACGCGGAGGCTGTCGCGGACGTCGTCGCGCAGCTTCACCGAGACCTCAGCATCGGATATCAGCCGGCGGCGATGCACCTGACCGATGGGTCCCGACGCACCACGTCGACCGGGCCGGCCATTCGCTGTCTCGACACAGCTGGCTTCGAGCACGCGTTGGAGCGCGGACGCTACGGCGCGGTCATTCTGACCGAAGGCCTTGACCGGGCCCAGATCCGCCAGATCGCATGGCGGCTGGAGAATCGTCCGATCCAGATGATGTTCGTGCCCAGGCTGGTCGATGTGGCCGGTCCGCGGATGCAGATCCGGGCGACCGACGGGTTGTCGTTCGTGCATGTCGATCTGCCGCGCTTCAGCGGCGCGAAGATGGCGATGAAGCGGGCGTTCGATATCGTCTTCTCGGTCTTCGCGCTGCTCTTGTTGCTCCCGGTCTTCTTCGTCGTGGGGGTCCTCATCAAGCAGGACGACGGTGGTCCGATATTCTTCCGTCAGCAGCGGGTGGGGCGCCATGGTGAGCCGTTCACCATCCACAAGTTCCGCACGATGTGTACCGATGCGGAGGCGAAGATCGACGCCCTGATCGAGGCGAACGGCGGCGCGGCGCTGCTCTTCAAACTGGAGGACGATCCCCGCATCACTCCGATAGGGAAGTTCCTTCGCAAGTACTCGCTCGACGAACTGCCCCAATTCTGGAGCGTGCTGCGGGGCGGGATGAGCGTGGTCGGTCCTCGTCCGCAGGTTGCGCGCGAAGTGGCTGAGTACAGCGACATTCATCACCGCCGACTGCTGATCAAGCCGGGAATCACCGGTCTGTGGCAGGTCAACGGTCGGTCAGAGCTGTCGATGGAGGAGAGCATCCGGCTGGATCTCCGCTACGTCGAGAACTGGTCTCTGATCGGCGACATCATGATTGTTCTCAAGACCGTGGGTGTTGTCATCCGTCCGGGAGCCGCCTGGTGAACAGACTCATAGTCTCTCGCCGAAGCCGGGAAGCGCATGACCAAACGGATGCGAGCCGGCGCCCGCTTTCCGGTTCTGACCCGAAGCGGATCGGAGGCGACCGCCAATGGGTGGGCTGATTGTTCACGAGTGGTTGGCTGAACGAGGCGGATCTGAAAATGTCGTCCACGCGATGTCCGAGGCATTCCCAGATTCCGACCTGTGGGTTCTGTGGAACAATGATCTCAAGCGATTCCCACACGCTAGACAGAGTTGGCTGGCCCATACCCCTCTGCGACGCAGCCGGGTCGCGGCGCTCCCGGCGATGCCGGCGACGTGGCGGTTCGTCCGCGGCGACCACGATTACGACTGGGTGATGGCGAGCAGCCATCTCTTTGCTCACCATGTACGGGTTCCTCGCCAGCCTGTGCTCCCGAAGTTGGCGTACGTGCATACTCCGGCAAGATACATCTGGACTCCTGAGATCGACGGACGCGGCAATAGTGCCGTCGCTCGCGCGGCCTCGCGCGGCCTGCGCAGACTGGATCGCCAGCGGGCGGCCGAGCTCACCTCGGTCGCCGGGAACAGCGGATATATTCGGGAACGAATCCGCCGTTCCTGGGGAATCGATGCGTCGGTCATCTATCCGCCGGTCGACGTGGCACGGATTCTCGCGGTGGAGAGCTGGGCCGATCGACTATCGGCCAGCGAAGAAGCAACATTTACTCGACTTCCGCAACCTTATCTACTGGGAGCATCCCGATTTGTCTCCTACAAGCGTCTCGAAGTCGTGATTGAAATAGGCGAGCGCCTAGGCCTGCCTGTGGTCCTTGCTGGCGCCGGACCCGAGCGCGGGAATCTCGCCGAGCGAGCAGCGATCGCCGCTGTGCCGGTCCAATTTGTGGAGTCGCCGTCCAGCGCGTTGCTGTTCGCGCTATATCAGAATGCATATGCCTATGTCTTCCCGCCTATCGAAGATTTCGGTATTATGCCGGTCGAGGCGATGGCCTGTGGCACGCCGGTGATCGTTAACGCGACAGGCGGCGCCCGTGAGAGTGTGGAGGCCTGTCGTGGTGGCCAGTCCATAGCCATCGAGTCGACTGTCGATGTTCTCGCAGCGGCACACGTGATCGACAGCGTCGACAGAGCTGCACTTAGGGAACGCACGCGGCGGTTCTCGCGGGAGCGCTTCATTGCGGAGGTTCAAGAGTGGGTGTCCGATACCTGCGGCTCGTCGGTTGTTGCGGAGAAAAGATGCAGCCATGCGGAGAGGGAGAGGTAAGCGTGACCCTACCTTTGATCGTCGATACTCGGTATGGCGGTGCCCACGGCATTGCACGCTACGCGGGCGAAGTGATCCCGAGGATCCGGCAGCCCTGGTCGCCGCTGGCTACCCGGCACAAGCTGGGAAGCATTCAGGACCTCGTTCGGCGGGATCGGGCCCGTTCGAGCGAAGGTGGCCTCGTCTATAGCCCCGGGTACTATGCCGAACTATCGAACTGCCGCCAACTGCTCACCATCCATGATCTCATCCACCTACATGGTCCCACTGATCCACGCGGCCTTCGCAATCGCCTCTACTATCAGCGAGTTGTGCGGCCCGCGGTAAAACGAACGGGTGTGGCCATCACCGTCTCGGAGTCATCGGCGAACGCGATCAAAGAATGGTTGTCAGATGACAAAATTCGGGTGGTGAATGCTGGAAACGGTTGTTCTTCGATTTTCGACGCAGAGCTGGTGACGCCGCTGCGTCTCGATAGGCCGTACTTTCTATATGTCGGCAACTTCAAGCCTCATAAGAACCCGATGCCCGCATTCCAGGCCATGAAGGAGTTTCCTGAGCATCTGCTGGTGGTAGTCACTTCCGATACTGAGGCTGCCGACGCGATGACGGAGACGGTCGGGTTGGGCGATCGCGTGAAGGTTCATGCCAATGTGCCCGACGATCGACTGGCGAGGCTCTACGCGGGCTGCGAGGCCCTTCTCTTTCCGTCGATCTTGGAAGGGTTTGGACTGCCTGTGGTCGAGGCGCTGAAGACCGGCGGAAAGGTGATTTTCTACTCGGGGGCGGCGGCGGTCCGAGAGATATGCGAAGGGACGCAGTTCGGTGTCGAGGACGCCAATTCCAGCGGAGATTTCGCGGCAGCCATGCGATTAGCCTGCACGCAGCCGTTCCGGCGGCCGCCTACCATCGACAAATATGACTGGGACGATGTCGCCGACCGAGTCAACTCAGTGCTCGAGGAGGTGGTCTAAGATGAACGTCTCCATGGGCACGGGACCGGCCAGCCCGTTACGAGTGTCGCTCGTGGTCGGGAGTATGTTGCGTCCGGAGTTCCTGGAGCGATTCCTGGTAAATGTGGCCCGCCAGCGGACTCCGGTCCACCAGGTGATCATCGTAGAACAGCGCGATGTCGGTGCTGTCGAATCGATGGTGGCGAGACTCGGTGTCACCGAAGCACTCGTCGTGCCCAGTGCCCCCGGTTTGTCACGAGCGCGCAATGTCGGTCTGCGTTTGGTGACGGGGGACATCATTGGCTTCCCCGACGACGATTGCTGGTATCATCCGGGAACGCTCTCGCGAGTGGTCAATCAGTTCAGTTCGAATGCCGACCTAGGGATTCTCTGTGGCCGGGTGGTGACATCAACGGGCACGATGCTTAGATATCCACGCAAGGCTGGACGAATCGACCGGAGAACCGTTTGGCATACGGCTGTGTCGCCCGGTCTGTTCGTGCGTGCCACCACCGCCCGGCAAATTGGTGAGTTCGACGAGGGTATCGGAGTGGGCAGTGGAACGGAAGCGGGCTCCGGCGAGGAAACCGAGTACGTTCTGAGAGGTCTCGAAAAGGGAGCGTTGGCGGTGTATGATCCCCTTGTGCATGTCTCTCACCCGAGTCCGGAGGATGTGCAGTTCCGGCAGGCTTCGTCCCTCGGCCTTCGGTATGGATTCGGAATGGGGACAGTTCTTCGACGGCATGGCTACGGCCCGCTGTCTGCTGCATTGGCCGTTCTGAGGCCGAGTATCGGCAGCGTTGTCGCGGCGGCGTCCGGCGACATGAGTCTTGCGCGATTTCGGTTTTCCGTCGCGAGGGGTCGAGGTCATGGCTATATCGGACGTTGAAATCCGTGGGCGTCGGTACACTCCGAGTGCGGCGACCACCAGCCCGGCTTCCGTCGGAGCGGTGGCCGTGGTCGTTGCCTACGTCGGCAGCCAGTTTGTGGACGTAACTCTGGCCACCGTGGGTGATCTCGTGTTGTCAGTTCAGAAGGTAACAGCCATCGTCGTGTTGCCTTTAGGTGCGATCCTTTTGCGACGCTTGCGGTGGTCAAGCGCTATCGCAGCCACGGCGGCCGCGCTCTCTCTTGCATACGTGGTTGCTGCGGGCCTCGGCGGCCAACCCGCGCCGACGTTGGCGAGCGATCTGTTTGCTTTGATCCTGAATGCAATCGCCGCACTAGTCTTGTATGCAGCGCTCCTCGATATGCCTCGGCCCGTTCAGACGTTTGGGAGGGTGTGGTGCTTCTGCGCTGTTGTTACCTCAATGTTGGCGCTGGGTCAGGTCTTGGGCGTGGTTCCGCTCATGAACGTTCCCGACGAGCTGCTTTCCCGCCGACTGACCGATAGCGGCCTTCTTCGAGCGAGCGGCCTCAAAGCCGATCCCAACTTCGCCGCGATGATGATGACGGCCGGCGTCGCATTCACCGCAGTTGTGGTATCACGGCCTCTCCGACTCGCGGCCAGACTTGCACTGTTTGTCGGGGTGGCCGCCACATTGTCACGCATGGGCATGATCGTGGCGGCTGTTTTGCTGTTGGCGTCAGCAAGTGCGGGGACGAGGAGGCATCGGATAAGTTCGGTCAGGATGATCTTCTTGCTCCCCGTGGCGGCCTTGTTGGCCATTATCCTTTATGGCTCGCTGCCGCCTAATGTGCAGATGTATGTGGACGCGCGCTTTTGGGACCTAGGTCGCGGAGCGGAGTACCTCCTCGTTGGGGCGGACGTAGGGACAGTTGATGGTTCTGGCGTGGAGCGCGCGGATCTGCTACTCGGCACGTTAACGATCATTGCTATGAACCCGCTTGTCGGAGTAGGCCCCAACAACCTGCAGGGAATGCTATATGCGAACATCGGAATCGATAAAGGTGCCCATAACACGTATTTGGAGATCGTGGCGATAGGAGGCATTTTCGGCCTCTTCGCTATTGGCGTATATGTTGCGAACCTCCTTGGGGGCCTTCGACGCGGCCGGACCTTGAATTGGTCTAGCTCCGATGTGCGCTGTGCGCAACTGTTCTGTTTGGCGGTCGGTCTGATGGCGGCCGTGCTCACTATCGTATATAATGCTATGCTCTGGATTCCGCTCACGTTGGCCTGCGTTATCGGTGCTGACGCCTCCTCCCGAGTATCCGGAGTTGTGACGGTTCGGTCGATCAATGGCGGGCGCAGGTGGGCTCGATCGCGAAATGTACGCGGAAAGACGGGGACATGACGGCCTTGCGAAAAGATTCTTTGCTGCGCTTGCACGACTGCTTGAAGGCCGTGATCTATTTGCTGAACCTTCCGCTGTTCTGGCTCACTCGGTTGACACCGCGACGGCGTCGCCGATGGGTTTTCGGCGCATGGCAGGGGAGGCGCTACGCGGACAATCCTCGGCATTTTGCGGAGTATGTGTCCAGAGCGGATCCATCGGTGGAGTGCATCTGGGTAGCCACGAGTAGCTCGGCGGTCGCTGAGGCCGAGATTGCGGGCCTGCGAGCCGTTCGAGCCTACTCATTGGCGGGCTACTGGCTTACGGCTACTGCTGAATTGGCGATAATCGCGAATGGTGTGGATGATGTCAACCGATACGTGTGTCCGCCGCGGGTTGTAAATCTTTGGCACGGGGCCGCACTGATCAAGCAGATTGGGTGCAATAGCCGTCTCCTGGAGACTCGGGATCGAACGCCTGGCCTGCTATCGCGAATCTTTCCATTTCATCGCGGCTGGCCGGCGATGGGGTATATTGCAGGTTCGGACATGGAGGCAGAGCATTTGCGCAGTGCGTTCAGCGTGGAGCGGTCTCGAATCTTCGTAACGGGTTATCCGCGAGCCGACATTCTGGTGAGACAGCAGGGCCGGCTGTCTTCGGGTGCGCCCCTCAATATTCTCTATGCCCCGACGTTCCGAGATCTGGATCCGCTGCTACCGCTAACGATGATCCGCGAAAATCTGAGAGTCATCACGGAGGGCTTGAAGCAGCTGAACGCCGTACTGCACGTGCGCCTCCATCCGAACACTTTGAGTGCTGCTGAGCGTATCCATGACCGAATTCGCGTTAACGCGCCTCCTGCCGATGGTCCGGATGTCAATATGATCTTGTGTGATATGGATGTGCTTATCACGGACTACTCCAGTGTTTTTGTTGATTTCCTCCTGACCGGCCGGCCCATTGTGTTTGCCCCGTTCGATCTGTCGGCGTATCGTCAGCAGGAGCGTGAGTTGGCCGCTGGATACGGGGATGCGTCCCTCACCCCTGGTCCGATATGTGATGATTGGGAGGCTGTGATCGAAGCGTTGGCGTTGTTCTCGCAAGGCGAGGACCGCTGGGAGGCGGCGCGAAGGTCGTCGCTAGAAGATCTCTGCTCAAGGCGGGATGGGAAGAGCTGCGCGCGGGTTCTTGAGATGGTGAACTCGCTGTCTGACCGGGTCGCGGAGGTATGGTGATGGAGCAGCGAGTCCGTCGCATTTTTTTCATGTGGTCGCAGGGCCTGGAACGTGCTCCGAGGGTTGTCGGTGCATGTTACGAGTCCTGGGTTCGCCAAAACCCGGGCTGGGAGGTGATATTGCTGGATGAGGCCAACCTGGCGAGCTACGTGGTGATGCCAGCTTGGACTCGCAAACTGTCGCCCACGCAACTCTCGGATTTTGTTCGTCTGCAAGTGCTGAGCAAGTACGGCGGGGTGTGGGCAGATGCCACCACGTACTGCAATTGGCCCCTGGATGCATGGCTTCCGGTCGAGAGCGGGTTCTTCGCATTTGCATGGCCCGCGCGTGGTTATCTATTCTCCACGTGGTTTCTGTACTCGGAGCCTGGCAATTGTCTGGTAGGTGACGCTTTGGGAATACTCTCTGACTATTGGCGCCTGGCCAGGCTTGACCGTCATGGGCTGGTGCGTGACCTTTTTGCAAAGGTCCTAGTTCGGGTGCTGAGGACCCATCCTACGCTCACCACGCTGTGGCTGACCTACCCCGTGCGCGACTTGCTTCGGGTGTATCCCTATTTTGCGATTCACTATTCGTTTGCTCGGGCGATTCTTCGCTCCGTTTCGGCGGCCTCTGTGTGGCGCGCGACCCCAAAGGTAATGGCGGACGGTCCGCATCAACTACAGAGATATGGTCTCGCCTCACCTGCGGACACGTTGATGCGCTTGGAATTGGCGGCGCCGTCGAGCCCGGTGTACAAGCTGACTTGGAAGGACGCGGCTGCTTCCGTTGATGACGCACGATCGACTCTGGGCATCCTGCTTGCTGAGTCTCAGTTGAGCAAGGATGGTGCCCCCACGGAGCGCGAGGGCGAGTGGAAGAAGGCAGAAGGGGATGTATGACGCGCGGGGCGCGCAGGTTTGACATGATGCTGTCGCTAGGGCTTCAGGGCTCGGGCGCGGTGCTGGCGTATGGTAGCCAGTTGGTGTTGGCCCGCGCTCTCGGTGCCGGTCCGTTTGGAACGGTGAGTGCGGTCGTGAGTGTCAGCACCGTCCTTGGTTTGGCTCTCACCCTCGGCGGCGGCGGCCTTGCTCTGCGAAGACTACCGGTGTGGTACCAGGGTGAAGATCGTGCGCTCTGTTGGCAGTTCTTGGTGTCGTTCTGGCGCTTGATCGCCCTGTTGTCGTTGATGCTGATTCTGTTCTCCTGGTGCCTGGGCTGGTTTGGTCTAGGTAGCTGGCTTTGGATGGGTTGTGCCGGCTTGTCCGGGCTGACTGCCTTTTGGACCTTCGGGGGCGACGTTGGGCGAGCTGTGGGGAAGTTCGCCTCGACCTACGGCCTGAGTCTGGTCTTGCGCCCAGCGCTCACCATCCTTCTCGTGATCATCTTTGCCGGGTTCTGGCGCTTCGATGGCGCGATGGGGGGTATCGTCGCGCTCTTTACAGCAGGGTTAGCGGCTGTGGTCTTGCAGATGATCGTTTTGGTGCGGCGTGTTCGTCCGCCGGACGGGCTTGCGGAGTGCGGGCCGGCGCTTCGAGCTCAGTGGTTTCGAGAAGCGCCTCACTTTCTGATGGCGAACGGTTTTGTCCTTGTGCTTCTTCAAGCAGACATGCTCGTCGCGTCAGCGTTTCTGTCACCCGTGGAACTCGGCTATTATGCGGCGGCAGCCAAGTCGGTGAGCGTGTTGTCAGTGGTTTCGGTCGCTGTTGGGACCGTAGTGGTGCCTCGCCTTTCGCTCTATGCCGACGAATTGAAGCAGTTGGCCCGCGAGGCCCGGAGTGCGACGCGCTGGCAGTTGCTGTTGGTCAGCGTGCCGGCGGCCGGCCTCCTGGTGGGCGCTGCGCAAATCCTCTCACTGTTTGGCCCAGGGTTTGAGGTCGCAGTGCCGGTGTTGCAGATACTCGTAGTTGGCCAGGTATGCAATATGGCATTCGGCCCGGGCGGCACCCTTCTGGTATACACGGGCCATCCTGGTGCGGCGACGCTGGGCTATGGTGTCGCCGCGGTTGTGGCGGCGGGGCTGTGCGCTCTCGGTATCCTCTGGGCGGGACTGGCCGGCGCCGCGCTCGGATCGGCGCTCGGGGTCGCCGCTGTAGGCATGATTATGTGGCTGCTCGCGAGGAGGAAGACTGGCGTGGGCGGCTCGATCTATGGAGCCCTTCGCAACAGGGATCGCTCAGAGAAGAAGTGAACTGGTCCGCGCTGCCTGTTTACGACCGCCCTACCCGGTCGTGGCCCGAACGACAGTTTCCGTGGTCGAGCTATTCAGAGTGACTTGCCGAGAAGACCGTCATAAGGGGCTCTTCCCAGTTGAGGGTGTAGGTGGCGTTGGTCGGCGTTGCGGCGCGTCGGTGTCGGGGTAGGGGTCGAGGTCTCCCGATGATGGAAGTTCTCATACTGCCCATCTGGAAGACCTCGACATGTCTGACGCTACCGTGCCGGCCGGTTTTGGCCGTTGTCCATGGCCACCGTAACCTCCTCGTAGGCGGCCAGTTGATCTCCTTTCTGGTGGTCACGTGATGTCCCGTTCCGTGGCCAGCTGATCTCCCTGCCGTGTCCTGGGTCGACGGCGTGTCGGCCCT
>NZ_JASGEF010000028.1:0-3784 GCF_047606665.1 Micropruina sp. | reverse complement strand
TCACGCCGCTGGGACGCCGCCGCCGCGCCGGCCCGCGGCGCGCTGGCCGCCGGCGTCCACGAGCTGGCCCGGACGGCGCCCGATCTGGTCGCCTACGGGGCCGCGGACGAGCAGCTGCGCCGGGTGCTGACCATCGACGACGAACTGCGCCGACTGGACGAGCGGGGCGCCTGGGTGCGCGGGCTGGCGTCCGGCTGCCAGGTGCTGGCGGCGGCCGTCGCGGTGATCGCGGCGCTGCTGATCGGGGCACCGTTGGTGGTCGCGGGCACGTTGCCGCCGGTGGTGCTGGCGGTGCTGGTGCTCACCCCGCTGGCGTTGCATGAGGTGCTCGCCACGCTTACCCAGTCGGCACAGAGCGCGACCCGTGCGCTAGCCTCGCTGCGCCGCGTCCGCGAGGTGTTGGATGCCGAACCGGTCGGCGTCGGCGACCGGGAGCTGCCCCCCGGTGACGTGATCTCCGGCCCGTTGGTGCTGGCCGGCCTGGCGATCGGCTGGCCGGGCGGACCGGTGCTGGCCGACGACCTCAATCTGGTCGTCGAACCCGGTGAGAGCGTCGCCGTGGTGGGGCCGTCCGGCAGCGGCAAGACCACCCTGGCCGCGACCATCCTGGGGTTGATCCCGCCGAAGTCCGGCACCGTCACGGTCACCGGACGGGTCGGCTATCTGGCTCAGGACGCCCACATCTTCGCCACCTCGATCGCCGAGAACGTCCGAATCGGCAACCGGGACGCCGATGCCGACGGCGTCCGGGCCGCGCTCGACCGGGCCGGGTTGCCGCTGGACGCCGGCCGGGTCGTCGGCGAGCAGGGTGCGACGCTGTCCGGCGGTGAGGCCCGCCGGCTGGCGCTCTCCCGGTTGTTCGCCGGCGACTACCAGGCGGTGGTGCTCGACGAGCCGTCCGAGCATCTGGACGCCGTTACCGCCGAGGCCCTGCTGGACGATGTCTTCGCCACCATAGCCGACGTGCCGCTGTTGGTGGTCACCCACGACCCGGACGTCGTCGCCCGCTGCGACCGCACGATCGATTTGACGGGTGCAGTCGCCGAGGCACCAGCAGCCCGCTCCAGCACCGGCTGAGGGGGTTGGCACCGTCCCCTATCGTGGAGCGCGTGACCCAGGGGCTGCCGTACCGCAATGCGCCGGACCCCGCCCATCTGGTCCCTCGCACCTTCGGATCGCCGGGCAGGTTCGCCGCGTTCGGCGTCCAGCCACCGGCACCGCCGCCGCACCATCCGCTGGGTCCCGGCAAATTCCTGGTCGTCGTCCTGGTCGTGGTCGGCCTGGTCGTCGCCGGCCTGCAGACGCTGCCGACGCTCGCCACCGCACCCTTCGAGCCGGCCCCGACCAGCACCGAGTCGACGGCGGCCACCAGCCCCCGCGCCCGTCCGGGCGACCCGCTGACCGACAGCAAGCTGTACCCGTTGGCGTTGAACGGCAGCTGCCCCGCGGTGCAGAAGGTCACCACCCGCGACGCCTACGAGAAGCAGGTCAGCGAACTGCTCGGCTGCTTGGAAGGCCTCTTCCGTCCGCTGATCGAGCAGGCCGATGGCGACTTCGCCCCCGCTCAGCACCGGTTCTACGGACGTTCGACGAGTTCGCCGTGCGGCACCCAGCAGGAGGCCTACGCGTTCTACTGCACCAAGGACGCGACGCTCTACTTCTCCGACGAGGTGTTCGAGGACGCCAAATACGCCCGCCTGATGGTGGCCGATGTAGTGATCCACGAGTACGGCCATCACGTGCAGGCGATGATGGGCATGTTCGACGCCGCCGACCGGCTCGGCGAGGACAACGCGGTCACCACTCGCCGTGAGGAACTGCAGGTGTTCTGCTGGACCTACTACGTGTTCGCCACGCTGCCCAGCTTCGCGCTGACCGCCGAAGACCAGAGCTACTTCCGTCAGGTCTGGGACAACACCGACGACCCGGACGGCCATGGCTCGGTCAAGGCGCAACAGTATTGGGGCGCCCGCGGGCTGGCCGCCAGAAACCTGGGCGCCTGCAACACCTGGGCGGTTTCCGCCAACCGGGTCCGCTGACCTCGGCCCGCCGCTTCGACCGAACCGACGCCGCTCGGCGACCCGGTAGCCCTCCCTCGTCGGCATGGCGATGCGCGCACCCGAAAGCCGCCAGCCTCCGAGCCTCAGCAGCGACAGACCACTAGCCTGTCGGCATGGCTGACCTCGCGAGCGCTCCGGTGGAGCGCATCGGATCCCGCGCCCCCGCCGAGGCAGCCCCGGACGACGCCGCGGCGTCCCTTCCACCGGACGATCCCGGCACCTTAGAGTCCCCCCGTGCCACCGATGTGCCAGCGCCGCGGTCGCGTCCGCTGACCATCGCGCAGTTCACCGACAACTACGGTCCGGCCCCCAGCGGCCTGCTGTACGCGGTGCAATTCCTGGAGCGCGAGGTGCTCAAGGCGGGACATCGAGTGCTGCTGGTGGCGCCCGAGGCGAAGGGACCGAACCCACTGGCCGACAATCCGCACCGGCGCGAGATCCGGATGCCGTCGGTGCCGATCCCGGGTGCCGGCATCCGGCTGTCGCTGGGCCGTGACCTGGAGTTCCGGCTGGCCCAGCTGGTGGCCGATCCGCCGGACATCATCCACGTTCACGGCCTGGGCGGGGTGGGCCTGCTGGGCATGTGGGTGGCGCAGCGCGCCGAGCGTCCCCTGGTGGTCACCTGGCACACCGACCTGGAGGCCTACGCTGAGCACTACTGGCATCTGGGACCCTTCCTGAACGCCGCCTACCGGCTGTTCGCGATGCGCGCCGAGTCGAAGCCGTGGGCGAAGCTGCGCAAGCTGCGGTTCAAACGGCCCCGCCGCGGCGGCGCCCAGCTGGAGCTGCTGCAGGCGGCGTCCGACATGTTGAGCACCGCCGACCTGGTCACTACGCCGTCGGACAAGACCGGCCGGCGGGTGCTCGAACTGGCGCCCGGCGCGAAGGTGAAGGTGGTGCCCAACGGCGCCGACCCGCTGCCCGAGCGGAAACCGATCCCGCACGGACGGGGACCGCGGCTGCTGTATGTGGGGCGTATCTCGCCGGAGAAGGATCTCGACCTGCTGCTGGACGCCTTCGAGCTGGTCCGCGATTTCGAGCCGAACGCCGAGTTGATGATCGTCGGCGACTTCCACGAGACCGCCCCCGTGTTGCGCCGCCGGTTGCAGCGGGCGGCCCGCTACGGCGGCGTCCGGCTGGTCGGACGGGTGCCGCACGACGAACTGGCCGCCTATTACGGCGGCTCGGACCTCTTCGTCTTCCCGTCGCAGACCGACACACAGGCGCTGGTGCTGCACGAGGCGGCGCTGTGCGGGCTGCCGTTGGTGATCGTCGACCCCGAACTGAACCTGGTCATCGATCCGGGCGTGAATGCCCTGGTGGCACGGCCGAATATGGTCTCGTTGAGCCAGGCGATCATGTCCATGCTGCGGCTGCTGGCCGATGAGGAGTTCGCCGCGCAAGCGTCCGCACGCAGCCGCGAGCTTGCCGGGCAGTGGACGATCGAACGCCAGGCGACAGCCATGCTGGGCATCTACACCGACCTGATGGCCGGACGCCCGGTGCAGACCAGCGACTACCTCAAACCCGATCTCGGACGCCCCCGCCTCGGCGGCCGCCTGCACTGATCCGTCACCCGCCGGCGCTGTTAGGGAAGCGCTGATCAATGCTGTTCCGAGCGAGGACGTGCCCGGCGGGATGAGCTGCGGCCCCCAGATCTTGTGGGCGTACTGGACGTACGGCGCAAGATTTGGGGGCCGCAGATCGCCCGTCCGGGTGCGCCG
>NZ_JASGEF010000027.1:0-66355 GCF_047606665.1 Micropruina sp. | reverse complement strand
TCGGTCGTCCCGGACCAGGCATCTGCGGCTCCTTCGGTAGAGGTTCTACCCCCTGAAACCGCCCCACCCCAACCGAAATTCCCGAATCCAGCAATTATCTCACGAAACAACCTGACAGGACACTAGGTGGCCTTGATTGTCTCGGTGACCTCGGGGTAGGGGGCCACGGCGGCTTCGAACTCCTTGACAACCTGCCAGCTGGTCGTGGTTGTCTCGACCTGCATGTAGACGCAGAACGCCCGCCCGGTCAGTTCCGGGTCGAGTTGAGTGCGTGTCTGCCAGGAAAGGTGCCCTGCGATGACTCGTGCCCGTGGTTTCGCCCAGGTCGATGTGTTCTCCTGCATCCCTTATCGGGGCAATCCGGTCGCGGTGGTCCTGGATGGTGAGGGCCTCAGCGAGGAGCAGATGCAGGCGGTGGCCCGCTGGACCAACCTGTCCGAGACCACGTTCGTGCTCGCCCCGACCGCCCCCGAGGCGGACTACCGGGTGCGCATCTTCACCCCCGGTGGCGAGCTGCCGTTCGCCGGCCACCCAACACTGGGGACCGCGCACGCCTGGCTTGAAGCCGGTGGCACTCCGCGCGACCCGGCCCGGATCGTGCAGGAGTGCACCGCCGGCCTGATCCCGGTGCGCCGCGGTGAGGGCATCTTGTCCTTCGCCGCGCCGGCGACCGTGCGCACCGGAGACCTGGATGCGGACTACCTGGCGAGGATCACCGCGGCGTTCAAGATCGACCCCGGCCAGGTGATGGCCCACCAGTGGGTCGACAACGGCCCTGGGTGGGCCGTGATCCGCCTGGCCACCGCCCAGGAGGTGCTGGACCTGGACCCCGATCTCTCCCTCATCCCCGAGGCCATGGTCGGTGCGATCGGCGCCTACCCGGCAGGGTCGGAGTTCGCGTTCGAGATGCGCACCTTCGCCCCCGGAGTCGGGGTGGTCGAGGACCCGGTGTGCGGGTCGATGAACGCCTCGGTCGGGCAGTGGCTCGCCCGCACCGGCGAGGCCAGCGACGGGTACCGGGTCTCCCAGGGCGCCAGGCTCGGCCGGGCCGGGGACATCGCGATCACCGCCGACGCTGACGGCACCGTGTGGGTTGGCGGGGCCACCACCACGCTGTTCGCCGGCACCGCCCAGGTGTGAGCATGGCGGCCGCGACCCCCGCAGCAGCACCGTCCTCAGCGCAGGGCCGCGACCGGATGCTGGCGGTGGCCTCGCTGCTGGAGGCCAACGCTGTTCTGGGTGGTCGGCGACTGGACTTAATCGGGGTTGTAGGCCGTGACAGAAATCAATCAGTTGCGGGTCGGCCGGGTGACCTGTTTCACGATGCAGCTGGGAATGCCGCGCAGTTCGTCGTGCGAGCGGCCGCGGTAGGCGCTGGGTGTCTCGCCGACCAGTTCGGTGAACCGGCTGCTGAACGATCCGAGCGAGGTACAGCCGACCTCCATGCAGACGTCGGTGACGGATTTGTCGGTGTTGCGGAACAGCGCCATGGCGCGTTCGATCCGGCGGGTCATCAGCCAGGCGTACGGGGTTTCGCCGAACGCCTCCTTGAACGAGCGCTGGAAGTGCCCGACCGACATCAGCGACTCGCGGGCCAGCTGGGGGACGTCCAGCGGCTGGGCGAAGTCGCGGTCCATCCGGTCGCGGGCCCGGCGCAGCCGCACCAGGTCGTCGGGGGTCATGCGCCCAGGGTGACACACCACGCCGATAAGTGTCCGGTTGCTGGTCGCGCTTGGTCAGACAGGTAACACTGCCAGACATGCACAACGACGGACCGCCCGCCGCCGACGGCCCAGCCGCACTCTGGTTCAAGAACGTCACCGGCCGTATCCACCGGGCGCTGCCCACTGCCCTTCGTCGGGTCATCCCGCTCACCTTCATCGGCTACGCGATCATCAATGGCAGTGCCTTCCTGCTGGACATGGGCGCGCTGGTCGGCCTCGACAAAGCGTTGGCGATCACTGCCGAAGGTCTGAAGTCGGCACCCTGGATCACGGGGGCGCTCTTCTCCATCGGCTACGCCATCGCGGCCGTCTACGCGTTCGTCCTGAACCGCTGGCTGAACTTCCGCGAGCACGGCGACCTGGGCAAGCAGTCCTGGAAGTACGCCGCGGTGATGATCAGCAACTACCTGATCTGGATCTGGGCGGCCGCCACGGTGTTGACCATCTGGGGCATGCCGCTGCCGGCGGCCCGGATCACGGTGGCCTGCTGCGAGGGCATCTACATCTACCTGCTGCTGCGGCTGTGGGTGTTCCCGAGAACCCGCAGCCAGGAGGACTCGCCGGTCAGCTGACCGGGCGCCACAACTCGGCGACGCCGTCGGCGATCGCCGGGAACCACCAGGCGTAGTCGTGCCCGCCGCGGTATTCGCGGTAGTGGACGCGGTGACCGGAGGTCCGCGCGGCGGCGGTGAACTCCAGCGCACGCTGCCGCATGTCCGGTTCTTCGGTGCCGACCTGGACGACCAGCCGACCCGGCCTGGACGTCCGAGTCTCGCCGAGCAGCCGGACCAGGTCGCCCGGCCCGGCGTGGCCCGGCTCGGCCTCTCGGTACCAGAACGAGCCGGACTGTGCCACGGCCTGCCGGGCCAGTTCGGGCGCGGTCGCCACCACACTCGCCGCGGCCAGGCCGCCGTACGACTGCCCGGCGACGATCAGCCGCTCGGCCTCCAGCGTCACGGCCAGCGCCGGTTCCGTCCCCAGTAGCGTCTCGCGGACGGACGCCACCAGTGCGGCCGCCCGGTCCGGCCGAGGCAGGTCGGACGCCCGCCGCTCCCGGTCGCCCGCGTCGATCAGCACCAGCGTGACCCGGTCGAGCGCCGACAGCCGGCGCGGGTTCAGCCGTCGCCACACCTCGCCGTCGAACAACATCAGGGTGGCGACCGGGTCGGACGCCGCGTGCCAGGCGAACCGGCGTCCATTCCCTGTGACGCCGTCCCGCCAGCGGGTCGGCGGAGCCTCGTCCGGCCACGGCGGCGCCAGCGGACCCGACCACAACGACGAAGGCGGCCGGTCGGGTGCGTCGTCCAGCACCGTCGGGTTGCGCGGGTCGGCCCGCCCGTCCAGGTGGACGCCGAGCCAGCCGGCCCGGTCCTTGCCGACATCGGACGCGATCTGCGGACGGCGCAGCAGCCGGTAGCTGTACCGGCCGTCGGCGGGCAGCAGGCAGCTGCACACCCGCAGCCCGGAGCCGGCCACCGGCTGCAGCAGCGCCGGCCTGATGTCGGTGCGGTGCGCGTCGGTCAGGCTGGCCAGGTGCAGCATCACCTGATCGGCGTCCGACCAGGCGCAGAAGGTCACCTCGACCAGCGGAACCCCGTCCCGCTCGGTCAGCTCGCCGACGATCGGCATGGTCTCCGTCCGCTGCCACCAGCGCCGGGCGTCCTCGGCGGTGCGCAGCGAATCCAGCCAGGCGGGCCGGGCCGGCAGCGGGCCGCCGTGCGCAGCGAGCGGGGTGGGTGGCAGCCGGCGGTCGTCCGGCGAGGTCACCGCGGCGCACCGGTGTCGAGCGGAATCACCAGCGGACGTCCGGTCACCGGATCGTCGATCACGGTCACCGGAAGGCCGAACACGTCGCCGACCAGGTCGGCGGTCATGATCTGGTCGGGGGGCCCGACCGCGACCACCTGGCCGGCCTTCATCACCACCAGCTGGGTGGCGTAGCGGGCGGCATGGTTCAGGTCGTGCAGCACCGCCACCAGCGTCCGTCCGGCCTGATGCAGCCGGCGGCAGTGGTCGAGCACGTCGATCTGGTGGGCAATGTCGAGATAGGTGGTGGGCTCGTCCAGCAACAGCAGCTGGGTGTCCTGGGCCAGCACGGTGGCCAGCCAGACCCGCTGCCGCTGACCGCCGGACAGCTCGTCCACCACGGCGTCCGCGATCCCGACGATGCCGGTCTGCTGCATCGCCCAGCGGACGGCGTCGGTGTCGGCGTCCGACCAGCGGCGCAGGAAGCGTTGGTGGGCGAACCGGCCGCGGCTGACCAGGTCGGTCACGGTGATCCCGGACGGCGCCGTCTGGGTCTGCGGCAGCAGCGCCAGCCGGCGCGCGACCTGGACGGTGGGCAGCCGGTGGATGTCGGTACCGTCCAGCACCACCTGACCCGCCTCGGGACGCAGCATCCGGGCCAGCGCCGCCAGCAGCGTCGACTTGCCGCAGGCGTTCGGTCCGACGATCACGGTGAACTGGCCCTCGGCGATGGCGAGATCCAGGCCGTGCAGCACCCGATGCCCGTCGTAGCCGACCTGCAGCGCGCTGGCCGCCAGCGGAATGCTCGTCATTGCTGGTACCTCTTCCTGGTCAAGATCCACAACAGATAGCCGCCGCCGATCACGCCGGCGGTGACCCCGACCGGTGCGGTCAGCCCGCCCGGCAGGTTCTGCCCGATCAGATCGGCGACCAGCAACAGCAGCGCCCCCAGCAGGGCGGACGGCAGCACCGGGACGGTGGCGGTGCGGGCCAGCCGCCGGGCGATGTGCGGCGCGGCGAGCGCCACGAACGAGATCGGGCCGCAGGTGGCGACCGCCGCGCCGGTCAGCGCGACGCCGAGGGCGACCGCGAGCAGCCGGGAGCCCTCGACCCGCAGCCCGAGCTGGCGGGCGATCGGGTCCCCCAGCTCCAAGGCGTTCAACCGCCGGGCAGCGGCCAGCACCGCCGGAATACCGATCGCCGCGACCAGGGCCATGGCTGCCGCGTCCTCCCAGTTCCGCGCGTTCAGGGTGCCGACCAGCCACAGCTGACCGGTGATCGCGATGTCCGGGTCGGAGCGGACCAGCATCAACGTGGTGACCGCCTGCAGAAAGGCGCCGACGCCGATGCCGACCAGCACCAGCCGGTAGCCGCCGATGGAGCGTCCGCGGTAAGCGAGCAGATAGGTCGCTGCGGACGCCACCAGGCAGCCGACCAGTGCCCCGGCGGATGCCGCCGCACCATGCCCGCCGAGCACCACGATCGCGAACACGGCACCCGTGGCGGCGCCCGAGGTCAGCCCGATGATCTCCGGCGAGCCGAGCGGGTTGCGCGAGATCGACTGGAAGACCGCGCCGGCGACCGCGAGCGCGGCACCGACGCAGATGCCGCAGATCACCCGCGGCAGCCGCAGACTCCAGACGATGGTGGCGGTCCCGCCGGCGTCCGGGTGCAGCAGGGCGGCCCAGAGTTCGGCCGGTGGGATCAGCCGGCGTCCGATCGACAACGAGGCCGCCGCCAACGCCACCAGCAGCACCGCCATCACCACGCCGATCAGCACCGCCCGCGGATACACCGGCCAGGACAGCCCGCCGAGCCGTCCGATCCGGAACCTCTGATGGGCGGCCGGGCTGAACGGTTCGCCGCTCACAGCGACACCATCCGTTTCCTCCGGGCGACCGCCACGAACACCGGGCCGCCGATCAGGGCCATCACGATCGCCGCCTGCACCTCGCCGGCGCCGACCACGACCCGGCCGATGATGTCCGAGACCAACAGCAGATCGGCGCCCAGGATCATCGCGGTCGGCAGCAGGAACGCGTAGCTCGGGCCGACCAGCCGGCGTCCGAGCACCGGCGCGACCAGCCCGAGGAACGCGATCGGACCGGTCAGCGCGGTCGCCGTCCCGCACAGGATCACGATCGCGACGCCCGAGACGATCCAGGTGCGCCGCACCGACGCCCCGAACGCGCGCCCCAGGGTGCCGAGGGCGAGGGCGTCCAGGGATCGGCTGATCGCCAACGCGGCCACCGCGCCGATCAGGGTGAGCAGCGCGGCGATGCCGATCAGTTCCCAGGGACGCGGCAGCACCGCGCCGGCGTCCCAATTGCGGAAGGTGGCGAACCGGGCCGGGTAGCTGACCAGCAGCGCGATCACGAACGAGCCGACCGCCACCGACATGGCGGCACCGGCCAGCACCAGCCGGACCGGATCGGCGGTGGCCCGGAACGCGCCGCCGAGCAGCAGCACCGCGACCCCGGCCACGGCCCCGCCCAGGAAGGCGAGGCCGAGCAGACCGGTGATCGACACCTCGCCGAAGGCGAGGATCCCAGTCGCCACCACCGCGGCGGCACCGGAGTTGACCCCGAGCAGGCCGGGTTCGGCGAGCGGGTTGCGGGTGATCGCCTGGATCAGCGACCCGGCCGCACCCAAGGCGGCACCGGCCAGGATGCCGACGAAAGTGCGCGGCACCCGCAGCAGCCGGACGGCGACCTGCTCGGGGTCGGCGACGTCGAAGGCGGTGATCGACGCGACCACCGTCCCCGGCGACACCCCTTGTGAGCCGATGAACAACGAGGCGACCGCGAGGACCGCCAGCACGACCAGGCCGATCAGCCAGATCGCCACCGGCGGACGACGCAGCCCCAGCGCGGCGGAGCTCACGCGAAGGCGCGCGCCAGCCGCTCCGCCATGTCGATCGCGCTGTAGTAGTCCAGCTTGAAGCTGGCGTGGCCCAGCGGGACCAGCGTGCCGGAGGTGGCCGCCTTCACCTTCGAATAGGCCGGATGCTTCTTGATCGCGGCGACGGTGGCCTCGTCACCGTCCACCAGCAGCACCGTGTCGGCGGTCAGCCCGGCCACCGACTGCTCCTCGGACGCGAAGGCGAAGTCCTTGCGCTTCGGATCGGCCTGCACCCCGGACGGCAGCGGCGCCAGGGTGAAGCCGAGCGCGGAGATGATCTGGTCGTGCGGGCCGTTCGCCAGGGCGAACGCGGAGCCGTTGGACTCGTTGAAGACGATCATCTGGACGGCCTCGGCCGGCGGCTTGGTGGACGCCTTCAAGGTGGCCATCTTGGTGTCGAACTCGGTCAGCAGCGTGCTGGCGTCCGTGCCGGTGGCTTCGGCGACCGCCTTCGTGGTCTCTTGCCAGCTCAGGCTGTTGTAGTCGACAGCGACGGTCGGGGCGACCTTGGCCAGTTCGGCGTACTGCTCGGCGGTGCTGTCGCCGCCGGTCGCCGAGATCACGATCAGGTCGGGGGCGGCGGCGATCACGGCCTCCAGGTCGAGCTCGGAGTTCTTGTAGAGCGGCTTCACCCCGCGCTCGCGGGCGATGTCGCCCCAGTGCGCGAAGAAGCCGTCGGAGTCGAGGCCGGTGTCGGCACCGCCGGTGTTCGGCACCGAGGCGCCGGAACCGACCACCGGGGCGTCCAGGGCCAGCAGCGTGCCGGTCAGCACCACCGAGGTGGAGACGATCTTGGTCGGCTTGGCGGTGATCGTGGTGGTGCCCAGCGGGTGGGTGATGGTGCGCGGCCAGGCGCCGGCCTGGCTCGGTTCGGCCGAGGGGCTGGACGAGGTCGCGGGCGCGGACGAGCAGCCGACGAGGCCGGCGACGATCGCCAGCAACACCGTGATCACGCCGGAGCGGAACAAGGGGCGCACAGTGGGATTCCTTCCTTGCCAGGCCAGCACGGACGCCGACCGGATTTTGGTTAGGCCAGGCTAACCAAAGTCGGATGGATGTGCACCGGAGGTTCACATGGTGCGGCGATAGCGTCCGCCGACCTCGAAGAAGGCCTCGGTGATCTGACCCAGGGACGCCACCCGGACGGTGCGCATCAGTTCGTCGAAGACGTTGCCGCCGGTCAGGGCCACCTCTTTCAACCGGGCGAGTGCGGCGGGGGCCTCGTCGGCGTGCCGGGCGTGGAAGTCGGCCAGCCGGGCCAGCTGGGATTCCTTCTCCTCGGTGGTGCCGCGGGCCAGCACGGTGGGCACGGACGCCTCGGCATCGGCGTCAATGAAGGTGTTGACGCCGATGATCGGCAGCGTGCCGTCGTGTTTGCGCGCCTCGTAGAGCATCGATTCGTCCTGGATCAACCCACGCTGATAGCCGGTCTCCATCGCACCCAGGACGCCGCCGCGGTCGGCGATCCGGTCGAACTCGGCCAGCACCGCCTCTTCGACCAGGTCGGTGAGCTGCTCGATCAGGTACGAGCCCTGCAGCGGATTGTCGACGGCGGCCAGCCCCCATTCGCTGTCGATGATCAGCTGGATCGCCAGCGCCCGCCGCACCGACGCCGGGGACGGCGTGGTCACCGCCTCGTCGTAGGCGTTGGTGTGCAGGCTGTTGGCGCTGTCGTAGAACGCGCAGAGGGCCTGCAGCGTCGTCCGGATGTCGTTGAACTCCATCTCGGCGGCATGCAGCGACCGGCCCGAGGTCTGGATGTGGTACTTCAGTTTCTGCGCCCGCTCGCCGGCACCGTGCCGGTCGCGCAGCGCGACCGCCCAGATGCGGCGGGCGACCCGTCCGATCACCGAGTATTCGGCGTCCATGCCGTTGGAGAAGAAGAAGGACAGGTTGGGCGCGAAATCGTCGATCGCCATGCCGCGGGCCAGGTAGGCCTCGACGTAGGTGAACCCGTTGGCCAGGGTGAGCGCCAGCTGGGTGATCGGGTTCGCCCCGGCCTCGGCAATGTGATAGCCGCTGATCGACACCGAATAGAACCGCTTCACCCCATGTTCGATGAACCACTCCTGCACATCGGCCATCGCCCGTAGTGAGAAGTCGATCGAGAACAGGCAGGTGTTCTGGCCCTGGTCTTCTTTGAGGATGTCGGCCTGGACGGTACCACGCACCTTCCGCACCACCTCGGGATCGCCGGCCTGGTCGATAGCGGCATTCAGGAACATCGCCAGAATGGTCGGCGCCGGCCCGTTGATGGTCATCGACACCGAAGTCGAGTCGTCGGCGAGGTCGAAGCCGGCGAACAGGTCGCGCATGTCGTCCAGGGTCGCGATGGACACCCCTGAGGTGCCGACCTTGCCGTAGATGTCGGGCTGCCGGGCGGGGTCGCGTCCGTACAGGGTGACCGAGTCGAAAGCGGTCGACAACCGGGTGGACGGCTGCCCGGCAGCCAGTAGGTGGAAGCGCCGATTGGTGCGCGCGGCGTCCCCCTCACCGGCGAACATCCGGGTCGGACGCTCCCCCGACCGCTTCAGCGGAAACACCCCGGCGGTGAACGGGAAGCTGCCCGGACGATTCTCCTTGCGTAGGTAGCGGACCAGTTCGCCGGCCTCCGTTTCGGACGGTGGCAGCGCCACCCGCGGCAGGGTCAGGCCGGACAGCGTTTCGGCGGTGGGCTGCTCGGTCTCGGTGTGGGCGCGCCAGGCGTCCAGCAGTGCGGACGCCTCGGCCGGCAGCTCGGTGCGCAGGGCGCTCAGCGGGGTCGGGTCATCGAGCAGGTCGGCGACGGCCTCGACCTGCTCGTGGCGGCGGACGGCGTCCACCAGGGCGACGGTGGCGGCGTGATATTCACGGATCGTCTCTGCCACGTCGGCGAGGTATCGCTCCTTGCCGCGCGGAATGATCGCGCCACCGCCGGTCGAGCCCTCACCGCTGGTCGAGCTTGTCGAGACCTCTACCTGGCTGGTCGAGACCCCCTCCGCGGCCAGCAACACGCACAGCCGCTCGAACAGCTGGTTCGCCCCGTCGTCGTTGACCCTGGACGCGATGGTGCCGATCACCGGCTGGTCCTGCCAGGATTCGCCGAACACGCCGCGGTTGCGGATCAACTGGCGTCCGACGTCGCGGCGGGCGTCCTCGGCGCCGCGCCGGTCGTATTTGTTGATCGCCACCAGGTCGGCCACCTCGAGCGCGGCGATCTTCTCCAACTGGGTCGAGGCACCGTACTCGGGCGTCATCACATACAGCACCACGTCGGCATGATCGGCGATCGAGGCGTCCCCCTGCCCCATGCCCGGTGTCTCCACGATCACCAGATCGTGATCGGCCCCGCAGGCCCGGATCATGTCGTCCAGGCCCTTCGGGATGCCGCCGAGGGCACCACGGGTAGCCAGCGAACGGAAGTAGACGCCGTCCAGGGCGTTCATCCGGATCCGGTCGCCGAGCAGCGCCCCACCCCGCCGCGCGGTCGGGTCGATCGCCAGCACCGCGATCCGGACGCCCGGCGCATGCCGTCGGAACCGCAACAGCAACTCGTCGGTCAGCGACGACTTGCCCGAGCCTCCGGTTCCGGTGATTCCCAGTACCGGTGGACGCCCCTCCGGCAGTTCGAGGCGTCCGCCCTCGGCCAGCACGCTGATCGCCCGCGGCAAAGTGGTACGCGGGGACGGTTCTTTCGGTCCACTTTCGGGCGAAGTGGACCGAAAGAACCGTCCCCCCGGTCCAGATTCATCGCCTACCGCTTGCCGCGATCTCTGCACCTCGCGGCAGGCGGCGATCACCTCGTCCGCCATGCCCATCAAGCCGAGCCGCTGACCGGCCGCCGGACTGTAGATGGTGACGCACTTGGCGGCCAGCGCCTCGATCTCGTCGGCGACGATCACCCCGCCACCGCCGCCGAACACCTTGGCGTCCGAGCCCAGCTCGGCGAGCCGGTCGACCAGATAGCCGAAGTACTCCAGGTGTCCGCCCTGATAGGACGACACCCCGACGCCGTGGGCGTCCTCGTCCACGACGGCGTTCACCACGTCTTCGACGGACCGGTCGTGGCCCAGATGGACGACCTCGGCCCCGCGCGCCTGCAACACCCGCCGGATCACCGTGATCGCGGCGTCGTGTCCGTCGAACAGGGCTGCTGCGGTGACGATCCGCACCGGCGAGGACTTCATGACTTCATTGACTCACCGTTGGTTGAGCTTGTCGAGACCGGGACTTGCGCCAACTCGGCCGCACAAGGGTTTCGACAGGCTCAACCAGCGGTGGTTCGGCGCCGAGCGAGACGAGACCTCAACTCGCAGGTCCGCGCGGCCTACACTCATCGCACTCGAACGGGCAGGGACGCCGTCCGCGGTCACCGGCGCCCCATCGCAAACAGGGAGGCACCCACATGGCTGACGGAACCGGCACCAAGGACGACCCCTGGCGGCTGACCACCCCACCAGGTTCCAGCTCGTACACGATGTATCGCGACACCGAGGCGGACCCGCCGATCCTGGTCTGTGTGGTCGGCTCGACCACCCTGAAATACCAGCTGCGCGCCATCGAGGATCTGCACGCCTGGCTGGTCGAGCAGGGCGACTGGGTGCCGCTCGGCGCCGCCGATGAGAAGAAACCGGCGGCGGACGGCACCGTCGAGGCCTGGGGACGGTCCGAGTCGAACCCGGTCGGTGGTTGGTACGGGCTTCGCAACGGCTACCGCGGCCGGTTCGGTATGTACCTGCCGCCGCTGCTGGAGGCTCTCGGACTGGCCGAACTCACCCACGACGCCCGGAACAACCGGATGCGGGCGCTCCGCTGACGCCGCGCTGACCAACGAAACCCGGCCGCTACAGGCCTAGCTTGCCGGGGTTCATGATCCCGGCCGGGTCGACGGTCTTCTGCAGATCGCGCAGCAGATCCAGCCCGGTGCCGAGTTCGTCGGTCATCCAGCGGGCGCGCTCCAGACCGATGCCGTGATGATGCGAGATCCGGGCGCCGCAGGTCAGGGTTTCGGCCATCACCGCTTCCCAGGTCGCGTCATACGCCTCCAATGCGGCGGCGTCGTCGACGTACTCGCCGCGGACGATCGTGTACAGCGCCGCGCCCTGGTCGTAGACGTGCGAGACGTGAGCCATGAACTCCTGCATGTGCGGCGACACGGCCTTCTTCAGCCGCTCGTACAGGCCGGGCAGCTCCGACCAGGTCGCGGTCACCTCGATCGCCTCGGCGATGCCACCTTCGTGGTCGACGGCGTCGGTGAACCAGGACCAGTTGAACCGCCGCTGCTCCCAGTGCACCGCCGGCTCCGGGCCGAGCGATTCGCCACCGAGCGAAGTCGCCAGGTCGAGCATGATCTCCTCCTGGGTGGCGATCAGCCGCTCGTCACCGTCGAAGACCAGCACCAGCAACCAGCCGGCGTCCTGGGCGAACCGGGCGTGCTTCGCGGACGCCTCGGTCGGGTCGTAGATCCGCACCACGGCGGGCCGGACGCCGGCGATCAACGCACGCCGCACCGTCTCCAGCGCCTCTTCGAAACCCGGGTATCGGACGGCGGCGAACCGTTGCGCGGCCGGCACCGGAACCAGCTTGAGGGTGACCTTGGTGATCACCCCGAACATGCCTTCCGAGCCGATCCCCAGCTGTCGCAGGTCCGGCCCGGTGGACGCCCGCGGCAGCGAACGGGTCTGCACCACCACACCGGTCGGCAGCACGATCTCCAGCTCACCGACCCGGTCCTCGATGTTGCCGTAGAGGGATGAGAAGGTGCCCGAGCCGCGCATCGCCACACAGCCGCCGACCGACGCCAGGTACAGCGACTGCGGGTAATGCCCCACCGACAGACCCTGCTCGCGCAGCCGAGTGTCCAAGTCGCCCAGGTTGATCCCGGCGCCCACGGTCACGGTGCGGTTCACCACGTCCACCTCGCCGACCTCGGCCAGCCCGGCCAGATCGAGCAGCACCCCACCGCGCACCGGCAGACCACTGCCCACCACACCGCTGCCCAGGCCACGGGCCACCACCGGGACGCCATGAGCACTCGCCCACGACAACACCGCCGAGACCTGCTCGGTGGAACGAGGGCTGACCACCACGGACGCCGCCGCCAGCGGCCGGTCCGCCGCCTCGGCCTTCTTGCTGCGCACCGAGCTGTCCTTGGAAAGCTCGCGGATCCGGGCGGCGTCGGTGCTGACCGCCTGCTCGCCGACCGCGTCGCGCAACGTCGCGAGCACATCCGAGGGGATCTGGGTGAGGTGGTCCATGGCTGCTCCTGGTTCCGGGTCGGGAAGGGTGCCGGTGAGGTTCCGTCACCGACCCTGCCGCCGCCCGCTGCCGGCGCTCAAGACCAGTGACGCCGGACGTCACATTCCTTGACCGTGCAATCGACCGCTGGCGAGCATGCCAAGAACACCCGAGGGGTCGGCGTCCGGTTGCGTCGACGTCCGGCGACACGCAAAGGAGCGGAGGAACTGATGGTGAGCGACAACGATCCGACGGTGCTGGTTCTCGACGAGGGCACCACGAGCACCCGCGCGGTGCTGTTCGATGCGGCGAGCGCGGTGCTGGCCAGCCAGGGCGAGCCGCTCGGCATCGAGACCAAGCCGTCCGGTGCCGTCGAGCAGGACGCCAACGAGATCTGGCAGAAGTCGCAGGCTGCGCTGCGCGACGTGATCGCCGGGGCCCAGCGCGACGGACGCCGAATCGCCGCGCTCGGCATGGCCGCCCAGCGCACCACCACCGTGCTGTGGGACCGGACGACCGGCGAACCGGTGGCACCGATCGTCAGCTGGCAGGACACCCGGTGCGCCGACCTGGTCGACGAGTTGCGTCCGGCCTGGGGTGAGAAGTTCACCCAGACCACCGGGCTGTCCTTCGGCGCCGCCAACGTGCCGCTGCATCTGAGCTGGATCCTGCGCAACGACCCCGAGCTGCGACGCCGGGCCGACGCGGGCGAACTGTCCGGCGGAACCCCCGATTCGTGGCTGATCTGGAAGCTCACCGGCGGCCCGGACGGCGGCCGCTTCGTCACCTCGGCGTCCTGCGCCGGCTCGTCGGGCGGCATGGAGCTGACCGCGCACGTGTGGTGGCAGGAGTTCCTGGACGAGCTCGGCGTCCCGGTCGGGCTGCTGCCCGAGATCATCTCCGAGGACGCCGACTTCGGCGTCACTCGCGCCGACCTGATCGGTGCCGAACTGCCGATCACCGGCATCGTCGGCGACCAGCAGTCCGCGCTGTACGGGCAGGGCGGCTTCGGCGAGGGTGCGGTGAAGTGCACCCACGGCACCGGCAGCTTCCTCGACTTCAATATCGGCACCGAGGCCCGGGCGCCGGGCGGCGGCCTGGACTGCCGGGTGGCGTGGCGGATCGGTGACACCACCAGCTATCTGTTCGAGGGCGGCTCGTTCGTCACCGGCAGCGGCGTGGACTGGCTGGTCGACGGCATCGGCGTGCTCGACAAGGCCAGCATCATCGACGCCACCTACGCCGCCGCCGACCCGAACTCGGGTGTGGTCTGCGTCCCCGCCCTGGCCGGTTTCGCCGCGCCCTACTGGGACGGCAACGCCCGCGGCATGCTGATCGGCCTGAACCGGGGCACCACCAAGGCCGACGTCGTGAGGGCCACCCTGGACGGCATCGCGCACACCATCGCCGACCTGCTCGGCGCGATGAGCGAGGCGTCCGGGGTATCGCCGACGATCATCGCGGTGGACGGCGGCCTGGGCCTCTCGGACGCCCTGCTGCAGGCCCAGGCCGACCTGATGCAGGTGCCGGTGATGCGGGCCGCGCAGGCCGAGTTCATCACCGCCCGCGGAGCGGCCTGGCTGGCCGGCGTGGCGACCGGGGTCTGGGCGAACGCGGAAGAGGCGGACGCCACCAAGGAACTGGGCCAGGTCTTCCATCCGCAGATGAGCGAGGCCGAGCAGAAGCTGCGCCGCGCCGCCTGGGCGGACGCCGTCCAGCGGGCTCTGGGTTGGCGGCGGGCGGACCTGGCGGGGGCGCGGTAGCCACCGCGCCGGTCACGTCCCGGTCAGGGAGCCGAGCCACCGATCGCCGCGGTGAATTCCTGCGCCGCCGGCTGCAGCGCCTGCAGCAGCCCGTTGCGCTGGGCGGTGGTCAGCCGGGGGTACTTGGTCGACACCACCAGTGCGCCGACCGCGCGTCCCTTCATGCCGTACACGGGCACGGCGATACAGGTGACGCCGAGCATGAACTCCTGCCGATCCTCCGACCAGCCCTGGGCGCGGACGGCCAGGCATTCGGCCTCCAGCGCGTGCAGATCGGTGATCGTGTACTGGGTGAAGCGTTGCAGCGGACGCACCGCGTAGGCCTGCAGGGCAGACGGATTGGCGGCCAGGAAGATCTTGCCGCTGGCACTGGCATGCGCCGGACGCCGCGAGCCGACCACGATCGGCGGCGACTTCTGCCGGATGATCGCCTCCCTGGTGGCGCTGGCGACGGTGACCGCGGTGCCCTGGTCGTAGACGGTGACATGCACCGGTTCCTGGGTCCGCTCCCCCAACTCTTCGGCGAACAGCCGGGCCTTGCGCAGGAATTCGCGCTGATCGGACGCGTTCTGCGCCAGCCCGGCGATGGCCGGCCCGAGCCGGTAGCGGGTGCCGTCCCCGGCGCCGGCGATCATGCCGAGCGTGCGCAGCGAGGCGAGATGGCGATAGACGGTGCGAATGTTCAGCCCGGTCTGAATGTGCAGTTCCACGGCGTCCGCGCCGGACGGCCCCGCCTCGCCGACCGCGGTCAGGATGGTGAAGGCATGCCGGAGCACGGTCGGGATGCGTTCCTCCGGCGCCATGAGGCCATTCTTTGCAGCCCTCCCGAGCCGGACAACCCCCGATGACATGCCGTGTCATTCGGCTGCCACCGCCGACGGCACCGGCGCATCATGGTCCGGTCGGCGCGGACCCGCTGGTCCGTGCGCGGAGATGCAGGAGGAGCAGATGCGGGCACGTGACGTCGTCGCCAACCAGACCGCCCCAGTGGCGTTCGATCGAGACACCGCCTTGGACGCGATGACCGCGGCACCGCTGGACGTGTTGGTCGTAGGCGGCGGCATCACCGGAGTCAGCGTCGCCCTGGACGCCGCCCTGCGCGGCCTGCGGGTGGGCCTGGTGGAACGCGGCGACTTCGCCTGCGGCACCTCGTCCGCCTCGTCGAAGATGATCCACGGCGGGCTGCGTTACATCGAGCAGCGCGAGTTCCGGATCGTCTATCACTCCTTGCTGGAGCGGCAACGGCTGTACGAACGGGCGCCGCATCTGGTCAGCCGGCTGCCGTTCCTGTTCCCGATCTACCGCGAATCGGCAGTGTTCGGACCACGGATGGCGCAGGCGTTCCGGGCACTGCTGGTCGCCTAC
Source organism: Micropruina sp. (assembly GCF_047606665.1). GTDB lineage: Bacteria > Actinomycetota > Actinomycetes > Propionibacteriales > Propionibacteriaceae > Micropruina. Next base: position 50,640 of record NZ_JASGEF010000027.1, on the reverse strand, counting down.
GACGCGGTCGGCGGCTGGCGGATCGGCAAGCTGCACCGCCGGATGGGCGCCGCCGAGACCCTGACCCACTGCCCCACCCTGCGACCGGAGGGTTTGATCGGCGGACTGCTCTACTTCGACACCCGCACCGACGACGCCCGGCTCACGGTTTCGGTGGCCCGCACCGCCGCCCTGCACGGCGCGATGCTGGCCAACTACTGCCGGCTGGCCGAGCTGGAACCGTTCCGGCCCGGACGACCACGCACCGCCCACCTGATCGTCACCGATCCCGACGGCAGCAGCACCGAGCGGACCGTCCAGGCCCGGGTCGTGGTCAACGCGGCCGGAGTCTGGAGCGACGGTGTCAGCACACTGAACGAAGCCACTCATCACAGCCGGATCCGGCCGGCCAAGGGCGTCCATGTCGTGGTGCCGTGGGAGAAGGTACGCAGCCAGTCCACCCTGGTCTTCCCGATGCTGGGCGGGTTGCGCGGCAAGGGCGGCCGGGCGTTCGTCGTCCGCTGGGGCGACTACTGCTACATCGGCACCACCGACACCCCCTACGACGGCGACCCGGACGACGTCCGCTGCAACCGGCACGAGGCCGAACTGCTGCTCGAATCGCTGAACGAAACGCTGACCACCAACCTCACCATGGACGACGTGACCGGCACCTGGGCCGGGCTGCGTCCGCTGATCGACACCGGCAAGGGCGACACCGCCGAGCTCAGCCGCGAGCACGAGATCACCGTCGCCGACGGCATGGTGACAGTCGCCGGCGGCAAGCTGACGGTGTCCCGGTCCATGGCCGAACAGGCGGTTGACAAGGTCTGCGACCTGCTGGAAGTGAAGCAGCGCTGCCGGACGACCCACGCCCCGATCGTCGGCGGCGCCGGGTTCGACGCCGAGGCGGTGGAGGCCACCGGCGGCCGGTTCGCCCATCTCTCCGGCCGGTACGGCACCGAGGCGCGGTTCGTCGAGGACATCGCGCTGGCCGACCCGGCTCTGGCCGAACCGATCGCCCCCGAACTGCCCTACCTCTGGGCCGAAGTGGTGTTCGCCATCCGGCACGAGATGGCCCGCACCGTCTCCGACATCCTCACCCGGCGCATCCCGGCGCGCTTCCTGCACGCCGCCGCAGCCGCCCAGGCAGCTGCCCGGATCGGCGAACTGCTCGTCGCCGAGTCGGGCCTGAGCACCACCGAGGTGGACCGCCAGGTCGCCGACTTCCGCGCCGACGTGGCCCGGGCAGCCCGCGAACTCGGGACCACGAGCCGACCGTAGAACGGCTCGGCCCCCGACCCCTCGCGCGGGTGCCGAGTTCTGTCGGTGGGGGCGTTTAGCATTCGGGGAAGCCCGGTGGCACCCGCCGCCGGCGATCTCCCGAGAGGTTCATTCGATGGACGACAGCCTCATCCCGCTCCGCGCGCCGCGGTTCGCCCGGTACGAGCACACCCTGGGCCGGGGCTATGCGGACGCGGTCGAGGGAAGCTCGTTGATCCTCGGCGACGCGCTCGGGGTGCTGTCGGCGATGCCTGCGCAGAGCGTCCAGACGGTGGTGACCTCGCCGCCCTACTGGAGCCTTCGCGACTACGGGATCGACGGCCAGGTCGGCCTCGAGGAGTCGGTCTACGACTTCATCGATCACCTCGCGCAGCTCTTCGACCAGGTGTGGCGGGTGCTGCGCGACGACGGCACGCTCTGGCTGAACATCGGCGACTCCTACACCTCCGGCGGTCGCACCTGGCGGGCACCCGACCGCAAGAACGTCGCCCGCGCCATGTCGCTGCGTCCGGCCACCCCGGACGGGCTCAAACCGAAGGACCTGATCGGGGTGCCGTGGCGGCTCGCGTTCGCCCTGCAGGAACGCGGCTGGTATCTGCGCAGCGACATCATCTGGGAGAAGCCGAACGCCCAGCCCGAAAGCGTCCGCGACCGGCCGACCCGCTCCCACGAGTTCGTGTTCTTCTTCTCGAAGCGGGAAAAGGGCTACAAGTACGATGTGGACGCCGTGCGCGGCCCGAACGGACGGCGGCTGCGGACGGTGTGGCCGATCAAGACGCAGGCATTCCGCGAGGCTTCCGGTCATTTCGCGACCTTCCCGCCGACGTTGGTGGAACCGTGCGTGACGATCGCCTCCGAGCCCGGCGACCTGGTGCTCGATCCGTTCGTCGGTTCGGGCACCACGCCGCTGGTCGCGGGGTCGCTCGGCCGGCGGTTCATCGGAATCGAGCTCAACCCGGAGTACCTCACGATGGCCACCCGGCGCCTGACCAAGGCCGGCTTCGTCGACATCACCCCCGACGACAGCGGAGAGGCTGGTTCGGATGCCGCTCTATGACCTTCCGCCTCCCGCACGCCAGATCTACGTCCACACCTTCCTCGACCGGTCACGGGCGCGCGTGCTGCACCAGGCGATCCAGACGGCGGCCGCAGCCATTGCGCCGGCCACTCTCCGCAGCGAGATCGCGCAGTACGCGCCGGCCGCCGGGCTGCGGGCGCTGCAAGGCACCACGGTGCGCGACGAGCTCGTGTTCGCGACTCCGAGCATTCTGCGGCACACTCCGAGCGCCTTGGGGTACTACCGGCTGCTGCTCGGCATCTCCCAGAAACGCTTCTACACGTCCGCGACCGGCCTGTCGGCGTTCAAGGCGATGGAAGAGCGGAACACCCTCCGGAACACGGTCGCGCCGCTGATCGGCGGCCTGTGCACCGCGCTGAATCTCTCGCTCGGCACCCTGCTCGAGTCGCTGCCGGCGTCCTCGCTGGCGATGGACATCGACCAGCTTCCGCTGCTCACCCTCGGCGCTCAGGCGGACGGCTCCTGGCGGAATCTGATCGGACGCGAGGCCACCGCCGGAGTCTTCGACGCTCTGAAAGAGGTGGTTCGGCAGCAGAAGGTCCAGTTCAGCGAGACGGCCCACTCGATCACCGCCCGGAACTCCTCGGGCCGCGACGTCACCCTGCAGCTAGCCGCCGATCCCGATGTGGTGATCAAAGAGGTCGTCAACGGCGCCACCATCGTCAAGGCAGCGATCGAGATCAAGGGCGGAACAGACCAGTCGAACGTGCACAACCGGGCAGGTGAGGCCGAGAAGAGTCACCGGAAGGCCCACCGAGATGGCGCACAGGACTTCTGGACGGTGATCTCGCTGGCCGGTGCGAACATGGCCGTGCTGCGCGGCGAGTCGCCCACCACGCGGCAGTGGTTCGACGTCGAAGAGGTCCTGGCCCAATCCGGAACCACCTGGGACAAGCTGGTGAACCACACCATCTCGGCCATGGGCATCTAGCGACGCACCTTGACTCGCCATCGGATTGAGTTATCGTTAATCATTAACCTATCGATTGTCGATAACAGAGGAGTCTCCGATGGCTGGTTCAGGCATGGCAATCCTGGCGATCTTCGCCGGGCTGGTGGTCTGGGGTCTGGTCCGGATGACCCGAAGCCTGGCGAATCCAGGGCCTCGCCTGGTCCGGTTCGTGGACATCGCCTGCCTGGTCGTCATCGTGTTCACGGTCATCGGTGCCGGCCTGACGATCGCCGGTTCGTTGAGTGGTGACTACACCACCGTCTCCGTGCCGCTCGTGGTTCGGACGCCCGACGTGATCGTGCCCGGTGTGGTGGTGGACAAGCCGCCGGCGACGATCCTCTCCGGCGGGGTCGATCAAGCCACCCTGGTACTCCGCGGACTCTCCTGGCAGGCCCGCCTGCCGCTCGCCGCAGGCACGGCCATCCAGGCGGCGGTCATCGTGTTGATCGCCTGGACGATGCGCCGGCTGGCTCGCAACCTGCGGTCGGGACAGCCGTTCACCGACCTCTCGCGCCCGCTGTTCCGCGTCGCGGCCATCCTGTTCGTGGGCACGCTGCTGTACGCGCTGGTCAACGCCATCGGCTCCGACCTGGCCGGGCAGGAGGCGCTCGCAATCCAAGGATGGGGCAGCGACGAAACCTCGCCGTGGCCGAAGACCGGGGTCACCCGTGACCAGTTGAGCTATCTCGGCTGGCCGGAGCCGGCGACATTCCGCATCATGTTCCCCTGGACGCCGTTCGCCGTCGCGCTCGGCCTGGCCGTGCTTGGGCTGGCCTTCCGGGCCGGGGAACGGATGCAGACCGACACCGCCGGTTTGGTCTGATGCCGCCCGAGGACGACGCGGGGCGCGTCCACTGCAGGTTGGACGAACTCCTCGCCGAGCGAGGCCTGACCCTCACCAGGCTCTCCGAGCTGGTCGGGATCAGCCTGGTCAACCTGTCGGTGCTGAAGAACGACCGGGCACGAGCGATCCGGTTCTCCACGCTCACCGCGATCTGCGACGCACTGGGGTGCGAGGTGGGTGAGTTGTTGACGATCCGACCGGACGCCCCGCTGCGGTGATGTCCAACGGTAGCGATGCAGCCCAGCGGCCCCACCAGCGCCGTCTCGGATCCGCACATCCGTCCGCCCTTCGAGAACGCGCTGGTCGCTCGTGAATCAGCGACCGATTCCGGGGTCGTCCAGCCTGGTCCCGCGAATCGGCCCGCAAATCGGTCGCCGATCGACGAGCGATCCGCCACATTCGATCAGCTGACCGCCAGCACCGACCAGGAGCGTGCGGTGACGGCTGCCTTGCCGCAGGACTCGGCCAGCTGCTCGGGGCAGTCCTGCAGGGCGAGCCGCAGCGTCCAGACCCGGCCGTCGCTGTGCCTGACCTCGACCGTGGAGTCACCGGAATCCACAGCGGCCAGCGCGGCCGGATCGGTCTCGCCGGTCAACTCACGGACGTGTGCCTCGGCCACCGCGCAGACCGGTGTCAGGTGGCCCCGTCCGCGGTCGTGCCAAGGTCCGAAGGTCGCCGGCGCCAGTCGTCCGGCGTCCGCGGCGTCCAGCGCCGCCCGCGCGACCTCGACGGTGAGCCGGGCCAGCGACTGACCGGACGGCAGCACGACGCCGGTGGGCGCGAACCGGTGTCCGCCGGTGTGGGTGCATTCCCAGACCCGGCCGGGATGCTCCCGCTCCAACTCGAGGGCGATCGGACGCCCGCGCTGGGCACAGCACAGGTCGCGTTTGGAGTTTCCGCAGACCAGCAACACGCCCTCGGCCAGGGGCGCCAGCCAATCCACCCGCCGCAGCACCTCGACCGCATCCGGGCCGGCCAGCTCACCCCAGGGCAGACTGAGCACCTCAGCAGGCTCACTGACCTGCCCGGCCAGCAACCAGGGACGTCCCGCCAAACCACCGGCCAGATAGACCTGCCGCGCCGATCGGTCGGCCTGCTCACCCCGGGCGATCGGACGCCGGATCAGCAGTGCTCGCCCGCCGGCAGCCAACGCCGCGGCCTCGATCGCGGCACCGATCGCCGGGTCCAGCCGGGACTGGGTGAACGCCTTCGCACCCCACGGTCCGGCCTGTTCGACGGCCACCCAGAACGCCGCTCGGGGCGCCGTGCCCCAGGCCGGAAGACCGGTGTCGTCCCAGATGACCGAGCAGGTCATCGCGGCATCCGCCGCCAGATCGCGCGGGGTACGAAGCGGGCGACGAAGCACAACACCCGCAGCTGCCAGGGGATCCAGACCTCGACCGGGCCGCCGTCCCGAATCCGTCTCACCACCGCCTCGGCAACCTGATCCGGGGTGGACGAGAACGGTGCCGGGCTCATGCCCTGCGTCATCCGTCCGATCACGAAGCCGGGACGGGCGATCACCAGGTCGACGCCGGAGCCGTGCAGGGCGTCCGCCATTCCGGACGCGAAACCGTCCAGACCCGCCTTGGCCGAGCCGTAGACGTAGTTGGGACGCCGCACCCGCTGCCCGGCCACCGACGAGAACGCCACCAGCGTGCCGGCGCCGCGAGCCCGCAGCCGGTCCGCCAGCACGGTCAGCAGCGACGCCTGCGCGGTGAAGTCGGTGTGCACGATGCGGACCACCTCGGCCGAGTCGGCCTCGGCCAGCTTCTGGTTGCCGAGGATGCCGAAGGTCAGCACCGCGATGTCGATCGGGCCGGTCTCGGCCTCGATCGCCTCGACCACGGACGCATGGGTGGCGACATCGTCGGCGTCGAAGCCCACGTGCAGTACCCGCTCGGCGCCTGCCACCTCGGGCTGCTCACCGCCGGGACGGGATGCCAGCACCACCGTGTTCCCGGCGGCCAGCCGGGCGGCGATCTCCAGACCGATCTCGGAACGTCCGCCGAAGATCGCGACGACGCTCACAGCGTTGCCCGCAGCGCCCGCAGGCGGGTCAGGCTCGACTCCCGGCCGAGCAGCTCCATCGACTCGAACAGCGGCGGCGACACCCGCGAACCGGTGATCGCCACCCGCACCGGGCCGAACGCGAACCGCGGCTTGAGCCCGAGCCCGTCCACCAGCGCCGCCCGCAAGGCCGCCTGGATCTCGTCCGCGGCGAATGGCTCCAGAGCTTCCAATGCCGCGATGGACGCGTCCAGCACGACACCGGCGTTCTCGCCCAGCTGCGCCCGTGCGTCGTCGGCGACCACCAGGTCGACGTCCGCGGTGAACAGGAACTCCAGCTTCGGCAACGCTTCGGAAAGCACCCCGAGCCGCTCCTGGATCAACGGCGTCGCACGCCGCAGCAGCTCCGCCTTCGCCAGGTCGATAGCCGTCCACTCACCGCTGAACCGCAGGTGCTCGACGATCCGGGCGGCGAGCTCGTCCGGCGCCAGCGCACGGATGTATTCGCCGTTCAGCCAGTTCAGCTTGGTCAGGTCGAAGATCGGGCCGACGGTGCTGACCTTGGCCCAGTCGAACGCCGCCACGAACTGCTCGAAGGTGGCCACCTCCGACTCCCCCACCGGCGGGTAGGCGAGCAACTGCAGGAAGTTGCGCAGCGCCTCCGGCAGGTAGCCCTGCTCGCGGAACCAGACCAGCCGAGCGGCCGGGTTCTTGCGCTTGGAGATCTTCGACTTGTCGGTGTTGCGCAGCAGCGGCATGTGCGCGAACGCCGGCGGCGTCAGCCCCAGGAACTGGTACAGCAGGATGTGCTTCGGGGTGGAACTGATCCATTCCTCACCGCGCACCACATGGGTGATGCCCATCAAGTGATCGTCGACCACCACCGCCAGGTGGTAGGTCGGGAAACCGTCCGCCTTGAGAATCACCTGGTCGTCCGGACGCGGCGCGTTCACCTCGCCACGGATCACGTCGGTGAAGCTCAGCGGCGCGTCGTCCGGGATCAGCATCCGCACCACTGGGGTCTCGGTGAAGCCGGGCAGCGCGGCCCGCTCGTCGCGGGTCTTGCCGTAGCAGAGCCGGTCGTAGCCGGTGACGGACGCCTTCGCGTCGTGCTGCTCGGCCCGCAACTCGGCCAGCCGCTGGGTCGAGCACCAGCAGTAATAGGCGTGACCGGACTCGATCAGCTGCTCGACGAACGGCCGATAGGTGTCCAGCCGCTGCGACTGCCGGTAGGGGGCGTAGGGTCCGCCGACGTCCGGCCCCTCGTCCCAGGGCAGGCCGAGCCAGCGCAGCGTATCGAAGATCTGCTGCTCGGAATCGGCGACGTAGCGGGCCCGGTCGGTGTCTTCGATCCGCAGCACGAACTGGCCGCCGGTGGCCTGCGCGTAGGCCTTGTTGAACAGGGACATGTAGGCGGTGCCGACGTGTGGGTCCCCGGTGGGCGAGGGCGCGACGCGCAGGCGAGCGGGAATCTGGGTCATAACCGGACCAGCCTAACGGGCGCGTCCGGAAGGCGACGAGGTGGTCCGGTGGATCTACGACGCCGCCTCCCCCCTCCATCCACGGCGCCCCCCAAACGCTCAGGCCTTCCGTTTGGCGGGGGCGAGCATCAGGCCACAGGCCAGCACGGTGACGAGGGTGATCGCGCCGGCCAGTGCCTTGACCACGGGCGGCACCTCGACGAAGAACGCCGGCATCGCCGAGATCGCGATCAGCATCGCGCAGCCGGCGGCGATCCTGGCCGCCAGCCGGCTGCCGCGCATCCAGGCGACGACCACTCCCACCACGACGACGACGGCGAGCACGGTGTCGGCGACCAGCACCTCGAATGGCGGGCCGACCTCGCCGTCCGGGGTCGGGAAGAACGCGCTGGCACCGTTGCCCAGTCCCAGGATCAGGGTCAGCACGAGCCCGACGCGGTTGGTCGTCGTCCAGGTCGGCGGGGTGCGGGTATTGGTGGTGGTGGACATCTGGAGAACCTCCGGTGTGCGAGAGCCGGCCCGATTGCCGACACCTCGATCATTCGGTCGCTTGGCGTCGATGCGGATCGGTTCTCCTTCCCTATCGTGGCCGACGATCCTCCTGTCCGATATGGGAGGTTGTTCCCGCTCCGACCCGGCCGCGGGGTGCCAGACTTCCGGTGTGGACCCGATCCGTGTGGTGCTGGTCGACGACCATCCGGTCGTCCGCCGTGGGCTGCGCTCGCTGCTGGAGTCGCTGCCCGGCTATACCGTCGTCGGCGAGGCGGCGGACGGCATCAGCGCGGTCCGCGAGGTGCAGTTGACCAGGCCGGACGTGGTGCTGATGGACATCCGGATGCCCGGCCTGGACGGCCTGGAGGCCACTCGTGCGGTCCTGTCCGCAGTGCCGGCCACGACGGTGCTCATGGTGACCATGCTCGACGAGGACGACGCCGTGTTCGCCGCGATGCGGGTGGGTGCCCGCGGCTACCTGCTCAAGGGCGCCGACCAGCAGGAGATCGACCGGGCCATCCGCGCAGTCGCTGCCGGTGAGGTGATCTTCAGCCCTGGCGTCGCCCAACGGGTGATCAGCCACTTCAGCAGTGCCGACGCTGCGGCGGCACCGTCAGAGGCGTTTCCCGAGCTCACACCGCGGGAACGCGAGGTGCTCGACCTGGTGGCCGCGGGACTCCGAAATGCCATGATCGCCGAGCGGCTCTTCCTGTCCCAGAAGACCGTCGCCAACCACCTGTCGTCGATCTTCGCCAAACTCTCGGTCGATGGCCGGCACCAGGCGATCATCCGGGCCCGCGACGAGGGACTCGGCCGGCCATGAACGTCGCGGTCCAGGTTGCCATCGCGCTGTGTGCGATCGCATGCCTGGCCACCGGCTGGGTGCTCTGGCGGGTTCATGCTGGCCGGGTGACGAGCCTTGCGACGGCGGCCTCCGGGGCGGTGCTGTTGACCGAGTTGGGGTTGCGCTCGGCCGGTATCGCTGTCGACCTGAGGGCGGTGGCCGGGTTGGCGCTCGGCCCGATCGCCCTGGCCGGCTATCCCCGATTCGCGGCCGGACGGTCTCGGCTGGTCGGCTGGACGGTCCTGCTGGTGGTCGCCGGCTGCGCCGCAGTCGCGCTGGCGCGCCCGGAATCGGCCGACGGGCTGGGCATCGTGATCGCCTTCGTGTTGATCGGTCATGCCTGGTGGGTGATCGAACGGGCCACGCCCGCCGATCGCTCCGCGGCGCAGTGGATGATCGCCGCGGTCGTGTTCGCTCTGCTTGCGGGCGGTCTGTTCGGCTTCGGCTACGGCACGGTCGCTCCCTCCAGTGATCGCGCCGCCGTCGAGGCGGTCGGGTACCTGCTGGCGCTGCTGATTCCGGTGGCGATGACGATCGGCGTGGTCGAACCCGAACTGGTAGACGTGCGCTGGCTGGTCACCACGATCACCGTGACCGTCGCGGTGGTCGTCTGTTTCCTGGCCGCCGCCTCGACCCTGGTCTTCGGTCTCGAGGCGCTCACCGGGCAGCCGTTCAGCACCTCCACCGTGCTGACCGTCTGCGCCCTGCTGGCCCTGGGTGTCGCCCCTGCGCGTCGCTGGCTGTATGGCTCCTTCGAGCGGATGCTGTTCGGCGGACGTCCCGATCCGATCGGCGCGTTGGCCTCGTTCGCCGGCCGGATCGGCAGCGACCTGGCCGACGCCCTGGACGCGATCCGTGAGGCCTTGGTGCTGCCCTTCGTTCGACTGGACGTGACCGGCCGGTCGCCGGTGATCAGCGGAACCGAGGTGCCCCACCTCAGCGAGTTCGCGCTCGATGTCGGCCCCGGCCGGACGGCGACCCTGGTCATCGGCCTACGACCCGGCGAGCGCACCTGGTCGCGGGCCGACCTGGGCGTGGTCAGCCTGGTCGCGCCTCTCGTCGCGAGCACCGTGCGCGCCCAACTGCTGGCCGAACAGGTGAGCGCGTCCCGAGGTGAGGCGGTGGCGGCCATCGAGGACGAACGCCGCAGGTTGCGGCGCGATCTCCACGACGGCGTGGGGCCGCTGCTGTCCGGCGTGGTGTTCACCGCCGATGCCGCCGGCAATCTGCTCGACCGCGACCCGGCCGCCGCCGCCGGACTGCTGGCGGACCTGCGAGCGGACGCCGCAGCGGCGATCGTCGAGGTGCGGCAACTGGTCGAGGGGCTCCGTCCGCCGGCACTGGACGAACTCGGCCTGATCGGGGCGCTGCGAACCTGGTGCAACGGCTTGCGCTCCGTCGGCGGCGTGCCCATCGCGGTCGAGTTCGAGGGCGAGCGTCAGGTCGCCGGACTGAGCGCGGCGGCCGAGGCCGCCGCCTACCGGATCGCGGTCGAGGCCCTGACCAATGTGGCCCGGCATTCGGGCGCTCAGCGGGCCACGCTCGGCTTTACCCGCACCGACGACGGGTGGCAGATGGAGGTACGCGACCCCGGCATCGGCGGCACCTGGACGCCCGGGGGTCGGGATGACCTCGATGCGCGAACGGGCCGAGGCCGTCGGCGGACGGCTGGTCGCCGGCGACGGTCTGGTCAGGCTGACGCTGCCCCGGTCCAGTCGCTGACCCCGGCCTGCCATGAGCTCGTTTGGCGAGGATCCGACCGCGGGGTGACGTCGCGTGCTGCGAACAGCTCACCGCCGGCTATCGCGGCCAGATCAGCCAGCCACCGACAACCAGGGCGGCCACCGTGAGCAGGAACAGCACGCCCGCCCAGACCGCGGCCGGCACGCGGGTCAAGCCGGCCAACTGGTCGGCATCGCTACCCCGCGCGCGGCCGGCGCGCCGAGCGCGTTGCAGGTCGATCACGCCGACCGGCCCGGCGAGCAGCAGGAACCAGGTGAATCCGTAGGCGGCCAGCGACTGAACGGGTTCAGCGCCCCACCAGGACACCGCGAAGACGGCCAGGCCAGCGACCAGCATCGAGTACAGCCCGTGGAAGTTGCGGATCTGCAGCAGCATCAGGCTGAGCAGCAGCAATGCCACCCACAGCACCGCCAGAGCATGCCGCTGCCACAACAGGCCGGCCGCGAGCAGCCCGAACAGCGCGGGCGCCAGGTAGCCTGCGATCAGAGTGAGGAGCATGCCGAAGCCCCGCGGTCGACCCTGGCTAAGAGTGACGCCAGACGAGTCGGAATGGAGCCTGATTCCGCGCAACCGGCGTCCGGTCAGCACGGCCGCGGTCGCGTGGCCGCCCTCGTGCACGATGGTGACCAGGTGGCGCAGAATCCGCCATGCCGGGCGGAACGCCACCGCGGCGACGACCGCCAGCGCCGTCCACCAGATCGCCGCCGACGAGGGTGGCTGCTGAACGCCGGTCAGCCCCTCCCACAGCCGCTCCAGCAGGGTCATGCCGGGGGCTGTGCTGGGCTGGTCACGGCGCCCAGTCTAGAAGGGGGCTCGTCATGGACCGCCGGGACCGCCGCCGAAGCCACCGGGGCCGCCACCGAAGCCACCCGGACCGCCGAAACCCTGCCCACCGAAGCCGAAGCCGTGCGGCGGACCACCGAACCAGCCGTGCCCGAAGCCGAACAGTCCGCCCGGACGGCCGAACAGCAGGTTGAACACGGCCGAGCCGGCGAACCCGGCGGCCAGCGAGGTCAGCACGGTGCGCCCGCTGCCCTGGCCGCCGAACAGCCGGTCCAACGCCCCCGGCTGCCTCACCTCCAATCGGGTCGCCGAACGCGCGAGCGCGGCCGGCGAATCATCCGAGGGCACCTCGTCGGTGGTGGCCAGCGCCCGCAACACCTCCCGCCGCTCGTCGGGCGAGAGATTCGCGAACGCCTCCGCGTGGGCCTGCTCGATCTGGTCCGGGGACGCCGTCCGCAACAGGTAGCGGTAGCGCTCGACGGCGTCCGTGCCGGTGGCCGGGTAGTTCTGGTAGTTGGTGCTCATCGTGTCCTCCTGCATCCACGAAAACGCTCGGCTCTGTGGGTCGGCTGTGAGGCGACCCGGCTTGCGGCTATGAATCCCGATGCCCGGTCTCGCCGACCTCGTCCGGCCGGTACGCCGGGCGTCCGATTGATAGGTTTACGGCCATGACCGAGCCTGTTGCCGCCAACGATTTCATCCGCGACATCGTCCGGCGGGACAACCAGCAGGGCGTCTACGGCGGACGCGTCCAGACTCGGTTCCCGCCCGAGCCGAACGGCTACCTGCACATCGGTCACGCCAAGGCGATCGTGGTCGACTTCGGCGTCGCCGAGGACTTCCACGGGGTCTGCAATCTGCGGCTGGACGACACCAACCCCGACACCGAGGAGGCCGAGTACGTCGACTCGATCGTCGCCGACATCGAATGGCTGGGATACACGCCGACCAGCGTGCTGCACGCGTCCGACTACTTCGAACAGCTGTACCAGTGGGCCGAATACCTGGTCGAGCAGGGCAAGGCTTACGTCGACGACTCCGACATCGAGACCATCTCGGCGCAGCGCGGCGGCTTCGGCAAGCCCGGCATCGAGAGCGCATACCGCGATCGCAGCGTCGAAGACAACCTCGACCTGCTGCGCCGGATGCGGGCCGGCGAGTTCCCGGACGGCTCCCGTGTGCTGCGCGCCAAGATCGACATGCAGCACGAGAACATGCAGCTGCGCGACCCGGTGATGTACCGCATCCGACACGCGAACCATCACCGCACCGGCGACAGCTGGGACATCTATCCCACCTACGACTGGGCGCACGGCCAGTCGGACGCCATCGAGGGCGTCACACACTCGATCTGCACCCTGGAGTTCGACACCCATCGGGCGCTCTACGACTGGTACCTGGAGCAGCTGCCGCTGCCGTCCGATCAGCCCAAACAGATCGAATTCGCCCGACTCGAGTTCACCCACACCGTGACCAGCAAGCGCCGGTTGAAGACCCTGGTCGACACCGGCGTCGTGGACGGCTGGGACGACCCGCGGATGCCCACCCTGCGTGCGCTGCGCCGGCGCGGCTACCCGGCGTCGGCGATCCGGACGTTCTGCCGCGACATCGGCACCACCCGGACCAACAGCCGGCAGTCGATCGAGGCGCTGGAGTCGTATGTGCGGCGCGATTTGAACGCGACCGCGCAGCGCCGGATGGCGGTGCTGAAGCCGTTGAAGCTGGTGCTGACCAACTGGCCCGAGGGGCAGGTGGACCATTTCGAGGTCGCCAACAATCCGGAGAACCCGGCGGACGGCGTCCGGGAGGTCGCGTTCAGCGGGGAGCTGTGGATCGAGGCCGACGATTTCGCCGAGGTGCCGCCGCCGAAGTTCTTCCGGCTCTCCCCCGGACGCGAGGTGCGGCTCCGCGGCGCCTACCTGATCACCGCCACCGACGTGGTCTCCGACGCCGACGGCACCGTGATCCAGGTCAACGCGACCTACGACCCCGACACCCGCGGCGGCAACGCGCCGGACGGCCGCAAGGTGAAGTCGACCATGCACTGGGTGTCCGCCGGGCACGCCGTGCCAGGCACGGTCGCGCTCTACGACCGGCTGTTCTCGGCGTCCGTGCCCGGCGAGCGGACCGGTGAACCGCTGGACGACCTGAACCCGGCGTCCCGCGAACTGCTCGCCGACTGCCAGCTGGAGGCCGCCCTGACGCAGACCGAACCGGGCGCGGTGGTGCAGTTCGAGCGACTCGGCTACTTCGCCCACGACTCCGAACAGCCGCTGCTGTTCCACCGCACGGTCGGCCTGCGCGACGAATGGGCGGCGATCCAGAGACGACAGGCATCCCGGTGAGAGACCGCCTGACGCCGCTCACCATCCCGTCCCGCAAGGGACGCCTGGCGATCGTCACCGGCGCCAGCAGCGGCATCGGCAAGGCCACCGCCCGTGCGTTGGGCCTGGCCGGCGCGGACGTCGTGCTCGCCGTCCGGGACGTCGCCAAGGGCGAGGCGGTCGCCCAAGAACTGCGCGCCGAACACCCCGAAGGCACCCACAGCGTGGCCGCGCTGGACACCTCCGACCTCTCCTCGGTCGCCGCGTTCGCGGATCGCTTCGCCGAACGCCGGGTCGACATCCTGGTCCTCAACGCCGGCATCGGCGGCACCCGGAAGCGCGAAGAGAGCGTGGACGGCCACGAACTGGTGATGGCCACCAACTACCTGGGGCATTTCGCGTTGACCGCACGGCTGCTGGAGCCGCTGCGCCGCGCCAGCCGCGGACGCGTCGTCGCCCTCGGCTCGCTGGTGGCCAAGCACGGCCACCTCCAGCCCGCCGACCTCGACCTGCGCAACCGCTGGTCATCCCGGCGCGCCTACGCGAACAGCAAGCTCGCCATGGTGATGTTCGCCCGCGAACTCCAGCGCCACAGTACCGCCGGCGACTGGGGCCTGAACGCGCACGCCGCGCATCCCGGCTGGGCGATGAGCGAACTGTTCCCACACGGGCCGACGCAACGGCTCGGCATCATCCTCGCCGGCCTCACCCGGACGATCCAATCCCCCGCGGACGGCGCCCAACCGGTGGTGTTCTGCGCCGCCAGCCGGCAAGCCGCCGCCGGCGGCTACTACGGTCCGATCGGCCTGTTCGGCACATCCGGTCCAGTTGGCAAGGCGCCCCTGCCCCGTCCGGCCCGCTCCGCCAAGGCCCTCACCGCGCTCTGGGACGCCACCGAAGAACTCACCGGAGTCGCCTTCGACCGGGGCTGAGCGTGCCGTTGGTCGAGCGTGTCGAGACCCCTCACGCATTGACACCTAGACAACCTATGCCTAGTCTTTCTGGGCATGAAGGGCGATGCGCTCAAGGGGCACCTTGATTTCCTGATTTTGTCGGTCCTGGCCGACAACCCGCTGCACGGCTACGCGATCATCGACGAACTGCGCAGCCGCAGCGACGCGATCATCGACGTCCCCGAGGGCACCCTGTACCCGGCGCTGCACCGGCTGGAGAAGGCCGGCCTGATCACGGCCAGCTGGAGCGAGGTCAAGGGACGCCGACGCAAATCCTACCGGCTCACCCAGAACGGCACCCGGCAACTGGCCGACGAGCATCGCGCCTGGACCAGCTTCGCCGCCGCGGTGGCATCGATCACCGGGAACCGGCGATGACCGACCCGATCGCCGACTACTGCCGCGTGGTGCGCCGCGGACTCGTCGGCGTGACCGATGTCGACGAGGTGGTCGCCGAGGTCGAGGACCATCTTCGCGAGACCGCGGACGCCCTGGCTGCGTCCGGATCGACACCGGACGACGCGGCCCTCGAGGCGGTTCGCCGCTTCGGTGCGCCGGGAGCCGTCGTCGGCGGGCTGCGCGCCCAGCACGGATACCCGCGAGGCCGCGATCCCGCGCCGGTGTCCCGGTCGATATTCACCCTTGCCGCTGGGCTGTTGATGCTGGCGGCCGGCGCGGCCGCGGTGGCGATCTACCTGCACTGGCTGCCCTGTGGCGGCGACGCGATCACCACCGACACCATCCAGGACGCCTGCCTGACCCGGATGGATACTTCCTGGGCGTTCCCCTTCGCACCCGAGGCTGGGGAACGGAGCCCGGCCGCCGACCTGTTCCGCCTCGCCGGGCTCCTGCTGTTGGTCCTGACCGGGGCGACACTCGGCCTCGGTCAGCCCTGGTGTCGGCGGGTGCGCTGGGCCATCCTCGCACCCGTCCTGCCCATCCTGGCGATGGCCGCCGACACCGTCTGGCTAATCCTCGACCCGTCCACCGACCCGCATTTGGGGATTGCGGCCGCACTGCCCCTGGACGTACTCATCGGCGTAGGACTGGCCGCCGTCGCCACCGTGATCGCTCCGCTCGATGAGGGCTCCGGCGGATGGGTACGCAATATGCCTGGTCAAGCGCCCATCAGCTACACCGCCGCCCAGTGGCGCGCCGCCCTGCTGCTGCTCGGAATGTCCGCACCGAGCTTCACCCATGCCGTCGCGGAGTACATGGTGATGATCGGCCTCAGTGACCTGAACTGGGACACCCCACCCGGAACCGGCTACCTGACCGCCGGATGGATCGCAGCCTGCGCGATCGTCAGCCTGCTGGTCGGACTCTTCGCCCGTCCCCCGGTGACCCTCGACGAATACGCCGCGCAGGCGCGTGCAGAACCCGCCGAACTCGCGATCCCCGGAGGTGCCCAATGAGCGATCCGATCGAGGAATACCGCACCGACCTGCGCCGACAGCTCACCGGGGTTCCCGGCGCGGACGATGTGGTCGCCGAACTCGGCGACCACCTGCGAGAGTCCAGCGAAGTCCTCACCGGGCGCGGCATGGACGCCGAACGCGCCGACGCGGTGGCGATCGGACGGCTGGGCGACACTCGCACCGTCGCCCGGAGCATCCGGGCCGCACGGGGCTGGCTGCGTGGGAGCGACCTGGTGACCGTGGCGCGTCGTCCCTTCCTGGTCACCGAGGTGCTGCTGATCCTGGCGGCCCTGGCCTATGCCGTGGCCACCCTGCTGCACGATCTACCGTGCGATCATGCAGGAGACAGCATGGACGACGGCGCCCTTCACGAGTGCCTCGGCCGCTGGGAAGACTGGGAACTGGCCCCCTTCTTCCCGCCTCTGCCGCTCGGCCTGGCCGGCATGAACACCGCGCCGGCGACCCTGCTGTTCCTGGTCGCCGCCATCGTGATGGCAGTCGCCGTCGCGCAGTTCGCCCTGCGCCAGCCCTGGCTCCGCACGACCCGTGGTTGGGCGCTGCTCAGCGGAGCCCTCACCGTGGGCACCGGTCTGGCCGCCACCATCCAGCCGCTGAACCCAGCATCCAGGGTCGGGTGGAGCATGGCCGCCGCACTGCTCGTCGACGTCGCCCTGCTGTGTGCGATCGCCCTGCTCTGGACCTCCGGGCTGGAGCCTGCGCGCATCGGCCGCTCGGCGACGCCATCCGAGCACGACCTGACGATGACCTACACCCGCTACCGACTGCGTGCCTCACTGATCCTGCTGGCCTCCGCCGGCTGCGGCATCCACTTCCTGCAACAGGTCACCCTGGCCCCGGTCGCGATGGTGACCGCCGAACTCAGGCACACCTTCGGCGACCCCAGCTGGACGCTCCCCACCCCCTTGCTCGGCCAGCTGCACACCCTTCTGGTCGTGCTCCCGGTACTCGTCAGCATGATCCTCGGCCGGCGAACCCGACATCCGGCGCCTCCGCTCACTCCGGCGCCGGATCAGGAGGCCGTCCGGCTGGCCTGACCAGCCGCGCCCGCTCAGGGTGAGACACAAAGGTGGCCGGGGAGAATCTCCCCGGCCACCTTGCGGTGCGGTACTGAGCGACGGTCCAGCTCAGGCCCGACCGCAGCTCATCAGACCCGGTCGGCGGACGCCAGACGCGCGGCTTGCCGAGCGAGCCGAACGCCCACCCCATCAGCAGGAAGATGACGCCGAGCCCGATCACCAGCAGCGAGACGCCGTAGGCGAGCACCGAGGTGAACAGCGACGCCCGCAAGAAGGACGCGTTCATCATGGTGTTGCGGGTGTTGGTCAGCTCCTGGACCTTCGCGTTGTCGCCGGCGTTCTTGGCCTCGGTGATCATCCCGCCGAGCTCGGCGTAGGTCTTGCCGCCGCTGCTGGTCAGGGCGTGGTGATTGATGATCTCGGCCTGCGCGTAGGCGCTGATCGGATCCTGCACCTTGGCGCCGGGCACCAGCGGCGAGTCCTTGGGGACGGTGATGTTCTCCGCGGAGAGCTGTGTGGTCACCACGGCCCAGGTGGTGACTCCGCCACCAATGGCGACCAGGCCGAAGATGATGCAGATGATGGCAACCAGACGAGCTGGGCCGGAGGCTTTCGTCATGCTGGAACTCCTGTTCTGAAGTGCTGCCCGAAGGATGTGACCGGCGCCGTCGACAGCATTGCCTGATCACTGATCGATCATCTACGACATATTGTAGTAGATGTTGGCGGCCTCGTCACATCGATTGCCTGAGGCGTCCGAACAAGCAGAAACCCCCCGCCCCGAGGGGCGAGGGGTCCTGCGGAAGCCGTCAGATCACTTGAGGATCTTGGTGACGCGGCCGGCGCCGACGGTGCGGCCACCCTCACGGATGGCGAACTTCAGGCCGTCCTCCATGGCGATCGGCTTGTTCAGGTGCACGGTCATGTCGGTGTTGTCGCCGGGCATCACCATGTCGGTGCCCTCGGGCAGCTGAACCACGCCGGTCACGTCGGTGGTGCGGAAGTAGAACTGCGGGCTGTAGTTGGAGAAGAACGGCTTGTGACGGCCACCCTCTTCCTTGGTCAGCACGTAGACGTTGGACTCGAAGTCGGTGTGCGGGGTGGTCGAACCCGGCTTGATCACGACCATGCCGCGCTCGACGTCGTCCTTCTTGGTGCCGCGCAGCAGCAGGCCGACGTTCTCGCCCGCGCGACCCTCGTCGAGGATCTTGCGGAACATCTCCACACCGGTGATGGTGGTGGTCTGCTTCTTCTCGGCGATGCCGATGATGTCGACGGTCTCGCCGGTCTTGACGATGCCGCGCTCGATCCGGCCGGTCACCACGGTGCCACGACCGGTGATGGTGAAGACATCCTCGATCGGCATCAGGAACGGCTTGTCGGTCTCGCGCTCGGGCTGCGGGATGTACTCGTCCACGGCGTTCATCAGCTCGATGATCGACTCGGCCCACTTCTCGTCGCCCTGCATGGCCGGGAAGGCGGCCACCCGGACCACGGGAGCGTTGTCGCCGTCGAACTCCTGAGCGTCCAGCAGCTCGCGGACCTCCATCTCGACGAGCTCGATGAGCTCTTCGTCGTCGACCATGTCGCACTTGTTCAGCGCGACCACGATCGCCGGGACGCCGACCTGACGGGCCAGCAGCACGTGCTCGCGGGTCTGCGGCATCGGGCCGTCGGTGGCGGCCACGACCAGGATCGCGCCGTCCATCTGGGCGGCACCGGTGATCATGTTCTTCACGTAGTCAGCGTGACCCGGGCAGTCCACGTGAGCGTAGTGACGAGCCTCGGTCTGGTACTCGACGTGGGCGATCGAGATGGTGATGCCGCGCTGCCGCTCTTCCGGCGCCTTGTCGATCTGATCGAAGGCCGAAACCGCGTTCAGCTCGGGGTACTTGTCGTGCAGCACCTTGGTGATCGCCGCGGTCAGAGTGGTCTTGCCGTGGTCGATGTGCCCGATGGTGCCGATGTTGCAGTGCGGCTTGGTCCGCTCGAACTTGGCCTTTGCCACTGAGGCTCCTTCTGGATGTCGCCACGCGCGGTTCGCGCGGCGTCGTATGGGTTGGGTGTATGTCCCTGGTCACTGTCCCCGCCCCCTGGGCGCGGACCCACCAAGTCTTGTCTACGGTCGCGGGAGAGTCAAACTCAGGCCCCGCCGCGACCCTTCGCAATGATCTCGTCGGCCACCGTCTTCGGAGTCTCGCCGTACTGGCTGAACTCCATCGAGTAAGACGCCTGACCGGAGGTCTTGGAGCGCAGGTCGCCGACGTAGCCGAACATCTCACTCAGCGGCACCAGCGCGCGGACGACCTGGTTGCCGTGCAGCTCCTCCATGCCCTGGACCTGGCCGCGCCGGCTGTTGATGTCGCCGATGACGGTGCCCAGGTACTCGTCCGGGGTGGTCACCTCGACGGCCATCAGCGGCTCCAGCAGGGCCGGGTCGGCCTTCCGGGCGGCCTCCTTGAAGACCATCGAACCGGCGATCTTGAAGGCGAGCTCCGAGGAGTCGACGTCGTGGTAGGCGCCGTCCACCAGGGTGACCTTGATGTCCTCGACCGGGTAGCCGGCCAGCGGACCGAACGCCATCGCTTCCTGAATGCCCTTGTCGACAGCCGGAATGTACTCGCGCGGGACGCGTCCGCCGGTGATGCCGTTCTCGAACGCGTAGCCGGCGCCGGCCTCCTGCGGCTCGAGGTTGATCAACACCTTGGCGTACTGACCCGAGCCACCGGACTGCTTCTTGTGGGTGTACTCGATCTTCTCGACCGCACGCCGCAGCGTCTCGCGGTAGGCCACCTGCGGCTTGCCGATGTTGGCCTCGACCCGGAACTCGCGCTTCATCCGGTCGATCAGGATCTCCAGGTGCAGCTCGCCCATGCCGGCGATGATGGTCTGCCCGGTCTCCTCGTCGGTGTGGACGCGGAAGGTCGGATCCTCCTCGGCCAGCCGCTGGATGGCGACCGACAGCTTCTCCTGGTCGGACTTCGACTTGGGCTCGATGGCCTGCTCGATGACCGGGTTCGGGAAGTCCATCGACTCCAGCACGACCGGGTTCTGCGGATCGCACAGGGTGTCGCCGGTGGTGGTGTCCTTCAGACCCATCACCGCGACGATCATGCCCGCGCCGACCGACTCGATCTCTTCACGCTTGTTGGCGTGCATCTGGTAGATCTTGCCGATCCGCTCCTTCTTGCCCTTGGTGCTGTTCAGCACCTGCGTGCCGGCCTTCAGCACGCCGGAGTAGATCCGGACGAAGGTCAGCTTCCCCAGGTGAGGGTCGGCGGCGATCTTGAAGGCGAGCACGCTCAGCGGGTCGTCGTTGGACGGATGCCGCTCGATCTTGGTCTCTTCGTCGCCCGGCTTGAAGCCGTCGATGGCCGGCACGTCCAGCGGGGACGGCAGGTAGTCGACGACGGCGTCCAGCATCGGCTGCACACCCTTGTTCTTGAACGAGGTGCCGCAGATCACCGCGGTGATCTTGTTGGCGATCACGGCGCGGCGGATCGCCGGCTTGATCTGCTCCGCGGTCAGCTCCTCGCCGGTCTCCTCGGCCTCGAGCCACAGCTCGGCGAACTCGTCGTCGTGGTCGGCGAGCACCTGGATGAGCTCCTCGCGCGCCGTCGCGGCGGCGTCGGCCAGGTCGGCCGGGATCTCCTCGACCTCGTAGTCCTCACCGATCTTGGTCTCGCCGCGCCAGGTCAGCGCGCGCTGGCCGACCAGGTCGACGACGCCGATGAAGTTGGCCTCGGCGCCGATCGGCAGCTGCAGCACGGCCGCGGTGGCGTTCAGCCGCTCGCGGATCGTCTTCACGCAGAAGTCGAAGGACGCACCCGTCCGGTCGAGCTTGTTGACGTAGCAGATCCGGGGGACGCCGTACTTGGTGGCCTGCCGCCACACCGTCTGGGACTGCGGCTCGACACCCGCGACGCCGTCGAACACGGCGACAGCGCCGTCCAGCACGCGCAGCGAACGCTCCACCTCGACGGTGAAGTCGACGTGCCCAGGGGTGTCGATGATGTTGATCTGGTGCTCTTTCCAGAAACAGGTCGTCGCGGCCGACGTGATGGTGATGCCGCGCTCCTGCTCCTGCTCCATCCAGTCCATCGTGGCGGCGCCGTCGTGCACCTCACCGATCTTGTAGGTGATGCCGGTGTAGAACAGGATGCGCTCGGTGGTGGTGGTCTTGCCCGCGTCGATGTGGGCCATGATGCCGATGTTGCGCACCTTGGCCAGGTCGGTGTTCACGTTGATGGCCACGTTTGTGACTTCCTCGATCTCTGGTTCTGTGTTGTGGGCGGGCAGGCGAGAAGCTCTCCCCCCGGAACGGATTCGTCCGCGGGGCGGAGAGCCTCAGATCACCAGCGGTAGTGGGCGAAGGCGCGGTTGGCCTCGGCCATCTTGTGCGTGTCTTCGCGACGCTTCACGGAGGCGCCGAGGCCATTGGAGGCGTCCAGCAGCTCGTTCATCAGCCGCTCGGTCATGGTCTTCTCGCGACGGGCGCGGGAGAAGCTGACCAGCCAGCGCATCGCCAGCGTGGTGGCGCGGCCGGGCTTCACCTCGACGGGCACCTGGTAGGTGGCGCCACCGACGCGGCGGCTCTTCACCTCGACGGCAGGGCGAATGTTGTCCAGGGCCTTCTTGAGGGTCTGCACGGGGTCAACGCCGGTCTTGGCCCGGGTGCCCTCAAGAGCGGAGTAGACGATGTTCTGCGCGACGGTCTTCTTGCCGTCGAGCAGGATCTTGCTGACCAGCTGGGAGACCAGCGGCGAGCCGTAGACCGGGTCGACGACGACCGGGCGCTTCGGTGCGGGGCCCTTGCGCGGCATTACTTCTCCTTCTTCGCGCCGTAACGGCTGCGAGCCTGCTTGCGGTTCTTGACACCCTGGGTGTCGAGCGAGCCGCGGATGATCTTGTAGCGGACGCCGGGCAGGTCCTTCACCCGGCCGCCGCGCACCAGCACCATCGAGTGCTCCTGCAAGTTGTGCCCGACACCCGGGATGTACGCGGTCACCTCGACACCGGAGGAGAGCCGGACGCGGGCGACCTTGCGGAGCGCTGAGTTCGGCTTCTTCGGGGTGGTGGTGTACACACGCGTGCACACGCCACGGCGCTGCGGGGAGCCCTTGAGCGCGGGCGTCTTGTTCTTGCTGACCTTGTCAGTGCGGCCCTTGCGGACCAACTGCTGGATGGTGGGCACCGGCTGGTATCACTTTCCGTCGTGGTTGAAGGCACGTCCTGGCGAACGTGATTCGCTGTGGGGTGTCACGTCGCCGGACGATCTGCCGTCGCGACGGGCACACACGATGGTTCGGTCGCCCGAACACAACCACCGAGGTTACCGGCTGCCGTCCGTCAGCGCAAAAAGCGGGCCGGAGAAGATGACCCGGCATTGGTCACGACCGCATCGCGGTCAGGGGCGTGACCGACGCGGCCCGCAGAGCGGGAATGAGCCCGCCGACCAGGCTCGCCGCGATGCCTGCGATGGTGGCCAGCCACGGCAGCGCCGGCCACACCACCAGCGCCCAGCCTTGAAACGCGCACCAGAGCGCTGCCGCGGCCAATCCGATTGCCGCACCGGTCAGGCCCGCGATCAGGCCGGCAAAGCCGGACTCGGTGAGGATCAGGACGCCGATCCGGCGCCGGCTCCAGCCCATCGCCGAACGGAGACCCAGTTCCCGGCTGCGGTTGTGCACCGACAGCATCAGCGTATTGGCGATGGCGATCATCCCCACCAGGCCGACGAAACCGCCGAGGGCGGCACCGACCTGGCGCAGATCGCCCGCGACGTCGCCGAGCAGCCGTTCGCCGTCGGGCGGAGTGACGTCCTTGAGCGCCAGGGTGTGGTCGTGGTCGACGACGGCCAAGGCGTAGTCGGCGACCGCTGCCGCCGAACCCGGCCGGACATGGGCCAGCAGGCGAATGTTCGCCGCACCGTCCAGCGGCACGTCGCCGGCGGCGTCCCGAGCGATGACGACGGCACCGTCGACGTAGTCGAATCCGGCACGGTTGGCGACGATCCCGGCGACGCTGAACGGACGCCCGCTGACCACCACCTGGGCGTCGGCGGCGACCGCCCCGGCGCCGACCGGCGCCACGCCGAGCTCGGCGGCGAGCCGGACGCCGACCCAGGCCAGCGGAAGCCGGCCAGAGGCCGCCAGCAATCGGGGCGTGGCTCCGCTCAGCGTGGTGGTTTCGCTGGCGTCCAGACCCCCCGGATCGGCGACGATGACCGGCGCCACGATGGTGCGAGACGCGATTGAACGCGTCACCGACGCCCGAGTGTTCCACAGCGAGAACTCCCCCACGGCGTCGACTGGCTCCAGCCCGGCGACCAGGAGCACCTGTTCGGGCGGGAAGCCGTCCGGCGCCTGCGCCTGAGACCAAAGCACGACGTGGCTGGAGCGTTGCAGGTCGAACCGCAGATCGATCTGGGTCTGTTGGGTGTCGGCGATCGCGACGGCCGCGGTGGCGCTTGCGACGCCGAGCAGAATGCCCGACATCATGCCGATCGCGTGCCACGGGCGAGACAGCAGCGAAGCAGCGGCATCTCCGACCATCAGCCCCAGTGGACGCAGCCGATCCCGCAGCCACGACCAGCCTCGCCGACCGCCCCGATCGGACTCGGTGGGGCTCACGTCAGCCGTCCGTCCACGACCGACACCACCTGATCGGCCATGCCGGCCGCACGCGCATCGTGGGTGACCACGATCAGGGTGGTGCCGCCGTCGGTCAGCCCGGAGAGTAGATCGAGAATCGACTGGCCGGTGGCCTGATCGAGGGCGGCGGTCGGTTCGTCGGCGATGACCACCTCAGGCTGTTTGACCAGCGCACGAGCGACCGCCACTCGGTGCCGTTCGCCGCCGGAGAGGTGAGCCGCCTTCCGCTCGGCGACCTCGGCGAGTCCGACGGTGTCGAGCGCCTCCCAGCACCGGCGTCGACGGTCCGTCCCCGGAACCCGCGGGTCGGTGATACCCAGGTCGACATTGGCCAGCGCGCTCCGCTCATCGATCAGATGCGAGTTCTGGAAGACGAAACCAAGTCTCCGCGAGCGGAACGAGGCCAACTCACCGAGGTTCCGGCCGGTCATCTCCCATCCCGCATAGCGATAAGAACCCTCCGACGGCTGCTGGAGTGCCCCGATCAGCGAAGCCAGCGTGGTCTTGCCCGCACCGGAGGGCCCGATGATCGCGACGGCGGTACCGGCGGCGATGTCCAGATCGAGTGGGTGCAGGATCCGGGTCGGCACCGGCGACGTCACCGCGAATCCGACCTGACGCAGTTCGATCAGCGCCCCTCCGCCGGCTCTCGACCCTGCGGCGTCGTCGCCGACCGGCCCCGTGTGCCTGCTCACCGCGGGCTCGGCTGGGACTGCTGCGGGCTCGGCGCCCCGGTAGCGCCCGGGGAGGGGGTGGGTTGGTCGGAGGGGTCGAAAAGCCGCACCTGGACACCGACTCCGATCCCGTCGCCGGTGATCGCGACCAGGCCCTGGGCGGTGGTCCCCACGGTGACCGGCACTTCTCGCTGAGTCTGTCCTGCGACGATCACGACCATCGGACGTCCCCCGGCGTCCACCCGGACGGCACTCACCGGAACGGCGAGCACCGGCTTGTCACTGCCCCCGGATTGCACCCCGAGTTGCGCCTGGTTCTCTTTGACCGGCTCCTTCGGCGTGACCAGCACGTATCCGGATTCGTCGGCAGTCCGCGGCCGGACGATCACCGAGGCCACCTTCACCGGCGCACGGGCCACCATGAAGGTGGTGTTCGCCGGGGTCACCTCGGACCCGGCGTTGGGCACCATGCAACGGAACTGCTCCGCGCCGGCGGTGACCTCGAGCAGCACCGTTCCGGGCTTGACCACCTCGCCCACCTCGGCCTTTCTCGCCCCCAAGGTGGCCCCGGACGGCACCGCCACCAAGGTGCGCAGCCTGATCCGGTCCACTGGGCTGGTCGAGTCGAGCCGGCGCCAGGCTCGGACCGTCGCGGCATCGAGCACCCCGTCGGCGGTGGCGATGATGCCGGCCCGCTTCAGCGCCCGCTCGAAGCCACGGACGTCGGCACCACGATCACCGACGCGCAGATCGCGGTAGAACACGGCATCGGTGACGACCGCGATCAGCGGCACCGCGGCGACCCGTGCCAACTCAGTTCCGGTGCGTACCGCGGAGCTGGTCATAGGCAAACCGGTCACCACCGATCGCGAGCCCTTGGGCACCTGCGGCACGACGACGTTCACGGTGACCCCGCGCCGGACGCAGGGGAACCAGGCCACCTGGCGCAACGCGACTTCTCGAACCACGACCGTCCGCGGCGGCAGTTCTGGCGCGGCCCGCCGCTGCGCGGCCTGCTCGGGGGACAGCGAGAACGCGAGCACCCCGACCAGCCACACAACCGAGGCCAGCGCCACACCAGCGACCACCCAGGCAAACCGCCCACTCAGCGCCACCCAGCCTTTTCCGCTACGGGACATAGCCGGCCTTCACCAGGCCTGCGGCGAACTCGTTCAGCAGCTCCCGGTTCCGCTCCACTTGAGCCGGACGCTTCGCCAGCAGCAATTCACCATATTTGGCGAAGTAGTCCTTTCCACAGTCGGCGTAGGCCGCCGCATACCGCGCCTCGCCACCCGTCTCCCAATCGTCCGTGCTCAACATGGTGACGTCGGCAGTACGCAGGAAACTGGACGCGGGATCGACCGGGTCAATCTCCTTCCCGACCCGGTCGGTCAGACACTGAGCCATCGGGCCCTTCAAAGACGACAGGCTCGCGTCTGCCAACGCCGGTGAAGCGACCTCACGCGCCCACGAGGCGCTCAAATTGTGCCAGTCCTCGGCTCGCGGAACGTCAGGCAGAAGATTGCAGTCCCTTGGCAATTCCTGGAGTTGCTTGTCTTCTTCCAAACTCGATCCATTCTCGGCGAACCCGCGTTCACGGATCAACTCTAGATCGGGGAACATGCTCTGGTCCGGTCGATTGGCAGTCGAATCGCTGGGCCCCGCCTTTCCCCCACACTTCTGGATACCGTTCTGCCGGGCGAACTCGGTCACCCGCAGGCCACGGATAACACCCCGACCGGGAACCGTGAAGGTGGCCTCGATCACGTCCTGCATCACCTGCGGATCAACGCCCGCACTCACGGTTGGATCCGGCACTGGAGGCCCGCTTACACATCCAACCAGGGCTTCGGAAATCACCACCAGCGTAAGCCCCACCACCAGACGGCGACGTAGCCTGGCTGTTCCCGCTCCCCGCACTCCTTCGGGCCTCCACCTCCGCGGCGAGCGTCGCTCCATCGAATTCGCAGTCATCGACGGACTAGAATTCGTAGACCACATCCTGGTTAAAAGTCGCCGATTGGCCCTTGCTGTTGCGCCCGGTTGTGGTGTCGCCGACGATCTTGGGAGTCAAGTCCCCAGACCAGAAGACCACTTGCCATCCGTACGAACTCTTCTTCCAGGATCCATCCCTGTAGTACCAGCCTCGAATATAGTCGGTGTAGGTCGCGGTGTAGTGCGCCCACACCCCCTTGCATCCTGCGTTTGCGGCAAACTTCTCGGAATTCGAGAGGCTCGTCGAGGTCCACTTGATTCCGAAGTCGCAGCTGGCAGCCTGGGACTGGGTGGCGGGGCCGACGATCGGCAACACCAACGTGAGAGCCGCAACCGCGACGAACGAGAACTTCCGTCGTCTCATGGGAGATCCTTCCTACTGTCTGGACGGTCGGCCCGACTGAAGCCGGTGACCAGTCCGTCCCTGCGGCGTACCGTCACGCCGCATGCTGCGGAAGCTAGCGGACCCGCCAGCTCGCACGCCACCCCCTGCATCCCACTGCTTACTAAAGTCGTCAATCGCAAACTCGGCGCGACGCCGCTCCCACGCGAGCTCTACTCTTCTTCCGGTTCGCCGTTCCGCTGGCGGTGCCAGAATTCGACGAAGGAGGAACAGATGGAATCGGTCAGCAGACGGGTCGTGGCAGGGGTATTGGCGTTGACGCTTGCGGCCGCGCTGGGCAACGGATACAAGGTCATGGCTAGTGATCACAGCGACCCGGACTGGTACTGCGTGATTATGCCCTGGCTCTGCAGCTAGCCTTATGACGTGCAGGCGAGCTTCGACCGAAAGGTCGGCCCATGGGGAGTTCCACTGTGGTTCGTCCTTCTATGGTCCACATTCTGGACAGCTAGCCTCCTCAATGACATGCGGCTGATCTGGATACAGCCTGAAATATCTCACCTGCCCAAGGCCCAGCCGGCTCTGTTGACCTGCCAGCTGGTGTTGTCAACCGCGTCCTTGTCGCTAGCGGCGATCCGTCCGGCGTGGAGCACCGTCCTGGTCTGGATGGTGATGACGCTTGCTCCGGCAACCCACTTGAACATCGTCGCGGCGTTCGGATTGCCGCTGGTCACGCTCACGCTGATCGTCTGGGGGCGCCGGTGGTGGCTCACGACCCACCTGGCGGTGACTGTTGCCTGGCTGGCCATAGGCACGATACGCGACACCTCGGGGTTGTTTCTCTGGACGACGACGCTGCTTCAGTTGGTCGCCGTCGCGGTCGGCATCCTGCTCCGACGGGCACGGGCGGCGCGGGCGAGGGACGCGGCCGCCCGCGAGGCCGCGGAGCAGGCGCTACGGGAGGAGGTCCGCCGGCGCGAGCAGCTGCAGCGTCAACTCGCCACCGAGTTGCACGACGCGGTCGCCAGCGAGTTGACCCTGATCTCGCTGGAGTCGTCCCACGTCGCGACCGTGAACGACCCAGAGGCACTGCGCGCGACAGTGGCGTCCGTCGGTGCGAGCGCACGGATCGCACAGGGTGAGCTACGGGTGCTGCTCGGCCTGTTGTCACCATCTGCCGACGGCACCCACGGGGTCGTCTCGACCCACGACTGGAGGTCGACGCCCGCTGCCGACCTGGCTACCGAGACCGGCCGGCTGACCACGATGCTTCGCCGCCATGGCTTCGTCGTCAACGAACGGGTCGATCTCCCCGCCACCCCCGACGCCACGATTCCTTCGCTGACGCAGGTCACCGCGCAGCGAATCCTCCAAGAAGCCGTGGCCAATGTGATCCGACATGCGCCAGCCCACGCCGTCTGCGACGTCATGGCGCAGTCCGATGCCACGACATTGCAGATCGTCGTGAGCAACGACATCGGAGCGGTAGGGACTCGCCCGGCTCAACCGGATGCGATGTCGGGAATCGGCCTGGCCAGCCTCGCCGAGCGGGTGACCCTGATCTCCGGCAAGCTCGCGGTCGGCCCACGCGGAACTCGATGGGAAGTCACCGCAACTCTGCCGCTCAGCTCGTCGTCGTAGTTCGTTCTCGCCCGGCATGCGGCGGTTCGGTATCGCGTGCGAGGCTGAGGTGCACGAGGCCCAGTTTGTGACACCTGATCACGACCTGAACCCGATCGGCAACGTCCAACTTCTTCATGATTCGGCTCAATGCGGTCTTCACCGAAGCCTCGGTGAGCCTCATCCGCTGGCCGATCAGGCGGTTGCTCAGGCCCCCGGCAAGCCAGCTGACAAGCTCGAGTTCGCGATCGGTCAAGACCCCGCCGAGTGGGCCGGGAGCCGGGGGTGCAGGCGGTCCTGGGGCGGGGGCCGACAGATGGCGTCCGATCACGCTGACGATCGCGGGTGAGAACGCGTAGTCCTCGGACCCGGTGACGACAGCGGTCATCGCTTTGACGAGTTCCTCGGGTGTGGACTCTTTCGCGAGATACCCGCAGGCGCCGGCTCGGAGCATCTCGACCAGCCACTCCGACTGTGCGTACGACGTCAGTGCGAGTACCTTCGTGCCGGGTACTCGTCGCATGATCAGCCGGGTGCCGTCGACGCCGTTCACGGGGCGCATCACCACGTCCATCAGGACCAGATCGGGACGGAGCCGTTCGCACTCGGTGGCGGCCTGAGCGCCGTCCACCGCGTGACCGACCACGTCGAAGGACGGATCGGCGTCGATGATGTCGGTCAGCAAGCGGCGGATCCGAGCGTGGTCCTCGGCCAGCAGCACCCGCCACGACACAATGACCATCCCCCTTGCACAACGCCGCACTCATGGTACAGACGGCTTCCTAGCGCATCACCTCCGCTGACGGTCTCGGGCCCGGCTCCATACCATCACGGTATGATTGCGGTATGACTGTCCAGATCACCGTCCGGATCGCCGACGACGCGGCTGCCTTCCTCGATCAGGAGGCGGCGGCGTCCGACATCAGCCGTCCGGCGGTCATCACCCGGGTGCTCCGACGCGAGGCGCGCAGGCGCCGGGCCGAGGCGGACGCGGCGATCTACGCCGCCGACGGAGAAGACGCCGAGTCGGCGCAATGGCAGCAGGCTGCCGAGGAGCACGCCGGCGCCGCCTGGTCGGAACTCGACTGATGCATGCGATCCATCTCGCCGATCTTCCGCACGACAAGGTCAGGCCGGTGCTAGTGCTGACCCGTGACGCCGTCCGGGAGCATCGCAGGTTCGTCACCGTCGCGCCGATCACCTCCCGTGTCCGAGGCCTGGTCAGCGAGGTCCTGGTGGGGCCCCGCAACGGTCTCGATCACGAGTCGGTGGTGAACTGCGACAACCTGGCGACCATCGACAAGGCCCACCTCCGCCAGCAGATCGGGACGCTGCACGCCGACCAGGAAGCCGAACTGGCCCGCGCCCATCGTCGAAGCGTTCGATCTCGACTTGGATCTGCCCTGACGCCGATATCGGGTCAGCGGGGGTAGAGCAGCACTTGGCTGGCCTTCACCGAAAGCCACACGGCCAGGCCGGGGGTCAGCCCGAGTTCGGCTACCGCGGCGAGAGTCAGATCGACCGCCAGTGGATGCCCTTCGGCCCGGCAGTTGAGCCGGGCGGCGTCCCCCCGTGGTTCGACCCCGGTGACCACCGCCGGCCAGACGTTGCGCGGACTGCCTTCGGGACGTCCGAGATGGACGGCGATGGCCGCCGGATCGAGTAGCGCCAGCGTATCGTCTCCCCTGGTCAGCGGCGTGTCGCTGACCCCGTGCACGACCAGGTCGCCGACCTGCAGGGCGTCCTGCTCCAGTGCGACACCGGCGATCAGATTGCGCCCGCCGAGGTGGGCCAGGAACTGGTTGCGGGGCCGACCCAGAACGTCCGCCACCGCGCCGGACTCGACGATGCGTCCATCGGAGAGCACCAGCACCCGGTCGGCAAGCCGCCACAGGTCGATCAGGTCGTGGGTGACCAGCAGCACCGGCAGTCGCAGCGTCCGCAGCCGCTCGGCCAGCACCTGCCGGATCTCGGCCGCGCCCTGGACGTCGATCGCCGCCAGCGGCTCGTCGAGCAGCAGGGCGTCCGGTTCGGCGGCCAACGCCCGGGCGATCGCCACCCGTTGCGCCTGACCTCCGGAGAGCTGGCTCGGACGCCGTCCGGCCAGCTCGCGGGCTCCCACCAGGTCCAACTCGTCGAGGGCTCGCGCCCTGGCCTGGGCGCGCGGACGTCCGGCCGCGACCAGGCCGAACGCCACGTTGTCACGGACGCTGAGGTGCTCGAACAGCAGCGGACGCTGGGCCAGCCAACCGACCCGGCGGCGATGCACCGGCACCTGGACGCCGGCGCCGGCGAGCAGCCGTCCGCTGAGCCGGATCTGTCCCGCGGCCGGGGTGAGCACCCCGATCACCGACTCCAGCACCGACGACTTCCCGGCGCCGTTGGGCCCGATCAGCGCGCAGGTCTCCCCCGGCGCCACGCTCAGCGCCACCCGGACGCCGCGCGCCGGCAGGTCGACGTCCACCTCCATCCCGGTCATGCTGGTGCCCTCCTGCCGAACGGAGTGGTGGCCAGCACCAGGACGGTGGCCAGCGCGATCAGCACCGCGGCCAGCGCCAGCGAGGTGTCGGTGTCGACCTCGCGCTGCAGATAGATCTCCAACGGCAGGGTGCGGGTGGTGCCCTGCAGCGAGCCGGCGAAGGTGATGGTGGCCCCGAACTCGCCCAGCGCGCGGGCGGCGGCGAGGCTGGCGCCGGAGACGATCGCGGGCCGCAGCGCCGGCACCGTCACCTGCCAGAGCACCCGGGACGGTCCGGCGCCGAGGGTTGCGGCCATCAGTTCGGCGTCCGAATCGATGCTGCGCAGCGCACCCTCGACGGCCACCACCAGGAACGGCATCGCGACGAAGGTCTGCGAGACCACCACAGCCATCGTGGTGAAGCCGATCTCGATGCCGCCCATGCTGAGCACCTGGCCGACCAGGCCGCGGCGTCCGAGGGTGACCAGCAGGGCCAGGCCGGCGACCACCGGCGGCAGCACCATCGGCACCGTCGCGATCACCCGGCCCACCGCCACCCAACGCCCCCGCAGCCGGGACAGCACCAACGCCACCGGCAGCCCGAGCACCAGGCACAGCGCGGTGCTGGCCAGGCAGGTCCGCAGGCTCAGGCCGAGGGCGTCCAGGGCCGCGCGGCTGGCCAGCAGGCCCGGCACCCGCAACCATGGCACCCGCACCAGCAGTCCGAGCAGCGGGACGGCCATCAGCAGGCCGCCCACGACGGCGAGTGCCCCGATCCAGCGGGGCACCGTGCGGGTCACGGCGTGACGAAGCCCGCCGCGCTGAGGGCGTCCTTGCCGGTCTGCGCGGTGACCAGGGTCACGAACTCTGCGGCCAGGGCGGGCTGCGGCGCGCTGGCCAGCACCGAGATCGGGTAGTTGTTCACCACCTGCTCGGAGCCCTCGATGGCGATCGTCTCGACCTTGTCGCCGGCACCCTTGGCGTCGGTCACGTAGACGATGCCGGCGTCCGCCTCACCCGAGGTCACCTTGCCGAGGACGTCGGTCACCTTGCTCTCCTGGGAGACCGGCTTCAAGGTCACGTCGAGCTTCTGCGCCAGCGTGTTGGTGGCGCTGCCGCACGGCACCTCGGGCGCACACACCACCAGCTTCTTGCCCTTCAGCGAGTCGTTCAGCCCGGTGATCTTGCCGGGGTTGCTCGGCGGGACGACCAGGGTCAGCTCGTTGCGGGCGAAGATCGTCTGCTCACCGCTGGTCAGCTTGGCCGCAACCGCGTTGTTCATGTTCTTCTCGTCGGCGGAGGCGAAGACGTCGGCCTTGGCGCCGCCCTTCAACTGGTCGACCAGGCCCGAGGAGCCGTCGAAGGTGAACACCACCTTGGTGCCGGGGTGGGATTTCTCGAACGCCGCTCCCAGGTCGGTGAACACCTTGGTCAGCGAAGCGGCCGCGAACACCTGCACGGTCTTCTCGCTCGACGCCGGAGCGCTGCCACAACCGCTGACCGCCAGGCCGAGCACCAGGGCCAGGCACAGCCCCACCAGTCTTCTCATCGAAACGCCTCCACGGTCACATTCGTCGCCTTGACCACGGCGGTGGCCAGAGATCCCACCTCGAGCCCGAGTTCCCGGACGGCCTCGGTGGAAATCAGCGACACGACGCGGAACGGGCCACACTGCAACTCGACCTGTGACATCACGGCGTCCGAAGTAACCTTGGTGACCAGGCCGGTGAAGTGGTTGCGCGCCGAGCGATGACCGGCGGCCGGATCGAGCGCGTCGGTGTTGCCGGCCACCTCCTGGGCCAGCGAGGCCAATTGCGCACCGGCGACGACCTGGCGTCCCGATGCATCCTGGGACAGGCTGAGCCTGCCCTGGTCGGCCCAGCGACGAACCGTGTCGTCGCTGACACCGAGCAGCGCGGCTGCCTCAGAGATCCGTAATTGCGTCACGGGCAGGACGATAGCACCGTAGACACGGCATTTTCAGGAGAATGACAGGGTTGTCGATCGCGCGTGCGGCGACCGTCACACGACTGTGTCGCACGAGCCGTCCGGCGGTCGATCGGGGCTGTTCAGCCGGCGCAGGCGGGACCCATCTGCCGCAGGTCCTCGAGGCTGATGTCTGTGTCCAGCGCCTTCAGCATCTCGACCCGCTGCGCGTGGCGTCCGCCTGCCGGCTCGGTAGTGAGGAAGGCCTCAACGATCATCCGGGCCTCGCCCGGACCGACCACCCGCTCACCGACCGCGACGATATTGGACGCGTTGTGCTGCCGGGAGAGCCGGGCTGTGTAGGGCTCAGAGCAGACCACGGCCCGCGCGCCGGCCACCTTGTTGGCCGCCATCGAGATGCCGACGCCGGTGCCGCAGACCAGGATGCCAAGGTCGTACTCGCCGGCGGCCACCTTGTGCCCGACCACCGCGCCGGCATACGGGTAGTCAACCTTCTCACCTTCGGCCGGACCCAGGTCGTCCACCTCGTGGCCGAGTTCACGAGCCTGCTCGACCATCTCTTGGCGGAGCGCCACCCCGGCGTGGTCGCTGTGCGCAACGATCTTCATGAGGCCACCTTAGGACGCCGGTGGAGACGGCCACAGGCCCCCGTCCACCTCCCACCACCGCAGGGCCCTCCCTAACTACTTCGACCCTCCCGCATGTGGCAGGGCAGAAGTAGTTAGGGAGGGGGTTAGGGCGGGCTGACAACGCGAAACGGCCCCGGGAATCCCCGGGGCCGTTTGTCAGCGATCGCTCAGCGCAGGTCGCCGATGTCGAACTCGTCCAGCGACACCGACATGCCGGTGCTGGCGATGTCATAGTCGTACGGGTCGTAGCTGAGCTCGTAGGCGGCGGCCCGCGCTTCCGCGGTCGGCTCGACCCGGATGTTGCGGTACCGCTCCAGGCCGGTGCCGGCCGGGATCAGCTTGCCCAGGATGACGTTCTCCTTCAGGCCGACCAGGCTGTCCGACTTGGCGTGGATCGCCGCGTCGGTGAGCACCTTGGTGGTCTCCTGGAAGGACGCCGCCGACAGCCACGACTCGGTGGCCAGCGACGCCTTGGTGATGCCCATCAGCACCGGACGCCCTTGGGCCGGCATCCGGCCCTCGGTGACCATCTGGCGGTTCTGGGTCTCGAACATGTTCCGGTCGACGAGCTCACCGGGCAGCATCGAGGTGTCACCCGACTCGATCACCGTAATCCGGCGCAGCATCTGCCGGATGATGATCTCGATGTGCTTGTCGTGGATCGGCGCGCCCTGCGTCCGGTAAACGGCCTGGACCTCGTCCACCAGGTACTCCTGGACGCGACGCAGACCGTTGACCCGAAGGATGTCCTGCGGATCCCGGATGCCCGCCCACAGCTGCTGACCCGCCGCGACATGCAGCCCGTCGACAACGCTGTGCCGCTCGCCATCGCCGTCCTCCCAGTCGAGGCGGGCCCGCCGGGGCACCAGGTGCTCGATGTCGGGCTCGCCGTCGTCGCGGACGATGGTGAGCTTGCGACCGCCGTGGCCGGTCTCGCCGATCCGGACCACGCCGGAGGCCTCAGCGACCGGCGCCTTGCCCTTGGGCGTCCGGGCCTCGAACAGCTCCTGCACACGCGGCAGACCCTGGGTGATGTCGTCACCGGCCACACCACCGGTGTGGAAGGTACGCATGGTCAGCTGGGTGCCGGGTTCACCGATCGACTGCGCCGCGACGATACCGACCGCCTCGCCGACATCGACCAGCTTGCCGGTGGCCAGCGAACGGCCGTAGCACATCGCGCAGGTGCCGGTCGCCGCCTCACAGGTCAGCACGGAGCGCACCTTGACTTCGGTGACACCGTGCTTGATCAGCTTGCGGATGTTCACGTCGCCCAGGTCGACCCCGGCCTGCAGCAGCACCTTGCCGTCGGCGTTGGTGACGTCGGACGCCAGCGTGCGGGCGTAGACCGCGGTCTCCACGTTGCGGGCGGCCACGGCCTTGCCGTTGCGGCCCTCGGCGGAGATCACCTTGGTCAGCCCGCGCTCGGTGCCACAGTCCTCCTCGCGGATGATGACGTCCTGGGAGACGTCGACCAGCCGCCGGGTCAGGTACCCGGAGTCGGCGGTCCGCAGCGCGGTGTCCGCCTGGCCCTTCCGGCCGCCGTGGGTGGAGATGAAGTACTCCAGCACGGACAGGCCCTCACGGAAGTTGGACTTGATCGGCCGGGCGATGATCTCGCCCTTCGGGTTGGCCACCAGGCCCCGCATGGCGGCGATCTGACGCATCTGGGTCATATTCCCTCGCGCGCCGGAGTGCACCATCATGAAGATCGGGTTGTCCCGGGTGAAGTTGGCCTCCATCGCCGCGGTGAGTTCCGCGGTGGCGTCGGTCCACAGCTGGATCAGCTCCTGGTGCCGCTCTTCCTCGGTCACCTTGCCACGCTCGTACTGCTTGGTGATCTTGGACGCCTTGGCGTCGTAGGAGGCCAGGATCTCCGGCTTGTTCGGCGGGGTCTGGACGTCCGAGATGGACACCGTGACGCCGGATCGGGTGGCCCAGCGGAAGCCCAGGTCCTTCAACCGGTCCAGGGTCGCCGCCACCTCGATCTTCGGGTAGCGCTCGGCCAGGTCGTTGACGATCTGGCCCAGCTTCTTCTTGCCGACCTCGACGTTCACGAACGCGTAGTCACTCGGCAGCGCCTCGTTGAACAGCGCCCGGCCCAGCGTGGTGGTCAGCAGCAGGCTGCCGTCGGCCCGCGCCTCGATGCCCTCGGGGGGCACGATGTCGCGGAACCGGATGCTGCACGGGGCGCCGATCGCCAGCTCGTTGCGGTCGAAGGCCATGATCGCCTCGGCCACCGAACCGAACACCCGGCCGGTGCCGATGGCGTCCGGCTGCTCCATGGTCAGGAAGTAGTGGCCGATCACCATGTCCTGGGTCGGCATGGTGACGGGACGCCCGTCGGCCGGCTTCAGGATGTTGTTGGTGGACAGCATCAGGATGCGGGCCTCGGCCTGCGCCTCCGCGGACAGCGGCAGGTGCACGGCCATCTGGTCGCCGTCGAAGTCGGCGTTGAAGGCGGTGCAGACCAGCGGGTGGATCTGGATCGCCTTGCCCTCGATCAGCTGCGGCTCGAAGGCCTGGATGCCGAGGCGGTGCAGGGTCGGCGCACGGTTGAGCAGCACAGGGTGCTCGGAGATGACCTCTTCGAGCACGTCCCACACCACCGGACGCTGCCGGTCGACCATCCGCTTGGCGCTCTTGATGTTCTGCGCCAGGTTCAGGTCGTCCAAACGCTTCATCACGAACGGCTTGAACAGCTCCAAGGCCATCGCCTTGGGCAGGCCGCACTGGTGCAGCTTCAGCTGCGGGCCGACAACGATGACCGAACGGCCCGAGTAGTCGACGCGCTTGCCCAGCAGGTTCTGCCGGAACCGGCCCTGCTTGCCCTTCAGCATGTCCGAGATGGACTTCAGCGGACGGTTGCCCGGCCCGGTCACCGGACGGCCACGGCGTCCGTTGTCGAACAGCGAGTCGACGGCCTCTTGCAGCATCCGCTTTTCGTTGTTCACGATGATCTCGGGCGCACCCAGGTCGAGCAGTCGCTTCAACCGGTTGTTCCGGTTGATCACCCGGCGGTACAGGTCGTTGAGGTCGGACGTTGCGAACCGGCCGCCGTCCAGCTGCACCATCGGACGCAGGTCCGGCGGAATGACCGGGACAGCGTCCAGCACCATGCCCGAGGGGCTGTTGACGGTGTTCAGGAACGCCGAGACGACCTTGAGCCGCTTCAGGGCACGGGTCTTGCGCTGTCCCCGGCCGGTGGCGATGGTCTCGCGCAGCGACTCGGACTCGGCCTGCAGGTCGAAGGTGGCCAGGCGGTTCTTGATCGCCTCGGCCCCCATGTAGCCCTCGAAGTACTTGCCGAAGCGGGTCTTCATCTCGCGGTAGAGGATCTCGTCGCCCTCGAGGTCTTGCACCTTGAGATTCTTGAACCGGTTCCAGACCGCGTCCAGCCGGTCGATCTCGCGCTGCGCCCGGTCGCGGACGGCCTTCAGCTCGCGCTCGGCGCCGTCGCGGACCTTCTTCTTGATGTCGGCGCGGGCACCCTCGGCCTCCAGCTGCGCCAGGTCTTCCTCGAGCTTGGCCAGCCGGGTGTTCACGTCGTTGTCGCGACGCTGCTCCAGCTGCTTGCGCTCGACCTCGACCTTGGCCTCCAGCGACTGCTGGTCGCGGTGCCGGGCGTCGACGTCCACCGCGGTGATCATGTACGCGGCGAAGTAGATGACCTTCTCCAGGTCTTTCGGGGCGATGTCGAGCAGGTAGCCCAGCCGGCTCGGGACGCCCTTGAAGTACCAGATGTGGGTCACCGGGGCGGCCAGTTCGATGTGCCCCATCCGCTCCCGGCGGACGTTGGAGCGGGTCACCTCGACGCCGCAGCGCTCACAGATGATGCCCTTGAACCGGACCCGCTTGTACTTGCCGCAGTAGCATTCCCAGTCGCGGGTGGGGCCGAAGATCTTCTCGCAGAACAAGCCGTCACGCTCTGGCTTGAGGGTGCGGTAGTTGATCGTCTCGGGCTTCTTGACCTCGCCGTGGCTCCACTCGCGGATCTGGTCCGCGGTGGCCAGACCGATGCGCAGTTCGTCGTAGAAGTTGACGTCAAGCACGTGTGTTTTCTCTCTTCTTTCGAAAACTGATCTGAGTTGGTTGCGACTGAGCGTGAACTCAGACCTCGTCGAGGGCGGCGAACGAATCGGCACCCGGACGGCGGGACAGGTCGATTCCGAACTCCTCGGCGGAGCGGAAGTCGTCCTCGGAATCACGAAGCTCGACCACCTGGCCGTCGGAGGACAACACCTCGACGTTCAGGCAGAGCGACTTCATCTCCTTGACCAGAACCTTGAACGACTCGGGAATGCCCGGCTCGGGAATGTTCTCGCCCTTGACGATCGCCTCGTAGACCTTGACCCGGCCCGGCACGTCGTCGGACTTGATGGTGAGCAGCTCCTGCAGCGCCCAGGCGGCGCCGTAGGCCTCCAGTGCCCACACCTCCATCTCACCGAACCGCTGACCGCCGAACTGCGCCTTGCCGCCCAGCGGCTGCTGGGTGATCATCG
Source organism: Micropruina sp. (assembly GCF_047606665.1). Taxonomy (GTDB): domain Bacteria; phylum Actinomycetota; class Actinomycetes; order Propionibacteriales; family Propionibacteriaceae; genus Micropruina. The sequence continues at coordinate 12,597 of NZ_JASGEF010000027.1, read as the reverse complement.
AGTACGGGCCGGTCGAGCGGGCATGGATCTTGTCGTCGACCAGGTGGTGCAGCTTCAGCATGTAGATGTAGCCGACGCCGACCCGCTCGGGGTACGGCTCGCCGGACCTGCCGTCGAACAGCTGGGCCTTGCCGCCGGCGTCGACCAACTGCATCCCGTCGCGCTGTGGCAGACCGTGCTCTAGCAGACCGGCGATCTCGTACTCGTTGGCACCGTCGAACACCGGGGTGGCCAACCGGGCATCGCCCTCGACCCGGCCCAGCCCGACCTCCTTGAGGCGGTTCGCCCACGGCTCGTCCACGTCGGCGATGTCCCAGCCGGTCTTGGCGACCCAGCCCAGATGCGTCTCCAGCACCTGGCCGACGTTCATCCGGGACGGGACGCCGAGCGGGTTGAGCACGATGTCGACCGGGGTGCCGTCCTCCAGGAACGGCATGTCCTCGACCGGCAGGATCTTGGAGATCACGCCCTTGTTGCCGTGCCGTCCGGCCAGCTTGTCGCCGTCGGAGATCTTCCGCTTCTGGGCCACGTAGACCCGGACCAGCTGGTTGACGCCGGGGGGCAGCTCGTCACCCTCTTCGCGGTCGAACACCCGCACGCCGATCACCGTGCCGGTCTCGCCGTGCGGCACCTTCATCGAGGTGTCGCGGACCTCGCGGGCCTTCTCGCCGAAGATGGCGCGCAGCAGCCGCTCCTCCGGCGTGAGCTCGGTCTCGCCCTTCGGGGTGACCTTGCCGACCAGGATGTCGCCGGTGCCGACCTCGGCGCCGATCCGGATGATGCCGCGCTCGTCGAGATTGGCCAGCATGTCATCGCCGATGTTCGGTATGTCGCGGGTAATCTCCTCGGCGCCCAGCTTGGTGTCGCGGGCGTCGATCTCGTGCTCTTCGATGTGGATCGAGGTGAGCACGTCGTCCTGCACCAGCCGCTGGCTCAGGATGATCGCGTCCTCGTAGTTGTGGCCCTCCCAGGGCATGAACGCGACCAGCAGGTTGCGGCCCAGCGCCATCTCGCCGTTGTCGGTGCAGGCGCCGTCGGCCAGCGGGCTGCCGATCTCGACCCGGTCGCCCTCGGTGACCAGCGGACGCTGGTTGATGCAGGTGGCCTGGTTCGACCGGGTGAACTTCGACAGCCGGTAGCTGCGGTAGCTGCCGTCGTCGTTGGCCACGTCGATGATGTCGGCGCTGACCGAGGTCACCACGCCGGCCTTCTCGGCCACCGTCACGTCGCCGGCGTCGACCGCCCCGCGGTACTCCATGCCGGTGCCGACGAACGGCGCTTCGTTGCGGATCAGCGGCACCGCCTGGCGCTGCATGTTGGCGCCCATCAGGGCTCGGGACGCGTCGTCGTGCTCCAGGAACGGGATCAGCGCGGTGGCCACCGACACCATCTGGCGCGGCGAGACGTCCATGTACTGGACGTCGGCCGGCGCGACCTCGTCGGCGTCGCCGTGCTTGGCCCGGACCAGCACCCGGTCCTCGGAGAAGTTGCCGTCGGCGTCCAGCGCGGCGTTCGCCTGCGCGATGACGTAGCGGTCTTCCTCGTCGGCGGTCAGGTAGTCGATCTGGTCGGTCACCCGGCCGTCGATCACCTTGCGGTACGGGGTCTCGATGAAGCCGAAGGCGTTCACCCGGGCGAACGACGCCAGCGAGCCGATCAGGCCGATGTTCGGACCCTCGGGGGTCTCGATCGGGCACATCCGGCCGTAGTGGCTGTGGTGGACGTCGCGGACCTCCATGCCGGCGCGATCGCGGGACAGACCGCCCGGGCCCAGCGCGGAGAGCCGGCGCTTGTGGGTCAGGCCGGCGACCGGGTTGGTCTGGTCCATGAACTGGGACAGCTGCGAGGTGCCGAAGAACTCCTTCAGCGCCGCCGACACCGGACGGATGTTGATCAGGGTCTGCGGCGTGATCGCCTCGATGTCCTGTGTGGTCATCCGGTCACGGACGGTGCGCTCGAGGCGTCCGAGGCCGATCCGGAGCTGGTTCTGGATCAGCTCGCCGACGGTGCGCAGCCGGCGGTTGCCGAAGTGGTCGATGTCGTCGGTCTCGACGATCAGATCGCCGAGCTGCTCGCGTCCCTCGTGCAGTGCGACAACGTAGCGGATCGCCGCGACGATGTCGTCGACGGTCAGCACCTGCTTGTCGAACGGCTCGGTGAGGCCAAGCTTCTTGTTGATCTTGTACCGGCCGACCTTGGCCAGGTCGTAGCGCTTGGGGTTGAAGTAGTAGTTCTCCAACATCGCCTGCGCGGCCTCGCGGGTCGGCGGCTCGCCCGGACGCAGCTTGCGGTAGATGTCGAGCAGCGCCTCGTCGGTGTTGGCGGTGTGGTCCTTCTCCAGGGTGAGCCGGATCGACTCGTACTCGCCGAACTCGTCCAGGATCTGCTCGTTGGTCCAGCCCAGGGCCTTGAGCAGCACGGTCACGTTCTGCTTGCGCTTGCGGTCGAGGCGGACGCCGACCATGTCGCGCTTGTCGACCTCGAACTCCAGCCAGGCGCCGCGGCTCGGGATCATCTTGCAGGTGAAGATGTCCTTGTCGGACGTCTTGTCCGGGGTCTGCTCGAAGTAGACGCCCGGGGAGCGGACCAGCTGCGACACCACGACGCGCTCGGTGCCGTTGATGATGAAGGTGCCCTTGTCGGTCATCAGCGGGAAGTCACCCATGAAGACGGTCTGGCTCTTGATCTCGCCGGTGTCGTTGTTCATGAACTCGGCGGTGACGAACAGCGGCGCCGCGTAGGTGACGTCGCGGTCCTTGCACTCTTCGACGGAGTGCTTGGGGTCTTCGAAGCGGTTGTCGCGGAAGGACAGCGACATGGTCTGCGACAGGTCTTCGATCGGCGAGATCTCCTCGAAGATCTCCTCCAGGCCCGACTTGGTGTTGACGTCGGTGCGACCCTCGGCGAGGGCAGCGGCTACCCGATTCCGCCAAGTCTCATTGCCGACCAGCCAGTCGAAGGACTCGATCTGCAGGTCGAGCAGGTTCGGGACTTCGAGGGGTTCGGCGATCTTCGCGAACGAGATCCTCCCGGAGGCGGAGACGACATTGGTGTTCTTCGACGCGGAGCGCGAGACGGCCAAGGTGATGGTCCTTCCAAGAAACCCGGCGTCAAGCCGGTTCTTTGCACGCAGAACGGCCCGCGTCAAGTCACGGGTCGTAGGTGAGCGATGGGCAAACAAACACTATAGTCCATCGGACGCCCGCTGCCAAGTCACGGTCGTCGCCCGGCCGCGGGCCACCGTAGCCCGGTCGCGGCCCAGGTAGGTGGGGATTCGGATCGGCGCGTTGCCTCGTCGCTGCAGCCGGCTGGCCGGAGGCTCTCGCCGCTCTCGACCTGACCGCGCCAACCGGTGGGGTGATGGTCCGGCAGCATCATGAAGTGAAGTGGTTCGACCGGCCGAATCGCGTCCGGAGACACCGAATCGGTGCTCGCCTCGGGCAACGGGAGGAAACTCACAAGGCGAGCACCGATCAGCAGTGCCCATCAACGACACTTTCGGGGGGGTCGTGTCGCCGACAGAAACTAGGTAACCATCGACTTGACAGGGTTGTCAAGTCGCGGCCGCAAGGCCGCTCGCATTCTGGACAGTCACGTTCTCCAGTTCCGCCGCGCGCTGCCAGCACTGGCTGGCCCGGCGGAACTGCTCCTGCTTGCCGTAGAGCCCGGCCGCCCGGATGAAGGCCGCGCGTGCCCGGTCAGGGCGTCCGAGGTCGAGTTCGATCTCGGCCAACAGCTCTTCGCCCTTGCCGTTGCTGATTACCGCGGGGCGGACGGCCGGATCGGCCAGCAGGTCCTCGACCATGCCGGCGGCCTTCTGCGGATGGCCCTCGAGCAGCGTCAGCTTGGCCTCGGCGAGGCGCAACTCGAACATGTCGAAGGCCGTGCCGATCAAGCTGAGCCCACCCCGTGCGACTTCCAGCATCTCCCGGACGCCGTCGGTGAGGCCGGCGTCCAGACGGCAGTTGGCAGCGGAGCGGTTCAGCCGCAGCCACATCCGCAGGTCGCGCCGGGGACTGAGCAACTCCATGGCCAGATCGTGCAGTTCCAGGCCCTTCGGCACGTTTCCCGACTTGAACGCCGCGGTGCCCAGCGCCCAGTAGACCACTCCGCGGACGTGCGCCGACTCGACGTGCGGCAGCACGTCTTCCAGCCGGGTGCACAGCGCGTCGGTCGCGGCAGTCGGCCGTCCGGCCTCCAATGCGGCGCTGATCAGGCACATCAGCGCGTCGGCCAGCACGATCGGCGGGGCTTCGCGGGCTAGCTCGACCGCCTGGCCGGCGTGCACCAGCGCCATCGGCAGTTCGTCGCCGACCCGGTGCGCGGTGGCCGACAAGGACAACGCCTGAGCCCGCAATGTCGGCGAGGTGGCGGCCACCTGGTGGTCGGCCAGCCGTTCGGCGAAGTGGATCGCATCGGCGAAGTCGCCCTCGGCGAGCGCCGCCTGCGCCCGCACGTAGAGCGCCTGCCAGTGCCGTTCGGGTTGCCCCGCACTCAGCGCGGACGCCGCCGCGCGGGTCGCCAGCTTGCCGGCAGTCGCCCAGTCACGGTCGTACCAGGCCCGTTCGGCCACCAGCAGGTGCTCCAGTGCCTGCGTGTTGTCAAGATTGTCAATCGGCTCGGGCAGCGAAGGCTCCATGCCGAGCTCGTCGGCGGTCACCCCCAAGCGCATGGCGAGAAACTCGACGACATCGTGCGAGGCCGCGCGGCGTCCGCTCTCCAGGTGGGAGATGTAGCTTCCTGTGTAGCGATCTCCACCAAGCTCTGCCTGCGACATACCGAGCCGCTTACGCGTAGCACGAAGCCGAGCGCCAAACCCGTCCCGGGTCAGCGAAGTGGTCAAAACGCACCTCCTCCGGACTTCCCACCCAATCTGACCACTAGTTGACATATCCGTCAAGTGCAGATAGCCTTTTTGTCAACAGCATCCTCGCCAATCCTTCCGGGGGACCACGATGAACAAGTCGATCCGCAAGGCCCTCGTGGCCGTCGCGGCGCTGCTCGCCATCTCCACCGTGCCGGTCGCCTCCCACGCGTCCAATCAGGCATGGCGCGGCGGATACGACGACTGGCCCGTAAGCGCGCGCATCGGGTATCTCTGAGCCACCCAAGCCAGCCACACCTACCCCCGCAGGCAGATCGGCGGCGGAACCTCGAGTTCCGCCGCCGACTACTGGTGCTTCAGCCCGCACCGGCGTCCTGGGCTGTGACCCACCAGACCACTCACCGCACCACACCGCTGTTGTGCGTCCGGACGTCCGGAAAGCGAATCGGCGGCGAAACCCCTTCGGGTTCCGCCGCCGATCGGTGCGAATGACTCAGATCACTTGATGGTGACCGAGGCGCCAGCCTCTTCCAGGGCCTCCTTGGCCTTGGCCGCCGCGTCGCGGGCGACCTTCTCCTGGACCGGCTTCGGAGCGGACTCGACCAGGTCCTTGGCCTCCTTCAGGCCCAGACCGGTGAGCGCGCGGACGACCTTGATGACCTGGATCTTCTTGTCGCCGATGGACTCGAGGATGACGTCGACCTCGGAGCTCTCCTCCTCGGCCTCGACGATCTCGGGGCCAGCGCCTGCCGGAGCGGCGGCGACGGCGGCAACCGGAGCCGCGGCGGTGACGCCGAAGGTCTCCTCGAACTCCTTCACGAACTCGGAGAGCTCGAGCAGGGTCATCTCCTTGAAGGCCTCCATGAGATCTTCAGTCGTGATCTTCTTCCCCATGATGGTGTTCCTTTCGTTCTAATTCGATGCAGCGTCAGCCGCGTCTTCGGTGGCCTCCGCAGCGGGTGCTGCATCGGTTGCCGGGGCGTCCCCGGCCTGCTTCTGCTCGGTGAGGGCGGCCAGGACGCGAGCGGCCTGGCTGAGCGGGGCGGCGAACAGGCCAGCGGCCTTCGCCAGATTGCCGTTCATGGCACCGGCCAGCTTCGCGAGCAGGACCTCGCGAGACTCCAGATCGGCCAGCTTCTTGACCCCGTCGGCGTCCAGGACACGACCGTCCATGACGCCACCCTTGATGACCAGATGCGGGTTCGCCTTCGCGAAGTCACGCAGCCCCTTGGCGACGGCTGCGACGTCACCGGAGATGAATGCGATCGCCGTCGGGCCGGAGAGCTGAGCCTCCAGGCCATCGATGCCCGCCTCGCGGGCGGCGATCGTGGTCAGCGTGTTCTTCGCAACGGCATAGGTAGCGTCCTCACCCAAGGACCTGCGCAACTCCTGCAGGTTCTTCACGGTGAGACCGCGGTACTCGGTCAGTACAGCGGCAGCCGCGTTGGTGAAGCTGTCCTTCAGCTCCGCAACGGCTGCGGCCTTGTCGGCCCTCGCCATGAGTCTCCTTCCCACTTCCGTTGATTGCCTCGGACATGGAAAAACCCCGGCGCGCAGGGCTACCCGGGGCGAACTCATTGACGAGCTGTTCAGGAGTACCTGCGCGGGCGATCGTTGATCCTTAGGGCACCGAGTGGTGCCACCAGCGGTCTTCGGCTCCGCTCAGTCTATGACACGGCGTCCAACCCGGCCAAATCGCCGTCGCCCATGCCTCGCGGACCGGAACGGCCCGGCGTCCGGGTGGGACGCCGGGCCGTTGCCGGTGGTTGTGGATCGGTGGTCAGCCGGCTGCCGCTCAGGCCTCGGCGGGCTTGACCCGGGTCGGGTCGACGCCGACGCCGGGGCTCATCGTGGAGGACACCGTGACCTTCTTCAGGTAGCGGCCCTTGGACGCCGACGGCTTGAGCCGCAGCACCTCGTCCAGGGCGGCGAAGTAGTTCTGGCTCAGCTGCTCGGGGCTGAAGGAGGCCTTGCCGACGATGAAGCACAGGTTGCCGTGCCGGTCGACCCGGAACTCGATCTTGCCGCCCTTGATGTCGGTGACGGCCTTGGCGACGTCCATGGTGACGGTGCCGGTCTTCGGGTTCGGCATCAGACCGCGCGGGCCGAGGACGCGGCCGATGCGTCCGACCTTGCCCATCATGTCCGGGGTGGCGACGACGGCGTCGAAGTCGAAGTAGCCGCCGGTGATCTTCTCGATCAGGTCGTCGGAGCCGACCTCGTCGGCGCCGGCAGCGATGGCGTCCGCAGCCTTCTCACCGGTGGCGAAGACGAGGACCCTTGCCGTCTTGCCGGTGCCGTTGGGAAGGTTCACGGTGCCGCGGACCATCTGGTCCGCCTTCCGCGGATCGACGCCGAGCCGCATAGCGACCTCGACCGTCTCGTCGAATTTGGCGCTGGCGTTGGACTTGACGATCGCCAGGGCCTCCTCCGGGGTGTACACCTGGTTCGCGTCGCGGTTGTCCGCGGCGGCCCGGTAAGCCTTGCTGCGCTTCATGTTCTGGTCTCCTTGTGATGTCGGCCTCGTGTGGCCGATCTGCCAGGTGCGGTCCGGACGTCGTCCTGCCGCGGGGTGTGGGGACGGTCTCAGCCGTCGATCGTGATGCCCATGGAGCGGGCGGTGCCCTCGACGATCTTGGCGGCGGCCTCGATGTCGTTGGCGTTGAGGTCGGGCAGCTTGGTGCTGGCGATCTCGCGCACCTGTGCGGCGGTGATGCTGCCGACCTTGTCCTGATGTGGACGGGCCGAGCCGCTCTTGACACCGGCGGCCTTCTTGATCAACTCGGCGGCCGGCGGGGTCTTGGTGACGAACGTGAACGTGCGGTCTTCGTAGATGGTGATCTCGACCGGGATCACGTTGCCGCGCATGGGTTCGGTCTCAGCGTTGTAGCGCTTGCAGAACTCCATGATGTTGACGCCGTGCGGGCCGAGCGCGGTGCCGACCGGCGGAGCCGGGGTCGCCGCACCCGCGTTCAGGGCGACCTTGACGATGGCCGCTACCTTCTTCTTGGGAGGCATGTGTTGGGTCCTTAACTCGTTGTGTTTCGGGTTCGCGAACTAGACCTTGGCGATCTGGTTGAACGTCAGGTCGACCGGGGTCTCCCGACCCAGGATCTCCACCAGGGCCTTGAGCCGCTGGCTGTTCGCGTTGATCTCGGTGATCGTCGCGTGCACCCCGGAGAAGGGGCCGTTGACGACCATGACGGAGTCGCCGACCTTGAAGTCTGCGACCTCGACCTTGCGGGCACGCTTCTTCGGCCCGGACGCCGCCGCGGCGGCCTTGGCCAGCGCCGCCGGCGCCAGCATCTTGTGCACCTCGTCCAGCGACAGCGGCACCGGGGCGTTGGCGTGCGCGACGAAGCCGGTCACCGACGGGGTGTGCCGCACCGCGGCCCAGGACGCGTCGGTCAACTCCATGCGGACCAGCACATAGCCCGGCAGCACCGTCCGGGTGACGGTCTTGCGGGTGCCGCTGCGGGTCTCGACGACCTCTTCGGTGGGCACCACGGTCTCGAAGATGTACTCCTCCATGCCGAGCGTCTTCACTCGGGAATCGAGGTTCTGCTTCACCCGATTCTCCATGCCCGAATAGGTATGGATCACGTACCAGTCGCCGACCTGGCCGCGCAGCTGCTCGCGCAGCGCGTCGAGCACCGCCTCGTCGCTGGCATCGGCCTCGTCGTCGGCCGGCTCCTCGGGTTCGCTCAGGTCGATCGAGACACCGTCGTCGGGCTCGTCGTTGGAGTCGACGCCCAGGTCCACCTCGAAGTCGTCCGATGGCGCGGCAGCATCGGCCGGCCCGAGGTCGATCTCGAAATCGGACTCATTGGTGGCATGCGTATCAGACACAGATTGCTTCTCTCGTTGACTTCTCGGGGCTCAGCCGAAGATCTGCAGCAGACCCCAGCCGAACAGCAGGTCCAGGGCGCTCACGTAGAGGATCACCAGCAGAACGAAGACCAGCACCACGACGAAGTACTGCCGTAGCTGGGTCGCCGTCGGCCAGACCACCTTGCGCAGTTCGCCGGCCGACTCGCGGACGAAGGACGCCGGGGTGGTGCGCTTCTTCGTCCGGGCGGTGCCGGCCGCACGCTGCTTCGGGGTGGCGTGGTCTTTCTTGCCGTCTTTGCCTTCGGCGGCGTCCGGTGCCGACTTGCGAACCGGACGACTGCTCGCGACCGCCCGCGCTACCTCGCGTGCCGGATCGTGGGCAGCCGGAACGCCGTTGTCGCTCTCGGCATTTTCCTTGTCCGCCACACATCATCCTTCGCACTCGAGGTGTCCCAGCAGGGCAAGAGGGACTTGAACCCCCAACCTGCGGTTTTGGAGACCGCTGCTCTGCCAATTGAGCTATTGCCCTTCGTGGTGGCCCGGCCTCAAATCGCGCCCGGCGCCTCGTGAGCCCCGCGCCCGTACGCCTGGTGAGCGTTGTGGGGCATGGGCCATCTGAGGTGAGGCCACCAAGACAAGGATTCTAGCGGGCTTGCCGGGGCGCGTCGAACCGAGCCCGCTACTCCGCGTGGGTCAGGCCCGTCGGACGTCGGCGATGGCCGCGCAGACGTGGTCGACGTTGCCGTCGTTGAGCGCCGCGACGCAGATCCGGCCCTTGTCGGTGCCGTAGACGCCGCGCCGCTCCCGCAGCGCGACCATCTGGTCCTTGGTCAGGCCGGAGTAGCTGAACATGCCGACCTGAGTGGCGATGAAGCCCATGTCGGTGATGCCGGCGGCTTCCAGGCCGGCGACCAGCCGCAGCCGCATCGCCTTGATCCGGTCGCGCATGGCGGCCAACTCGTCGACCCAGAGCGCCCGCAGTTCCGGGTCGGCGAGCACGGTCGCGGCCAGCTGCGCGCCGTGGGTGGGCGGGTTGGAGAAGTTGGTCCGGATCACGATCTTGTCCTGGGAGAGCAGCCGGGCCGCCTCCTCGGCGTCCGCGCAGACCACCGACAGCGCCCCGACCCGCTCGCCGTACAGGCTGAGGCTCTTGGAGAACGAGGTGGAGACCAGCACCGGCAGGCCGGTCTCGGCGAACCGGCGGACGACGGCGCCGTCGGCGTCCAGCGACTCGGAGAAGCCCTGGTAGGCCATGTCGAGGAAGGGCACCAGGCCGGCGGCGGTCACCGTCTCGATCACCCGCTCCCACTGCTGCGGGGTGAGGTCGTAGCCGGTCGGATTGTGGCAGCAGGCGTGCAGCACCACGACGGTTCCGGACGGCGCGGCGGCCAGGTCGGCGAGCATGCCCTCGACGTCGACCCCCTTGGCGTCGGCGTCGTAGTAGCGGTACGTCTCGACGGTGAAACCGGCCCGGCTGAACAGGGCCTCGTGGTTCTCCCAGGACGGGTCGGAGATCAGTACCTTGGCGTCCGGATCGAAGCGGCGCAGGAAGTCGGCACCGATCTTCAGCGCGCCGGTGCCGCCCAGGGCCTGGACGGTGACCACGCGTCCGGCGGCGACCGCCGGGGAGTCGGCGCCGAAGACCAGTTCGCGGACCGCCTTGGTGTAGCCGGGGAGCCCGTCGATCGGCAGGTAGCCGCGGGGCTTCGGGTCCTCGGCCAGACGCTGCTCGGCCCGCCGGACGCATTCCAGCAGCGGCAGCTTGCCGGTGGCGTCCTGATAGACGCCGACGCCGAGGTTGACCTTGTTCGGATTGGTATCGGCGACGAAAGCCTCGGTGAGGCCCAGGATCGGGTCGCGCGGGGCAAGCGGAACTGCGCTGAAGAGGGACATGGGGGCGAGTTTATCGGTGCGTCAGCGCTGGTCGCGCACAACCTACAGGGCCGCGCCCACCAAGACAGGTTCGGGGACCAGGGTGACGCCGAAGGCATCCCGGACGCCGTCGCGGACCCGGCGGGCCAGGGCGAGCAGGTCGTCGCTGCCGGCCCCGCCGCGGTTGGTGATGGCCAGGGTGTGCTTGGTCGACAGGGTGGCCGGCGGAGTGCCGAAGCCCTTGTGGAAGCCGGCGGCCTCGATCAGCCAGGCGGCGCTGGTCTTGACCCGTCCGTCGGGCTGCGGGAACCGCGGGGCGCCTTCGGGCAGGGTGGCGGCCGCCTCGGCGTCCAGGATCGGGTTGGTGAAGAACGAGCCGGCGCTCCAGGTGTCATGATCGGCCGCGTCCAGCACCATGCCCTTGCCGCGGCGCAGTTCCAGCACGGCCTCCCGGACGTCGGTCATCGGGGCCCGGCCGCGGGCGTCCAGATCGAGCCGGCGGGAGAGTTCGCCGAACCGGATCGGCGCGGACAAGGTGCCCTGGCGGAACTGGAAGGCGACACTCAACACGACGTAGCGGCCGGGCTCGGCCTTGAACCGCGACGTCCGGTAGCCGAAGCCGCAGTCGCCGACGGCGAAGGTGCGGAAGCTGTTGGTCCGGCGGTCCCAGGTGCGCACCGACCAGAGGCAGTCGGCGACCTCTTGGCCGTAGGCGCCGACGTTCTGGATCGGGGTGGCGCCGACGCTGCCGGGAATGCCGGAGAGCGCCTCGATTCCCCGCCACTCCTGGGCGATGGCGTGGGCGACGAAGTCGTCCCAGTTCTCGCCGGCGGCGACTTCGATGACGGCTCCGCCGCACATCGCGGCGCCGGGCTCGTCGATGGTGCAGGAGCCGCCGGCCAGTTCGATGCCCTTGGTGGCGACGTGCACCACGGTGCCGTCGAAGCCGTCGTCGCCGACCAGCACGTTGGAGCCGCCGCCGAGGATCAGCAGCGGCTCGCCGGCCGCGTCCGCGGCTTGGACGGCGGCGACCAGCTCGTCCTCGGTGGTGGCCTCGATCCAGCGGCGGGCCGGTCCGCCGACCCGGAGCGTGGTGTGGTCGGCCAGCCGGGTCGTGCTGCCGGCGAGCAGATCAGTCAACGCGCACCTCCGCCTTCGCGCCGCCGAGCACTTTGGTGCCGTTGAACAGCGCTTCGATGGTGACGGTGGCGACGCCGTCCTCAACCTTGGTGACGGTGCCACCGAAGGTGACCGTCGAGCCTTCCGCGGTGTCGTCGACGGTGACCGATTTCACGAACCGGACGTAGTAGCTGAGCACCCGGCCGGGGTCGCCGCACCAGTCGGTGACCACTCGCAGCGCGGTGCCCATGGTCAGCATGCCGTGGGCGATCACGCCGGGCAGGCCGAGCGCTTCGGCCGCCCGATCGGAGTAGTGGATCGGGTTGAAATCGGTGGAGGCACCCGCGTAGCGGACCAAGGTCTGGCGGGTGAAGGTGGCGGTGATGCTGGGCAGGACGGTGCCGACCTCGATGTCGTTCATGCCACCTTCTCCTGCGGCCAGCTGTGCAGCAGGGTGGACGCGGCGTCGCAGACCCGCTCGCCGTCGGCGTCCAGGGCGACCGTGATCGCGATGAAGGCGCTGGTTCCGCGGGCCCGGACCCGGTCGATAGTCAGGGTGGCGGTCACCGCGTCCCCGACCCGCAGCGGACGCCGCCAGCTGAACCGCTGGTCGGTGTGCACGGTGCTGCTCAGCGACAGCTCCAACTCGGGATCGTCGAACATGGCGCCCCAGGCGGCCGAGGACAACACCGCTGCGAAGGTGGGCGGGGCGACGGCGTCCGGACCGGCGTAGGCGGGATTGTCCGCGTCACCGAGCGCCGTCGCGAACTCGGCGATCTTGGCGGCGCTCACCAGGTAGGGCGCGGTCGGTGGGTAGGTGCGTCCGACATGGATGTCGCTGATCATGGCCACAGGGTAATGCGTGCGCCGCCGCCAGATCCCGCCGCGGTTCGGCATCCGGCAACGCCAGGCGCACGCGAAGAGGGCCGCCCGCGAGTGCGGGCGGCCCT
>NZ_JASGEF010000026.1:0-29014 GCF_047606665.1 Micropruina sp. | reverse complement strand
TCGAGCTTGTCGAGCCCCCCGCTCCGTGGTCTCGACAAGCTCGACCGACGGACTGGCCACTCGCTCGACCGACGGGCCGGAGGCACGATCGACCGGTTCGACAGACGGATGTGCCCGTTGCTCGACCGACGGATGCTCCCACCGAGGCATGGTCAGCCGATCACCGTCGCGGTCCAGTCCCGAATCCAGGTGTCTCGCTTGGCGGCGATCACGTCAGCGCCGACACCGAACGGCTGGTCGGCCAGCGGAGCGAACCGCTGCCAGTCCTTCGGCAGTTCCACCGAGGTGTCGGCCGGGTACATGTACATCTGGCCGGGAATGTCGGCCTGCACCTTCGCGGTCAGCAGGAAGTCGATGAACTTCCGGGCGCCGACCTCGTTCTGGGCGCCGGCGATCACCCCGGCGTACTCCACCTGCCGGAAACAGGTCTGCAGCAGCCCCGTGGTGTTGGACTCCTTGGCACCCTTGGGAACCTCGAAGGCCGGCGAGGTGCTGTACGAGACCACCAGCGGACGCGAACCCTTGCCCGACGAGCCGGAGAATTCGGCCGAGTACGCCTCCGTCCAGCCCTTCACGACCTTGACGCCGTTGTTCTTCAGCGCCCTCCAGTAGTCCAGGTAGCCGGGGTCGCCCTTGGCGCCGACGGTGGCGGTCAGCCAGGCGAGGCCGGGCGAGGAGGACGCCGGGTTCTCCACCACCAGCAGGTCCTTGTACTCGGGCTTGACCAGGTCGTCGAACGTGGCGGGCGGGGCCAGCTTCTTGGCCGCGAACCACAACGTGTCGGCATTCACGCAGACGTCGCCGAAGTCGACGGCGGTGAGGCGTCCGGAGTCGTCGGCCTTCAGCGCGGCGGCGGACGCCGGCAGCGCGGCCGGGGTGTAGGGCGTCACAACTCCTTCGGCGATGGCGCGGCCGGCGAAGGTGTTGTCGATGCCGTAGACCACGTCGCCCAACGGCGAGTCCTTGCTCAGGATCAGCTGGTTGACCAGCGCGCCGCCGTCACCGGGCTGCACGTAATTCACCGTGTAGCCGGTGCTGGCGGCGAACTCCTTCTTCAGCTCGTCGCTGAGCGCGAACGAGTCATGGGTGACCACGGTGAGGGTCTTCGACTCCGTCGGTGCCGCCGGGCTCGAGGCGCCCGCTGAGGACGCCGCGGGTACGGCACCCCCGGCGCAGCCGGCCAGCAGGCCGAGGACGGCGAGGGCAGCCCCGGCCCGCGACGCGACGGCGGAAATGGCGATGGACATGCGATGTTCCTCCTGCTCGGAGGGCTCACCCCGCGGTGAGGAGATTTCCCGACTCCCTACGCCGGTGCTAACCGGATCAGGTTCGAGGGTCTGCGGTCGGCCCGCACTCTCAGCGTCCCGATGACGCTCCCCTGTCGGTGCATCAGTCTAGTGGTCGGGCGCAGTCGACCGCTTCCCGGACCGCGCTGCCGTGCCGGTGCTTCTCCAGACCTTCGAGGGCTCGCTGCGGATCACCGCCGACGGACGCAGCGTGGCCCTCGATCCCGGCGGTCTGATCCACCTCGGCACCCGCGGTCCGCACGCGGTGGAGGCGCTGGCGCCGTCCAAGCTCGTCATCGTCCTGCCACCCGTGACTGACCGGAGACCGCGACAGGGGTAGCGCAACACTGCAAGTCCGCTTAGGGTCTGTCAGACGAAGCTGAACCGATCCTGAAAGGTACACCCCGACATGCGTGCTCAGAGTCGAGTCCGCGCAGCCAGCCTGCTCAGCGTTGCCCTGGCTGCGACCACCCTCAGCGGAGCGCCGGCGCTTGCCTCGTCCGAATCAGCCAAGGTCGGCGCGGCCAGCTTGCCGTCCGCAACCGACGCGAAATCGAAGGCCAACTGCCCTCAGCTCAAGCTCGCCGACCACTGGTACGGCAACAACGCGAAGCTGATCCAACGGGCGATCGACAAGGCCGGACGATGCAGCTGGCCGGGCGGACAGATGCCGCAGGTGCGGCCCTACGCGGTGTTCGACTGGGACAACACCGTGATCAAGAACGACATCTCCGACCAGACCATCTTCTGGATGCTGAGCCACGACAAGATCCTGCAGCCGCCCGGCAAGAACTGGCGCAACACCAGCCGGTTCATGACGGACGCCGGCGCGAAGGCGCTGCGCGAGGCCTGCGGCAACCTGGCCGAGGCCGGCAAACCGCTGCCGACCAGCACGAACGTGACGTGCGCCGACGAGATCCTGTCGGTCCGCAAGACCCAGAAGACGACGAACGGCGAAGCCGTCTTCGCGGGCGCCAACGAGCGCTACATGGAGGCCAGCTACGCCTGGGTGGGTCAGATCATGCAGGGCTACACGCCGGCGCAGGTCCGCAAGATTGCCGCCCAGGCCAGGGACGCCGCACTGAACGCCCCGATCGGTGCCACCCAGAAGGTCGGCTCCAGCACCGAGACCGCCTGGATCCGCTACTACCCGGAGATGCGCGACCTGATCACGACCCTGAAGAAGGCCGGGATCGAGCCGTGGATCGTCTCGGCGTCCCCGAAGGAGTTCGCGGACGTGTGGGGTCCGGGCGTCGGCGTCGACTCCGGGCACACGATCGGCATCGAACAGCTGCTCCACAAGGGCAAGCTCACCGGTCACCTGAAGGGGTGCGGCGGCCTGGCCGACGGATCGGACGCGATCATGACCTACATCGACGGCAAGCGCTGCTTCATCAACAAGATCATCCTCGGCATCAACGGCCCGCGGGCGTTGACGCCGATGCCGAGCCGCCTGCGTCCGACCATCGCCGGCGGCGACGCCACCACCGACGTCTCGATGCTGCGGGACGCCACCGGCGCCCACGTCGTCCTGAACCGCAACAAGGACGAACTGATGTGCCACGCCTACGACAACGCCGACAAGCGCTGGGCGATCAACCCGATGTTCATCCAGCCATTGCCGCAGAAACAGGGCCTCTACCCGTGCTCGACAACGGCCTATGTGGATGCGAACGGCAAACACGGCCCAGTCCGCCGCACCGACGGCAGCATCATCCCGGACCAGAAGGACACCATCTTCGGCTGACCGCCGCACCGTGGCACGACACGGAAAGACGCCGGCGTCCGGCCCCATCGACCCGCCGTCGAGGGGCCGGATGGCCGGCGGCGCCGTCAGCGGCCGATAGGAAAGGCGCGGTTCGACACCCGCAAAGTGTCCGGGAACGTCCTGCGACCCCATTGACGAACTGCGCCCTGACAAGGGCGATAGGCGACACCCGAGACCACCGGCAAGGCGCGAACGCCTCACCATGATGGCCCCGGCCGCGGGAGGCGGCGGCTGGGTCTGATCGACACCGGGACGCAGTAAGCCCGCGCCAGCGAGCCTGGGACGGAGATCCCGGCATCCGTCGGGATGACTAACTAACAACCGGTCAGGTCATTCCGGACTTGCCCCAGGCTTGCCCCGGAATCTCAACGGATCAGCGTCCGGTGCCCGCGTATACGACGGCCTCGCCGTTGGCGGAGTCGAGACCGAACGCGGTGTGCGCGGCCCGGACGGCGGCGTCCACGTCGTCCAGGGAGACCACGACCGAGATCCGGATCTCCGAGGTGGAGATCATCTCGATGTTGATCCCGGCCTCGGCCAGCGCCCGGAAGAAGGTCGCCGAGACGCCGGGATGCGAGCGCATGCCGACGCCGATCACCGACACCTTGCCGATGCCGTCGTCGTAGATTATCTCGGCGAAACCGATCTCTTCGCGGGCACCATGCAGGGCGTCCAGGGCCCGGATCCGGTCGCCGCCGGGCAGCGTGAAGGTGATCGCGGTGTTGTCGTCGGCGATCGACTGGTTCTGCACGATCATGTCGATGTTCACCCCGGCGTCCGCCACTGCCGTGAACACCGCCGCGGCGGCACCCACCCGGTCCGGCACGCCGACGACGGTGATCTTCGACTCGCTGCGGTCGTGCGCCACGCCGGTGATCAGCGGTTGTTCCATGCCAGAACCTTCCTCGTACTTGATGTCCTTGACCCAGGTGCCGGGCTTGGTCGAGAACGACGACCGGACGTGCACCGGGACGTTCTCGCGACGGGCATACTCGACACAGCGCAGGTGCAGGATCTTGGCGCCCTGCGCGGCCATCTCGAGCATCTCCTCGTAGGAGATCTCCGGGATCCGGGACGCGCCGGGCACGATCCGCGGGTCGGCGGTGAAGACGCCATCGACGTCGGAGTAGATCTCGCAGTAGTCGGCGTGCAGAGCGGCGGCCAGCGCCACCGCGGTGGTGTCGGACGCCCCGCGACCCAGCGTGGTGATGTCCTTGGAGGTCTGCGACACGCCCTGAAAACCCGCCACGATCACGATGTCGCCGTCGTCGAGGGCGGTATGGATCCGCCCCGGCGTGATGTCGATGATCCGCGCGTCGCCATGGTTGCCGGTGGTGATCACGCCGGCCTGCGAACCGGTGAACGACCGGGCGTCGAAGCCGAGGTCGTTGATCGCCATCGCCAGCAGGGCGGCGCTCATCCGTTCGCCGGCGGTCAGCAGCATGTCGAGCTCGCGCGGACGCGGCTGCGGCGACACCTCCAGCGCCAGATCCATCAACTCATCGGTGGTGTCGCCCATGGCCGAGATCACCACGACCACATCGACGCCGCGCGACTTGGTGTCCACGATCCGTTGGGCGACCCGCTTGATGCTGGCAGCGTCCGCAACGGACGACCCACCGAACTTCTGCACGACCCGCACTGTTAGCCCTCCCTGAGATCAACCTTGCCTACTGTGCCAGACCGCGCGGGTACCGAGGCGCGCGGGCCGACCCTCGGGCGGCCGATCGCCCTACAGTGTGACCATGTCCGAGTCGCAGACCACCGCACCTATCCGTTGGGGGATCGCCGGCCCCGGCCGTATGGCCACCGAGATCGTGCCCGAGTTCCACCTGGCCGGCAACGCCGAACTGGTCGCGGTCGGCTCCCGATCGGCCGAGCGGGCCGAGGTGTTCGCCACCAAGCACGGGATCCCCCGCTGGCATTCCTCCTACGAAGCCCTGGTCGAAGACCCGGCCGTCGAGGCGATCTACATCGCGACGCCGCACCCGCAGCACACCGATATCGCATTGGCCGCGATCGCCGCCGGCAAGGCCGTCCTGGTCGAGAAGGCGTTCACCGCGACCGTCGCCGACACCGAACGCATCGCCGAGGCTGCCCGGCAGGCCGGCGTCTTCGCGATGGAGGCGATGTGGACCCGGTTCAATCCGGCCGCCGCGCACCTGCGCGAGGTGATCGCTCGCGGCGAGATCGGGGAACTGCGCGGATGCCAGGGCGACCTGACCGCCTTCCGCGAGTTCGACGCCGAGGACCGGCTCTTCGACCCGGCCAAGGGCGGCGGCGCCGTCCTCGACCTGGGTGTCTACGTGATCTCGTTCGCACAGCATTTCCTCGGCACGCCGGACGTCGTCCGTGCCGTCGGCGGGCGCTACCCGTCTGGCGTCGAGGGCGAGTTCTCGCTGCTGCTCGGTTACGGGGACGGACGGTCGGCGTCCCTCGCCGGCGCCTTCACCGCCTACGGACCTGGCCGGATGATGCTGAACGGCACTCGTGGCTGGATCGACGTGCATGCACGCTTCCACCGAGCGGCGTCGGTGACCATCTGGCGGGAAAAGACCCCGGAGCACCTCGAATTCGACTCCGGCTACCGCTATGAGATCGAACACGTCGGCGAATGCCTGGCGGCCGGCCTCACCGAAAGCCCGATCATGCCGCTGGACGACACCGTTGCCGTGCAGCGGATAATGGCCGAGGTGCTCGACCAGATCTGAGCGCATCCCGGACTCCCGTGTTCGTCGTTCACGACACCTGACCCGTCTGGGCGCTACACCCGACAGCTTGCGGTGCGACGCGCGCTCGAACCGGTTTTTTGTGCTTATCACCGGTACTGTTGGCGGCGATTGGGCGTCGAACCGGTTTCTTGTGGTTCCCAGGCCCTCCGAGGCACCCCACAACCACAAGAAAGTGGTTCGGGCTCGAACCAGTGTGTGGACTGGCGGCGATAACCACCAGAATCCGGTTCGAGGTGGCCCGACCCGGCCTCAACGCGGTCATGGTGTGGCCGCCGACTCCGGCCCGCTTGCGCGCCACCTCCCACTGCGTGACCAAGATGGCATGCGCCCACCGTGGTTCGTTCAGCAGACGGCGCAAGATCGGCGTCGTGAGGTGGAACGGGACGTTGCCCACCACGACCGGGGCCTTCACCGGATAGTTCAACGCGTCGGCATGCACGACCCGGACGCCCGGCAGCGCCCGTGCGAGTCGTCGCACCCGGTGTTCATTGAGGTCGATCGCCGTGAGCGGCCGTCCGGACTCGGCGAGCGGACGGGTGAGTGCGCCGTCGCCGGCACCGAGTTCCAGGATCGGGCCGCGGGTGCCGGCCACCAGTGTGGTGATCGTGTCGATCGAGGGTTTGTGGGTGAGGAAGTTCTGGCCGGGCTCGTGCCAGCCACCGTGCAGAGAACGAGGCATGGGTGCGCTCCAAGAGGTGAAGGGAGCACCCCGTGAGGGCGGCGTTCGGTTTCGTGTGAGCGCCCGTCCGAGGTGCGGCTGACGTCTCGGACGGACGGCGCGCTGATGCCAGCGACAGTGTGCGCGCCGTCAGGCGCGGCGGTCACGGACAGTGAAGAAGCGCCCCGTCACGAGCGCGCTGTCTATCGTTCCCACGCCCCGACCGTAGCAGGCGGCGTGGAACGGGACGGTTCTTTCGGACACTTCTGGTAACCAAGAGAACCGTCCCCAGTGACCAAGGAGCCTTCCCGCGTTCCGGTCAGCTGACCTTGTGCCGCTGCCGGGCGGTCGCGTTCACGTTCTCCAGGAAGTCGCCGGCACCTATCGGGGCTCCGGGTCGCAGCCAGGCAGGCGGGATGTCGGCGACCGCGAGCCGAACCGGTGTGTCGGCCAGCACCAGCGGCAGGGTGTGGGTGACGGTCGAGGGGTAGCTGACCATCAGGCGGCTGACCGGACCGCGGCGGACGGCGATCTCCAGGGGGACGGCCTTGCCCACCGTCATCCCCTCATCCCGGACTCGATCCAGACTCGATCCGGGATCTCACCTCTACGCCCACACCCGACCAGAGATCCCGGCATTCGCCGGGATGACGAGGGGGCCGGGAGGACGAGGGGGCCGGGAGGACGAGGGGGCCGGGAGGACGAGGGGGCCGGGAGGACGAGTAGGTCAGCTGCTGACGAGCGGTGCTGGGAGGACCGCAACCGGGCGACCGCCTCGGGCACGTCGGCGACCACCTGGTCGGCGCGAATCACGCAGACCTGCAAGGTCGGCACCAGCGACAGCGCACGGCGTCCCTGGTCGGGGCGGTGATCGAGGACGATGGTGGCGCCCGCAAGAGGGTTTTCACTTCTCCGGGTTTCGGCGTCATTTCCGTGGTTTGAACCAGGTGAATGAGTGCAAAGCAGGGCGAAGTCGTCCGCAAGGGTCGGACGCCGACGCCACAGTTCAGCGCAGGAAGGCCCCCGCGACACCGGAGTCGACCGGAACATGCAGCCCGGTGGTGTGGGTGAGCTCGCCGCTGACCAGCACGAACGCCGCGTTGGCGCAGTGCTCGGGCAGCACCTCGCGTTTGAGAATGCTGCGTTGCGCATAGTACTCGCCCAGTTTCTGCTCCTCGACGCCGTAGGTGGCGGCCCGGTTGGCCGCCCAGGCGCCGGCGAAGATCCCGGTGCCGCGGACGACGGCGTCCGGGTTGATGCCGTTCACCTGAATGCCGTACTGGCCGAGTTCGGCGGCCAACAGCCGCACCTGATGAGACTGGTTCGCCTTCGCCGACGAATAGGCGATGTTGTTCGGGCCGGCGAACACCGAGTTCTTCGAGCTGACGTAGAGGATGTCGCCGCCGAAGCCCTGCTCGATCAGCACCTTGGCGCCGGCCCTTGACACCAGGAACGAGCCCTTGGCGAGCACTGCCTGCTCCAGGTCCCAGTCGGCCTCGGTGGTCTCCAACAGCGGCTTCGACAAGGCGATGCCGGCGTTGTTGACCACGATGTCGAGGCCGCCGAAGCCGAGCACGGTGGCGTCCACCGCGGCCTGGACCTGTCCGGCGTCCGACACGTCGCAGCCGACGCCGATCGCCACGTCGGCGTCTCCGATCTCGGCGGCGACCGCCTGCGCCTTCGCCGGGTCGAGGTCGGCCACCACCACGCAGGCGCCCTCGGCGGCGAACCGTTCCGCGGTGGCCCGGCCGATGCCGCCGGCGGCGCCGGTGATCAGCGCGATCTTGGCCGCCAGCGGTTTCGGTTTCGGCAGCCGTTGCAGCTTGGCCTCTTCCAGCGCCCAGTACTCGATCCGGAATTTCTCGCGTTCCGGGACGGGGGCGTAGGTCGACAGCGCCTCCGCGCCGCGCATCACGTTGATGGTGTTGGTGTAGTAGGCGCCGGCCACCCGCGCGGTCTGGGAATTGATGCCGTAGGAGAACATGCCGACGCCCGGAATCAGGACGATCAGCGGGTCGGCCCCGCGGATCGCGGGGCTGCCGGCGTCCGCGTTGCGTTCGTAGTAACCGGCGTAGTCGGCGCGGTAGGCGGCATGCAGCTCGTGCAGCCGTGCGATGGTCTGCTCCAGCGGGGCGGTCGGCGGCAAGTCGAGCAGCATCGGCTTGACCTTGGTCCGCAGGAAGTGGTCGGGGCACGAGGTGCCCAGCTCGACCAGCGCCGGTGCCTTCTCGGACGCCAGAAAGTCCAGCACCACGTCGGTGTCGGTGAAATGCCCGACCATCCGGCGGTCCTGCGAGGCGATCGCCCGCAGAGTGGGGGCCAGGGCGAGCGCGCGGGCGCGGCGTTCGGCGTCCGGGAGCGCGGCGAATCCCTCGCGTGCCGCACCGAACGGCTCCGGCTTGCCGTGACTCTCGATGTAGTCGGCGATGGTGCGGATGATCCACTGCGAATTCGCCTCGCATTCGTCGGAGGTCTGCCCCCAGGCGGTGATGCCGTGGCCGCCGAGAATGCAGCCGACCACCTCCGGGTCGTCGTTGGCGATCGTCGCGATGTCGAGGCCGAGTTGGAAGCCGGGACGCCGCCACGGCACCCAACGCACCTTGTCACCGAAGATCTGCCGGGTCAGCTGCTCGCCGTCGGCGGCGGTGGCGATGGCCAGGCCCGCATCGGGGTGCAGGTGGTCGACGTGCGGGGCGTCCACCAGGGCGTGCATCGTGGTGTCGATGGAGGGCGCGGCACCGCCCTTGCCGTGCAAGCAGTAGTCGAAGGCGGCCACCATCTCGTCCTCGCGCTCGACACCCGGGTAGACGTCCACCAGGGCACGGGCCCGATCCAGCCGCAGCACCGCCAGCCCGGCCGGGGCGAGGGTGCCGAGATCGCCGCCGGAGCCCTTCACCCACAGCAGTTCGACCGGCCGGCCGGTGACCGGGTCGGTATCCGTCCCCTTCGCCGAGGTGTTGCCGCCGCCGTAGTTGGTGGTGCGCGGGTCGGCACCCAGGCTGCGCGACCGGCTGATCAGTTGCTCGACCGTCTCGTTCGTCATCGTCGACATGGTTCAGATGGATATCACAGCGAGCCGAAGCATGCGAGGGAGACCGTTGACCTGGCAGGCTGGCCCCAGCTCGCACCCGTGTTCAAAGGAGAACCGAATGACCGACCTTCCCTTCCGGAACCCCCAGCTCAGCGTCGACGAACGGGTCGACGATCTCCTCGCCCGGCTGAGCCTGGAAGAGAAGGCCGGGCAGGTCACCCAGTACTTCTACTTCGGCTCGTTCGCCCACGACGGCACCGCGCGGGACGCCGACGAGGCGCACGATTTTCTGGAGGCGCCGCGGAGGGTGGAGGCGGCGCTGGCCGCCGGGGGTGCCGGTTCGTTGCTGTTCGTCCGCGACCCGGCCTCGGCGAACCGGCTGCAGCGGCTGGCCATTGAGGGCAGCCGGCTCGGCATTCCGCTGCTGTTCGGCTTCGACGTGATCCACGGCTTCCGTACCATCTTCCCGGTGCCGATCGCCCAGGCCGCGTCCTGGGATCCGGACGTGATCGCCGCCGGTGAGGCGGTGGCGGCCCGCGAAGCCCGAGCGGTCGGCATCCACTGGTCGTTCGCGCCGATGATCGACATCTCCCGCGATCCGCGCTGGGGCCGGATCGTCGAGAGCGCCGGCGAGGACCCGGTGCTGGCCGGCGCGGTGGCGGCGGCGCACGTCCGCGGCTTCCAGGGCGATTTCGGGCCCGAGTCGATCCTCGCCGGCCCGAAGCACTTCGCCGGCTACGGCGCCGCCCGCGGCGGCCGCGACTACGAGGATTCGGAGATCTCCGATTCCGAGTTGTGGAACGTCTACCTGCCGCCGTTCCGGGCCGCGATCGAGGCCGGCGCGGCGAACATCATGAGCGCCTACATGGACCTCAACGGCGTCCCGGCGTCCGGTAACCGCTGGCTGCTCACCGACGTGCTGCGCGACGAGTTCGGCTTCGACGGCTTCGTGGTGTCGGACGCCAACGCCGTCCGCTCGCTGGTCACCCAGCATTTCGCCCGCGACCTGGCGGACGCCGGGGCACGCGCGATGAACGCCGGGCTGGACCTCGAGATGACCATGGAAGACCCGGCCTATGCGCATCTGACCAGGGCTGTTGCCGAAGGACTGGTCAGCGAGCAGACCATCGACGAGGCCGTCCGGCGCATTCTGCGGGCGAAGTTCCGGCTCGGGCTGTTCGAGAATCCCTACGCCGACGAGGCCGCCACCGCGGGCGTCCTGAACACCCCCGGGCACCGCGACACGGCCCGGACCGCGGCCGAGCGGACGATGGTGCTGCTGAAGAACACCGGGGTGCTGCCGCTGGCCGCCGATGCCGCGTCGATCGCCGTGATCGGTCAGCTCGCCGACTCGCAGCGCGACACGCTCGGGCCCTGGGCGTTCGACTACGACGCGTCCGAAACCGTCACGGTGCTGGACGGCATTCGCGCCCGCGCCACCGGCGAAGTGGTCTTCGCGCCCGGCGCCGGCATCCCGGAACGGCTGTTCACCAGCATGTTCGACCGGATGGACTCGGTGGTGGCACGGACGGCTCCCGACCACGACGACGACGCCGAGATCTCACTGGCGGTCGAACTGGCCTCGGCCAGTGAGGTGGCGGTCGTGGTGGTCGGCGAGCGGCAGAACCAGATCGGCGAGAAGGCGTCCAACGACACACTCGAACTGTCCGGCCGGCAACTGGAGCAGCTGCAGCGGATCGTCGCCACCGGCACCCCGACCGTCGTGGTGGTGATGTCGGGACGCCCGCTCGATCTGCGCTGGGTCGACGACAACGTGCCGGCGATCTTGCAGGCCTGGTATCCCGGCACCCGCGGCGGCGACGCGGTGGCGGCGGCCCTGTTCGGGGACGTCTCCCCCGGCGGCAAGCTGCCGTTCAGCTGGCCGCGTCACGTCGGTCAGCTGCCGGTGATCTACTCCCACCTGCGCAGCTTCCAGCCCGAGGAGGCCGACAGCCGGTACTGGAGCGAGCCGTCCACCCCGCTGTATCCGTTCGGCCACGGCCTGTCGTACGCGTCGTTCGACTACGCCAACCTGCGGCTGTCGGCCGAGCAGGTGCCGGTCGGCGGCACCGTCCAGGTGTCGGTGGACGTCACCAACACCTCGACCGTGGACGCCGACGAGGTGGTGCAGCTGTATGTCCACCAGCGCTACGGGACGTCGAGCCGTCCGGTGCGGGAGTTGAAGGCTTTCCGCCGGACGCCGATCGCCGCCGGCTCTACCGAGACCGTCAGCTTCGACCTGGGCCCCGACCAGCTGCGCTATTGGAGCGCGGCCACCCGCGGTTGGGTGCAGGACGCCACCGAGATCGAGATCTACGCCGGCAGCGATTCGACAGCGACGCTGAGCACGCTGCTGACGGTGACCGCCGGCTGACTCTCGGGACGCGCGTGAAATAGCGACCGATTGTGGCGCCAGTTGAGCGTTCTACGCCTGAACGGCTCCCGAATCGGTCGCTATTCGACGGCCCATGAGGTGGTCGGAACGACCCCGGTTCAATCGGGCAACGGGTTGTTGCACGATTCTCCGGCGAACCCGTGTGCTACCTCCGCCGCAGCTCTTCGGCTCGCGCGCGGGCGGTGGCGGCGTCCGGGTGGCGACCGTCGAGGTCGTAGACCCGCGCCAGGTTCTCCCAGGGTTCGGGCGCGGTCGGACGAAGCGCGACGGCCCGCTCGAAAGCCGCGATCGCCTGGTCGTACTGACCCATCCCGGCATGCGCAATGCCTTGTCGCAGCACGGTATCGAGGTTGGTCGGATCCCATTCCAGCGCTCGCGCGAGCGTCGCCAGGGCGTTGCCGTGCCGGCCCGACATGTCCTGCAGATCGGCCACTACCTGCAGGCATTCCACCGAGCCGGGGAGCCGCTCGCAGGTCGACTGCATCCGCGGAACGAAGCCGGCGGGATCGACCACACCTCGTTCGGCCAAGCGCGCGGCGGTGTATCCCACCCGGCGGGCCAGGTCGGCGTCCCACGGTCGGATATCGGCGACCGTCATCAACCCGGCCGGATCGCCACCGGCCGCGATGGCCTGGGAGTACCTCACCTCCGCGACCGTTGCCGTGCCACCTAAGAACGACATGACCAGGACCACCACGACGGCGCTCAGCCGTCGCGAGACGTCCAGCCACACCGGACGTCCACGCGCTGCCGGAGTCGCGATCCCGCCACCCAGAACCACCGACAGCATGGTGAGGCTGACCGGATCGGTGAACGAGGTGAGGTAGCTCGCGATCAGGGCGATGGACGCCACGCCGGCTCCGAGCAGCCAACGATCCCACGGCCGCGCCAGCCACAGCCGCCGGGCAACACACACTCCGAGACCGACGACAGCCGCCAACCCCAGCCATCCGGTCCCGGCCAGCACCTGCAGCACGAGATTGTGCGGGCTGTCGGGTGGCGCGTAGGGCCCGACCTGCGCGGCCCAGATCTCGGTGTGGTAACCCCCGATGCTGTCGACGAAACGGGACGGCCCGACACCGACCAGCGGCCGGTCGACGATCAGCCGCCAACTGTCCTGCCAGAGCAGCAGCCGTCCATCGACGGTGGACTCGGCGAACGGAGTCTGTCCGGCGAGCCGGGCCCGGCTACCCGGGGCGAGCCACGCCGCACCGAGCAGCCCGGCCGCCGCCATCGGGCCCCACCACCAGCGACCGCGCCGCGCAACCAACGGCCGCAGCACAAGGACGGCGAGTGCGGCCACCATGCCGCCCAGCACTGCGCCACGGGACGCTGACAACACCAGACACGCGCAGGCGCTGGCCGCCCCGGCCAGCCTCCACCAGCTCCACCCGGACAATTGGCAGACCAGGACAGCGAGCGCCACCAGGCTGACATTCGCCAGCGTGGTGGAGTTGCCGAGCAGACCGGTGACGCGAGCCTCCGGGCTTGTCGCCCACTGAATCAACGCCACCGAGGCGTTGGTGATGCTCGCCAGCACCAGCGCGTTGACGGCGTGCGCCCGCAGCCGTGCCGCGTCGGGGGCCAGCAAGCGGGCACCGACGACCAAGGCGAGCGCGTAACCGAGCACCATCGGGAGGCCCTCGTAGCGCGGGTAGCGACCGAGCAAGGACAACAGCGGAGTCGCCCCGGCCAGTGACGCGATCGCGAACACCACCGCCGCCACGGCGAGGCCCGAAACGATCGAGCGCGGCAGCCGTCCGGACGCGGGAGCCCACAGACCGAGGCCGAGACCGACTCCGAGGACGATGAGTCGCACCGGCAGGAACGGGTCGGACTCGGTAGGAGACTGCGCCAGCGGCAGACCGAGCAGCAGCAGGTAGACGGCAGCTGTCTCCATCGATTGCCGGGACGCTGCCACGCCGGAATGCTAGCCCATTTCCAGATAGAGACCTCGAAGGATCCTGATTACCCCTCCCCTCGGGCGCCACTCGGCTGCTACGTTGTGAGTGCCCGAGCCAGTTGGGCTATTCACCCCAGGGGATATCGTGCATAACGACGATGAGATATTCGACGTCACGCTGAAGCGTCGTTGGATCGCAACCGCAGCGGCGTTTGCACTGATATGTGCGGTCGGCGTGAGTACCCCAACACTGGCACACGCCGCACCCGGCGACATCGTCATCGACGTGCCGGAGACGACCGCACCGCCGACGATCGTCGCGGCGTCCGGATCGTCGCAACTGATCAGAGAGGTCCGCGACGAAATCGACGAGTCGGTACGCCATCAAGTGAGCACCGATGGGGGCGCCAGCTGGCACGCCGCGGACATCGAAGGACAGCTGAACCAGAGTGCGCATCTGGCCGCCGGCGTCCTGACCTACATAGCGGACGACTTGAAGGTCCGCCAATTGGACCTGGGCAGCAATACCTCGGAGGTGCTGCGCGAGTTCTCCAGCCGGCCGGACGCGCTGACCGGGTCGGCCGCGGTGTTCTGGGAGTACGTCGGCGACGCTTGGCACCCGACCGGGATCGCGTCAGCTGTCCTCACGGACAACCAGGCGCCCCAGACATTACGCAACTACACACTTCGCCTCGATGACGACGCGTCGCAAGAACTGGTCGCGGGCGGCGATTCTGCTTTCGTGGCGAACATCCGCAAGCCGTCGAAGGGCCAACTAGGCGACGGCTATCTGGACCGGATACCCCTCGATGGAACGACCAAGGCATCGAGCGTCACGATTCCCGGACTGGCTACCGTCGCGGTGCGCGACAATCAGGTCGTCTACGTCGCCGGAACGAAAACCGGCGCAAGCGTCTGCTTCCGCTCCCTGTCCTCGAGTGGAGTCTGGGGGTCGGCGTCCTGCACCAGGCTGAAGAAGGGCGACCAGCGCCGGATCTGGCCATCTATCGAGTTGGGTGACGGCTGGGCCGTGGTCCGACTGTCCAACGACATCGCCGATCTATTCGTCGTCCGCGGGAAATCCACCCCGGTCATCCAGCCGGCGGTCGAGCCGGCCAAGGGCGTCCTTCAGCTTGACGTGTACGGCGTCGGAGACTCCACCGATCCACTGGTCAATGTGGCGGCCAGCACCGGCGGCTACGTCGCCTATTACCGCTCGAACGGCTCCCTCGATCGCATCACCGGATACGTACCGGCTCACAGCTGGCCTGTCCAATGGGCTCTCACACCAGGTGGCGTGCTCGCCACGGAGCCCCAGCCCTCGCTCGATGCGCCCGGTCTCCAAGTCTGGTCGCGATCGATCGCCAACGGCACCGCCAGCGCCGAGGAACTGCTCGCACCGCGTGCCTCGTCGCAGGGGCTGAGCGCGTCCGGCGACCGCACAATCGTCAACGGCGGCGCCGGGACGCAATTGCTCGACCGCGGCACGGTCGTCCGCGCATTGCCGACCACTCCTGACCTGCGGAAACTCAGCGGTGCCTACTATCTGGCGCGCAACGGCCAGTCCGACGAGATGCGGCGCATCGACGGCGCCCGCATGCTCACCGGTCCGGTGATCGACATCTTCGGTTCGCTTGCCCTGAAGCAGACAAAGAAGAACACCTTCCAGGTGATTGACGTCACCAACGGCTCGAAGAGCATTACCGTCGCCCGACCCACGGGCGTGAATTATCTCGACGATGCCCTACTGTGGGGCGATTGGATCACTGGCTACACGCGGGACGAGAAAGTGGTCTTCAACTATCGACAGCCCGGCCAGGTCTACCGGCTGAGTGGCGTTTCGGGGTCTTTCCTGGCTCTGGGCGATGGCTTCGCGCTGCTCACCTCAACCGACGATGACGTCTATTCATTGCTGGTCTGGGACTTCGCCAGCAACACGACCCGCGCTATCGAGGTCTCCCCGCACCAGCCTCTCGACGAGGCGGTGACGGACGGCTCCCACCGGGTCGCGTTCCGGAACGAGGACGACAACCTGGTGATCCGGGAGCTCAGCGAAGGCGGTCGCTCGAAACCCCGGCTGCTCGGCCTGGTCGCACCTACGAGCCTCAACAACCTGCCCAGTTCGGCGGCGTGGAAGCCCGAGATCGACACCACCAAGGCACTCGGCCCCGGCACCCTCACCATCAAGAACAAGAAGGGCACCATCGTCCGAACCATTGCCGTCGAAGCCGCACCCAACGGGTCTATTCGCACGCTCTCCTGGAACGGGCGCACGGACGCCGGCAGCCGCGTTCCCGCTGGCACCTACACGTGGGAACTCACCGTTTCCGCCGCCGATGGCAGTGGAAACCTGGTCCGGGTGAATGGTGCGGCCGGCATCAGCGGCACCATCAAGGTCGTTTCCAAGCCGCTCGGCACGGTCAAGGGGACGACGCCGAAGATATCCGACACCACGCCCACCGTGGGGCAAACCTTGACCGTCAAGCCGGGCAGCTGGAAGCCGACACCGGGCGTCCAATTCACCTACCAATGGTTCCGCGGAACCAAAGCGATCGCGGGTGCTACGGCAAGCAGCTATCTGGTCACCTCCGCCGACGTCAAACAGAAGCTGACCATCAAGGTCACTGGCACGATGGACGGCTGGAAATCGACCACCAAGGCGTCCAAAGCCACCGCCAAGGTGACCGAGGGACAGTGACGAGCCGGCGGCTCCGCCGCCCACGCGTGCGCGCGTACGCTGGCACCGTGACCAGCAACCCGCCGACCGACCAACCGGAACAGCGCTGGCAGCAGCCGTCGTTCGGTCCGGAGCCGAACTGGACCGGGTCGGTACCGCCGAATCCTGCCGGCCCGCCGGCCCCTGCCCCGACGCCGCATCCGGTCCATCCGTCGGCCCGGCAGGTTCCGCCCGCGTCCACCGTCGAGACCGTCGTCGGCACGCTCGCCAAAGTGGTCTGGCCGGTCGCCATCGTGTTGCTCATCACCACCCGCATGGGATTCGTGCCGCTGGTGATCATCGCGATCGTGGCCAACATGCTCCTCGGGGCGATCAAGAAGAACCTCCGGCAGCGGCGCTACGCGTCACTTCCCCCGTCCTATCCGCCACCCTCGGACGACCTGCGCTGATCGCTCGCCCGACAGGGCCCTCCCTAACTACTTCAGCCCTGCCACATGTGGCAGGGCTGAAGTAGTTAGGGAGGGGGTTGGGGGTCAGGCCTTGGCCAGGGCGAAGGACAGCCCGAGGTCGGGGTCCGTGGTCCAGTCGTCGGACGCCTCCGCCTCGACCACCTCGGTGGCCAGCACCTCGGCGGCGATCGCGTCGGCATGGGCACGGATCGCGTCCGCCAACTCACCCTCGGCGGACCAGCGCAGGGTGATCCGGTCGGAAACCTCCAGTCCGGACGCCTTGCGCTTCTCCTGGACCAGCCGGACGACCTCGCGGGCCTGCCCGGCCCGGACCAGTTCCGGGGTCAGCTCCAGGTCGAGCGCCACCGTCTCGCCCTGCTCGTTGACCACCGACCAGCCTTCGCGGGGCCGCTCGGAGACAAGCACCTCGTCGGCGCTCACTTCCACCCCGTTCACGCTCGCCGTCCCGGACGCCGCCAGCGCGGCAGCCAGTTCGGCGGCGTCCGCGGCCGCGATGGCGGCGGCGATCTTCGGGGTGTCCTTGCCGAAACGTCTCCCCAGCGCGCGGAAGTTGCCCTTGGCCGAGTAGTCGACCAGGTCGCCGGCGGAGGCAAACGACTCCACCACGCCGACGTTCAACTCGGCGGCGATCTCGGCGCGCAGTTCGGCGTCCAGCTTGGCGAACGAACCGGACGGCACCAGCACCCGGGACAGCGGCTGCCGGGTCTTCACCCGGGCCTCGGCCCGCGCCGACCGACCCAACTCGACCAGCCGGCGGGTCAGCCGCATCGCCTCGTTCAGCCCGGCGTCCACCAGCGCCTCGTCGGCCACCGGCCAGGACGCCAGATGCACCGACTCGGGAGCGTCGGGGTTGGTGGCGACCACCAGGTCCTGCCAGACCCGTTCGGTGATGAACGGGGCCAGCGGCGCCATCAGCCGGGTGACCACGTCGAGGGTGTCGTGCAGGGTCTGCAGCGCACCCGGATCGCCCTCCCAGAAGCGCCGCCGCGAGCGCCGCACGTACCAGTTGGACAGGTCGTCGACGAAGTCGGCGATCAGCGACCCATAGCGCTGGGTGTCGAAGTTCTCCAGCGCCGCCGTGGTCTCACGGACCAGCGCGGTCCGCACCGACACCAGCCAGCGATCCAGCACGTGCGCGGGGCGCGTCTCGGCCGGTGACTCCGTCTCGACAAGCTCGGCCGGCGAAGGCGTCCACCCGTTGGTGCGGGCGTACAGCGCCTGGAAGGACACCGAGTTCCAGTAGGTCAGCAGCACCTTGCGGACGGTCTCGGTGATCGTCACATCCCCGACGCGCCGGGCCGACCAGGGCGACCCGCCGGCCGCCATGAACCAGCGCACCGCGTCCGCGCCGTGCTGATCCATCAGCGGGATCGGTTGCAGGATGTTGCCCAGATGCTTGCTCATCTTGCGGCCGTCCTCGGCCAGGATGTGGCCCAGGCAGAGCACATTGCGGTACGAGGACGCGTCGAAGACCAGCGTGCCGACCGCCATCAGCGAATAGAACCAGCCGCGGGTCTGATCGATCGCCTCACAGATGAAGTCGGCCGGGTAGGCGTCCGCGAACCGCTCCTTCGAACCCGGTGCCCACGGGTAGCCCCACTGCGCGAACGGCATCGAACCCGAGTCGAACCAGGCGTCGATCACCTCGGGCACCCGGCGCGCGGTCTCGTGGCAGTGCGGGCAGGCGAAGGTGACATCGTCCACGAACGGACGGTGCGGGTCGAGCCCGGACTGGTCGCTGTGGCTCAGCTCGGAGAGCTCCGCGCGGGAACCGACGCAGGTCAGGTGGCCGTTGCCGCAGCGCCAGATCGGCAGCGGCGTCCCCCAGTACCGCGACCGGGACAGCGCCCAGTCGATGTTGTTGTTCAGCCAGTCGCCGTAGCGTCCCCACTTGATGTGCTCGGGGTACCAGGTGGTGCCCCCGTTCTCGCGCAGCAGGGCGTCCTTGATCTGGGTGGTCCGGATATACCAGGACGGCTGCGCGTAGTAGAGCAGCGCAGTGTGGCAGCGCCAGCAGTGCGGGTAGCTGTGCTCGTAGGGCAGCTCGCGGTACAGCAGCCCACGCTCGGCCAGGTCGGCGACCAGGGTCTTGTCGGCGGTCTTGAAGAAGACGCCGCCGACCAGCGGCAGATCGGCCTCGAAGGTGCCGTCGGGGAGCACCGGGTTCACCATCGGCAACCCGTAGGCCCGGCAGACCGCCATGTCGTCCTCGCCGAACGCGGGCGCCTGATGGACCAGGCCGGTGCCGTCCTCGGTGGTGACGTAGTCGGCCAGCACCACGTAGTGGGTGCCGCCCACTACATCGGGGAACTCGACGAGGTCGAACGGTCGCTGGTACATCCACAGCTCCAGGTCGCGGCCGGCGTAGCTGCCCTCGATCTGCCACCCGTCGCCGAGCACCTTCTCGACCAGCGGCTCGGCGACCACCAGGGTCTCCGGCTCGTCGTCGGACGCCGTGGCCAGCTTGGTCGCCACCACATAGGTCACCTCGGGATGGACGGCGACCGCGGTGTTGCTGACCAGCGTCCAGGGCGTCGTCGTCCAGACCAGCAGGGACGCCTTGCCGGCCAACGGGCCGCTGGTCAGGGGGAAGCGGACGTAGACGGACGGATCGATGACGTCCTCGTACCCCTGCGCCAACTCGTGATCGGACAGCGTGGTACCGCAGCGCGGACAGTACGGGGCGACCCGATAGTCCTCGACCAACAGGCCGGAGTCGAAGATCTGCTTCAACGCCCACCAGCACGACTCCACGAAGGAGGCGTCCATCGTCCAGTAGGCCTCGTCGAGGTTCACCCAGTAGCCCATCCGGCGAGTGAGCTCGGTGAACGCGTCGACGTGGCGCCCGACCGATTCACGGCACTTGGCGTTGAACGCCTCGATGCCGTACGCCTCGATGTCGGGCTTGCCATTGAAGCCCAACTCCTTCTCCACCGCCAGTTCGACGGGTAGGCCGTGACAGTCCCAGCCGGCCTTGCGGTCGACGTGGAAGCCCTGCATGGTCTTGAACCGCGGGAAGACGTCCTTGAACACCCGTGCCTCGATGTGGTGGGTGCCGGGGGTGCCGTTGGCGGTCGGGGGGCCCTCGTAGAACGTCCAGGCGGGGCCACCCTGGGTGGCCTGAAGCGTCTTGTCGAACGTGTTCCGGGCGTCCCACAAGTCGAGGATCTCGCGCTCCATCGCGGGCAGATCAACCTGCGGCGGCACCGGGCGATACTCGGTCATCGGTCTTCCTTCGTCGGCTGCTGACTGCCGGGACTTGACCCGGCCAGGGACGAAGGGACGAGGCGGACCCCGCGGTACCACCCTTCTTGGCCGCCTCGGGGCGACCCGCTCAACTCGTTGCCGCGGCCGGTTCTAGTGGGCGTCGCCCGACGGGGCGACGCTGTTCTTCCGGCAACTCCGGGGTGATGGCCCCATCGACGCCTTGCGGACGGTGCCCCATCGTAGTACCGGACGCCGAAGCGACCGAATCCGCGCTCAGTCGACCACCGTAGGTCAACCGACGGCAGCGGATTCGCCGAGCCGGCGGCGTCCGGAGAAGGCGCGGCCCAGGGTGACCTCGTCGGCGTACTCGAGGTCGCCGCCCACCGGCAGCCCGGACGCCAGCCGCGACACCGTGACGCCCATCGGGAGCAGCAGCCGGGACAGATAGGTGGCGGTCGCCTCGCCCTCCAGGTTCGGGTCGGTGGCCAGGATCACCTCGGTCACGGTGCCGTCGCCGAGCCGCATCACCAGCTCACGAATGTGCAGATCACCAGGCCCGACGTTGTCGATCGGCGAGATGGCGCCGCCGAGCACGTGGTAGAGCCCTCGGAACTCGTTGGTACGTTCGATCGCCATCACGTCCTTGGACTCCTCGACCACGCAGATGGCGGTCTGGTCGCGGCGCGGGTCACGGCAGACGCGGCACAGTTCGGCCTCGCTGATGTTGAAGCAGCGTTCGCAGAACCGGACGTTCTCGGCGACGTGCCGCAGGGCGTCCGCCAGCCGTTCGACGTCGGTGGTGTCGGCGGTGAGAATGTGGAACGCGATCCGCTGCGCACCCTTGGGGCCGATCCCCGGCAGCCGGGCGAGTTCGTCGATCAGGTCCTGGATCGGGCCTTCGAACACCGCGTTACCCCCGGCTCACTGGCCGGGGAGGCCGCCGAGCCCACCGAGGTCAGGCAGCTGCGGCAACGAGCTCTCGGCCAAGATGGCGACCTTCTTGTTGGCGTCGCGGACGGCGGCGACGATCAGATCGCCGAGCGTCGACGGATCGTCGTCGTCCCAGGCCTCAGGCTTTATGTCGACCGTCAGCAGCTCGCCGCTGCCGTTCACCGTGACCTGCACCAAGTCACCGCCGGCGGAGCCGCGCACCTGCTTGGCGGCCAGCTCTTCTTGGGCGCGCTGGATCTGCGACTGCATCGCCTGGGCCTGCGCCAGCAGCGCGTTCATGTCGAATCCCTGCTCGCCGAACATCACGTCTCCAATCGATGGGGCACCGGATCATGCTACCCACGGGCACCCCGTGGCCCGCCTGCACGCGCCCGCTACTCCTCTTCGGCGATCAGTTCGGCGCCCAAGTGTTTGGCCAGCAGTTCGTCATGGTTGGCGCTCGCCTCTTCGACGGAGAGGTCGTCGCGGCTGGGTTCGTCCTCGACCGGCGGCGGTTCGACCGCGGTGCTGGTGGCCCTGATGTTCTGGCGTGCCTCGGCGGCTGCCGGCGACGGACGGGACGCCGCGGGCGGCGACGCTGCGGCCGCCACAGGTTGCGGGGGCGGTGCCTCGCCGGGTCCGGCGTCGATCACCGTGATGCTGACCTGGGTCGCGGTGACCTGCAGGATCGACTCGCGCAGCACGTCCTCGCTGCCCCCGCGTCCGAAGCTGTCGCGAGCGCCGGGGTTGCCGATGCCGAGAGTGAGGACGCCGTCGAGCACCTCGACCACGTGGGCGTTCTGGCTGAGCAGGATCCAGGTGAACCGCCGCCGCTTCTTCACCTCGTCGAGGATGTCGGGCCAGAGCCGGCGGAAGTCGACGGTGCTCAGGCCGGCGCCCGGCACCGGACGGGCGGCGGGTTCGGCCGCCGCCGGCTGCTCCGGACGAGGTTGCGGCGACTGTTCCGGACGTGCCTGCGGCGGACGGCGGACAGCCGGCCGTTCGGGTTCGGGCCGGACGTCGGCGACCAGCGGAATGTCGGTGACCGGAGGACCAGACGCGGGTCGCGGCGCGGGCGCTGCGGACGGTGCCGGGTCCGGTCGGCGCACCGGCGCTTCGGCCGCCTCAGTGGCGGCTGCCGGCGTCCGTGCCGGGGGGACGTCGAGCGCCTCCGGCGCGGTCATCGCGAACCGGCGCTCCAGCCTGTCCAGCCGGGCATGGACGCCACGGTCGCCGGCGTCCGCGGCCGGCAGCAGCACCCGCGCACACATCAATTCCAGGTGCAGCCGGGGCGCGGTGGTGCCGCGCATCTCGGTCAGTCCGACGGCGATCACCTCGGCGGCGCGGGTGAGCTCGCCGGGCCCCAAGGTGGTGGCCTGCCCGCGCAACCGTTCCGCCTGGTCGGCCGCGACGTCGACCAGACCGGTGGTGAGGGCGTCCGGGACGGCGGCGACGATGATCAGGTCGCGCAGCCGGCGCAGCAGGTCTTCGGCGAACCGGCGCGGGTCTTGCCCGACCTCGATCACCTTGTCGATGCAGCCGAAGACGCCATTGGCGTCGCCGGCGGCGAAGGCGTCCACGATCTCGTCGAGCAGGGCGTCCGGGGTGTAGCCGAGCAGCGCCGCGGCCTGTGTATAGGTGACCCCGTCGGGGCCGGCGCCGCCGAGCAGCTGGTCGAGCACCGACAGCGAGTCGCGCACCGAACCGGCACCGGCCCGGACCACCAGCGGCAGCGCGGCAGGGTCGACGGCGACGCCCTCGGCCTCACACAGCGAGCCCAGATAGCCGGACAGCGTCTTCGGCGGCACCAGCCGGAACGGATAGTGGTGGGTGCGCGACCGGATGGTGCCGATCACCTTCTCGGGCTCGGTGGTCGCGAAGATGAACTTCACGTGGGGCGGCGGCTCTTCGACGACCTTCAACAGCGCGTTGAAGCCGGCCGTGGTGACCATGTGCGCCTCGTCGACGATGTAGATCTTGTAGCGGCTGGCGACCGGGGCGAAGAAGGCACGTTCGCGCAGGTCGCGGGCGTCGTCCACGCCGCCGTGGGAGGCGGCGTCGATCTCGATCACGTCGATCGAGCCGGGGCCGCCGCGGGCCAGGTCGCGACACGACCGGCATTCGCCGCAGGGCACCGGGGTCGGGCCCTGCGCACAGTTCAACGCGCGGGCCAGGATGCGCGCCGAGGTGGTCTTGCCGCAGCCACGCGGCCCCGAGAACAGATAGGCGTGGTTGACCCGGTTGTTGGTCAGGGCGCGCTGCAACGGTTCGGTGACGTGCTCCTGGCCGATCACGTCGGCGAAGGTGTCCGGACGGTACCGCCGGTAGAGCGCGAGCGGCGCCTCGGGTCGCTGGATCTGGACCGGTTCGGCGGACGGGACGTCGCCGCGGGCGGCCACCGGAGGGTCGACCACGGCCGCATCGGACGCGCCGGCGTCCGGCTCGGCACCGAACAGGTCGGGGCCGTCCTGTTCGAACGGCTCCGGCTCCTCGTACAGGTCGGAGTCGAACAGCTCGTCCTCGCGCTCGTCGTCCACGGTTGGCACCTTACGTGTTGCCACTGACAACTTTCGAGCCGCGATCCACGCCGGGCACACCGGGGCGCAAAGGGGCCCCCGCGCACCCGGAAGAGCTCACTTACCCTTGCTGCCTTTCGGCCCTGGGGGAGTTGGGCGAGGTACCGCCGCGCGGGGACCTTGGGACTCAGTCTAGGGGACGCCGGCGGCCGGTTCGACCACTTGCCGAGACCGCCGTCTCACGGCGAGATGAGCCACCTGCCAGGGCAGCAGCTTGATCGCGTTGCGGACCGCGATGCGCCCGAAAGCGACCCGCTGACCATCGGTGGACAGCACCCGCAGCCCCGCGAGGTGCTTGCCCCAGGTCGCAGCCGCACCGGACGCCTCGGACGCCGTGAGGTACAGCCAGATCGGCAGCACGGTCATCGCGAACACGATCAGATCGGTCAGATACACGTCCTGCGCCGGCGGGGCGTCCGGCAAGAGAGGTCGCACGATCAGGCTCACACCGGTGAGCACAAGCAACCATGCCGCGATCACCAGGTAGTCGAACAGGCTGGCCTTGATTCGTGGCCACTATCGCGGGCGGCCGGTCGGTGCACTCGTCCCAGTCAAACACGTGAGGGTGCAGCAGGGACGCCCTCGGCACCGCGACCGCCACGGTTTGGCCGCCATCGCGGTGGGCCGGTATCGTCTCCGACGGAGGATTCGCCTAGAGGCCTATGGCGCTCGCTTGGAAAGCGGGTTGGGTTCACACCCTCACGAGTTCGAATCTCGTATCCTCCGCCACGTGGAACCTGGCTTCCACAAGCCCATATAGGAGAAATTTCGTCTCCAAGCGTGTCTCCGGCCGAGATTTCATGCCCCGAATATGCCCCCAATTTTCGGGCGCCGGAGCGTCAGCACACAGCAATCGGGGCGGCTCTCGTATCCACTGGTGGACATGAGAGCCGCCCCGAGGAGCTCGTCTGGCTGGCGTTTCAAGAGGCGCAACGGCGCCTCAGCCGGTTCCCAAGCGGGATCGAACGGACGAGGTTGTCCAAGTCCTCGACACGGATCTTGATGAGGCGCTCACCAAACCGATACGCGGGCAGCTTGCCGGCACGAATGCGTCGCCGCAGGGTATCCACGCTCACCCCGACCAACTGGGCCGCCTGTTGGAAAGACACCCATTCCGACGCAGGTGTGCCCAGTCGCTGCTCACTCGGGAGCGGACGGGGCACGGGCATCGTGGTCATCCTGCAGACCCCCATCCAGTCGTGATCCCGAGCGTCCCACCCGATCGCCTTCCGATGATGCCCGCCATGGCTTCTCCCCTCGATGGTTCTACCTCGCTAGCTAGGGCCGGTGTGCGAGCGTGGTGGCAGGACCTGCCGGTGAGGACCCGCGAATCATCCCGCCGCCAGGCGTACGACCTCTTGCGGGCGATCATGAACGCCGCGATCGAGGATGAACTGATCGACGCCAATCCGGTCCACGTAAAGGCGGCCTCGCACGCTCAGGCCTCACGGGAGCGCGATCTGCCGCCCCTGCCGGCGCCGGTCTTGTATCGAGTGGCGGACGCCATGCCGGAGCGACTGCGACTCGGAGTGCTCATAAGCGGGGTACTCGGGCTGCGCTCGGGCGAAGTCCGAGCTCTCCAGCGTCGTGACTTCCGACTCAGCGGCAGGCTGCCAACCGTGACCGTCGTACACGATGTGAAAGAGGCCGAGGGCAAAGCTTGAGATCGGCCCGTTGAAGAGGGCCCCGAAGGGCATCGTGACACGCACACTTGTGATCCCAGCGGCGCTCGTCGACGCAGTGAAAGCTCATCTGCGCGACCACACGCAGGTCGGGCGCTCAGGACTGTTGTTCTGGCGGGCCAGCGACGGGATGCCGATCCGCTCCGCAGCCTGGCTCAAGATGTTCAAGAAGGCCTGCAACCAGGTCAGACCGAGATGCTGCTACAACGTTTGTCACCATTAAGAGATACAATAGATGACATGGCGGACGTTACCCTGGCGAAGCTTGGCGCTGTCGCTGAGCGGCGCTGGGGCCTGGTCACGACCGCCCAAGCCGAGGGAGCGGGCGTCTCCCGCAAGCAACTGTCGCGGATGGCGTCGTCCGGTGCTCTTGAGCGGGTCGCGCACGGCGTGTACCGGATGGCCGGCGCACCGCCTCAAGACAACGAGGCCATCTACGCGACCTGGCTGGCCCTGGGTGGCGCAACCAACCCACGCACGGAGTCGGGGGTCGCTTCGGTGGTTGCCGCAGGCGTCACGGCGGCGGTCGTCCACGGGCTCGGCGACTTCTTCCTGGACCGGTTCGACTTCATGGTCCCCGCCCGCAGGGGTACCCGGCTACCTGGGGTGCGGCTGCGGGTGCGGCGCCTGACCAGGGACGAGGTCGTCCCAGTGGCGGGCCTGCCGACCCTGACCGTGGAGCGCCTGATCGCGGACCTCGTCGATCTGCGAGTCGATCGGTCCCTGGTCGCCGGCGTGGTACGGGACGCCGTCCGGGCCGACAAGCTAGTTGCCCCCGACAGACTGGCGGCCTATCTCGCGGTGCGTGGACATGACGGCAGGGCACTCGTAGCGGACCTATTCGAAGACGCCGGCGTGGCACAGGAGGGCTGGGACAATGGCTGACGCGATGGGCTACCGCGATTGGCGATCCCTGGAACTGGCGATCAAGGACTCTGCGCGGGCGGCCGTCCGCCAGACCGGACCGGGTCACGGAGCCGCGACCGTTGACGCACGAATTCGGCAGGCACGCTTCGACCGCTTCCTGTGCCGGGTGTTCGCGTCGGGGGAGGAGTCCGAGTGGTTCCTCAAGGGCGGGATGAGCATGCTCGCACGGGTGCCCCTGTCGCGCAGCACCAAGGACATCGATCTGGCGTCGGAGACTGCCAACGATCTGGCTGATGCCCAACGCGAATTGACCGCGCTCGTGCGGGCCGACCTCGGGGATCACCTCACCTTCCGCCTGGTCCGCTCGGTGCCGACCGGGATGGGCGACAACCAGCCCGGCGTACTGACCCAACGCCTGGTATTCGCCTGCCTGGACGCTGATCATGACACCCAGATCGACACGATCATGGTGGACGTCGTGGTGGGGCCGCCGCCGGTCGGACGACCCGAAACGATCGAACCAGCGAACCGACTGCGCCTGAAGCGACCGCTCGTCACCCATCCCTACCGACTCTTCCCCGTCGCGGACCAGATAGCCGACAAGGTGTGCGCCACACTGAGCACCAGCTACGGCGCCGGCAAGCCCAGCAGCCGAGTCAAGGATCTGGTCGACCTCGTTGTTCTCGCCCACACCCAACGAGTTGGACTGCGCGAACTGCGGACGGCAATCACCGCCAAGCGGCTCGTGAGCGGGATGGAGCCCTTCGACCACTTCGTCATCCCGACCGAATGGGTCAGAACATATCCGGCAACAGCTAAGGACGTCCCATCCGCGGCGTCATACACCGCAGAGACGGCCGCCCTCCTCGTAGCGAGGCTGGTCGACGCCGCACTCGTCGCGTCACCAACCGAGGGCACCTGGAACCCGCAGGAACTGGCATGGGGATATTGACCGGCCTAAGGAACGACACGCCGTTCGTCGTGCGAACTCGCTGATCGGCACCGAGATAGACTCGTCCGTCGCACTGCACAGGAATCGGTGCGGGTGGAGCTCGTCGCGACCGGTGAGCGGCTCGACCTGAGCCAGCTCGAAGACGAAGCGTTCTGGACTGTGACCGATTCAAGCCAAACTCTTGGGCAACTCTCATCTGAACTGTGGCATCGTCCGATGTTGCCAGCCTTACCCACCCAGTTTTCCAATGGAGGCGAATATGGGGGTCAATAGATCAGCTTCAAGGGTCGTCGGAGCGGTCGCATTTACGTTCATTCTGTTACTTTCGGGAGTCCTTGGCACGGCGAAAGCCAACGCCTACAACCTCCTCGGTTGCAAGTGGTCGTCATCTTCGATCAAGCTGTATGTCCCAGCCCCGCTTCTGTCTTATCCAGTCTGGTGGAATGCCTCCGCCTCGTGGTCGGGAGTCGATGCACATTATGTGAACAACTCTAGCGCCAACGTGTACGGAACGAACGAAAATCGCGGGAACACTGTCACCTGGACGGGGGTCACCCGAAAGAAGGGGACGGTGGATTCTTACCCCCCCTTGCACTAGTGGGAAATGGACTTCCGGCCAGATGGAGGTCGTCTTGAACTGGTCGAAGATGACGAGTCTTGGCTATTCCACGGCGAAGTTCAAGATGGTTGCGGCGCACGAGTTGGGGCACTCATTCGGCCTAGCTCATGTCAGCAACACGAGCGTTCTCATGTATAATTATGACAACCGCTCGGCCCTGGTGCCCGCTACGGATGATAGGAATGGCGTCAATGCGCTCTATTAAGTTTCTCTCACCGCTCCTTGCGGTGGCACTACTGTTCGGCTGCTCTGCTGGCCCCACCTCAAGCGGCACGTCATCGGTCCCACGGATCGTGAGTCATGGTTCTCGAGCCTACGAATACAAGTCCTTCGAGCAGCTGGCGGACCACGCGCTTGCATTGGTTATCGTGGAGCCGACCGGGAAGGAGATGGCTAAGCCGCTGCCGAAGGGATACGGTCCCGAGGACGCAGCCCCTACCCCCTACGTCGAAATGAATATCGTAAAGGTTCTCGGCGGATCGATCAAGGAAACCAGGATCGATCTGGTCAGCCCAGGGGTTGATGAAAACACGAAGCGACAGGCGCTAGTCTCCGGTGGGCCCTATCTGATCTACATCACTCCGGCGATGTACGGGGCTAATGATCCGGCAGGCGGTTACGTCGCGGTTGGCGGCCCGGCCGGGGTCTACGCTTTCGAGGGTGATGGTTTCCAGCGAGTCGATTCGGAGAGCCCCAGCCTCCCAGCCTCGATCACTGAGCAATCGCCTATGCTGACAAAACCAACGAAGAGCTACGAGCAACTCCTAAAGGAGGGCCCGCGCTAGTCCCTACCTCGTGGATTTGACATCCGGTCCAGTTCTGGCTGCGGCGGCACGATGTCGCAACAGCTTCCGGTGCCCGAGAACTTGGCTGTTCCCTCCTCCTTCGTACGAGAGTGAGGGAACAGCCGCGCGGGGTCCGTGGAGCGGTTTCGTGGAGCAAGTTGCTCTAACCGGAAATGACCTCAGCCAGGTAGGTGTGGAGATCGTGCAGTAGGGCTGGTTGGTAGGGGTGTCAGGCTGCTGGTTCGAGGGTGACCCTGAAGCCGAGTGCTTCCAGTTGGCGGATGTGGTTACGGGTTCTGCGGTCTTTGTCGGTTCGGTTGGCGTGGTAGTCGGCTCCGAGATTCTGGACCGGGGGTGTCAGATGGTCTGTGTAAGTGATTCCTCCAACGATGAGAGGTATGACCATGACTATGACCAAGGACGAGCAGCCGGCAGCGCCGGGTCTGTTCGGATCGCCGGTGGCGCCGCCGTCGGCG
>NZ_JASGEF010000025.1:0-34074 GCF_047606665.1 Micropruina sp. | reverse complement strand
GCGCTCGGGACGGCCGCCCCGGTCGTCGCGACGCGGCCCGCGGGCCGGACGGCGCTGACCACCCGAGGTGGCGCGAGCGGCCCGCTGGGCGGCGCGCTCGGCGCGGTTGCCCGACAGGTCACCCTTGTAGATCCACACCTTCACGCCGATCCGGCCGAAGGTGGTCTTGGCCTCGAAGAAGCCGTAGTCGATGTCGGCGCGCAGGGTGTGCAGCGGCACGCGTCCCTCGCGGTAGAACTCCGACCGGCTCATCTCGGCGCCGCCCAGGCGGCCGGAGCACTTGATCTTGATGCCGGTGGCACCGGAGCGCATCGCGGTCTGCTGTGCCTTGCGCATCGCGCGGCGGAACGCCACCCGTGCGCTGAGCTGCTCGGCGATGCCCTGGGCGACCAGCTGCGCATCGGTCTCGGGGTTCTTCACCTCGAGGATGTTCAGCTGCACCTGCTTGCCGGTGAGCTTCTCCAGCTCGCTGCGGACCCGCTCCGCCTCGGCGCCGTTGCGGCCGATGACGATGCCCGGACGCGCGGCGTACAGGAAGATGGTCACCCGCTCGCTGCGGCGCTCGATCTCGACCGAGGAGATGCCGGCGCGCTCCAGCGTCTTGTGCAGGTACGCGCGGATCTTCACATCCTCGGCGACATGCTCGGCGTAGCCCTTGTCGGCGTACCACCGGGTCTTGTGGTCGGTGGTGATGCCGAGCCGGAAGCCGTTCGGGTTGATCTTCTGACCCATGCTCAGGCCTCCTTCGGTTCGACGACGACGGTGATGTGGCTGCCCCGCTTCAGGATCCGGCTGGCGGAGCCCTTGGCCCGCGGACGGATCCGGCGCAGGGTCATACCCTCGTCCACGAAGGCCTGCGAGATGTACAGCTCTTCGGCACGCAGGTCTTCGGTCGCGGTCGCGTTCGCCGAAGCGGACGCCACCACCTTGTAGACCGGCTCGGAAGCGGCCTGCGGGGCGAACTTCAGCACCGTCAGGGCCTCGGTCACGGGCATTCCACGGACCAGGTCGACCACCCGGCGCACCTTGGTCGGCGACATCCGGACTCCACGCGCGATGGCGTACGAGCCAGGACGATCGCCGAGCAGGCGGGAACGCCGACTGGGCCGGTTCTCCTTGTTGCTCATATCAGTTCCTCTTCTCGCTCGCTCAACGGCGGCGGGACTTCTTGTCTTCCTTGATGTGCCCGCGGTAGGTGCGGGTGGGGGCGAACTCGCCCAGCTTGTGCCCGATCATCGACTCGGTGACGAAGACCGGCACGTGCTTGCGGCCGTCGTGCACGGCGATGGTGTGCCCGATCATGTCGGGGATGATCATCGACCGGCGCGACCAGGTCTTGATCACCTGCTTGGTGCCCTTGGCGTTCTGCGCGTCCACCTTCTTGGCGAGGTGGTCGTCGACGAAGGGACCTTTCTTGAGACTGCGTGGCATGTGTCTAGCTCACCTGTTCCAATCAGCGCTTCTTGCCGGACTTGCGGCGACGGATGATCAGGCGAGAACTCGCCTTGTTCTTGTCCCGGGTGCGACCCTCGGGCTTGCCCCACGGGCTGACCGGGTGACGGCCACCGGAGGTGCGACCCTCGCCACCACCGTGCGGGTGGTCGATCGGGTTCATCACCACACCGCGGACGGTCGGGCGGATGCCCTTCCAGCGGTTGCGGCCGGCCTTGCCCCAGTTGATGTTCGACTGCTCGGCGTTGCCGACCTCGCCGATGGTGGCGCGGCAGCGGACGTCGACCATGCGCATCTCGCCCGAGGGCAGCCGCAGCGTGGCGTACTTGCCCTCGCGAGCCACCAGCTGGATGCGGGCGCCGGCCGAGCGGCCCATCTTGGCGCCGCCGCCGGGACGCAGCTCGACGGCGTGCACCGTGGTGCCGACCGGGATGTTGCGCAGCGGCAGGTTGTTGCCGGGCTTGATGTCAGCGCCCTCGCCGGCCTCGACCGGATGGCCCTGCTTGAGACCGTTCGGCGCGATGATGTAGCGCTTCTCGCCGTCGGCGTAGTGCAGCAGCGCGATCCGCGCGGTGCGGTTCGGGTCGTACTCGATGTGCGCGACCTTGGCCGGCACCCCGTCCTTGTCGTAGCGCTTGAAGTCGACCAGCCGGTAGGCCTGCTTGTGGCCGCCGCCGATGTGCCGGGTGGTGATCCGGCCGGAGTTGTTCCGGCCGCCGGTCTTCGGCTTCGGCACCACCAGGGACTTCTCGGGCGTCGAGCGGGTGACCTCGGAGAAGTCGGACACGCTCGAGCCGCG
The DNA here is from genome assembly GCF_047606665.1 of Micropruina sp. GTDB lineage: Bacteria > Actinomycetota > Actinomycetes > Propionibacteriales > Propionibacteriaceae > Micropruina. The sequence goes on along the minus strand of NZ_JASGEF010000025.1, from coordinate 31,823 downwards.
ACGGCCCGGAGTGGTCGGCTTGTACTTGCGAATAGCCATGGTGTGCTCTTCCCCTCGCTCAGACGCCGGCCGAGCCGAAGATGTCGATCCGCTGACCCGCGGCGACGGTCACGATGGCCCGCTTGGTGTCGGGACGCTTGCCCCAGCCGGCCCGCGTGCGGCGCTTCTTGCCCTGGCGGTTGATGGTGTTCACGTTCGTGACCTTGACGTCGAAGACGGCCTCGACGGCGATCTTGATCTCGGTCTTGTTGGCGCTCGGGGCGACCAGGAACGTGTACTTGTTCTCGTCCAGCAGCCCGTAGCTCTTCTCGGAGACCACCGGCGCGAGCAGGATGTCGCGGTGGTCGCGGATCTTGTGATCGCTCACTTCTCTGCCTCCTCGGCGGCCTGGGCGTCCTCGGCCGCTTCGGCGCCGGTGAAGGCGGCCAGGGCGGCGGTGGTGAACACGACGTCGTCGCTGTTGAGGACGTCGTAGGCGTTCAGCTGGTCGACGGCCAGCGCGTGCACGCTCGCCACGTTGCGCAGGCTCAGCCAGGCCACGTCCTCGTCGCGGCTCAGCACGACCAGGATCTTGCCGCCGGCGACCTCTGAGAGCGCCTGCAGCGCGGCCTTGGTGGACGGCGTCTCACCGGCCACGATCGACTCGACGACATGCACGTTGCCGTTGCGGGCCCGGTCGGAGAGCGCACCGCGCAGCGCGGCGGCGATCATCTTCTTCGGGGTGCGCTGGGCGTAGCTGCGCGGTTGCGGGCCATGGACGATGCCGCCGCCGGTCCACTGCGGGGCGCGGCGGGAACCCTGGCGGGCGCGTCCGGTGCCCTTCTGGCGCCATGGCTTGGCGCCGCCACCGGCGACCTCACCGCGGGTCTTGGTGGAATGCGTGCCCTGGCGGGCGGCGGCCTGCTGGGCCACCACGACCTGGTGGATCAGCGGCACATTGGTCTGGACGTCGAAGTAGTTGCCGGGCAGGTCGGCCGTGGCCTCCGAGCCCAGCACCTTGACGGTCTGCTTCTCGCTCATTCGGCGGCACCCTTCTTGGCGGCCGTGCGCACCACGACGAGCGAACCCTTGGGGCCGGGCACGGAGCCCTTGACCAGGATCAGCCCGCGCTCGGCGTCCACGGCATGGATCGTGAGGTTCTGGACGGTCACCTTCTCGACGCCCATCCGGCCGGCCATCCGCATGCCCTTGAAGACCTTCGAAGGGGTGGACGAGCCGCCGATGGAACCCGGCGAGCGGTGCTTGCGGTGCACACCGTGGGAGGCCCGCAGACCGCCGAAGCCGTGCCGCTTCATCACGCCGGCGGTGCCCTTGCCCTTGCTGACACCGGTCACGTCGACCACCTCGGCGGCGGCGAAGACATCGGCGTTCAACTCTTGGCCGAGGCTGTACTCGGCGGCGTCGGAGGTGCGCAGTTCGACGAGGTGCTTGCGCGGGGTGACCCCGGCAGCATCGAAGTGGCCGGCGGCGGGCTTGGGGACCTTGGTCGGCTTGACGGCGCCGAAGGCCAGCTGGACGGCGGAGTAGCCGTCCTTCTCGGGGGAACGGACCTGCGTGACGACGCACGGCCCGGCCTGGATCACGGTGACCGGGACGACCTTGTTGTTGGCGTCCCAGGTCTGGGTCATGCCGAGCTTGGTGCCCAGCAGGCCCTTCACTTTGCGTTCGTTAGTCATGTTCGGCGACCTCAGGGGAGCTTGATCTCGATGTCGACACCGGCCGGCAGGTCGAGCCGCATCAGCGAGTCGACCGTCTTCGGCGTGGGATCGAGGATGTCGATCAGCCGCTTGTGGGTACGCATCTCGAAGTGCTCGCGGCTGTCCTTGTACTTGTGCGGAGAACGGATCACGCAGAACACGTTCTTCTCGGTGGGCAGGGGCACGGGGCCCGCCACCTTGGCGCCGGTACGGGTCACGGTGTCGACGATCTTCTTCGCCGAGGAGTCAATGACCTCGTGGTCGTAGGCCCGGAGTCGGATCCGGATCTTCTGTCCCGCCACTGATTTTCCTTCTTCTCGTCGGATACTGCTGCTCCGACCCCCGCGGTCGGGCGTGTCGGGCCAATCAGGGCCGCACACGAGCGCAAAATCGTTCGTGGTAGGGCCCGGCTGACGACTCATCCGCCTGGGGGCACCACGGCATACCGCCGCGGAGCAACCGGACGATTCTGTCACAGGGCGACCGGCGGCTTCAAATCCCGGGTGTGTCGGACGTCCGGGCTGGCCTTGCTGGTGCCTGGGGGTGGGGTCTGGGCCAGATGCTGCTGGTGCTTGGCGGGGGCGTCCGATCGCTCGATCGGGGACTACTTTCAGGTTCGTGCACTACCTTCGGGATATTTCCCGAAAGCAGGCGGCCAAGCTGAAAGCTGTGGTCGATCGCGCGATCGACTCCCGAGGAGGAACAGATGCAGCTCCATCACGTCCAGGTGATCATGCCGACCGGTGGCGACGACGGCGCCCGCGCGTTCTGGCGCGACGCCGTCGGGCTGACCGAGGTGACCCCGCCGCCGGAGCTCGCCGGACGTCCGGTGCGCTGGTTCCGGGCCTTCGACTCCTCCGGCGCGATCACCCTGGAGGTCCATGTGCTGGCCGACGAGCAGTTCGTGCCGGCGCGGATGGCCCATCCGGCGATCCTGGTCGACTCGGTGGCCACGCTGGAGACGCTCGGCGAGCGGATCGCGTCCGCCGGTTTCGAGCTCAGCTGGGCGCAGCGGACGTCCTTCGCCGGCTACCAGCGCTTCCACTGCTGGGACGCCTTCGGCAACCGCGTCGAGGTGATGACCCCCACCCAGTGACCGCGAGGACGGTTGTTCGGCGTGCGAAATTCGAACCTGGAAGAACCGTCCCCCGACATGCGAAATTCGAACCTCGAAGAACCGTCCCCCGACGTCCGAAATTCGAACCTGGAAGAACCGTCCCCGGTCAGTCGTCCCGGGTCAGTCGTGGCCGATGATGAACTCGGACGTCGAACGGTGCGCGGTGGGTGGGACCACGAAGCCGTTCATCACCGCCGAGAGGCGCAGGGCGTGCTCGGAGTGGAAGACGTCCTCCAACAGCATCGGTTCGCCGTCGGGACCGGACAGCGGCACCCGCCAGTTGGGGTACTCGTCGACCGTGCCGGGTTGATTCTGGGTGCGGTGGTCGCCGACGGCGTCGGTCAGCGCGGCGCACAGCATCCGGGCCGGGGTGGCCAGCAGGAACCGGTGCATGGCCAGCACGATGTCTTCGGTGGTCGGGGCGTCCCCGGTGAGCAGGCCGCGGTCCCGCAGCACCCGCATCCAGTCCTCGCGCTCCCGGGCGGCCCCGGCCAGTTCGACGTCCAGGTCTTCGGTGAGCAGGCCCAGCGCGTGCTGCAGCTTGACGTGGGCGGCGTCCAGGTAGCCGGCGGTGGGCGGCAGGTCGTGGGTGGTGACCGAGGCCATGCAGTAGTCGCGCCACGATTCCGGCGGCAGGATCTGGCCGTCGTCGCCGCGCTCGAACCAGGCGATCGAGGTGCCCAGGATGCCGCGGTCGCGCAGATACACCCTGACCCAGGGCTCGACCACGCCGAGGTCCTCCCCCACCACGACCGCGCCGGCCCGCTGCGCCTCGAGCACCAGGATGCCGACCATCGCCTCGTGGTTGTAGCGCACGTAGGTGCCGTGCGTGGGACCCATCCCCTCGGGCACCCACCAGAGCCGGAACAGGCCCATGATGTGGTCGACCCGGATGCCGCCGGAATGCCGCAGGATGCCGGCCACCATGTTGCGGAACGGCGCGTAGCTCAGCTCCCCCAGCCGGTCCGGACGCCAGGGGGCCTGGCCCCAGTCCTGGCCGGTCTGGTTGAAGTGGTCCGGCGGCGCACCGACGGAGACGCCGCGGGCGAAAGTGTCGCCGAGCATCCACGCCTCGGCGCTGTGCCCGCTCACCCCGACGGCCAGGTCGTTCATGATCCCGACCCGCATGCCGGCCGCCTTGGCCGCCGACTGGGCGTCCCGCAGCTGCTCGTCGGCGACCCACTGCAGCCAGGAGAAGAAGACGATCTCGCCGACATGGTCGACCGCGAACTGCGCCACCTCGGGCGAGGACGGACGGCGCAGGTCGATCGGCCACTCCCGCCAGTTCATCCCGTACTCGTGCACCAGCGCGCACCAGGTGGCGAATTGCGACAACGGGCGTCCCTCTTTGCGGACGAAGTCGTTCAGGCTCATCAGCCGGGTCGGCTTCAGGCCGGCGTCGAAGATCGCCCGCAGCGCCTTCAGCTTGGCCCGCCACACCTCGTCCCGCTTGATCAGTGGCTCGTTCGCGAGCTTCTTGGCGAGCTTGCCGCGCAGCTGGGCGACCTTGGCGCGCTGCCGGTCGTCCAGGCCGGCGTACTCGGCGATCGCCTCGGGCCGGATGTAGATCGGGTTGACGTAGCGCCGCGAGGTCGGCAGGTAGGGCGAGGGCTCCAGCGGGGTCATCGGCTGCGCCGCGTGCAGCGGGTTGACCAGCACGTACGAGGCGAACTGTTGGGTGGCCGACCAGGTCGCCAGGTCGGCCAGATCGGTCAGGTCGCCGATCCCCCACGAGTCGGCCGAACGGACGCTGTACAGCTGGGTCGCATAGCCCCAGACCCGCTTCTCGCCCATCCTCGGCGGGAAGCCGAGGAAGTGCGGCGAGACGATCAGGCTGGCCTCGGCGGTCCATCCCGCGGTGCGGCAGCCGATCCGGTGATAGCCGGGCGGCAGGTCGCCGGGCACCTCGAAGCTGGCCTCGCCGGTCAGCGTGTCGTCGACCATCCGGGCCGGCTGGTCGTTCGACAGCTGCCGCAGGTCGCGGGTGCCGCCGTCCTCGAGCCGGACCCAGACCTCCACCCAGGCACCGTCGGGGACGTGGACCTTCACTTCCTGCGGCGCGCCCTGCTGCATCACCGTGCACGCCGGCAGCGCCCGGCGCCAGGGACGCATCCGCCGCTCGTGCACCGCGGCCTCGGCCGACTCGGCGGTGCTGGCGTCGATGTCCATCGCGGCCAGCACGGCGATCACCGTCTCGTCCGAGATCTCGGTGAGCCGTCCCTTCCAATCCCAGAACTCGGTGGCGATGCCGAACTCGGCAGCCAGCTCGGCGAGATACGGGTTCGACAGGGCCATCGTTGGTTCCTTGCGGGTCGGTGAACGGCAACCACCCTAAGGGACGGATCAGCAACACACCCGTCGCCGCACCAACAGCGGGAATTCAGTCCCCGGCCGGGGCTTCGAAGTCGACCAGCAGCGTCCGCAGCGCGGTGGCCAGCTGGTGCCGCACAGACGGCGTCAGAGGTTCCAGGACGCCGCGTTCGAACGCCACCAGGTCGTCCATCGCCGCACCCACGACGTCCGCACCCTCACCGGTGAGTCGGACGCGAACCCCGCGCCGGTCGGCCGGGTTGGCCTGGCGCTCCACCAGGCCACGGTCGGTGAGCCGGTCGATCCGGTTGGTCATGGTGCCGCTGGAGGACAGCGTCTGGTGGATCAACTCCCCCGGCGACAGCTCGTAGGGCGGGCCCTCGCGGCGCAGCGCGGCCAGCACGTCGAACTCCCACACCTCCAGCCCGTGCGCGGCGAAGCAGCGCTTGCGGGCCAGGTCGAGATGCCGGGCCAACCGGCTCACCCGGGACAGGACGGCCAGCGGCTCGGTGTCCAGGCCGGGCGCCTCCGCCTGCCAGGCGGCGATGATCCGGTCGACCTCGTCCATGCGTCAGTCCTCGGTGGAGCCGTTGGGCACCGGCCCGATCCGGTAGGCCATCAGGATGGCTACCAGGCCGACGACCACCATCATCGTCATCAGGCCGCCGAAGGTGAACGGCGATTCGGCAGAAAGGTGGAAGTGGGCGAACCAGGCGCCGGCCAGGCCGGTGAACAGGCTGCTGCCCAGCGATTCGCCGACCTGCAGCGAGGATGTGTTGCGGCCCAGTTCGGCGTCCTCGGAGAGCTGCATCACCGCCAGCGAGGTGCTCGGGTTCTGCAGGCCCATGCCGAAGCCGGCGATGATCCAGGCGATCATCACCAGCCCCAGCCAGGACTGCGGGAAGAACGACGCCACCGCCAGCACCGCCACTCCCACCGCGATCGCGACGACGCCGACGATGATCATCTGGTCGCGCCGCCAGGACAGCCAGCTCTGCGACTGCAGCAGCGCGCCGGCCATCCAGCCGACCGAGCCGATGGTCAGGGTGACGCCGGTGATCACCGCCGCCAGCTCGCGCGACTCGGTCAGCATCAGCGGCAGGAAGGATTGGGCGCCGAAGAAGGCGCCGGCGCTGAACAACCGGGCTCCGACCACGCCGGAGATGCCGCGTCCGGTCCAGTCGATGGTCTTGGGCATCAGTGGCGGCAGGCCGAAGACGACCGCCGCCAGCCCGAGCGCCGCCCACAACGCCGACCACAGGTCGAGTTCCTGGCCGGCCCATTGGATCAGCGCCAACCCGGCGGCGACCGCGGCGGCCAGCAGCATCAGCCGCTTCTTGAGTTCGTGGGGCTCTTCGGGAGCGAGTTCGATGTGCCGCAGCGGCCGGAGCATGAGGAGTCCGCCGACGGCCATGAACGGCAGCACCGACCAGAACACGAAATGCCACGAGCTGACCTGGACGATCCAGCCGGCCAGTGGCGGACCGACGAAGGCCGGCAGCATCCAGCAGGCGGAGAACCACATCATCAGCTTGGCCCGTTCGGCCTCGCCGTAGGCGCGGGCGATCAGCACCATCACCGCGACGTTCATGGTGCCGGCGCCCAGGCCCTGGGTGAATCGGGCGACCAGCAGCACCCACATCGCCGGCGCCACCGCGGCCACCACCAGGCCGACCGCGAAGATGCCGAACCCCCACACCATCGGCTGGATCGGGCCGTAGCGGTCGCTGAACTGGCCGGACGCCACGATGCTGAAGGTCATCGCGATGACGAAGGCGGTGAACGTCCAGGCGTACAGGCCAAGGTTGCCGAGGTCGCGGGCGGCGGCCGGCATCGCGGTGAGCACGGCGTAGGACTCGAACGAGATCGCCATCACGCACATCATGAGGCCGATCGTGAGCCACCGCCGATCGGTCTTCCCGCTCACTGGGCCACCTTCTGCACGGCTCGGAGTCTACGACGCCGTCGCGCCGCCCGGATCGCTACGCGCCGGGGGTCCGGACACCACAGCGAGCAGATTGGACGCCTTGAGCTGCGTCTCGGCCCACTCCGCCGCCGGGTCGGAATCCCAGGTGATGCCGCCCCCGGTGCCGAGGTGGAGGCGTCCGTCGGCGGCCCAGAAGGTGCGAATCGCGACGTTCAGCTCGCCCTCGGCACGGTCGGCGTCCACCCAGCCGACGGCCCCGCAGTAGACCCCGCGCGGCACCGGCTCCAGTGCCCGGATCGCCTCCAGCGCGGCCAGTTTGGGCGCACCGGTCACCGAACCGGGCGGAAAGGTGGCGTCGATCAGCTCGGGCCAACCGACGGCCGGCCGGAGGCGTCCGCGCACGGTGGAGACCAGGTGGAACAGGCCGGGATGCTCCTCGACGCTCAGCAGGGCCGGGGTCTCCACCGAGCCGGTCACGCAGACCCGGCCCAGGTCGTTGCGGACCAGGTCGACGATCATCACGTTCTCGGCGGAATCCTTGGCCAGGAAGCCGTCCGCGGTGGCCGCGGTGCCCTTGATCGGCGACGACCAGACGGTGCTGCCACGGCGTCCGAGGAACAGCTCGGGCGAGGCCGAGGCGAGGTGAATGTCCTGGTCGGGAAGCTGTACGACGGCGCTGAACGGTGCCGGGTTGCCCTGTGCCAACGCGGCACCCAGGGCGGCGATCGAGGCCTCGGGCGGCAGCGGCGCGCTGAGCCGCCGGGTCAGGTTCACTTGGTAGACGCCGCCGGCGGCGATGATCCGCCGGATCTCGGCGACGCCGGCGGTGAAGCCGGCCTCGTCCAGGGAGGTGATCCAGGCGTCACGGGGCGGACCTTGCCAAGGCCGTCCCCGCCATGGCATCGCCGGCCGGACCTGGTCGAACCGGGCGCACACCGGCTCGCCCTCGAACGGCAGCACCACCGCCCAGAAGCCGGACGAGTCCAACGCGGTCAGATCGGCGCTGACGTCGCGCAGACCGGTCGCCAGCCGTCCGCCGACCACCGCGAGCGCCTCCACCCGTCCATCCCACCACGATCGACGGCGACCGCCCAAGCGGACGCCTCACGTCACCGCCGAACGGAGATCCCGGCATTCGCGGGGATGACAGGGTGTGGTGACGGAAAGCAGGCCGGGAGGACGGAAAGCCCTCCACGCAATCCCGGCGGACGCCGGGATCTCCGGCCCGTGCCAACAGCTGGCGGCGGACGATTAGAGTGTGGGGCTATGACGGAACTGGCTCCGGGTGCGCAGACGATCCTCGACGAGCGCACCGATCTGCGCATCGATGAGGGCGACCACGAACGGTTCAGCCACTACGTGCCGAAGAACAAGCTCACCGAGGCGATGGTGATGGGCACTCCGGTGGTGGCGCTGTGCGGCAAGGTCTGGGTGCCGAGCCGGAACCCGGACAAATTCCCGGTGTGCCCCGAGTGCAAGGAAATCTGGGCTTCGATGCGTCCCGGCGACGACGACAAGTAGGCCGCCGATGTCCCACACCCTGATCGTGATGCGGCACGCCAAGTCGTCGTGGAGCACCAATGACCCCGACCACGGCCGTCCGCTGGCCGAGCGCGGCATCCGCGATGCCGGCGCCGCTGGCCGGATCTTGGCCGAATATCCGATCGGGGCTCTGCTCTCGTCGTCGTCGACCCGCACCCGGCAGACCTGGCAGAACGCGGCGGCGTCCGGCGCGCACGCCGACCAGGTGACCTTCACCGACGCCTTGTACGGCGCCTGGGCCGAATCGGTCGCCGACCTGCTGCATGAACTCGACGAGTCCGTCGGCACCGCGATGGTGCTCGGCCACGAACCCACGATGAGCTCGCTGGTCGAGTGGCTGGCCGAGCCGTCCGAGCTGCGCGACGAGGCGTCCGCGCACTACCCGACCAGCGCATTGGCGGTACTGGAGTTCGACTGCGGCTGGGCCGAGGTCGGCGCCGGACGCGGCCGAGTGGTCCGCTTCGAGATCCCGCGCGGGTAGGGTTCAGGACGCCGTCCGGCCAAGCCCGATCTGCAGGTAGGCGGCGCCGAACAGTCCGGTGAGCAGCACCGTGGCGTAGCGCTCCATCACCGAATCCTGGGTGTGTTCCAGCCGGGTGATCCGGATGTCGGCGGCCTGCGCCGTCCGTTGCAGCCGGAGCCGTGACTCGGCGGCGGACGCGTCGTCCATGCCGTCGTCGATCAGCACCAGGCCGGGACGCCGCTCTTGGGCGACCTCTTCGAACGGGTCGGCGAACGGGTCGCGGGGTGCCGCCTGTTGGAGCAGCGCGACCAAGTCGGAGGCGTCCGCCGCCAGCCCGATCCGTCCGGACGCCAGCCGCAGCGCCTCCACGATCCGCCGGCTGGCCCGGGCGGCGAGGATCGAGCCGCCCCAGACCAGCGGGGACGCGTCCGCGAGATCGAGCGCCATCGCCTTGGCCGGGTTGACCGACACATCGGTGCGGGCCGCGCAGTGTTCGGCGACGGTGTCCATCGCGGACGCGATCGCCTCGGGGTTGATGTAGGGGCCGAGGCCGAGCCGGTTCAGCGCCATCAGGCACACCACCGCCGCCGCCAGCGGGTCGCCGGTGCTGACCGGCAGCACCGTGGTGGCCCGCGAGGACGCCTGCACCGCGAGCGGCGAATCGGGCGGGCAGGCCACGATCAGCCGGCAGCCGCGACGGACCGCCTCGTGGGCGACGGCCAGACTTGCCGGGCCGCGGCGTCCGATCAGCAGCACGACGTCGAGCGGCCCGACCCAGCCGGGCAGACCCAGCGCTGGCCAGGCCACGAACGGCACCGGGCAGACCGGTTCGAGCACGGCCCGCAGCAGCCGGGCCTCGGGGCCGTAGGCGATCACCGCGCGGGGCCGGTCCACATCGATCAGGTCGGCCAGCCGTCCCTCCGCGATGGCGCCCTCGCGCCGGACCCGCGCCCCGGAGGACGCCAGGTTCATCAGCAGCGGTGCGGCGGCGGCGAGGACGTCCGGATTCTCCAGCCGGGAGTCGTCGAAGTCGATCATGGCTCAGTCGCGGGTCGGCCGCCGGGCCTCGTCGATCAGCAGGATCGGGATGCCGCCGCGCAGCGGGTAGGCCAGGCCGCAGTCGGTGCCGGTGCAGACCAGTTCGGACGCCTCGTAGTCCCAGGTGAAGGTGCTGTGGCAGGCCGGGCAGACCAGCAGGTCGAGCACGTCGTGGGTCAAATCAGGCATCTGCTCCTCCTCGGATGATGGCCAGCGCCTCGTCGCGCAGGGACGCCATCTGCGCGTCGTCGCCGGCTTCGACGTTGAGCCGCAGCAGCGGCTCGGTGTTGGACGGCCGGACGTTGACCCACCAGCCGTCGCCGGCGATGGTCAGTCCGTCGTCGTTGTTCTGGTCGCCGCGGCCGGCGAAGGCGTCCGCCAACCGGCTGAGCACGGCGGGCACGTCGGCCACCGTCGAGTTGATCTCGCCCGAGTCCGCGTAGGCGGGCAGTCCGGCGACCAGTTCGGACATGGTGCCGCCGCTGCGGGCCAGCAGGGCGAGCACGTGCAGTCCGGCCAGCATGCCGGTGTCGGCGCCCCAAAAGTCGCGGAAGTAGTAGTGCGCGGAGTGTTCGCCGCCGAAGATCGCGTTGTGCTGCGCCATCTTCGCCTTGACCGCGGTGTGGCCGACCTTGGAGACCACCAGGGTGCCTCCGGCGTCCGCGACGACCCGGTCGACGGCACGGGAGGTGATGGTGTTGATCACGATCGTGCCGCCGGGTTCGCGGGCGAGTTCCTGCTGGGCGATCAGGGCGGTGATCAGGGACGGGCTGACCACGTCGCCGCGCTCGTCGACGATGAAGCAGCGGTCGGCGTCGCCGTCGAAGACGAGCGCCAGGTCGGCGCCGTGTTCCACGACGGCCCGTTGGGCGTCGAGCAGGTTCTCGGGTTCGAGCGGGTTCGGCGGATGGTTGGGGAAGCTGCCGTCCAGTTCGGTGAACAGGCCGATGGTCTCGATGTCGAGCGGGCCGAGGACGGCGGGCGCGGTGTGTCCGGCCATGCCGTTGCCGGCGTCGTAGACGACGGTGAGCCGGCGCATGCCGTCCAGCGGGACGAGGTGGTGCAGGTGGGCCGCGTAGTCGACCAGGACGTCCTGCTCGCGCCGGGTGCCCGGCTGCACCGCCGGCGCCAGCTCGGGCCCCATGGCCAGTTCGGCGATCCGGACGAGCATCTCCGGCTCGATCGGGGCGGCTTGGGCGAGGCAGAATTTGACGCCGTTGTAGTCGGCGGGGTTGTGCGAGGCGGTCAGCTGGATGCCCGGCATGTCGAGCAGGCCGGACGCGAACCAGAGCTGGTCGGTGCTGGCCAGGCCGATGTCGATCACGGACGCGCCTTGGCCGAGCGCGCCGTCGATGAAAGCGGCCGCCAGCGCCGGTCCGGTGTCGCGCATGTCGCGTCCGAGGACGAACTCGCGCCCGGCGAGGCCGAGCACCTGGACGAAGGCGGCACCAACGGCACGGGCGCCGGCGACGTCCCATTCGGGCTGGTCACCGCTGACTACGCCGCGAATGTCGTTGGCTTTGAAAATCGTTGGGGTGAGCACGGTTGGAAGCCTAGTGCCCGGTACCTGCGGATCGCGGGGGTTGTCCGTGCGGCACGGCTCACAGATCGGCGATGACCGACAGATGACCCTTGCGACGGGTCACGGCGGGCGCCGGCAAGTCGACTTCGCCGCCTGATCCGGCGACCCGGACGGCCTGGGCGAGGGCTAGCAGATCATCGGTGGAATGACCGGGGTCGGCGTCCGAGGCGGGCAACCGGATCACCTCCCAGCCGCGCGGCACCGACAGCCCAGCGCTGTGCGCCGCGCACAGGTCGTAGCAGCCCGGCTCAGCCCGCAGCGCGAGCGGTCCGAGAACTGCGGTGGAGTCGGCGTAGGCATAGGTGAGCGTGGCTACCGCGGGCACCGAACACCCCGTCCGCGAACACGACCGTGACCTCACCGGGGTGACACTACTCGCTCCGTCGGCGATAGTCGCGGAACCTCCAGCACAGGTGCAGGGTTGGCGCCGCACGGTGCCAGCCCGATGGGACTCACCAGATGTCCGCGACCACGCGGTAACGCAAAGTCACCGAAAAGGGCACCTACGTGCGCTTGGGCGGAAGTTTGGCGTTGTCGCTGGCAAAACCGCTCGATGCCTCTCCTCGTCCGACGTGCACTCGGTGCCCCACCCAACGGGCATAGCTGCCGTCGCGACGCCTAGCGAGCGCCGGCACAGCCCGCACGGTTACCCCCTCCCGCGGGATCTCCTCTGGCGGGAAGGTCAAGGGCGTGGGTCCTAACAGCAAGCTCTGGGCGAGGACCGGCTGGTCCTCCGCGAGCATCGCACCCTTGCGCAGCCCGATCGTTGCGGGTCCTGTGCGCACCGGCACCAACGGGATCCAGTGACGGGGTACTGGCACCTGAAACTCGTACACCACGTCGTCCGGCTCTCGGTCCTCTGGCGGTGTCGGCCGGGTGGGCTGGGGTTCGCTGCGTCGCTGCCGACCATCCCCGGACCTGCCAGGGACCACCTTCTCGATCGCCCAGGCGAGGTTGGCGTTCTCATCACGGACGAACGCAACCTCCTCAACGGGCTCGCCGACTAGGGCCGTCGGCCCCGTTGGCGCAAGCAGGACGCCGTCCAACTCGCGGCCATCGTCCGCAGTCACCTCGAACATCCGAAAGCCTCGCCCGCGGCGCTCTTCTGAGGCAGCCGGTATATCGATATCTTCGCCGAACGTCGTACGCACACGCACCGTCTGCACCTGGTTGACCGCACCGGCTACCCCGTCGACCGGGATAACAAGCCAATCGTCCCCGCTTACGAGAGCGAACTCTGCCAGGCACAGCCTGGCCAGGTCATGCGGTTGGGCTTCAATCGCCGCGATGTTGACAGAACCCTCTTCGAGCTGCCAATAGCGATCCGCTGGTTGGCCGGGGTAGCGCAGAGGCGTCGCCAGCATCACGTCAGTCCGGGCGGGTGGGGCGCTCAACGCGTCATCGCCGTCGAGTGTGACATTCGCACCCGGCACCCACTGCATATGGTGCCAGCGCGCTGAACCCCCAGCGAAAGCGGTTGCTTCAACGACCACTGCCTCCGGTCCGTGACCGAACCGTAGCCAGAAGCGGTGCTCGAGACGGGTTGTCGTCCAGGCACCACCCGAGTCTGGTGCACCATGGACCCAGGCCAACCACTCGGCGCATACTGCGTGCGCGCCGATCGGATCCGCCGCATCGCGCACCCACGACGGCTGTCCCGACTCGTGATCACCCGATTCGAGCTCGTTCCGGGCGCCAACGCCCGAAGGCACCGCACCGGCTAACCCTGAGAGCAGGCGGCCAGCAGCCGTATCCAACAGCCCCTCAGGGTCTAGCGGATCAGTCGGCGCTTGCAACGGATGTCGTACCAGCAGCGCTGCGGCCGCGTCTTCATGTCCGCCGTCCACGAGCATCTCGTGCAGCATCGCCCCGGTCTCTGCGCTCCAGCGCACTCCCTGCTCGTAGCCGATCCGCGGCACGTCTTCGACGAGTTCCTCAAGGATGGCCCCGGCCGGCCAAGGCCGCCACGCCGGTGCCGTGGCACTGTCGCCACCGTCAGTGCGCCCGGCCGGAGCCCAAGCCGTGATAGGCAGGGCACGCGACGACACAGTGACCGACACAGGGCTGCCGACATCTTCCCCCAGGAGTTCGCCGAGTTGCCATTGCCTACCGAGCATCCAGAGCGGGTCGGCTATCCGTGCCTCAACACCCGGCGACGGGTCGCCCGAGGTCGACTGGGGCTCTAGCCGAGTCAGCGCCGGCGGCTTGGTAACCACGGCCTTGAGTACATCGTTGATCGCATCGGAAGTGATCATCTGCACTGGATCCAACTTGATGATGGCCATCAGGGCACCTCTTTGACGTAAGGCAACGTAACATGAGCGAAGGAGGCGAGTTTGAGATCACTGAACTGCCATGCTGGCTCGCCCCGCAGGGACGACGAGCGCACATACAACGCGGGTAGCGCCAAGCCTTCGCCGAGCAACTGGTCGAGCCGGACAAGCCGGACCCGTGCGAGATCGAGGGTCTGATTGACCACTGCACGCAGCGAGTCGGTCGTCCATCGGGCCCCGTCAGGTGAGATCGCCGAGAGGATGGCTTGCGGCGCCCTCGCCGACGCTGCGTTGGCGCGGATGGCCAGCCCAGTCACAGAAGCGCCGGGTTGAGGATCGTCCGGGTCGGCGTTCGGCCCAACCTGAGTCGGTAGATCCTCGACCCAGGCATCGACAACGAGCCCGGCGATCGGGGCGCTGGGGTCAAGAAGGCCGACCGCGTCGACAAGCAAGTGCGCGACCGGTCCGACCGGCCAAGGACCGGACTCTGGGAGCGGCCCGGCCAGCCAGCGATCAGTGCCAGCCGCGGGACCGTCCTTGGTGCGTTCACCTATCTGCACGACCTCCAGATGCCTGCTGGCCCCGAGGGCACCGCCCACCAACAGCAACTCGCTAAATCGCCGCACCTGCTCTCGCACGGTCGCGAAGTCGCGCACCAGACGCCGGACGGCGACCTTGCCCGGTTGGGCGAACGCCGGCTGGGACATCGCGTCGGCGAAGGCGTCACCACCAAGGGCTGCCGTCAGGGCTGGCACCACGATGAAGCCATCGCCGAACACTGTGTCTGCAACGTTCTGGGCAGCGTCAAGCACCAGGTTCATTGGCGTTCCGGTGGGCAGGACTGCCAATCCACCAACCAGATCTGTAGCACTCAGCGACCGAGCTCGCGCAACTTCCCACGCCGACCGCACCCACCCCATGTCTAGCGGGCGGGTCTCGGTTGGAGTCAGCGGAACACCATAGCCCGACAGTACGTCGGCTGCCGCCGCGAGCGTCGCCGCAGTGGCATCGTCAGGCACCATCCCATCGGCCGGTATAGCGGCTACCTGGGCTTCGAGCGCCGCCACGGTTGCCGTCAATGACGCCGCCGCCTGGGTCATCCGAGCCTCGAGGTCGGCTCGCGACGGTTCGCCCGGCCGTTGTGAAGACTCCCCCGGTCTCGCCAGGTCCGGCGCCGTGAGCGGGGTTGCTCCGGCCATGATCGCCCGCAACGTGCTGGCGAGCCCCAGAACCCGGCCCAGCGCGCGCATCCCCACTGGCCAACCTGGCTGCTGGGTAGTGGACAACTCCACATCAGCCAACCCCTGAATGCGCAGACGAATGCTCCGCTCGAAAGCCACAAGATCGGTGGCGTAGATGACATCGAGAGCTGCAAACCCTGCGGCGTCGAGGGTGATAAGGCCACCGCCGGCGTTCGAGCGATCTGCCACAACTATCGAGGCCGGGCTGCCGAGGTGAGCGCTTGCCCATTTCTCCAGCGCCGGCTCCGCCACCGCCCGCGGCGCAGATGCATTCCAAGCGGATGGCTGACCAGTGCCGACCGCTACGACGACGCGATGGGTCAGTCGCTCTCCAGACTCGTGCGTTTCGAGGATGTCGAGAATGTCGGGCGGGCTGGCCCCAACGCCCATGACATCCATCGCGGCGGCAGCTCGAGCGTGGTTGCCGTTGGCGTACTGCAACACCGACTCGCTGAGCATGACGTCGGCAACGGCGTCAACAGCCTCCGCGGCAGCGGTCAACGCCTGGGTTACCGTCAGCCATTCCTTATCGGTCAGGGCGACCCAGTCCTCAGGGTCGAGGTATGCGTTGACTGGTCGCTGGTTGAGGAGCTTCCGCAGCTTGATATCACCGGGCGGGTGCCGACGCAGCAGCAGAAGACCGTCAACGACGTCCGTCGCGGCCACTGCCTCACGGGCACGGTCGTCATCGACACCGTCGTCGTCACCACCTTCGACGGCATGCAGGCGCCGAGCAATTAGCGGCGCGATCGCGCGCAGGCTCAATTGCAGCCGCGCTAGTCCCGCGACCGAAAGGTCACGCTCAATCTGGTAGCCGACCAATGCCGCCAACTGCTGACCTTGTCGAACTCCGTCGATCAGCGCGGTGGCCCTACGCATCCGTCGACTCGAAAGATCAATGGCGAACGCGCCACCGCCCGAGCCCTCAGGCAGGTGTGACAGGTGCGAACTGCGCAGCAGGCCCGCGGCTACCGCATGCTGTGTAGATGGAGCATGAATCCAGCCGTCAGAGTTTGGTGGAGTTGGTTGGACATCATGAACCACGCCGTACGCGCCGATAGTGAGTCCCCGGCGCGTGCCCTGGAGGGCTCGCCTTTCGCTAACAATCGCCGTCGCCCAAGCGTCGAGACGGTGCGACGAGCAGTCCAACGCCTCGGCCACCGCTAACACACGGACTGCCGTCGTCGTGTCAGAAAGCGATGCCAGCGCCCTTCTAACCTCTCCGCTGTAGCCCATCTGCAGCATCCAGCCTGCCAGTGCCGCGGAGGTCAATTCGACCCGGGCGTCGCCGGCCGGAGCAGCCAACGCAACCTCGGCGAGTGACGTCGAGATGTGGGCAACCGGCTGGAACTGGGCGAGTGCCGAGGGCCCGCCCGCAACTATGCCGGTGGCGGTGATTTCGGCGGCAACGGCATGGAACTCCTCGGCCGACGCGGAGTCAGCCCGTTCGAAGAGTGCCGTTGACTTGGCCCTGAGCTCCGGTGAGAGTGCGGCGGACTGAATCAGCTCCGGCACCACTGTGGCTGGCGCAGACTTGACGACATCTTCGTCGCTGATGTCGAGCGCGAGCACCGCCAGTGCTTGTAGGACACTATCGACCGCGAGGATCCGAGACGGTGTCCCCAACAGAGCCGCGAGAAACTCGGGGTCGCGATCAGAGGCCATAGGCAGAGGGAGAGGGCGATCCTGTCTATGCAGCGACGAAATCATCATCGCGTCCGAGTGGTCGGGAAGCAGGTAAGAGAAGACGGCTGCCGACAGTGCCTTCTCGCTGTCGTATGCATGGTGGTCCAGGCCCAAGGTGCCGATGAGGGTACTTGAGACGTCATCGGTCACAACTGGACGTACGCGTAGGCCCTGCGCGACCGGGCTTGCGCCCAGTACCTCGAGCAGGCTCTCATCGATACCGGACTGGCCCGGTCTGATACGACGGACCCGCTGGTTGGCGGCAGCCAACCAGCGGTCGAGCAGCATTCGGACGACGCGCACAATACCGCCTGTGGTCTCCCCGGCCGCAGGCTCCCATCGACGCAGGTCGCTGACCGGCAGCACGCCGTAAGGCTGGGCGCGAACACGCAGCGCGGGAGAAGGCCCGCGGCCACGCACATGGTCGCGAAACAGCTGACGCCCGGACTCGCGTTGGGCGTCATCGATTCCAGGAACACCATGCTCGTCGAGGGAAAGCAAATACGCGCCCCACCCTGGAGCCCAGAGCGCCGTATTGACTTGCTTGCTGACGAGTTGCTCCCCGGACCCATGCCCAAGCAAAGCGGTCATCGTTGTCGGATCGACTCCCAAAACGGCCGCCGCCGCCGCGGCGTCGGAAGCCGGATCGGCGGCCGGCGGCGTCAGCGCGGGAGCTGCCGGCGCTGGGCGCGATCGGTATGGAGAACGCTCCCCATCGGAGTTGTTCGTGGGAGTGTCCTGAGCAAGCAGAGCCAAGCCACCGCCGTACCTGTGGCCTTCGAAAAGTGCCTCAAGCTCCGCTGCGCCGTCGACTGGGGAGGCGGACGCGCGCGTCCCAAGGGCCATTACCTGGCTGATCGGCGCACGGCTAGGCAGCGGAACGACGACCCCCATGCCCACCTTGACCGCCTCATCGAAGTCCACTAGCCACTCGGCACCGACAGGTACCGCCAATTGCTCCGCAGTTCGCACCACATCATCGCCCTCCAGCGCGATCGGCGAGAGCATGAGGTCACGAGGGACAGGCGCTCCGACCCCGCGATACGTAGTACCGCCCTGCGTTACCGTGACGACAAACCGATCGGGCAACGACCGGGCAACGACGTTACGGGCGGCGATGAGCCCGACATCGCTGAAGACTGGCGCGACGGCCGGACGTTCGGCGAGGTTCGTGGGCGTACAAACATGCGCGACCCATTCGGCGCGACGAGATGACACCGCCTCCACGAGCTGCCCAAATGCAGCCTCATCGATCGGTTCGGCCCATACCGCTGACCAGTACGCGCGGCCAGCCGCGACCTCGGCTTCCGTCAGCCCGCGGACGAGGTCGTCGACGTGAATCTCATCTGGATAAATACGTACTTTCAGCACGATCCCGCGCTCTGTATCCGCCAGTCGTGTCTCGAGACGGACAGGCAGCAGCACAAGCGGCTCAGAGGGGCTGGCATCGCATGGGTCTACCAGATCGGTGATGAGATCCAGCTGGCGGGCAATCGTCTCATCGAGTTGATTCAACCGCTGAATATCGAGTATTCCGCTGCGGCCGGCAGCGACGAACAGCGAGTCGCGCTGGCGGGCCAAGTCGGACACGGTGCGCCGCGTTGCGAGAACCTGCGGGTGGAGTTCATCGGTCATTCGTGAACCTCTATCGTCCTTCGTGGCGTGGGTTTGAAATGGATCATTTAGGCAGGAATTCTCCGGCCTCGAAGGCAATCCGCGTCGGGTGTGTGAGACGAGCGACCGCCACCTCTCCACCATGACGAGCGCCCGGCTTAGCGAATCTCACCTGGTTGCCGCTGACGTCGCTTTCCGCGAAACGGAACCGGGGTGCCTGCGGGTGCTCGCCAAGGACGATCCACCAGCCATCTTCCCGTAGTTCATCGACCGTTATATCCAAGCCGATAAGCATCATATCCGGTGAAATGTATGCGGTGAACAGGCTCTTTGCGGCATCCTCCGGGCCTTTCGGATCCTCCGGCAGGAGTGGTCGATTGTCCGCGTCGCGCCCTTTTTCTTTGAGCGCCACAATGGTCATATCCGGATAACGCTGCACGACCTCGCCGCGAATTACGATGACTGCGCGGCCAGATCGTCCCGGAGTGCCGAGGCCCACATGAGTGCCAAGTGCGGTAGGGGTGAATCGATGGATCGCCGATCGCAGTTCGTCCTTGGTGCCGTCCCAAAAACGGTGGAAGTAGGTTCCTCGCATGTCGGTGGGATACTCGCGCCAGAGCAGTTCTCGCGCCATTTCATCTGAGAGTCCAACAAGGAAGGCCTCAACAAAGGTATCGTTCGCCTCGAGCACCGTAACCATGTCTGCTTCTTCAAACAACCCGAGCCCCGGCACGAGCCACTCGCGATCATAGTCTTCAAGCGCCTTGTACATCGGCCGGTCGAAGCGTGGAGCCGCCATAATTGGCCGGATCGTCTGCTCAGCGAGCCATGCGGAGGACCGCGCGAGCCCAACTGACAGACGCGCACGCGTAGCATCCACAATCGTCCGCGTCGGGTCGAGCCGCGCGAGCACTTGATCGGCCGATGCGGCCATAGCGTCGCGTGCCGGAGTTCCGGCCAGGTCGAGCACTCCGACCGACGCGACGACCGAATCAATATGATCACGAAGGTCCAACGCAGAGACGCGCGCCGCCGACGCTACCCACACTCCGAGCGCGTTACCCTGAGCGGTATCCATAGCGGTGAGCTTCTCGGCGCGTGTCACCACCCTGCCTGGCCGCTCCCGGACGGGTTCGAACTCGATGATGGGTCCCAACAGGTCCGGGTCGATCCGGGAGCGGAGGCCTCTACGTCTACCAGTCACCGGTCGGACGTTGTCCGAGGATCCATCGCCTCGACCACCTCGAACCCGTCCGAGGTCACCCACGGTCGGAGTGTCGGGTCTGACGACAACCCGACCGGGCCGGGTGGCCCGCTCGGGCATCGTGCGGGCGAGTCGGTCGTGCACCGTGACTGCGACTTCGGCCATCCGTGACGCCACCTGGGATCGCTTATCGACAGCTCCGCTGACGCCGGCAGCCAGTCCACCGAGCCAGCGGGTGCGGACAGGGTCCGCTCCGGCCGCTTGAACTCGTTCGGTGACCGACGTGACCACACGCTCCGCGATGGCGGCACCGGGCGAAAACCCAGAATCAGGCTGTTGCCACATCGCAGGGGTCGTCGTCGCCGTGGCGACGCTGAGGCTCGAAGCGACGACTCCGGCGTGCCGAGCCACCATCATCATCGCGTCGGCCGCCGGTACCCGCAGCGCGCGTCCGACAAGGTCCGGATTGAGCGATTCCCGTGCCGCCTGAGAGAGTCCACCGACCCCGTCGATACCTCCCAGAGGCCGGGTGAAGTCCCGTGCCGCACCGCCTGGCGCGACGAGTTGCGCAAGCCTCGCTTGATCCGCTGTCGAGAGTCGCCGGGCGATCGGGCCGGTGGCACGCACCGTCTTGCGGAAGCCGCCACCGAGGGCGGCGGGCGCCAGAGAGCTCCGCATCGTTTGACCCGACAACGTCAGGTCGGCGCCGTCGATGGTCATTCGTGTCGCCAAGGGCCGCGTGATCTGCAGGATTCGGGATGCCTCGAGCGCTTTGAGTCGGTCGTGGATTCGAATCGCGAGGTGCTCGGCGAACTGCGCGAGGATGAGCGCTCGATTGGCACTGTTGATCTCGCCTACCTGCGCCCATGCCGCCTGCATAAGCGGCTCCTGATCCTTGACTACGACCCGAGTACCAAGTCCGGCAACGACCCGGTGGACCGGGGTGCTGTTGATCTCGGTGAACCAGTCCCCAGTGCCGAGAGTCCCACGCCCACGTTGCCCACGGGCATAGACGCGGGGGCCGATGATCGGCAGGTCGCTCGGCACGCCGGGATCAACGTCCGCGGCTCCCTCGATGAGGGCGCCGCGTTGCACAGCGGCGGTCAGCGCCGCAACCCGCTCTGGGGACCAGGTCGCGGCATCGCTCGGACTCCCAGGCGGCGGCTCGCTAGGGGAAAAGAGCGCGCAGCGGATCACCTGTCGGCGCCCCATCTCATCGGCTGCTAGGTCGCCCAGCGGCGCGCCTGGGCGCATCGTGTCCATGAACCGCCGCCCAATGCTCCAGGGTGCCGGCACCCCGACCAATCGACGCGCGAGGCGGGCGAAGTCGCCATCCGGCGCGGTGCGGAACTCCCACCGGTCGTAGACAGGCAGTCGCACCTGACCTGAGCCACCAGTCCAAGCGGGAGCCAGTGTGCCCGGACCTAAGCCGAGGCCTGCCTTGACGCCGGCATCGGTAGTGGGCACGAGACACGCCACATACGATGTCTCCTGTGTCAGCTGACGCGCGGCAATGAGCCGCGAGACATTGACCTGCGAATAGGCCGTTGACAGCCGGGCCGACAGCGCGGCCGTGCCAGCAACAGTCTGGGCATGCGCCCAACCCCACTGCTCGTTGAGATCGGGCAGGCGATCGGCATCAACACGCAGAACCGGCGGAAGGCCGGCAGTCATGGGCTCCCATTCACACTCGGCACGTTCCAGCACAACGAGCGCAAGCCACTGCGACATCCTGTCATTGGGCGTTTCTGCCGAGAACGCCCAAGGGAGCTCCGGGCGGTCGAACTCGATGTGCGCGTGAAAAGTCTCCTCTGCCGTGACGCTGCCCGGGGTGGGGTAACGCCGGACGATCTGGCCAGGGTCTACCCCGAGGACGTCCCCTGGGCCGTAGAGAATTACCCGCCTTTCAGCCCTGCCGCTGCCCCCGACATCGTCGGTGATTGGGACCGTCACGGTCGTCGTAGCGCGGATTCCCTCGTCGGGCGTCTGCATGGCTGACGAGAGGCCCGACAAGGCGAAGGGCACGAACTGGTAAGCGGCCAAGTCGAGTCGGCCGACCTGAAACTCGTCTTCCGGCGCCAACGCTGGGGTCAGGACGTCGAAAACATGTTGTGGCAGAGCTGCGAGGCTCTCGCCGCGCAGCTGAGTTAGGGAGTCGAAATCGACCATCACATTACTCCGATCGCAACATTGGTGACACTCGCCATGCTCGAGGCGTTGACTGTGTCAGCTACCCACGCCGCCTGGCTGGCCGTCATCACACCCAGATCGGTGACAACTTGAGTACCTTCGGCGGCGAGGCGGACGGTCGCCATACCGGCGGGCATCATTTCGACACGGGCATCGGGACGGTGTGCCACTCTGTCCACGCGAGCGAGATACGGATTTTCGCGCTCGGCGACATGCCGGGATGCCAACCCATGCTCGACCCATACGCCAGCAAAAATCCCAGGATTGAACGCGTCACCTTTGCCGGCGGGCTCTGAATCCTTGTCCCCGAAGTAGGTGTGCCATCGGACTTTGACATCATCGGTGGGCGTGCCTGACGTCGGTACGGTTGCCGCAGAGACCCGGCAGCCGCTCGGCCACTGGTCGAAACCAGATCGGGCCAGCAGAGCGTCATCTTCCAGGTTGAGGAACTGCCCGGGAGCGAAAGGGGCTTTGACGGTGGACACCGCGCTGGCGGGCCCGGCACTAGTCGTGGCCAGACCGAGCGCCACCCGGTGTGCCGTCACTCCAGCGCTACCCACCCGGTCGATGTGGGTCTCGAGCGGCAGCCGGGACTGGGTCACTTCTAAGGCAGCGAGCGGGTGAGCCACGAGGCCCGGCGCGTCGATCCGACCAAGAACGGCGAGTTGATCACCGTCGGCGGGGAGGATCGCTTTCCAGGCCTCGTCCGAATTCAGGGCCTCTTCGACAAGCGCCAGTGGGTTGACCTTTGGCGTCTCTATTGCGGCCGACTCGGGCCAGGTGATCGGACCGAGATTGAAATGGAAGGTCGGCAAGAACCAGACATCGACTGTTGCCGTACCGACGATCTTCCAGGGGCTGGTACCTTCGAGCGATCCCTTGAACGAGATCGAAGCGAAGCTGTGACCAAAAACCTTAATCTCGATACCGAGGTCGAGATCGACCGCGAACCCGAACACCGGCACCCAACGGAATATCATATCCAATTGGAGCCAGGCCCGCGCGCTGGCGATCCCCAGTTCGGCATTCAGTTCACCGCGAATACCTGCCATCACGCAGCCGGCAGTCACCGCAAAGTAGGCCTTGACAATAATCTTGACGACGGCCGGCGGCGACAAGTCGATGGTCAGCGGAGCCAGACCCTTGAGGTCGCTGGGGATCTCAGTGTATCTCGGATGGAACCCTCCGACCGACAGTGCAAAGTCGCCACCGCCGCCCCACTGGATCAGCAGCCCGAGGTCACCTGAGATATTTATCCCAGCGATCTTTGAATCACGCAGAGTAGCGACGATCAGCAGACGATCGGCACTGATCTCGCCATAGACTTCGCACCGGAAGTCAGTGAGGGGCGTCTCTTTGGATGGCGCCCGTACTCGCACGCTACCCAAGATGATGATCTTGGGATCAGGCAGGGCCAAGACGATCCCGATCTTGGCCTCAATGATCTTCGCTTGGGACCCCCATCCAAGTTCGACGATTGGGCCAACGACGAAGCCACCGTCCGAGTGAGGGAAAACCTTGGCCACCTGATCGAGGATCTTGGGCGCCTCGGCAACCGGGTCATCAGGAAAGAGCACTCGATCGATGAAGTGGGTCCTCATCCCCGCAATAAGCTCGGTCGTATTGACGGTGCGGTTGACGGCGAGCAGACCACCGACCGCATTGAATGTGAATCCGAACGATAGCTCGATAGCAGTCGGGAAGCGTATCCCCATCACCAAGACAAGTGAGAACGGATCCGGAGAGAGGATACCGATCGCGAAGACCCCGACCTCGAGGATCTCCAGCTGGATGACGCCCCCGAACTCCGCAATCTCCTTGGTATTGGGCGGAATACCGTAAGTCCGAACCTTACGCTCGAGATAGCCACCGCCCTTGACCGGCCCGGCCTTGACGCGTACGCCGATAGCCTCTGGCCAACGCGGCGATACATCTATTGGGAATACCGCCGCACTGGCGGGCTGTCCATCGAGAGCGATAATGACGCCTGCGCCACCGACCTGCAGGCCGACAGCATCACCGAGTTTGGCGGCAACGACTGTCGTCAGTTCGAGACCCGTAACCTCATTGGCAGGATTTCGCAGCAGCCCAAGGGCAATCTCTCGGACCTCGACCGCCGGGGAAGAGAATGTGAAGGGCAACGTGGCACGTTCATTTCCCGCACTTCGACCATCGCCTAGGTAGAGGCCGTCGACCGAGTCGAGGCTGATCACGGAAGGCTTGATCTGCTTCGGCTTGGACGACCCGGGCATAATCTGAGACAAAAGCGGGTTCTTCTGCAGACCCGGATCAATGGTCACATAGAGCCGAAGACCGAAGACGGGTTCATCGGCGCGCCACCATTTGCCGTCGCGCTCAACCAGCGACTTCTTATCTTCTTCTGAGGGATTCTTGAACTCGCGGCGTCCAAATCCGAGGAATGCCTCCAAAGTCATCTCATTGAGGACCATCAGTTCGAAGTCGACCTTCTTGGTGCTCTTGACAGCAAGGGCCACTCGGAACTTGTCTTGATCGAATGTCAGACGCTTCTTCTTCGCGAGATCAGCAAGCTCCTTGGTTACCGAATCAATACCCATAAGTTGCTTGCCCAGCCCATCAAGGAGCTTTCCAGCGCCATCGGCAAGGTCTTTGAAGGGCTGAACCCACGGGTTCCAAATACCCATCAACTTCCGTCGCAGATCCTCGTCGACGTCGCCGTTTGCATCCTTGGCCAACTCCTTGGCGACGATGTTGACAGCTTCGTCTATCGCCATAAGGGCCACCCCCACCCGCTCCCCGATGCGGCCCGCCAACGCAACGGTGAAGGGATCGATCTTGGCGTCAGCGACCGCCTCACTGGCCATCTTGCCGATGAGAGCGGTCTGCTTTTCGATCGCCTTGATGACCGGCTTGACCAGGTCGACATCAGCCTCGATGTCTGCCTTGAGCTTGTCGTATGCCGCCTTGGTGTTGTCCTCTATACCGTCACCGAGGCTGACGATAAGCGATCTGGCGTCTTTGAAGGTCGTGCTCGACGCCTTCCCCAGCCGGGTCGCGCAGAATGCCGAGACGGCCTGGAGGAACCCGGTACCAACATCGGTCATCGTCGACCTCATTTCGTGCATACGGCCCAACAGCTTGGGCTAGCATAGCAGGACTGCAACGATGTGCGCGAGGTAGATGTACCTATTGCTCGGCCGGGTGGAGGTGGGTTACAGTCTATGCCGCCCAATTCACGTTGACTGAACGCAGGATCTGGGATCCAGCCTCTGCTTGAAGGAACGAACTGGATCGGTCGCGGGCCCGGCATACGTGGAGCATGTGACGGGCCGCTACGCGGCCCAAGCTCCACAGGCTCGACCGCCGGACACCGCCCGAGAGTGCAGCCCACCGGCACTCATGAACGTCTCCGACGAGAATCGGACCTGTCGATTGACAGTCTCCGTCACCCTGGCCAAACACACCGTGCTGCCCTCTCGAACCCCGCGTTAGCGCGCCCTTCAGAGGTGCTGCGCGGAACTCATGCGCTGGCGCAAACAGGGAACCGATGCGGGCTCGCGGCCGCTTGGAGGCGATCAAAGCGGCGAGGTCGAAAGGCTCGGGCTTGCCGCTTTCCTCGCCTTCGATGAGCGCCGCGCGAAGCGCGGCCAACTGCGTCGCGTGGTCTTCCGAACTGATCGGGATGGCGCGCTCCATGTCGCGACGATAGCGGGGATTGGCAGGCGTCAGAATCCCTTGAACCGCAGCCGCCCGCGCGCCCCCACTCCCAGTCGTCGTCGGTGGCCCAGCCTTCAGGGTCGAGTTCTTCCAGCGGGATCTCGGTGAGTGCGTGCAGCTGTTCCACCAGGGTGCGGAAGACCGGGATCCGGAGGCCTTTTGCGGGTCCGGGCCCGATGTTCCAGCGGACGCCGGTAGAGCACCACCTGGCCATGGTGCGGCGGCTCCGGTCCGATCGCCGCCGCCAGCGGCACCCGGTCCCCGCCCCAGCCACCGGCAGCCCCGCGAGATCCTCGTGCCGACCAACGCCTTGGCAGCCGGTCGGCCAGCGCGACCCCTCCATGGTTACCCAACCTCCGCCGAGAGGCTACACTTACAACAGTTGCATTGGATTACTGCACTTGGAGAGCAGATGTCTGAGGTCCGCATAGAAGACGTAGAGACGCTTCGCACGGCGCTCGCCAGGCCTGGTGACAGCGTCAGCGTCGCCCTTGACCTCCCCCGCCAGAGCGCGGAGAAGGTGCTCGCCCTGCTCGACGCCGAACGGACCACCGGTGCTGTGGTGGTCCCGATCAAGGAACTGTTCACCACCACCGAAGCGGCCGCGATGCTCGGCTTGTCACGACCAACGCTGATGAAGCTGGTTACATCCGGAGCGATCGATCACGTCATGGTGGGAACCCACCACCGCATTCCCGCACAAGCGATCCTGGCCTTCCAACGCGACCGCCGGTCTCGACGCGACAAGGCAGCCCAGGCGCTGGCAGCGTTCTCCAACGAGATCGGATTCATCGATTGACGGTCTCCGTCGTCCTCGCCGACGCCAACATCCTGTTCTCTCGAACCCTGCGTGACTATTTCCTCTACGCTGCTGATGCCGGGGCCATCGAGGTCCACTGGAGCCAGCAGATCCTGGACGAAATGTCACGAAACCTTCGCGGACGACTCCGCCTCGACCAGGCCGCCACGGATCACCTTGAGGCACTCATGAACGACTACCTCGAGGATGCGCTTGTCGAGGTCGGTGTCGACGCCCTAGCCACCGCCGCTGGAGTGACGATGGACGCCAAGGACCGGCATGTTCTAGCAGCCGCACTGTCCGCCGATGCCGACGTATTGGTGACTGAGAATACCCGTCATTTTCCCCAGGCGTGGATGATGGAAAATGGCATTGAGTTGATGAATGCCGGGCAACTTCTCACTCGCCTCTCCGAGACGCATCCGGACAAGATCCTCCAAGCCCACCAAAAGACCATCCGGAATTCGTCCAGGTCCGAAGCCGAAATTCTGACCACGCTGGAGAAGATCGTCGGCAACGCGGTTGCGAATCGGATCCGGTCGCTGTCCCAAGCCGCCGTCGACGGCGGGATGCCGACCAAGTCCGGCGCGGTTTCACCAGCGGGCGACGAACGACTTTAGCCGACGCGCCTCACTCCCAGTCGTCGTCGGTGGCCCAGCCTTCGGGGTCGAGTTCTTCCAGCGGGATCTCGGTGAGCGCGTGCAGCTGTTCCACCAGGGTGCGGAAGACCAGGATCCGGAGGCCTTTGCGGGTGCGGGCCCGGTGTTCCAACGGACGCCGGTAGAGCACCACCTGGCCGTGGTGGGGCGGCTCCGGTCCGATCGCCGCCGCCAGTGGCACCCGGTCGCGGCTCCAGCCGCTGACCACGCTCGGGACGTCCTCCACACCTACGTCGATGCCGACCAGGGCCCGCGGGCAGGCCGCGGACACCCGCGCCACACCCTGCTGGACGCAGGCGGTGAAATACTCGGCACCGGCCGCGCGGGCGCGCAGCGGAACCGGATTGCCGGTCAGCGGGTTGGGCAGCGCCAGCGGTCCCCGCAGGCCGCGGCCGTGACGTTCCCTGCGGTGTGCCATGTGCCCAAGGCTATCGGCGATCCCGATGCGGCTGGGATCTCGACAAGCTCGATCAACCGGGGGGATCTCGACAAGCTCGATCAACGGGGTGGCTCAGATCTCGCCAGGCTCGATCAACGAGGCGGCTCGGATCTCGATCAGCGAAGCGGCATGGTCGGGAACCAGGGTCGGGAGCGGAGCACGAACAGCGTCCAGAATCCTGCCACCAGCGCCAGCAGGGCGACCTCGGCGAGCACGGACGCTCCGGGCAGTCCGGACGTCGCCAGCAGCACCACGACCAGATTGGATACCCCGTGGATCAGCACTGCCGACACCCAGGCGAGCGCACGGCGTCCGGCGACGATGCCCCACAGGATCAGCACGCTGAGCCCGATGTGCAGACCGATCGCGCCGATCCGCTCCACGCCGGCCAGGTAGTAGTCCAGTGGGGGCCGCATGGTGAGCGCGGTCACCAGCGGCTCTCGCACCCCGGCCGGCATCTGGTCCAATTTCCCGGGATCGATGTTGACCAATATCGCCAACCCCAGGGTGACCAGCTGGTTCAGGCCGACCAGCAGGACCGCCTCGATGCCGCCGTGACCCAGGCCGAACGACACCCCGTCGATCCACCGGTGGAAGCGCCGCAGCAGCCACAGCATCACCAGCAGCCGGCCGGTCTCTTCGAACAGCCCGGCGGTGAAGCTGGCCACCGGCGCCGACACCAGCCACTGCGCCCAGGACAGGTCCTGCGACCCCAGCCAGGCCATCAGCGGAATCCGGGTGAGCAGCTGGGAGGCGACGAAGGCCAGCATGCCGGCAGCGAACGCGCGTCCCACCTTCGGATACCGGCGCACTCCGGCGTCCCGGCGGGTGGCGATCCAGACGAATCCGCCCACCGGCACCAGCATGCAGATCACCGAGGTCAGCGCCATGCCGACGATCGAGGACACGGGAACCATGGCTCACCTCAACCGGACCCTAGCCTGCCGTCCTGACGAATCGGCGGCAGGCTGCTGGCCACCGCGACCGGCAGGACGGCCGCGGACGCGACCCCGGTGACCTTGCCGATCGTGGTCTGCACCGCCACCGAGGCATGCACGGCACCGGATTGCGGCTCGATGGTGATCAGGACATCGGTGGCGCGCGGCAGCCGCAGAGTGACGTCGGCGAAGCCGGGGACGTCCACCACCCGGTCGAGCAGTGGCGCGCCGGACGCCGGGGCGACCTGCACCCGCACCGTGCTCACGGCGGCGGAGTCGCCGGTCAAGTGCAGGACGGGCGCGACCCGTTGCCCCGGCGAGAGGGCGAGGGCGGCCGGGCCGGCCAGCGCCGGTGTGGCGACCTGGGTGGAGATGTCGGACGCGTCGGCGTCCGCACCGTTGCCGCTGATCACGCCGGCGGTGATCTTCTGGTCCGAGCTCAGCCGCAGACCGACCGGGGCGGCGGCGAGCGCGGCGCCCAGCGCCACGGTACGGCTCGTCTGCGGCGGCAGCTCGATGGTCTCGAAGCCGGGCACGGCGATCGGTCCGGCCGCGCCCAGCACCTGAAGGGCGACGGTGGCCGTCCGCTCGCCGGGGTTCACCACGAGCAGCTCGCGAGCGCCCTTGCCGCTCGGGAGACCGGGAATGAGGACCGTCGTAGCGGGTGCGGCGGTCGGGGGCAGCCAGTCGCTGCCGGCCGGCTTGTCGTTGGCACGGGCGCGCTGCCGGATCATCGATGCCACCCGGCCGGCCGAGGTGGACAGCTCCACCGACACGGCCTGATCGAGGGTGAACAGCGGTCCGAGCGGCACGATCCGGCGGCTCCGTGCCGGCACCACGATGCCGCGCGAGCCGGGCGCGTTGACCCGGCCCAGCGGCCCGTACACGGTCAGGTCGACGGTGGCGTCCGCGGCGTCGGCGTTGAGCAGCACCAGGTCGGCGGTCGCGCTGGTCGACGAGGTCACCCCGGCGAACCAGGCCGAGGTGCCCGGTCGGTCACAGGACGCCAGCGACAGTCCACGGTCGGAGCCGGCGACCACCGCGGCGCGGGTGCTGGCCGAGAACACGTCGAGCCGGGGCGCGCTCACCACCAGCGGGGACGCCGTGGCCGGGCTGACCGCCAAGACGCCGGCGACGCCGCTGTCCTGGTCGGGATCGGCCAGCGGCGCGGTCGCCAGCCGGGCCTGCGGCGAACCGGCCGCGATCACGTCCGGCTGGCCGTCGCCGGGCAGGGTGGGGCAGACGACGGCGACCCGGGCGCGGTCGTCCTGGACCGGGGCGGACGCCGCGAGCTGCTGCACCGGCAGCGACGCCCCGCCGCACACCATCGATGCCACGATCGCCGCGGCAACCACCGGTGCCCACAGCCGTTTCATCGCCGCCTCCCCACGCGCGGGCCGGCCAGCACGATCAGCAGCACCAGCCCGGTCAGCTGCAACCACGGCCACAGCTCGGACTCGCCCTGCAGCCCGAATCGCAGCACGCCGCCGCCCGCGCCCAGCTCGAATGCCTGGCGTCCGTCGGGCAGCGTGCGGGCGACCAGCGGACGGCCGTCCACGCTGGCCCGCCAGCGGGCATCCGCCGGCTCGGCCAGCACCAGCAGCCGCGATTCGGCCCCGGCGGCGACGGCCTGGCCGTCCCCGGTCGGCTGCCGGACGCCGCCGGCCTCGACGGTGGCGCGCGCGGCGTCCGGCACCGGCCAGGTCGCGCCCCGATCGTCGCCGGTCCCGACACCGAGACCGGGCACGTTGCCCAGCGACGTCCGGACCTCCGGATCGCTGCCCTGCACCCAGACGTAGCCGACACCCAGCCGGGCCAGGTCGGCGCTCAGCTGGTCGTCGGCGCTGCCGGACAGCAGCCGGTTCACCACGGACGCCGCCAGGCCGCGTTCCGGCTCCACCGAACCGGGCAGGCCCCGTTCGTCGTCGCCCAGCCGAGGCAGGTCGTCCTGCAGCAGCGACCAGCGGATCTCGCCGTGACTACGTGCGATGGCCAACGTCCGGACCGGGGTCGACGAGGTCATCGCCACCCGGACGAACGACGGCAGGGTGTCGGACGCCGTCCGGTGCAACGTCGCGGTGCCCGCCCACGCCCACCAGCCGGCACCCACGCCGACCGCGGCGATCGCCACCACCGCCAAGCCCAGCACGGCGGCATGCCAGCCGCCCAGCGTCCGGTTGCGCAGTCCGGCGGACACTCCGGCCAGGCCGCGGGCGGCGGCCAGCACCAGGCCGCCGAGCATCAAGATCAGCCAGGGCAGCGGCTGCGGCCGCACCTCGACACCGGGCGGGACCAGCACCACAAGCCGGGTCAACCCGAGCGCCAGCGCCAGGCCGATCACCGCCGCGATGAACCCCGGCGCCGCGGCCCGCGGACGCCGGAACAAGCCCAGCAGCGCCACCAGCCAGGCGACGCCAGCGACCGCCGCGCACACCCACAGCGGCGCCACCCCGGTGCCGGACGGATGCGCCAGCAGCAACTGCCACTCCGGTGAGACGGCGGTCGAGGCCAGCGTCGGGGACGCCCCGGTCAGGAACCGGCCCGGAACCGGCCACCAGCCGGCCACCGAGGTACCCAGTCCGACCAGGGCGGACGCCGCGACCAGCAGCAGCTGACCCGCGTCCCGCCAACTCCGGGCCGCGACAGCCATCGCGAGCAGCACCAGCGGCCAGGTCAGCGGCACCTCGACGACCGCGAAGGCCAGCCAGAGCCCGATCGCGCCGGCGGCCCGCCAGCTCCGCTCGGTGGTCCAGGCGGCGAACGCGTGTGCCAGCAGCGGCAGCAGCACCGACCAGGTCAGGACGCCGAGCCAGCCGCCGCCGAGCGCGCCGACCAGCACCGGCGCGATGGCGTAGCCGAGAGCGCCGATCACCGCGACCGGGCCTTCGACGCCCTGGTGCCGCAGCACCCGCAGGGCCAGGATCCAGGCCAGCGGGACGGCGATCAGGAACGCCGCGGTGACCAGCCATTCCACCTGTCCGAAGGTCACCAGCGCGGCCAGCGCGGTGCTGCCCAGCCAGGGCGGACCGGCCAGGCCGGGCTGGCCGGCGACCGGGGCGAGCCAGGCCTGCAGCAGATCGGTCCAGTGTTCGGGCGAGGGCAGCAGACCGGCGCCGGTCAGGCGTCCCTCGCCGACCAGTCGCCAGCCGGCGATCACGGCCAGGACCGACAGCAGATACGCGCCGATGTCGAGCGGAGAGACCCGGCGCAGCCGGCCCCGTGCGGCGAAGTCGTCGCCGGTGAGTTCGTCCAGCGAGGTCTGGCTGCGGGTGTCGGCCAGGTCGGCCCAGGCTTCGGCGACGCGCCCGGCGGCCCGGTCGATGGCCTGGCCGGTCAGCTGGCGCCGGGTCGGGGTCAGCCCGGCCAGCGCGGCGGGCTTCACCCCGCGATCGCGCAGCACGGCCGCGG
>NZ_JASGEF010000024.1:0-9734 GCF_047606665.1 Micropruina sp. | reverse complement strand
GCTCGGACACGTCGAGGCCTTCCGGTTCGATCAGCTCAGAACTGCCGATCTTGGAAGGCCTCGACCCCGATCACGCGGACCCCGCTACCGCGTGTCGCTCACACCCCCACCCCAAGTAGGAAGAGCCTCATAACGTCACAGACCACATCTCGCGGAAGAGCGAATAGAAACGCAGTGGGCTGCAAAAACAGCCGAACCGCTACGAGCCGTCACAGACCACATCTCGCGGAAGAGCGAATAGAAACGGCGCCGCCGAAGTCCACCAGGTACAGGGAGACCACGTCACAGACCACATCTCGCGGAAGAGCGAATAGAAACTACTGCAGTAGCTCTCGATCACCACCGACTTGTCGGGTCACAGACCACATCTCGCGGAAGAGCGAATAGAAACAATCCAGCCTCCATGATGGCCGCGATCTTCTGTCACAGACCACATCTCGCGAAAGAGCGAATAGGAAACGAGCGCCTCCTGCGCGCGAGCGCCAATTCGAGGGGTCGACCTTCGCATGGTTCGGCTGCGGCAGGGGGTCGCTGGGTTCCCCTGCAGCTTGGCGTCCGGGATATCGCGATAGCGTCCAGGCTCATTGGGTTTCCGGCTTGGTGCGCAGTGGTCCAGCGGCGGTCGTGATCTAACGCTGGGCACGCAAGCTGTTTCGGGCCAGCAGCCGATGACCGGACTCGTGGACCTCGTCCACGGTGGCCGCGACGTCGTCCCGAAGCGCCGCTGCAAGAATCTGCCGGGCGCCGTCGCGGACGACCTCGCCCAGCAATGGGCGAGACACGGTGTCGCTGGACACGGAGGCGTCGTCAACGACCTCGGGCCTTGACGCGGCTTTCTGAAGGCACGCCAGGGCGGCCCAGGTATGAACGTGACCATGGGCTTCGATCTCGTTCGGGAGGCAGATCTACTTCAGGCAGCCGTGCCGAGCGCTATCCGGAGGTTCTGATCATTGCTTGCGACGTTGAGCCGATCGGTGGCAGCCAGGTCAAGGGTGCGCCGGCAGCCGACCCGGTAGATTAGAACGACGGATGAGCCGGGAAGGGAGGGCGTCATGAGCGCTACGGTTCCGCGTGGATTTCGGTTCGAACAGACGATTCCGTACGACATGCCTGAGTCTCTGAGTGATCTCCACGGACCGACCTCGGGTGTCGTGACGGTGCGCCCACGCATCGATACCAGCCCGGATCCTGTCTACGACTTGGACGATCCCAGCCAACGATGGAGCCTCTACAGCGCGACGGTCCGAGACGGGCTGCCTGTTGAACAGGCGGCGATCCTCGACCGAAGCCTGCTGATCGCGCTGTGGCCCGACCTGAATCTGCCCACTCGTTGCCGCACCATCTGGGAAAGCAGGTTCGCCGAGTTGGCAGAAGCCTCGCGGCAGAAGGCCTCGTAGATGCTGCCGTTCCACCGCCGCCTCGCCAAGATCGGCCTCTTGGCCACGTCCGATTTCGGGTTCGTACTGGCCGGCGGGTATGCCATCTCGGCGAACGGAATGGGTGACCGTCCCTCGGAAGACGTCGACCTGTTCACCGACCGGCCAGATCCCGATCAGTTCGCGGTCGCCGTCGGTCGCCTCCGGCAGGCATACCTGAGCCACAGCCTCGAGGTGGAGGACGAGCGCATCCGACCCACGTTCGCCGATCTTCATGTGACCGACTCGGCAACCGGCGAAACCAGCAACGTCCAACTCGGACTCGACTTCAGAGCATTTCCACCGGCGACACTCGACATCGGTCCAGTACTCGACGCACGGGACGCGGTAGGCGGAAAGATGTCAGCCCTCTGGTCCCGAGGCGAAGCCCGTGACTACATCGACATCGCGATGGTCATCGACTCGGACAGATTCAGCCGCGAGGACGTCCTCGCCATTGCGGATCGACTCGAGGCAACACCCCTTGACCGCCGTATGCTCGCCGTCCGGTTCAGAGGAGCCGACCGGTACGACGAACGCACGTTCGCGCGCTACGGCGTGGACGCCGACGAGCGCACCCGGCTCATCGCCCGGTTCGCCGCCTGGGCCGACGACATCGACCCCCTGTAGCTTCAGTGGTCTTTGGGTGCTCCCAGGTAGTTCACCGCGTCGCTCATCTCTTCGAGGGACTCGATGTAGGCGGTCTCCAGCGTGCTGGCCAGGGTGATCGTCGTCCGGTCGGCGAATGTGACGGTGAAGCGGGGCTTCATCCGGCCGGAGACTTCGGAGCCGACGATGGGGGTGGCGTCCCACCAGAGGGCGTCGGGCTGGCGGCGTCCGGCCTCGATGCCCTCCGAGCGTGCGTAGTAGAGACGCGGGTGCTGGTGGTTGTCCGAGAACTGCTCCTTGTTCTCCTTGATCGTGGCCTTGTCGAGCGGCAGCGCGAGGACGCCGGTCGTCCACACGTGCACGTCGCGGCGTCCATGCCACGGACCGGTTATGTGACTGGCGGCCGCCAGCCATTGAGGAACGGTGGTAACGGCGCGGGCGCTCATCACGTCGACACCGAGCGACGCCAGCCAGGCCCGCAGCTGGCTGCTGTTGCGCGCCTGAACCGCTGCGGTGAGGCGCTCCCTGAGGCCGAGATCGGAGCCGTCCGGTGCGGCGAAACTGGCTTCGGTGGTCCACGACGGGACCACCTGAGCGGCGCCCACGGCGAGCAACGCCGACAGCACCGGCGCGAACAGGATCGCCACGGTGTCCTCGGGATCGGTGTCAGGCTCGGGTTGGTCGATCAGCGCCAGCAGCGAATGCAGCCGACCGTCGCCCAGTCCGTTGCGGCGAACCCGTGCGGCGGTCTGCTCGGCCTCGGCGGCGAGTTGCTGCTGAACGCTACGAACGATCACCTCATGCCACGGACACCAGCGGCCAGTTCCGGATCGACAGCTCGCCCTCCGCCGCGTCCAGCCACCCTCCGCCGCCGGTGAGCAGTTCGTAGGCCGGCAGATTGGGGTCGTACGCCGTCGCCGGGTCCGTGGCGCCGGCCCGTGTTGCGGCCTCGAACAGCCACAGGTAGTCCTCTTCGAGCACCTGCCAGGTCAGGTCGGCGCGGACGATCGCCCGCATCGCCTCGGACGCCGTCCGCGGACCCGCCGCCAGCACCGACAGCTGATCGGCGCGCAACTCGGCCTCGCGGGAGGCCGGTCCGGCCGCGATCGCATAGGCGCGGGCATAGAGGGTGAAGAACCACCGCCACAGCACGCCGGCCTTCTTTCGGACTTGGTGCAGAAGCACCAGCCGGCGGATGATCCGCGACAGCTCGGCGGTGTCGCCGCCGGCGAATTGCCCCAACTCGTGGGCGAGGACGGCACGCAGCTCACCACGGGTGAAGGTGGCGATCAGCGGCAGGCCCAGCTCGAGCTCTCGACGCCCGGCGGCCTCGGTGACGGACGCGTTGACCTCCGGGACGATCACGATGCGGTTCGGTGGCGCGGTCTGGGCGAGCGCCGCCAGCTCGGCAACCTCGGCCCACAGCTGCGGATGTTCCACGGGCGAGACCTCGATGCCCTCAGCCGGCTCGGGTTTGTAGATGATCGCGGCACGGACGCCGAAGAACAGCGCGACCACCAGCGGAATGACCAGAATCTGCAGCATCGGCACGACACCGTCGCCCCCGAAGAAGGCATCGCTGGCTGCCAGGATGCCCATCACAGTGCCGGCGATCAGGGCCACAACGACGACAGGGAAAATCCAAAGGACGAGCTTGGGGGCGAGACGGTAAAGCACATGGCGACTGTAGAGTGTCGGCTCGGTTTATGTGCGCGGTTTGTCCGGGCAGTTCTTAGTGACAACCAAGAATAGAGTCGGGTTCTCGCAACTCAGGATTGACTCAGAATGTGTGATTGGGGTAGTGAGGCTCGGATGCGCGTCTCGGACCGGGGGTCAGTACCAGCCCGCTCCACGCTTGAACGACCAGGCCTGACACGGCGTGCCGTACCGCTGTTTAATGTACTTCAAGCCCCATTTGATCTGGGTAGCCGGGTTCGTCTTCCAGTCGTCGCCCTCGCTGGCCATCTTGTTGGCCGGCAGCGATTGCGGAATGCCGTAGGCGCCTGAGGACGGGTTCGTGGCGTTCCACTTCCAACCCGATTCCTGCGTGAATATCTTGTTCAGGCAGCCGAACTGGTCTTTGCCCCAGTCATATGTGTCGAGCATGATCTTCTTCGCGATGTCGCGGGGCGGCGTCTTCTTCGGGTCATAGCCGAGCTTCTTCACCTCGTCCGCGTACCGGACCGCCTTCTCGGCCGCGGCACGTTGCTTGACGAACTCGCTGACCTGCAGTGCACGCGCCTGCGCGGCGATGTCCACCTGAATCTTGCTGAGCGCCGCCTGCCGGCTGTCGAGCGCGCGAGCCAACTCGGGCAGCAGCGCCGGACGTTCGGTGTCGCGCGACGCCTCCTGGACGCTCCGTTCGCTGCCGATCGGCCTCGGGCTCGGTTGCTCGCCTGGTAGCGGCGCGGCCTGGGCCGAACCCGCGATACCGGACGTCACCATCAGCGCGGCGACGACCGCCACGCCGGTGCGAAGGAGGGTGGACACTCGTCGAGAGTGCCACACGATCCGTGATCGTCACACCCCGCGGGCGCGTCCTCGGGAAACGCTGAGCGGTTCTTCGCGTGTCGTTGAGGTTGCTGGAGCTGACGGGTCTCGACAAGCTCGACCAGCGGTGACGGGTCTCGACAAGCTCGACCAGCGGTGACGGGTCTCGACAAGCTCGACCAGCGACCGGCTGGTTACAGGCCGCGGAGGAAGTCGGGGTCGTCGTCGGGGGCTCGCGGACGACGGGGTGGCGGCTCGCGGCGGACGGGGCGTCCGACCAGTAGCCAGGCGATGGCGCCGAGGCCGGGCAGCAGGATGATCACGGCCACCCACAGCCAGCGGGGCAGTTGGCGGACGCGGTCGGGATCGGCCTGGGCCACCTCGACCAGGCAGTACACGACCAGCAGTGCCAGCACCACCAGCGTAAGGACTCGCGCCATGGGCCTAATCTACCCGCATCGGGCGGGCATCAGTCCGACTTCTGTCCCGGCCGGGGAACCTCCTAGGGTGAACAGGTGCAGACGCGGGTGATCAGCGGTCCGGAGGTGCCGGCGGCCGTCGCCGACGTCCTCGCCGGAGGGCCGCCGATCGCCGTGGTCGCCGACCAGGCGTCCGTGCCGGCGTCCTGGAATCTGACTAGCTCAACCACCGGTTCACTAGCCGACACGGACCTCGATGCCGACATCGGTGTGCTGATCGGCACCTCCGGATCGACCGGCGATCCCAAGGGGGTGCTGTTGTCCAGGGCGGCGATGCGGGCGTCCGTCGAAGCCACCCATCGGCGACTCGGCGGCGCGGGCAACTGGGTCTGTCCGCTGCCGCTGCACTACGTCGCCGGCCTGATGACCGCGGCCCGCGCGGCCGTCGCCGGCACCCGGTTCAGCGTCGCGGCGTCCGATCTGTCCGACCTGCCGCTCGAACCGGGCCGCAACTACCTCTCGGTGGTCGCCGCCCAACTCCATCGCGCCTTCGACGATGCGACCATCATCACAGCGCTGACCAGGTTCGATGCCGTCCTGATCGGCGGCTCGGCGATCCCCGCAGGGCTTCTCGCAAAGGGAAAACAAGCCGGGATCAACCTGGTGGCCACCTACGGCATGGCCGAAACTTGCGGCGGCTGCGTCTATGACGGCGTCCCGCTGGACGGCGTCCGCGTCGCCATCGGCGCCGACGAACGGATCGAGATCGCCGCCGCCAGCGTCTTCTCCGGCTACCGGTGCGACCCGGACGCCAC
Source organism: Micropruina sp. (assembly GCF_047606665.1). Taxonomy (GTDB): domain Bacteria; phylum Actinomycetota; class Actinomycetes; order Propionibacteriales; family Propionibacteriaceae; genus Micropruina. Next base: position 3,986 of record NZ_JASGEF010000024.1, on the reverse strand, counting down.
CGCGGCGGCCCTGCGCGTCGATCCGGACGGCGTCCGCACCCTGCGCACCCACGACCGGGGACGGTGGAGCGACGGCCGGCTCCAGGTGCTCGGACGCCTCGACGACGTCGTCATCACCGGCGGCGTCAACGTCGATCTGGGACGCGCCCAGCGGGCCGCGGACGCCGTCTTCGGGCCGGGCGCGGTCGCGCTGCTCGGCGTCCCCGACGAACGCTGGGGCACCCTGATCGTCGCCCTCACCGAACTGCCGCTGAGCGTCGACGACTGCCGCGCCCGGCTCGCCGGAGGCCTCGAACCCGCCGCCGTTCCGCGCCTGCTGCGCCGGGTCGCTGGCCTGCCCCGAACCTCCACTGGCAAGATCGATCGGCGGAGCCTGCGCGCGGTGTGGGCCGAAGGGAGCTGAGTGGCGACATCGAGTCAATGGCTGGAAGGTGCCCGGGTGCGGACCCTGCCGGCCGCCGTGTCCCCGGTGCTCGCCGGCAGCGGCATCGCCGCCTTCGAAGGCGCGTTCTCGCTGCCCCTGGCACTGCTCTGCATGGTCGTCGCGCTGGCCCTGCAGGTGGGCGTCAACTACGCCAACGACTACTCCGACGGCATTCGCGGCACGGACGCCGACCGGGTCGGTCCGATGCGGCTGGTGGGTTCCGGCGCCGCCACACCCGGCAGCGTCAAGGCCGCCGCATTCGCGAGCTTCGGGGTGGCAGCCCTCGCCGGACTGGGTTTGGTGCTGCTCACCCAGCTGTGGTGGCTGCTGGCCGTCGGGGTCGCCGCGATCGCCGCAGCCTGGTTCTACACCGGCGGACGCCGTCCCTACGGCTACCTCGGACTAGGGGAGTTGTTCGTCTTCGTGTTCTTCGGCCTGATCGCGGTCGGCGGCACCGTGCTGGTGCAGGTCGGGCACACCACCGCGGCGACCTGGGCGGCGGCGGTCGCGATCGGCGCGCTGGCCTGCGCGATCCTGGTCGCCAACAATCTGCGCGACCTGCGCGGGGACGCCGCCGTCGGCAAACGGACGCTGGCCACCCGGCTCGGCGATTTGGGCACCCGCTGGTTCTTCACCGGACTGGTCGTCGTCGCGTTGGCCGGCGTCGTGGTGGTGGCGCTGCTGACCACCCGCTGGGCGCTGCTCGGACTGCTCGCGGTGATCTTGCTGGCCGGACCGGTGCGCCTGGTGCTCTTGGGCGGAACCGGACGTGCGCTGATCAAAGTGCTGAAACTGGTCGGGCTCGGCGAGTTGGCGACCGCCGCCGGAATGGCGCTCGGCCTGCTGATCGGGGGCTGAATGCGGCCTCTCACCGTCACCTACGACGTCCCGCTGACAACGTGTTTTCGGGGCGTCACGAGGCGTTCCGGCATTGTGTTGCAGGGCGCTGCCGGCTGGGGGGAGTGGAGTCCGTTCCCCGAATACACCCGGCCCGAGATCGACGCCTGGTGGCGGGCCGCGCTCGAGGCGGCCGAGGTGGGCTGGCCGGCGCCCGTCCGGTCGCGGGTGCCGGTGAACAGCATCGTCCCGGCCGTGGACGCCGAACGCGCCGGGGCGTTCGCCCTGGCCGGGGGCTGTCGGACGGCGAAGGTCAAGGTCGCCGAACGCGGCCAGTCGCTCGCCGACGACATGGCGCGGGTGGAGGCGGTGCGCGACGCGCTCGGGGCGTCCGGACGGGTGCGCATCGACGCCAACGGCGCCTGGGACGTGGACGAGGCCGTCCGGGCGTTGCGCGCACTCGCCCGCTTCGACCTCGAATATGCCGAGCAGCCGTGCGCCGGCGTCGAAGAACTGGCCGAGCTGCGGGTGCGGCTGGCCCGGTCGGGCGTCGACGTCCCGGTGGCGGCCGACGAGTCGATTCGGCGGTCCGGCGATCCGGAACAGGTCGCGGCCCTGGACGCCGCGGATGTCGCGGTGCTGAAGGTGCAGCCGCTGGGAGGCGTCCGGGCCTGCCTGGAGCTGGCCGAACGGCTGGCCATGCCGGTGGTGGTGTCGTCGGCGTTGGAAAGCTCGGTGGGCATCGCGGCCGGCGTCGCTCTGGCCGCCGCACTGCCTGAATTGCCGTACGCCTGCGGGCTGAACACGGTCGCACTGTTGGCCCGCGACGTCACCGATCGGCCGCTGGCGGCCGTCGATGGCGCGATCGAGGTGCGCCGGGTCGTCCCCAGCGGCAATGATTGGCGGGCAGCGGACGAACTGGACCAGTGGTGGCGCCGGCGGCTGTCCGAAGTGGAAGAGGGAACCTGGTGAGCTCGTCGGTGTGCGCCGGCACGATCGTGGCGCAACTGTGTGCCCAGGGCGTGACGGACGCCGTGCTCGCGCCGGGCTCCCGCAGCGCCCCCCTCGCGTTGACGCTGGCCCGTGCCGAGGCCGACGGACGCCTGCGGCTGCACGTCCGCTTCGACGAGCGCAGCGCCGGCTTCCTGGCGCTCGGCCTGGCGAAGGCGTCCGGACGGGTCGTGCCGGTGGTGACGACGTCCGGGACGGCGGTCGGCAACCTGATGCCGGCCGTGATGGAGGCGCACCACGGCGGCGTCCCGCTGCTGGTGGTCAGCGCCGACCGGCCTGCCGCGCTGGTCGGTTTCGCGGCCAACCAGACCACCGATCAGTCCCGGCTCTTCCAGCCGTTCGTGCGCTGGTCGGCGCGGGTGTCGTCGGCGGCGCCGGCGGCGTCCTGGGCGGCGCAGACGGCCCGCGGCTGCCTGCTCGCGGCCGGGCTGGGCAGCCGGAATCCGGGACCGGTGCAGCTGAACGTGGAACTCGATCAGCCGCTGGTCGACGACATCGCGGTGCCGTCGGTGCGCCCGGTGATGCAGGAGCCGGTGGGTGCGCTCGGGGCGGTGCCTTTGCCGGCCGGGCCGCGGACCGTGGTGATCTGCGGGGACGCCTCGGTCGAGGTCGGACGCCAGGCCGCCGAATTCGCCTCCGCGGCGGGCTTGCCGTTGGTGGCCGAACCCTCCAGCAATGCGCGGGCCACGGCCTTGCGGACCGGACGGCTGCTGCTCGGCTCGCCGCTCGCCGACGACGTGGAACGGGTCGTGGTATTCGGGCACCCGACCTTGTCGCGTCCGGTGAATAGGCTGTTGGCAAGGGATAATGTCGAGGTCGCTGTGGTCAGCGCCGCCCCGGAGTGGCCGGATGCCGGATGGCAGGCGACGTTGGTCGTGCCTGGTTTGCGGGCGGAGTCAGGTGTGTCGCCCGAGGGCGCCGAGTGGCTGGCGCGGTGGCAGGCCGCGGACGCCGTCGTGGCCGCACGGGTCGATGCGGTGCTTGCTGAGCAGGTGGTGTTGACCGGGCCGGCCGTGGCGTCCGCGGTGGTCGAGGCGGTCGGCGACGGACTGCTGATGCTCGGCAACAGCCAGCCGATCCGGGACGCCGACCTGGCGCCTGGCGGGGCGGCGCGGGTGTTCGCCAACCGTGGCCTGGCCGGCATCGACGGCACGATCTCCACCGCGGTCGGCATCGCGCTGGCGTCCGATGAACCGCTGACCCTGCTCTGCGGCGACCTGACCTTCCTGCACGACGGCAACGGCCTGGCCGCCGGGCTGGGCGAACGGCGTCCGGATCTGCGTGTCGTGGTCGCCGACGACTCCGGCGGCAGCATCTTCGCCACCCTCGAATACGGCGACCCCCGGTACGCCGGATCGTTCGAGCGCGTCTTCGCGACCCCACCCGGCGTGGACCTGGCCCGCCTCGCCGAAGCCCACGGCGTCCGAGCCCTGCGGGTGACCGCCGTCGCCGAACTCACCGCCGCGCTCCGCCGTCCGATTCACGGCGTCGAGGTCCTCGTCGTGACCGTCGACCGCTCCGGACGCCGCGCCCTGAACGACCGCCTCAACTCTCTCGCCGCCGACCTCCCCTCCTGACCCGCCCCCCGTCGCACGCCGGGGACGGTTCTTCCGCGTTCGAATTTCGCCTGACTGGGGACGGTTCTTTCGGTTACCGGAGACGGTTCTCTTGGTCACTGGGGACGGTTCCCGGTGAATCTTGGGTTGATGTTGAG